>NZ_DATLKJ010000167.1:0-36222 GCF_035538455.1 Chitinophaga sp.
ATACACAACATACCTTCACATTACACGCCAGCATCACACTGGATATTTCCTGCTCACTGATCGGACCTTTCAACTATGGCGCGTTTAAAGACGATGCTATGTGGAAGATCGATATTGGCGCACAAAAGAAGATACTGAATAACAGAGCCACCATCACCCTCAACGCCCTGAATATCTTTGATCAGATGGTGATCAGAAGTCACCTCAACTTCGGCGGCATCAGAAGAGAAGCTACCGATCGCTTTGAGAACCGGTTTGTGAAAGCATCCTTCGCCTGGAACTTCGGTAAGCAGAAGAAACTTCCCCGCAAACGGAAAACAGGGGCCGAAGAAGAATCCAAAAGAGCCAAATAATAAACCGTCTTTTGTAACATTTGCAGGATTACCAACGGTGATGTATAATCGTTTTTGAAAATAAAATGATGGTATCTTGACGGTGTGACGCATGGTAAGAATATTTTATAGAAGCGATCTCATCATATGTAATACGGTGGCTTAAAGAGGATAAGTATATTGTATGCCGGTTAACATATAAATAACAAAATGGGACTCCTTATTTTCGGTTTACTTTGTTTAGCTTGTGCTCATATCTGAGAGAGAATAAACTGAATTTATTTATTGTTTGACCTTGTTTTTTCTGAATTGTTTGTTGGGCTTTGGTGTTAGCCTCGATGCCATAGTGTTTTTCCTGGAGAACGTATCAACAGAATGAAGAATGGGAAAATAGTCATGTGTAACGCTCCAATGGCATCCCGTCACAATGGAATAAAGGCGCCGGATATTTTTTGTATATAACCGAAATACCTGTATGTCGCGATTCTGCCAACTGCATAGTACCTGTCACACGGGGAGGCAAAGGCCATATGTCAAGTAAGAAAAACATGAAAAACTGACCTTATGAACAACGTAACCAATCTTATCCTTTCATTTAGTTCGCTGGATGATGAGAACAGTATTATTGAAAAGATAAAACTGTTCACCGGCAGAAGCGAACGTTTTTATATCACTTCACTGAGGAATAAAAGTATGCCCCGCCATTGGTACAACGGGAACCTCTTCAACCATATCCAGATGATAGCTTATCATTCCCTGAAAATGGATGGATTCCTGGATTTTCTGCGGCATAATGTGGAATGGCATGATCCTGACCTGGTGCAGTTGTTCATAAAAGGAGAGAACGATGTTAAATTCAAAGTGATAGACCTCATGCAGACAGAAGAAAGGTTATTGTAACATTTGTATTATTGTTGTTTTGTATAGTAACCGTCCCATCTTTATTGAACAAAGAAGGCGCCCTGTTGAGGACGCCTTCTGGTATGTATCACGTTTTCCGTTATTATCTGTTACTGCGAATGCAGACTTCTCACGCGTCCGGTAATAGTTCAACTATAATGAATAGCGGGCCTCCACGCCGGCTTTATCATGCAGTGTTATCAGGGTGTCTGGATGTACCAGCGCTGATTGGCGCCGTTCAGCCAGGTCCATTGTTGGATAAAGGCGCCATTGTTACCAATGGTATTGGCGTCTACGTCCAGTACTTTACCACTTGCTTTGCTGATAATCGCATAGGAGCCATTCGCTTCAGCGCGGAGCGCCCATTGCTGGTTGTCGCCTGAAAGCCAGCTCCATTGCTGCACGCGTGCACCGTCATTACCGATGGTATTGGCATCTACATCCAGCACTTTACCACTGGCAACACTGGTGATGCGATAGTAGCCATTACCCAGGTAGTTGAACTGCCACTTCTGATTGTTGCCGTTCAACCAGTCCCATTGTTGTACAATAGCACCATCGTTACCAATGGTGTTGGCATCTACATCCACCACTTTGCCGCTGGCATCGCTGACGATTTTGTATACGCCATCAGGAATAGGATTGCCGCCGCCTGATTGTCCGTAGAGGTATCGCAGGGCAATCACATCGTTTGCATTGAACGGACGGCTTACATTGGCGCCTACGCAGGCCAGCATCCAGCTGTTGGGATCAGCGGCAGTTGGTGTACCGGGGATGTTGATAGCGCCTACGCCTGCATCGCCTTCATTGCCGCCGGAGCCGCAGCTGTATGCACGGTTGAAATAGTCGGTATGGCGGAACCCGATAGTATGGCCTATCTCATGGGCAATAATGGTAGCCATGTAAGCCTGATTGGGACTGTTACCGATATACCCCGCGTTGAGTTTGATGGGGCTTGGAGGATTGCCGTTGGCATCAGGGAAGCCGGCAGACTGCCCAAGAATGCCCCAGCCCAGGTTCGCATTGATAATATCAATCTCGCCTCCGCTGTTTACTCTCCTGAATGTAATACGCAACCCCTGTGCATTGTAGCGCGCAATGGCTTCATCTGTAGCGGCTACATAGGCAGGAGGAAGACCCGTAACAGATACCGTGATCTCCCGGTGACCGTTAGCTGCGATCAGGTTATTGGTGCGGTACTGCTCTTCTTTGGCAATGAGCAGCTTTTTGCCGTCTGCTTTCTGGGTGAGTGATTTGTCGGACAGAAAGATGTCTCCTTCTACAACATAACCATCATCCACTCTTCTTAATTCATTGGTGTTAAATCCCAGGGCTTTGATCTGCGCAATCACATCCCCGGAAATGGCGGTTTTAGGTTTTTCCTCCGTCTGGTCTTTACGACAGGAAATAAAGATAGTACTACACATGAGGATACATAATCCTGCTTTGAACAGATTATTCATGTTCGGTAATTTTGGGTTTTGATTTAGGTTGAGATGAAACACTTTACAGCCGGTACGGTGGAGGCCCTGGGTTAATACGGTTTAAAGGTTGACAAAATATCAAGTGTTCTTTCGGGCTGATGTTAGGATAAAGACAATTGTTCTGTTGTCTGTTTCTGAAGGTACAAAAAATATCCCATGCACGCACCATTTACCACCGCGCTTTCCTATTTTTATACACAAACACCCCGTTATGTTATGAAATATTTCTCCATAGAAACGAATCCGGAAGGATGGTATTTCCGCAGCACCGGCTTCCGGGTAGCCAACGAAGATAAAAGACCCAGGCTGGGAGTGGATTTCTGATCAAACAATCAATCTATCTGATCGCATGAAAATAGTAATAAGCGTGTATGCATGGTTGTTAGTCATAACCGGCAGTACAATAGTAATGGCGCAAGGCATACCCCCGAACAAATACGGCTTGCCGGTAGTAGACAATATCACGCTGTATCGCCAGCTGGTGGCGACCGACAGTAGCCAGGCACTGGTAGATCTGCGTACTTTTATTCCCGGCATTAAGCTGGATATACGGTATGCCACCCGCAATAATTTCATGCACCGCAAATTGTACCCGCACCCATATGCTTACCTGCGGCGCGCGGCAGCCGAAACCCTGAAAGAGATACAGGCAACCCTGAATAAAAATGGATTGGGTCTGCTGATCTTTGATGCCTACAGGCCTTACCGCGTTACAGAAAAGATGTGGGAGGAAATAGGAGATGACCGCTATGTAGCAGATCCTAAGAAAGGTTCCGGCCATAACCGCGGCGTAACCGTAGACCTGACACTGATAAATCTGCGTACCGGCAAACCCGTAAGGATGCCCTCAGGGTATGATGATTTCACAGAGAAAGCACATTACACCTACCTTGCCTGCGATGCAGAAGCATTGAACAATCGCACCATGCTGAGAGCCATCATGGAGGAATACGGCTTCAAAGCCTTCGAAACGGAGTGGTGGCACTTCTTCCTGAAAGATTATGAAAAGTATCCGCTGATGGATATTGATCCGCGGGATTTATGAATTTTGAGATTTGTGGATTTTGAGATTTTGTGATGTAGGAATTTTAATGCAACGGCAATTACATTTAAATAAACAAGAAATATCAATCTTCGCTGCATTTAAATTCCTACATCTCAAAATATCAAAATATCAAAATATTAATAGAGGTCCCAGAAATGCTTTGCCGCCTTACTGTCCCTGCCGCCTATGGATTGTACGGCTTTGTCATAATTGCTTTTATTCAGCTGTTGTTCATCTACCGGGTATGTCATTCGTGTAGGCACTACTGTTACATCACGATCCAGTGAACCATCTACAGGAGGTACAAAGAGAATATCGCCGTTGGGCTTCTTAATATCGAGCCGGATTCTTTCAAACCATCCTTCCAGTCCCTGCATATACATCGCAATCCATTTCTGTGTTCCGATGACATTCTTCCACTGGCCGCCATTGTAAGGCACACGGGCAATATAAGGATCAATGTCGGCAGCAGCTACGCCCCGGTCTTCCATGGATGCGCGGATACCATTTTTGTAATGGCTCTCAGCAGAACCGCTGATATAGCCTCTTTCTACAGCTTCCGCCAGGATAAATTCTACTTCTGCATAGTCCATATATACGCCCGGCGATTTGGCATCCAGTACGGCCGCACCCGGCAGCGATATGGCGCCGTTGGGAATGGTTTCACCGTTCTGCTGGTTGAGGCCATAGGCTTTACCAATATACTTGCCGTTGTCTTTGGCTGGCGCTGCATAGATCGGCAGCCGCGGATCATTAACGGAAAGCAGGTAATCTACCAGCGTTTTGCACATGGCAAAGTCGGTACGCGATTTATAGGACTCATTCAAGGTATTGTTGTTCGGCGGCGCATCCTGGTAGCGGAAGATAGCGTTATCTGCATTAGATGTGAATACACCGGAGGCAACGGCATCATTGATGGTCTGCTTCACCAGCGCCTGCATGGAAGGCACATCGCTGACACGCATCGCTATCCTCAGCCGCAATGAATTGGCAAAGCGTTTCCATTTGGCCACGTTACCGCCATAGATGATGTCCGTTTTAGGAACGAAAGATTCCTGCGAAATGTCCAGGTTCGTCACTTGCTCGGCGAGGGATTTCAGCAGGCCCGTGTAGATATCGGACGCTTTATCATATTCGCTGTTGGGCTTGTCCAGGCCGTTGAGCGCAGAAGTGTAGGGTACGTCTTCATAAACATCCGTAAGCATGTGGAAGGCCCATGCCTTGAATATCTCCGCAATGGCAATCTGGTTCTTGGAATAACTTAGCACCTTAACCTTGTTGATCCGGATAATCTCACTAAGGTCTTTGAGGGTGCCGGCATACAGGAGGTTCCAGAAAGTGTTGTTCTGGTTTTCACGGATCTGGTAGCGGCTTTCGTTGGAGTAGGTAGTGGCAGACCAGTACTGCGCATAGTGCAGTCCCGTACGGCCGTTGTTCCATTCATTCCAGATGTTGTCGATGGCTTTCTTCTGCGCAGATACCAGCAGGTAGCCCGGATCAGTTGTTTTCGGATTGTTGGGGTCCGTGTTGATCTCATCAAATTTCTTGGTGCAGGCACTGAGCAACAGCAACGCGGTAAGCAGCAGGTAGCAGTATTTATATGTGGATATTTTCATGATAGCATTTTTTTAGAAGGAAACAGAGAGATTGGCGCCAAATGAACGTACAGAAGGTAACACAGCGGCTTCAATGCCCTGCACGTTACCGGAAGATATGGCGAGGTTGGTAGGATCAAGGTGCGGATTATCTGTGCTGATCAGCCACACATTCCTCGCAGAGAGGGAAAGCCGCAGATCACGGAGATGCAGTTTGGATACAAACGACTTAGTAAACGTATAACCAAGACTGATCTCTTTGAGATAAAGATAACCGGCATCCCACATATCCAGCTCCTGTATCCTGTATCCGTTGTTGTCGTTGAAATGATCGTATGCAGAAATGTTCTTTGTATTGACTTTGCCATCAACGGTATATCCATCTGCTACAGCGCCTTTTTCACGGATGCCGTTTTCCGCCGTCTCAGCCAGGATACCGGACTGCCGGCCAAACATGGTGGTGGTGGAGAAATATTTGCCGCCTATCTGGAAATCGAAGCTAACGCCCAGCGAGATGCCTTTATAATTGAATACACTGTTAAAACCGCCGGTATAATCGGGTAATGCATTACCCAGCACTGTTTGTTTGTCATCCCTGATGTAACGGCCATCGTCCCCCACCAGCTTGCGGCCCTGCTCATCACGCTTAATGGCATATCCTACAATAGAGCCATAGGCTTCTCCTTCGCGCGCATTCACAGATACGGCAAAGGGCGCGTTGGCCAGCAGCAGGTTAGTCACCCGGATGCCTTTTGCCGCATCTTCATACAGCTTCTCAATTTTGTTTTTGTTGCGGGCAATGTTGAAACCCAGATCCCACGTGAAACCGCTCCTGGTGCGTATAGGCGTTCCTGTTAATGCCAGTTCAAATCCCCTGTTGCGGATCAGCCCTGCATTGATGATAGCGGTGGTATAACCGGAAGATGCAGAAATAGTAAGCGGTATGATCTGATCTTTCGACTTCTTGTCATAAACGCTGAGATCAAAGCCCAGCCTGTTATCGAAGAAACGTACTTCCAGCCCGGCTTCTACTTCCGTGGTGATCTCCGGTTTTATATTGGTGTTGTTCAGTTTGTCGGGGACAGTGATATTGGCGGTAGAACCGAAGTTCTCTTCTGCGAGGTAAGCCAGCACGGTATTGTAAGGATCGGTACCCTTACCTACTTGTGCCCATCCCAGTCTTAACTTACCGAACGACAACCATCCGGTGCTCTTCAGTCCGCCCAGTTCAGAGAAGATGAAGGAGCCGGAAACAGAAGGGAAGAAGTAGGAGTTGTTGGCTGCCGGTAGTGTACTGGACCACTCATTCCTGCCGGTGGCATCCAGGTACAGTAAGCCCTTGTATCCCAGTGAAGCACTGGCGAAGAGGGCATTCTCGCGCAGTTTCTCCAGCCGGTCATATGCTCTGGCGGGCTGCTTGGAATTGGCCAGGTTGTACCACCCGTCTATGTTCAGCCCGTCCTTGCTTTCACCGCCGGTGAGCTTGTAATATTTCTCTCTTCTGTTAGCGCCTGCAAAGGCTGACAGGGAGAAGTCGCGGCCAAATGATTTGTTGAAATTGATACGGCCTTCAAAGTTATTCTCTCTCACATAACGGGTCGCTTCAATATAGGAGGGGATACCCTGGGAACCGATAGCTACTCTTTCCTGGCGGCTGTCTGTATAAAAGTCGGTCATGAACTTACCGGTTACAGAGAGATAATCAGTCAGCTTCAGATTGAGGCCGGCATTGCCATACACACGGTAGCGCTGATCGGTTTCATAGTTTTTGTACCGGATCCAGTAGGGGTTGTCAGTGTATTTAGTTGTCGGGTCATCCCACGACGCACGGTTCCAGCTGCGCTGCGAGCCGTCATAAGGATAGTAGTAATTCTTCAGGCGGTCCATATCCCAGTCGCGGTGGCCAAATTCAGAGAAACCCTGCATCACGTTCCTGCCGTGATAACCGGTACCGGTTCTTCCCAATGCGTCAGTACTGGTGTAATTTACGCCAATGAAGGCTTCCAGCCTTTCTGAGATAAAGTAGTTACCGTTGAAGCTTACGATGTTACGCCGGAGTTTTGAATTGGGGAGCACAAACTTCTGATCCATGTTCGTATAGGCGAGCCGGAAAGCGCCTTTTTCGTTAGACCCGGTAACGGCTACACTGTTAGTGATCGTACGGCCTGTTTCAAAGAAGCTGCGGTTGTTGTCGGGATGCGCTACCCACGGAGCGGCTACACCGAAATCGGGATTCTGTTTGTTCTCATCCCATGACCACCAGTGCCTTACCAGCCTGCCATCGAATTTAGGACCCCAGGATACATCCGGCTCGTATCCCGGAACGAGGTCATATGGCCCTTTCCCATCGTTGTCATCATAAGTGGCTTTACCATTTTTAAATCCTTCAGGATGGTCTCTTACATACAGTTTCTCGAAATTGTAACCACCGCCATATTCATTCTGATATTTAGGCAGTATGTATACTTTTTCCAGCTGTGCACCGAGGTTGTAGGTAACTCCCAGGCCTTTACCAACACCGGCTTTGGATTTTTTGGTGGTAATAACGATAACACCGTTGGAGCCACGCGTACCATACAAGGCAGAAGCGGCGGCGCCTTTCAGTACAGATAAAGATTCGATGTCGGCGGGGTTGATGTCCTGGATAGCGTTACCATAATCGTAACCACCACGGCCGCGTTCCTGGTCCAGCCCTGCGATAGGCGTGTTGCCGGTGAAGTTACTGTTGTCCATAGGGATACCATCCACCACAAAGAGCGGGTTGTTGTTCCCGAAAATGGAATTGACGCCGCGGATAGTGATCCTCGCTGATCCGCCCATATTACCCGACGATCCCGTCACCTGTATCCCTGCCACTTTCCCGCTGAGGGTGTTGATGAAGTTGGCGTCTTTGGTCTGGTTAAGATCCGCGCCTTTCACTTCCTGCACGGAATACCCGAGTGATTTCTTTTCCCTTCTCACGTTAAGCGCTGTGATCACCACTTCCTGCATCGTCTTGTCGTCCTGCTGCAAGGTGATATGCAGGTCAGAAGCATCGCCTACAGGTACTTCCTTTGATATGTACCCAACGCTTCTGATCACCAGTATAGCGTCGTTGCCTGTAACCTTTAATTTAAACTGTCCCTGTTGATCAGTGACAGCGCCGCTATTGGCGCCTTTCACCTGCACCGAGACATACGGAACGGGCGAACTGTTACTGGTTACTTTCCCGGTGACCTGTCGTTGCTGGGCATACGAAAGGATCACTAACGCCATGAGAATAGCGAAAAGGCATAGTGTCTTTTTCATGAGGTTCAGATTTTGGTTTAAATGAATATTAAGGGAGAGATTATGTTACCGTTTTCATAAGCGATTAAAGTTTTCTGAAAAAAAGAGAAAAAACGTTGCTGGGTCTTTTGCCGGTAATAATTGTCGGTGTTCAGATTTAGCGTTTAAGGGTTTTTTGGGCTGTTAAGGTAGAATCAGGGCTACAGGTTTTCTCTGTTTTAGCTTTATAAATATATAGAAAAAAAGATTGAAAAAAATATGCTTTATGAAGGATTAACGTATGTGCGTTATTGTCGCAGCAGAGGTTTTCTGTTGATATGTTGTTGTTGTTTGCTGCGGAGAAGTGGCAGTGGTGCTGTGTTTGGTGTCTGTGCTGTTTTTGGATGGAGTATATTGGTAAGGATTCCTGTTGTTGATGGCGCGTAGTGAGATGCTGTCGCATGGTACGGCGATATGGCTGCATCAATAATGGTAAATAATGTTATGTGTCCACTACTTTATCTTACCTTTGATAAAGTCGATATGCTGCCAGATGATGAAAGCCCTTAGCTCCGCTGAAAAATAGCATATGTTGTATCTTATCTTTCTGACATTGTAAAAGGCTCTTTACGGTCATAATCTGCTACCAGCTGGAGAGAAAGCGTCTCTGTTATCATTTTTTGAGTACCCCAATATCTAAAATTGCCCATTATGAAATCCAATATCCTTGCAAAGCAGCACTGCTTTTGGAGAAGCGGTTTATTGTCTGTATGTACGCTATTGTGGTCCTGTCTTTATGCTGTCTCCCAGAACATACCCTGCGATGCTGCAACGTCCCAAACCTCCCGGATCGGTGGGCTGTTGTGCATATCCTGCAGCGTGGATAATCCTGCGCTGGCGGTGGATGATGACGTCTCTACTTATTCCTCTCTGCGGGTAGACCTCTCTATAGCTGGTTACGCCCAGCAAACCGTTATTTTTCCTACAGTCAGCCACCAGGGTGATAGTGTAAAATTAATGTTGTCTTTCCCGGTGAAGCTGTTAGATCTTTCCTTATTGGGAGGGGTAGAGGTGGCAACCTACAATGGCAATACTTTTAACAACGACCGTGTGTACATTACAGGGTCGCTGATTGACCTGAGATTAATTACACCGCAGCAGATGTTGCTTACATGGGTTCCTGCACACGCCTTTGATCGCGTGGAAATAAGACTGAATGCGGGCCTGATAGGCGCATTCATCGCCTTGAATGTTAACTATGCTGGCAGGTCCATGCCAGGCGTGGATGTACAGGATGACGTGGTAGGGCATTGCAGTGAGGCAGGCGCTGTCTTGCTCGCGGCCGGACCACCAGGAGCCGGGCTATACTGGTATACAGCTCCAACCGGAGGGACACCTTTAGATTCCGGTGATATCTTTTTTACAGATTTACTGCTTGCCGATACCACCTTCTATGTGGAAGCCAAACGCAATGGATGTACCACTGCACGGGTACCTGTCGGAGTAACAGTGTTACCGCCGGGGGCTGGCATTGCAGAGCAAGATCATGTAGATGAAGGGGGCTCGGGGCAGGACGGCTTCAGTGCAATTGCCCTCACTCCTCAGGGGCAGTTACTGTTGGGCGGTACCACTGCATCTAATGACGGAGATATTGGCGGAGAGAATCATGGGCTGACCGATATATGGCTGGAAAAGATGGATACAGCCGGGCATAAAATATGGAGTCAGACGTTGGGAGGTACAGGAAGGGATTCCCTGCTTTCGTTAGCCGTTCTAGGCAACCACTATTTTGTAACAGGGTTATTCAACAGGGGCACGGCTGGTATGACGAGCAGGATTGTTTGTACCGACAGTAGCGGAATCCAGATTTGGAGCCGGAACCTGACATGCGTTAATTCTTTTGTAGGTGCGGTACGTCAACGGCATTCTGTTATTATTACGGGTAGTGAAAACGGAGCATTAAAGCTCCTGGAATTGGATAGCCTTGGCGCCGTATTATATGCCAGATCTTATTCCGGAAATTACACAAATGACAACGTACAATTCGTTCCCACTATTAACAAAGGCTTAGTAATAGTGGGAGCTAAACGCTCCGGAGGAAACACAGGTACAGACGCGTTCAAGTTACAACTGGATAGCAGTTTAAATCAAGTCCATGAGTCTGTCATTCATGAGCCAGGCGATGTATTATTTGTGACTGCGGCACAAATAAACGGAGAAATTTCAGATGCCTTTTATCTTCCTTTTATGGTTGTATCACGTGTTGATACACTGGCAGACGATAGCAACAACTATGGTAATGAAAAAATATACGATACCGATAATCATTATGTGTCTAGTATAAATATCGGAGAGGTTAATAACGAAGGGAAAATTGTAGGCGAAGTAGGTAGTGGAAATAGATTAACTGGCACGGTAGTCGACTGTCAGCGTATTTTTGTGGCTGGGCAGGAACGTACTAATACCTGGAAGGTGGAAACCTTCTTTATCCGCTTTGATACAGCGGGTATTTTAGCAAAGGTAATATCTCTGCATCCTTTTATTCCAGGTGGCGCCCTTATCGGCCCGGATCACAAATTATACATTGCCGCTACTACATTAGATAGCAGCAATAACAGTGACGGTGAGCTACTTACAGAACTCCTCACTTGCCCGCCATCAACAAGACCACAGGAGCCTGTTTTTGCCAGGAGCGCTTTTACTAAAAGTAATAAAGTTGTCAGGCTGGACAGGTTTCAGTTACAAGCCTACCCCAATCCTTTCACCCGTAATCTGACGATTCGCTACACGGTTAACAAGGCAGGCTGTCTGAACCTGCAACTAATTGGGTCAAACGGAAAATCCGTTTACCCGCTAAGGCAGGAAAATGCCGGTCCTGGTACTTATACGCTGGAACTCAGTACCGGAAATTATCCTGCTGGGCTCTACCTGTTACAACTGGAACAGGGAAACGAAAGGACCATATCAAAAGTGATTAAAATACAATAGACTGTAGAAATAAAGGAGGTACAGAACCCTCCTTTATTTCTTGCGCGATAAAACTTTACGCCTGTATCATCCCATTACCGGTACACGTAATTTGTAACGTTTTTTAAATTGTTCGGTAAGGGCAATCTCAACGTCTTTCTGATGCGTAACCAGTCCCAGGTTGTCTGAAAAGTCATAACCAATGGTTTCGCGCAATACAGTAGCAGCCGCTGAATCTGCTGCCTTTAACTGGCCGTTGTGACCATTGCCGGAAGCACTTGCAATAGCTGCAATTTTACTCCTGAATACATCTTCAACCGATACCGCCTCTTTTTGAGACGCTTTCGGTGATGCAATAATGGAAGAAGGCTTTTGTGTTTCGCCCAGCACCTGTTTGGTTGAATTGTAGATATTGGTGACGTTGCCATCGTTGTCAACAGATACCGTGATAAGGCCATGATCGGAATTAATGCTTTCAATTCCTTTGTGTGCCTGCCTGAATTGTACAATCGTTTCTACCACAGTCGTTTCATCTATCTGGCCGGAACCTTTGGTAGTACCGCCACAGGTAAGGCGGTGGCGCATATTCCCCTCTTTCAGTTCAATGCCTTTGTCAAAGCCGAGATCTTTAATGGCCTTTTGCGCAATACTGGTTGCTTTAGATGGAGCAATAGCATTTTTGTTTGCTGTATTGGGGGCAGCAAGATGAATATTCAATGCACCTTCACGGTTCACATTCAGAAGAATATCTTTACCCTTTAGTACCCTGTTGCCATCTGCATCAAACAGAACAGTTTCTGCCTGAGTCTTTGTAAGCCCCAGCTCGTTGGCTATTTTGCCGATGCGTTCATCATCAAAGATATCTTTGCCGAGAATGATGGCATTTGCCTGCTTAGGCATGATAAGCAGCGATGCTTTCGGTGCACTTGACGGAAGTGTGCCTACCCATTGCCATTGATACCAGTTTTTTACGGCAGCAGCACGGGAAAAGAATTTTTCATTATTAAGCATATTGACAGCTTCTGCCTGGTTGGCGCCACTTGCCATTACCGTTGGTACCTGGCCATGGCTGATACGCCAGCTGGCATCTAAAAACGCACGGGCAAACGATTTCCCTTTTTTCCATTCTTCCCAAAAGAATTTACCGTAATTGGGATCATCCACACTGGTGGTTTCATAACCAAACAACATGCGAAGCCCCCCTTTATTGGGGTTCCACCAGGTCTTCACCGGGTTATTGGTGCCGGATACTCTAAGCGAAAGACAGGTAGAGAAAAACAAATAGCGCAGCTCCTCATTGGCAAATGCCATCTGATTGCTGAATGTCCAGTCTCTGTTGTCCCACTTGGCGCCAAGCGGCGCCTGAAATACGCCGTTGCCATCCATATTGCCATGCCCGGAGTGATAGAAGACAGTTACTGCATCCATGCCGTACGTGTCTTGCCAGTTGTCATAAGCTTCTTCGTAACCCCATACCTGAACACCTGCATCCTTGAACCAGAAATTGGCGGCTTTGCCGGCGAAACCTGTGGGATAATCTAAAAAGCCTTGTGCATCCTCATGAGTAAGGCTTAATGAACTTGCACTACTGAAGTTTTCAAGGCTGCATGCACCATACCAATCATTTGATCCGTTAACAACAGCCTTAAGCGTTTTTGAAGATGGGGTGTCGTGTGGGTCCGCATAAGTTAATTTTTTGTACTTCATATTGGGGTTAATTTTTTGCCTACTCTTTGAAATATGGATTTTCGGCATACTCCACTTTAAGATGTAAGATTTGTTTTGATAATGTTTATTCTACAGAACGTATGGTCCAGAAGTCGCCGCAATAAGCCGGGCTGGAAATGTGCGCGTAGGGCATCCAGAAATACCCTTTAATGCCCCAGCCCGGTCCCCAGGAGTTTCTTACCAGTATTGCCTGCCTGGTATCGTTATAGCCAACAGCCAGTACTGCATGCCCGCCGCGAACACTTTCTTTGGCAATGTCGGGCATAGGCATGATCCCCGTTTTGGCTACTGATGGGCTAAGGAAACTATCGTAAACAGTGAAGCCAAATGAAAAAGGATACCCTTCTGCCAGGCAACCCTTTACAGAATTGAGGTTTACAGGCACGCGCCAATAAGATAAGATCTGATTCTTCAATGCTGCCGTGTAACAACTCTGGGGTGGTTTTTGTGTGAACTTTGCCCCGGGTGCATTGTTGTCGTCGTAAGTCCAGTCTGCCTCAGGACACACGCCTTCCTTGTTCAACGATTTTATACCGTCACGCAGAAAGGCGCCGCTGTCGGAGTTCACAGTGTTCATGATCACCCGCTCATTGTAGTAAAGGAAAAGCCGGGACGGAAGGAACGCTTTCTTCTTTGCCTTCGTTTTTCCAAATTCAAAAGCAGCACCTAATGCATTGGCCGTACAGCTTCCCAGATTTCCCTGGTGGTAAACAGGAGGACAGTCTTTGCGCAGGTCGACTTTTGCAGGCAGCTTTTGCATGATTTTTAAAGGCGCTGCATACAGGAAGTCCCTGGCATCGGGAAGGTCAGGCAACCAGCCTGATTTGAATGTAGCCGGTGAAGCGGCTTTTATCTTCTTTGCCATAGTAGTGGTTTTTTATGCATGGAGAAATAATCCCGGCAACCCAATCAAAGGATGATCTGGTGTAGTTCTTCCCGGGTTCAGATGGTCGTATAACTATACAGATAGGGTTCCTTCCATTTGTTCCTTCGACCTGTTTTTCTTTGGATAATAGTACAGACGTATGTTAATAGTGTTTTGAAATGAAAAATGTTTCCCAGTGGGTTATTCATATTAGTCGCAATACTGGTGCGAAAGGGAAACAGCGCTTATTTCGATTTTTTATAGAAGAGAAGAATCAGCAGCAGCGCGGCTGCGATCAATGCGGCAGTGATCAGAAAACCGGTGTGGCTGCCGGTTGTACCGGATGGTGGAAGGGGAGCGGTTTCTCCGAATAATATACTCGCGGCCCAATAGTAAGGCAGGAGGCTGCCTTTATCATTGTTCTCCAGGAACCGGAGTTTGGCCTGTTGTAATGCTACGTCTTTCTCCAACCCCTGATCAAGGTGCTGGTGAAAACTTTCTGTCAGCTCATAAGTGGCCTCATTATCGATCTGCCACAATGTAGTGAGGATAGAGGGAATGCCGGTGAGTGCAAAGCCGCGTGCGAGGCTTAATACGCCTTCGCCTCCTGCATGCCGGCCAAGGCCTGCTTCGCAGGTAGAGAGGATGATCAGCGACGTAACAGAATCCTGCAACAGTTGTATTTCTGGTAGGCGCAGCGCAGAATCTGCCAGGTACAGCACCGGTTCCTTGTCCGGTCCGCTCGCGCTGGCATGGGAGTATAGCTGTACCACCCGGCTGCGGGGCAGCTCGGTAAGGAAGCGTTGCTTCGTAGCAGAAGCATCTGTCAGGCATAACGATGTGCCGTAACTTTTACGGATGTTCCCCAGCGATTGGTCTGCGCCATTCAACGCCGACTGTTGCAGATACGCGGCATAATGCACCGGCGCAATGCCCAGCAGGTCATGGCTGCCATATTGGGTAACGGGATGCGGCTTCATCAGCGATCTGGCCGCATAGGTGTAACTGAAGGCATATCGTTTGATAAGATAACTCATCTGGTCGGTGCTGTCGGATAGCAGGGCTTCGAAAGGTATCAGGTATTCATCCGGGGAGATAATGATACGGCTGCCTGTAATAGGTAGCGGTGCAAACCACTGGCGGTATAACTGGTATGCCAGTACGCAGTAACGTTCATGTTGCGGGCTGAGCATGGTGGCGTTGGTACATAGCTGTACCAGTTCGTCCAGGTCTTTCGGGTTGAAGGTTGTCCGATGCAGGGAACAGGCATTGGCAGACACCGAAAGGATAAACACGCTGCTATCGGTGGTAAAGTATTCCACCAGCGTCTTCCCATCCTGCAACAGGTTTTTTCGTATGTCCGCTACAGTTAATACGGCAGTATCATATTTATACTGATAATAAGCCGGGTGCTCTTTCTCAAGATTCCGGATAAATTTTTCCAGGTCACTGCGCGCATTGAGCAGTTGCCGCTGGTACTGCTGCCAGCTGGGTGTCTCTGCAGCTACGGTATTCAGCTGTTGTTGCAACGCAACGATCTGTATGCGCAATGCCTGTTCCTTTGCAATGTCTGCGGGAGATAAATACCGCCGGGCGCCCAGCTCATTCAGTTTATCATTGAGCAACACTGCCCTGCTTTTTTCAAAGAAACGGAAAGCAGCAGGCGCATCGTGCAGCAGGTAGCAGGTTTCAACAGCCAGTTCGTACATCTTCCGCGTGCGGTTGCGCCAGAAGAGAAGGGAGGGCTCGCCATACTGTTTCCAGCGCATCATATCCACCGTGAAGTCTGCTGTGCGGAAGGTGCTGAGGGCATAACGCAGCCAGGAGCTGTCGCGTGTTTCCTTGAAGAGAGCCAGCAACGATTCGCCTTTGTTGGCCAGAAAGGTGAACACGAGGTAATCATTGGCGGCATTACGCAACAGGTCATAACCGGGATTGCTCCGCAGGGAAGTATCGCTGAAGTGCATCGGCAACGTGTTGAGCGCCTTTTGATAAAACGACAGCGCTTTCCTGCTCTGGTGCTGAGTCCAGTATCCGTAGCCGATGTTGTTGCAGACGCCTGCCAGTAGGTAAGGGTCGCCTGATTTCTCCGCATAGCGGACGCTTTCCTGGTAGCAACGCATGGCCTTTACGCCGTCTTTCATTGCGCCTGAATAGAGATTACCCAGGTCAATCAGATTTCTGGCGCAAAGATCCCACCACTGTATACTGCGGTTGGCAGCCAATGCCCGTTGATAGTAGGCGATGGCGTCCCTGTATTTTCTCTCTTTACCCAGGATACCCGCATAAGCCGCATAGCAATTGGCTTTATCCAATACCGGCGCCTGGGAGGGCAGCATCTCCAGGGCAGCATCGATGGCCGTTCTTGCACCGGCAGTGTCATTAATAGAAGACAACGATTGCGCCTTTTGCACCAGCAGCTTCACCCCGGCCAGGGTGTCATTTATACTCCGTGCCACCAGCACGCCAAGATCTGCCGTCTCGGCGCCTTGCTGATAGTCGCCGGTTTCATAGTAATTAAATGACTTGTTCTCAAAGGCCAGCAGCGCAATCGGAAGTTTTCCGGGATAAGGCATGGCCGCCAGTATGCAGCTGTCGTAATAATGATGCGCTTCTGCATACAGATGCAGCTGGCTGTAGAATACAGCGAGATTGTAATAACTGTTGACAAGAAACGGCTTCAGCGCCGCTTTGCTATGACTGTTCACATCCACCGCTTCTTTGGTATAACCGATCGCTTTGGACCAGTCACCCTCAAAATGATACAGGTCGCCCAACCGGTGCATGATGCGTGCATAGATGCTGTCTTTTACCGCAGTGCATTGCCTGTTCTTGGCAAGTAGCGTTTGCAGCTGCGTGATCTTTACCGCTCTGGCAGCATCGCTTTGCTCAATACGGAGGATGCTGTCCATGAACACAGCAGGGGTAGGGCATTGCGCATGTACATAAAAAGCCCCCTGCACACAGCCGTACAGTGTCAGCAGTATGCAGAGCGCCTTTTTCCGTAAGTATAGTTGCACGCGTTGGTGCATATTTTTTATCGGTGCTTTATATAATTTCCATCTTTTACTTCAGCTTTATCCCTGAGCGCCGCAGAACGTTGCAGCCCGCCGCCAAGCGCCTGGAAGAAAGGTGTCTTGTTGTAAGCATTGCCGCCCCTGCGCGGATTGTACATATACGTGGGGCTGCCGGCTGCAATTCTGCCGGTAACTATACCGGTAGCGTAAGAGCTGCCGGAAACATATGCTTCACCCGGCATCAGCGGTACCTTGAACATCAGGAAGCCATCCGTAAACCGGTCCCCCAGTACGCCAAGATCAACATATTCTGAAGAATAATTCTGTGTAGGACTAACAGCTGTATCGGTAACAGTCGTTACTGCTATCACATTATTACCGTTAGTGGCAAAGCAGGCAGGGAAGAAGTTGCGTTTTTTCAGATTACGCAGATCAGCTACTGCAATGCCGGCCTTTTCTGCTTTTTCATCTTCCGACGCCATCCTGTTACCGGCGGCTGTTACAAACAGAATGCCTTTGGATGCCATTACCTGTGTGATGATAGAGTCGAGCGGTTCATAGCCTGTTTTTCCGCCATCAGGTAACGGGGGGAAATTGCTGTAGAAGCCCCAGCTGGCATTGATGACATTGGCATGGTGGTCTGCTGCATACAACATCGCGCATATCACGTTGAACAGGCTACCTTCTGAGTTGCGGTCATGCGTCTTCAACACCATGAGCTTCAGGTTATTGGTACGCTCCCGCTGGAATTCGTTAATGATGAACATAGCTACATGCGTTCCATGTTTGTCAGGCGCATCGTCGTTAATGTTGCCGGTAGTGTCAACAAAATTCCATCCGTATTCATCATCTGTAAGACAGTTGCTATCATCATCCCTGTTATTACCGGATTCTTTCACATTCCTCCACAGGTAAGTTTTGATATTATTGATGGAAGTATCCAGCCCTGAATCCAGCAATGCTACGGTGACGGTATCTTTAGTATGCTGAATCCGGTCGGAGGGTACAAGTGTATATTGATTGGGATCTTTGCCATTGCCGGGGGAGATCTTCATCTTATAGTTCCTGAACATAGTAACAATGGTATCGCCCACTGTCTTGGTATTATCAGTATGTGTGCCGCCCTGTACCGGTTCTGCATGCAGATAGGAATGTATGTTCTTTGCTTTCCATAGCTCCATGTAGAAGCCGGTGCCACAGTTGCTGCAGGTAGCAACAGTGATACCCGCAGTATCTATCTCTGTGCCCAGACTGTCCTTTATATCGCCTTTGATCTTATTGATCAGTGAAGCAGATGGTTTTTTGTTGAACAGCACGACCAGCTGGTCCGGATAATATTCCGGGAGTTTGTATTGAACCAGCGAGTCTTTCTGTGGTTTGACGTGACCGGAACAGGAGGAGCAATACCGCAGCAGCAGCAGAATGATAATGATTATAATAATCACTATCAGTAAAATGGGGTTTCTTCTTTTCATGATTACATATTTTTAAGCCATTGAGTAGCCTGCCTGGAGCCTGGAAGCTGCTTATCACGCACTTCTTCCAGTAACGCTTTTGCCAGTTGCCGGTCACCGGAGCCATTGCGCTTCATCAGTGCAAGGGCTTTATAGAAAGGACCGGGATTGGCGTACAGCGGAAATTGCATCAATGCATTGAACTGTACTATAGCTTGGTCGTACTGACCGGTGGCAAGGTAAACAAGGCCGAGATACCTGGTGGCATCTGCTGCTGTCGCTTCCTGTGTACTAAGCCGGCTGAATATAGCCGTTGCGTGTTGGTAATCCTTGTTGTTGTAGGCGTTGATACCACTTTGAATGCTGTCGCTGCCACTATGCATCGTTACACTCAGCTGTTGCAGGTGCGCATCAATATAGCGGGTCGCCATTTGTTGTGTGGATGGGGCCCTGAAAAAGAACCACCAGCCCAGCGTGATGAACACGCCTGCTATCACGGCGGCAGCCAGGTAAGGCATGATGGCGCGTATCCGCTTCACCGGTGCCGGCGCTGGCTTCAATAGGGAGAACTGCTGCCGCTTCAGTTCATGCAGCTCTTCCCGGAGCATACTCCGCGCGCTGATATAAAACGCCACGTCCTGTGCAAACGCCTGGTCGCTGGTACAGCGCTGTTCAAACGCCAGCTTTTCTTCCGGCGAAAGCGCGCCGGTGAAATAGTCTTCTATGTAGTGTAGTGTTTCACTCATAATAATGATTGAAGGGCAGCATTTTTTCTTTCAGTTTTTCCATGCATCGGCGTCTGCTAACCTTTACCACGTCAGGGGAATTATATTCCAGCAGGGTGGCAATCTCTTTGTCGCTGTAACCGTCTTCAAACAACAACAGCATCTGCTTACATTTCTCGCCTATTTCCCGCAGGCATTGCTGCAACAGTGTGCGTTTATTGTTGTCGATCAGTTGTTGCACCACGTTACGGGCATTGTCCGGCAACATGCCAACAAGCGCATCCAGGCTATGTGTCTGATGTACCTTTTCCCTATTAGTCGAAGTTTTTCGCCTGATGTCAACACATTTGTTGGAAAAAATCTGATAAGTATATGATTTGAGAGATGCCCGTCCTTCAAAACGGCCGTGGACAATATTGTCTATCACACTGATAATCGTATCGGAATAGGCACTGGAGCTGTCTTCTTCGGTGAGATGGTATTTCCGGATACCTTCGCCGATCAGGTAGTAAAACAGTCTGTATAGTTGCTCTTCATACGTGCGTCGGGGCGAGCCTCCCAGTTGCAACCCGGCAAGTATAGCTTGCTCCTGGCCACTGTATGCTGATGGGGGTATCATAAAGTGAATAAAAGACAGGAAAACGTTTGATTCCAATTTACAAAAAATACTAATATTCTCAAATAAGGAAATAAAATAAAAAACATGTTTCCCTCCGCATACCATTGCCCGACTAATAATAGTGAATGCATCAGCAAAGCTGTCCCTGAGCTGTCTCACAGCCAGCCATACATTTACAGGCTACAACACCCCCGTGCTCCGCACCCCGCGGCCGGGGACATTCATCGGGTAATCTGTTAACCCCAAAAAAAGATCAGAGTCGCTGCGGAAGCGACTCTGATTATTTTAACCTATGCCATCCAAGGGGCTACTCCCTGCCTTCCTCCAGTTAAAGGCGTACTTTAAATATTTCGACAGTGTCCCTGCAAGCATGAAACAAGGGATAAAAATTACCCCCGGAAAAATAAATAAGTATTTCTACTACATATAATGCGTATTTATACGTTATGAAATATGGATATGCGAAGCGTATCTTTGTTAAAGCTAGTCTCCCTGAAAATATCAGGCATCAGGTTGGGAGATTAGCAATATCTATTCATATAACATCTATGACAATATATAAAGGGGTAGGGATATTTATCCTGACCATAGGACAGTAATCAACAAGAAGGTCTCCGCTATAACGGAGACCTTCTGCTTTTATCAGTTGTCAGCCTTTACGATACCCCGGAGCATAATAGTATTAGCTTTCCCGATGTACATGGGATTTACGCCTGCCTGAGCTAATCAATTTATCAGCGCGACAGATTTAACAATGGAAAATCAATAAAATAATTATATTACAAATGGAGCAAGCTGAAACATCAAAAAGATCAACCAGAAGTTAACTGCTTATTACACGCACTGTATGGAACTGAACGTGCCTTATATTAACCCTGCAAGTTTTACCCGAGCACTGATCAGTAATTATGGCTTTACCAGCAAAGACGACTGGAATGCGCGTCATCTCGTTGTCCCCGGTCAAATGGGCGTCGGATCATTACAGTTATATGCCCGGAATGACATTCACTTTTTCAGAGGCAGATGGAAATTCCGGGAACGTACTACCTTTTATTCCTGCGACCCCGTGGGCAAGAAAGACATGATCGATTTCCGCCTGAGCGCCGACGGAGAAGTACAATCCGCCGCCCTGGAAGGATATAGCCGCTTTGAATTTGATACCACTGAAGTAGACGGAATGCGGATATTCATTCCTGAAAAATATCTGACCAAAGACAAACATTCGCTCACCGGCTGCCTTGAAAAATACAAGGAGGATAAAGACATTTGCAGCCTCTGGAATCCCCTGTTCGGGATCAATTATGAAGACAGGGGAAACGCCATGTTGCTGGAAGGAAGAATGCTCGAGTTCATTCATTACTGGATTGCCTTCCTCAACAAAACAGACATCCGCCGGCACTTCGAAGGGATCAGCGATTACCAGCTGGATTGCCTCCATACGGCAAAGCTACTGCTGGACCGCAGCCTGGCAGAACCGCCATCCATTCGTAAGCTCAGCAGAAAAACAGGATTGAATGAATGTGACCTGAAGAAAGGATTCCGCAAAGTATTCGGACTACCTGTAAGGCAGTATGTGATCAAAGCGCGACTGGAAGAGGCCTGCCGGCTGATCACCGGAACAGACCTGCCCGTGGGGGAGATCTGCAACCGCCTGGGATACTCCAACAGAGGACATTTCGCAGAACTGTATCAGCGTTATTATGGCGTTACGCCGCAGGCAGACAGACAAAGTCACACAAAATAAATTCCCGTTCCGTATCACACCATTCCTTTTTCAATATTGCCTGAATCACCGGAAACCGCATATTGCAGCAGCTTCCACGTTAGGGCAGTTTTAAATCTGCATGTATGATTAATCTGTCCCTTATACTGGAAAGCAGTGCTACCCGGTATCCCTCCAGGCCGGCCTTCACCGGCGGCGGGCTTACGTTTACCTTCGGTACGCTCAATGAAGAGGCCAACCGCGTTGCCAATGGCCTGGTGAAAGCAGGTATCAGACCCGGCGACAAAGTAGCGCTCAACTGTCTCAATAACGTCTTTTTTCCTGTGGCATATTTTGGAATTCTCAAGGCAGGCGCCGTCGTGGTGCCTGTCAATATTTTATTAAAGAAGGATGAAATTGCCTACCAGCTGGCAGATAGCGATGCAAAGGCATTCTTCTGCTATACCGGCACTCCGGAGCTGCCTATGGGAAAGTATGGCTGGGATGCGTTCAACAGCGTACCCGCTTGTACCTTATTTTATATGATCATGCCACAATACGGGATGCCCGCAGATATCCCCGGCGTGGCCACATTGGAAACCCTGATTGCACAGGAGCCACCCGTATTTAACACGGTAAGAACACAGTCGGATGATACCGCCGCCATCATTTATACCTCCGGTACCACCGGCCAGCCCAAAGGCGCCGAACTGTCACATGCCAACCTCTGGCTCAACGCTTCGGTGGCCGCAGAGATACAGCAGCTGACCCCTGCAGATGTACAACTGATCGCGCTGCCCATGTTCCATATATTTGCCATGACAGTGCAGATGAATGCCAGTATATACTATGCCGTATCCAGCATCCTGGTGCCCAGGTTTGAGCCGGAGCTCGTATTACGGTTATTCCTGAAACACGAGGTTACCATCTTCTCCGGCGTACCGTCCATGTACTGGAGCCTCCTGCACTGCAAGCCGGAAGACATCGACGACAACCTCCTGGCCCGGCATCTTCGTTTATGCATTTCCGGTGGCGCCTCGCTGCCACTCAAGGTATTGCAGGAGTTTGAAGCCCGCTTTGATATGCCGGTACTCGAAGGATACGGCATGAGCGAAGGCTCCCCGATAGTGACCTTTAATTACCTGGACTACGGCCGCAGACCCGGATCTATCGGTATTGCTGCCAGGGGCATCGAAGTAATGATCGCAGATGAAAACGGCCACCCGTCACCTCCCGGCGAAAGAGGCGAACTGTGGTACCGTGGTCATAATGTAATGAAAGGCTATTATAAAAAACCGGAAGCCACTGCAGAAGTGATGACAGACGGCTGGCTCCATTCGGGTGATATTGCGCTGAAGGATGAAGAGGGTTTTTATTATATTGTAGACCGGATCAAAGACGTGATCATCCGCGGCGGTAAAAATGTTTACCCCCGGGAAGTGGAAGAGGAGATGATGAAGCATGAAGCCGTATCACTCGTAGCCGTAGTAGGCGTGCCCTGCGAAAAACTGGGAGAGGAGGTGAAAGCTTTTGTGGTGCTGAAGAAGAACTGCTCCACCACAGAAGAAGAGATCATCGCCTGGACTAAAGACAGAATTGCTGCCTATAAATATCCACGACACGTGGAGTTGGTGGAATCCTTACCAATGACCGCCAGTGGAAAGATACTGAAGAAAGACCTGCGCAGCCCCCGCTGAAAAACCTTGTCATGATGAATCGAGTAATGCTGCTATCTGCTGCCATGTGGCTCCTGCATGGCTGCTCCCAGGTGAAGCCTTCTCCGGCCGGAGGACAGGTAGAAGGCCTGCCTGAAAAGAAAATGTCCGATGTACGTTATGGCGACTGGCCACGGAATGTAATGGATGTATATCTCCCCGCCGGCCGAAGCCCCGCCACACCCTTTGCATTGCTGATTCATGGCGGCGGATGGGTCGCGGGCAGCAAAGACAACGTACGCGATTACCAGGATACCCTGCTGAAACGCGGTATTGCCGTAGCCAGCATCAATCACCGCTATGCCGATGGCGTAGACACCCGGTACCCGCAGATCATGGAAGATGCAGCCAATGCCCTGGAGTATTGTATCAGCCACGCAAAAGAATGGAATACCAGGAGCAGCGGCTTCGTTACCACCGGCATCAGCGCCGGCGGACACGTTGCCACACTCTACGCCTATACCGCCAAGGAAAAGATCAATGCAGTTGTCGACTTCACCGGCCCTGCGGATCTAACAGATACGGCTACACTGAATATCATGCTCAAAAGCGGTGTCTCAGAATTCGTCCGTAAACTCACAGGCACAGCCTATACACCAGGGCAGCCTGTGCCGCCGGCTTATGCGGATGCAAGCCCCGTCAGTCATGTGAAGCCCTTGCCAATATTGTTAATTTACGGTACCGCTGATGCAGTTGTGCCTTACCGCCAGGGTCTGATTATGGACAGCGTCCTCACGGCACGCGGCGTTCCTCACGGATTCATCAGCGTCCAGGGCGCCGGACACGACCTCCGGCTTAATGACAATACCAACAGGTCAAGGCTCTACAACGAAGCAGTGAAGTGGATGCAACAATACGGGAAATAACAAACTGTAATCATCGACTTAAACCTGTTCCGTATCAAACCTTCTTCCTGTACGATTGTTTCATATAATAACAACTGTCAGAAAAACCAGAACGACCGCAACAACCCTTGAATCTGGCGAACATGCGCCGTGCCCGGATCAGGGTACGCCGCTAAGTTGGTCTTGAAAAACCTGATTACTTATGATGACTAGAACGCTTACGGCGATCCTTGTTTTGGTTTTTTTCTCCCTGTCCGGGCACGCGCAAAATAGCATAAGCCTTAACCTGGAGATGCAGGGGCACTACGCAAAGATCAATGGCCTTAACATGTACTACGAAATTCACGGGACTGGTAAGCCCCTGGTACTGTTACATGGCGCCACCAGCACCATAGCGTCCGACTTTGGTCATGTGCTCGATTCATTTGCAAGGCATCACGAAGTAATAGCCGTGGAGCTGCAGGCGCATGGCCATACGCACGACATCAACCGGCCGCTCTCCTTCGAACAGGACGCCGATGATGTAGCTGCACTTTTGGAACGGCTGAACATCGCAAAAGCTGATTTCCTGGGTTTCAGCAACGGGGCTACTACGGTACTACAGCTGGCCATCCGTCATACCGCACTGGTAGACCACATCGTATTATGCTCCGGCATTTACAGCCGCAGCGGGATGCCGCCAGCCTTCTGGAATGATCTCCGCAAAGCTTCTTTCGATAGCTTTCCTCAGGCCGGAAGGGACGATTATCTCCGCGCCAATCCTGATCCGAAAGCATTACATATTATGTTCAACAAATGCATCCAGCGGATGCAGAACTTTAAAGATATTCCCGTAACCGATATGAAAAATATCCGGTCGCCGGCGCTCATCATTAATGGCGATA
This sequence comes from Chitinophaga sp., assembly GCF_035538455.1. Lineage (GTDB taxonomy): Bacteria > Bacteroidota > Bacteroidia > Chitinophagales > Chitinophagaceae > Chitinophaga. Next base: position 25,124 of record NZ_DATLKJ010000167.1, read on the forward strand.
AGGAAACGGTACGCGCAGATCATGCACTGGAAATGTCGCAGCTGATACCGCATGCACGGCTCGCCATCCTCACGGCCGGCCACGGCGACTACCTGGGAACAAGACAACGTACTGCCGGTAAAATAACGCCGCTGGTGACAGCCATGATAGAAGAATTCCTGACCGCCAGATGATTACAACGTCAGGATACTGCCTTCTGCTGCCAGGTGGAAGCCTTTGCTAAGCACTTCTTTTTGTGCACTGCTGTTGGGCTGCAAAACCGGATTGGTATGGTTGAAGTGAATGAAGTAGATCTTATTTTTGTCTTTGGCTGACAGGTGTGCGAACCGCTTCATAGATTCCTCAACAAACGGATGCGGTACTTCAGACATCGGTCTGTTCAGCTCTCCGTCTTTGAAAAAGGTAGCGTCTATAAGCGCATAGTCAGCCTGTTGGATCACGGTATCTATATCCTGTTGCCATTTCTCCCATTTATCAATATCCGGAATGAACAGGATGGTCTTTCCGCCGGCAATGATCCTGTAGCCTGCAGTCTCCGTGTACTCGTCACGGTGAGGAACCGTAAAAGGGATCACTTTGATACGTTCATTCAATACAATCACGCTGTCTGCCCGCAATGGCTGTATGCTGATGTTCTGCAGCTTCGCCAGCTGATCCCAGGGACCGTTGGAAGAGAGGAAGGAACGCATGCGCGGCATAGCATATACTTTCATGTCCTTCGCACCCATCACCTCACGGCCAAGTTGCATCAGCCCTGTGTAATGACCAATATGCCCATGTGTGAGAAAGATACCGTTCAAGGTTGTGTGGCTACGGGTTTCAAGATGATGCAGCTGCTCGCGGAAATCGGGCGTGGCGTCAAACATCCAGCTGTGGCCCGCAGCCGGGTCCACTATGGCAATGCAGCTCACCAGCCTGCGCAACGATGCCGCCTGCCATGCTTTACTGCAACATGCTTTATGACAACCCGCCTGCGGATAGCCGCCGTCCTGTGCAACGCCCAGCACAGCAATATACGGGCGCTGTGCCCGCGCCAGCAAAACAAGCGTCAGCAAGACGCCTGACAATATTAGCCTCCGCATCATGATCATCATTTATTATTAATTATCAGCTGTATGTTCTTCTCAAAGAGGTAGAACCGTTTGTCAAGATCTGCCAGCAACCGCTGTTTCAGCGCAGGTTCTTTGATGAAGGAATATTTCAGGCCGTTGTACACAAAAGACTTGATCTCCGCATAACTCAGCTCCGGGTAATGCTGCGCAAGCATCACATATTGAGCCGTCATATCAGTGCGCAGGATACCTTCATCATCTGTACTGATGACGATCGGTACTTTGAAATCGCGGTAGAGTGTAAACGGATGCCGGTAGCCTTGCAGTTGCAATATAAAAGCGTTGCTGACCAGGTTGATCTCTATGGCTACCTGGTGGTCGCGCATGTACCGGAGAAGATTGTATACATCCTGTTCGTAAGCCATATCTGCACCGTGGCCTATGCGCTGTGCACCGGCTGTGTACACCGCTTCCCGGATATGCCAGTTCAGGTTTTCAGGCGCCACCATGCCCTGTGCCAGTTCGCCGGCATGCAGGGAATACCTTACATGCGGGTATAGCTGATGGCAATAGCGGAACATCTGCATATGCAGCCAGTAATCACGCAGTGAAACAGGGTCGTCTTCCGGCGCCACAATATTGACACCCACCACAAGCGGGCTTTTCTCCGCCGCTTCAAAAGAGGAGAGCACCTCCCTGAACACCGTAGCCGGTTGCATAATGCGCAGCGCATAAGTCATATAACGCATCGTGAAGGAGGCGTCATCAATATGCAGCTGCTGATGCCAGCGCGCAATGCTGTCGTTGTAGGCATCTACGCTGGCCGTAATATTCTTTTGCCGCAGCTGCTGATACATATCATCCAGCAAACGCTTTACGGCGGCGCTATCATGTTGCGCACCGGCGCTGATCAGCTGTTCGTTGAACTTTTCCGGACTATCTACGCTGATGTTGCAGTGCACGCGCTCCATCATAGACTCGATATAGGAAACGTTCTGCGCAATTGCCCGTTGCTTGATGTCCAGCATATTGGCTAACCGCATATTTTCAGAAGGTTTGCTGAAGTCTCCGAAGGTGCCGAAGAAGTGCTGGTCCGGCGGGCCTGATGCGCGGTAGAAGTCTTTCACCGACCATTTCTGCAGCAACAGCTGCCGGTATTTACTCAGCTGGCCTTTGGCGGCCAGCTCCCGGAAGGTAGTCCAGCCGGTGAACGGAACAGGCGTATCTCTGCGTACAACAAGGGTTTGCGGTTGTATAAAGAGATTCTCTCTCTCAGCATTGTCGAAGTAATGCTCCGCATAGACAGAGCCATCAAGATGGTGATGCAGATCCCCGCCTTTGGGCATCTGTGAAAAGAAAGCGGTAAGGGCCGCGGTATTGTTCCTGATCTTACGTAAATAAGCATCTATCGTTTGTGCGTGTACGTTACCCGTCAGTAATACCATTAATATTAAGCAACAGCGCTTCATGTGGTCCGGTTTGATGCCCGAATTTAGGCAAAAATAAATGAGGATAATATTATTCACTTCACAGTAAACAACTCGTGTTTAATCGCGAAGAGCGCAAGCCCCGTCCTTGACTTAATATCAAATTTCTGGAACAGCTCCTGCCGGTAGTTGTCAATTGTATGCGGACTGAGATGCATCTGGTCAGCGATCTCCTTATAGGTCAGCTCTGAGCAACACAGCTGCAGGAAGCGGATCTCATTCTGACTCAGTTGCTCCAATGGCGTGCCCGCAGCGGGATTACCCTGTATGTTCCGCAATAGTTTTACGGATACTTTTTCATTCAGGTAAAAGCCCTGTTCATTGATGGCCACTACTGCATGCACCAGGTCAGTGGTCCTGGATTCTTTCAGCAGGTAGCCGCCCGCGCCATTCTTTAGCATCTTTATCACAGGTGGATCATCTTCAAACATGCTGAGCGCCAGCACATGTATATCAGGGTGGTGCTGCCTGACCCAGAGCGTGGCTTCATAGCCGTCCATCATCGGCATATTAATATCCATGAGAATGACCTGAGGTAGCGGACCGGCCGAGAGCCTCCGCTTCATTTCTTCGCCGTTGGCCGCATCAAATACAACGGTTACCTCAGGAAACTCTGCCAGCAGACTGATAAGTCCCTGGCGGAATAATGTATGGTCGTCAACGATAGCGATGGGTATGGGTGCAGATTGCATGACTGAATATTAACAGGGTACTGAGATGGTAGTAGTGGTGCCGTTTCCCGGCTGTGTTACAATAGATACCTGGCCGCCTATCATACCTGCCCTTTTGTACAGGTGTTGCAGCCCCATACCCTTGTATAGCTTCAGGGTTTCAACAAGATCAAATCCGGCGCCATTGTCGCTCACCGTGAGGGTGAGCATACCGACGGCAAAACTAAGGTCTATCCTGATCTCGGTGGCCTTTGCATGACGCACAGAGTTGTTCAGTAGTTCCTGGAATAACCGGAAAATAATGATTTCCTTATCGGATGATGAGGGCAGCGTACCGGCGTTATTGTTATAAATAATGCGGAACACCTGCGAGCGTTCCAGCCACTCCAGCTCAAAGCTGATAGCGGCAGCCAGCCCCCTGCTGATAAGCTCTTCACCGTGAAGCAACCGCGAAAGCGTACGTACCTCTTTGAGGGCTCTCTTGGCCAGCTCCTCTGCAGTGGTCACCTTTTCCGCAGTCTTTTCAATGTTGCTGCTATTTACAGATCCAAGGGTAATAATGGTAAGTCCCAGTAACTGCCCGATATTGTCGTGCAGATCGTAGGCAATCGTCTTTAATGTCTGTTCCTGTACTTCCATCTGTGATCTCAGCAACTCATTTTCAAACGACTGTTTCAACATCGCCGTTTCCTCCGTATGTTTCTTCTTGCGCCGGTTATAAAGGCTGATGTAGAAGATAAGAAACAACGGTGCTATCAGGAAGATAAGAGTGACCACCCCGATCAGGAGGACAATATCCTTTGGCGGTATCTGCATATAAAAGCGTATGACCAGCTGGTGTAAAGGAATATATTGAGAATATTGAAGATGATGTATCTCATGGAAAAGGGGAAGTTCGCCGTATCAGCAATATACTGAAAAAGAATATTGAAGATAACCCCTCCGAAATAAAACAACAACACACCGCTGATCCACCAGAAAGGTGCATAGAAGCCGAGCGACTGATACCTGGTGTCTTTCAGCATCAGATAGAAATAGTACAGGCTGGCCAGTACAAACGCTACAGCCATAATGGTAGCAGTAGCGTTATTAAAGCGCTGGAAATGGTTATCCGTGGCTTCTGTTATATAGATTACCACAAAGACAACCAACCACGCAATCAGCCATTTCCTGATATTCACATACTGGCGGTAAAGATGATAGAAGAACAGGCTGATACTGAAACATTCGGCCAACTGGAAAATGTTGTATACCCACACATTGGATACATGCATAACCCGCCTGATATAGATGCCGGATAATTCAGTGATACATATGATGAACAGATAGAGGATAAAACGCCTCCATACAGGGTCTTTGTCCCTGATAAGACAGAAAAACCCTGTAAGAAGGCATATTATTTCCGTGACAGTATTGATAGTGAAAAAGTGAATCATTTTTTACGAAGTAATAGTGGTTCAATAAGTGTTGCGCCAATTGAATTGCAGTCCGGCGGCCTGGGACATACCTCCCCGTGGTTGAAGGCATTCATGCCCTCAGCAATACCCCGCAGAAACCCCCGCTGCCGTAGAGGGCCGGCAGTTGTATCATAGTAATCTCTTTGATATCCTAATGAGTCTCTTTTGGTGGAAGCCATTATCAGCGTGTTCTTTCCCCAGTAAACAGGGGGCATGGTGGTGTCATTTTCATACGAAGGATCATACGAGGCGAAATAGAAACGTATGCCGTCTCCGCCATCGCGGTGCAGTATGGCCATCAGCGTATCCAGCTCCTCTCTGCTGAACCATACGCATTGCGTATTGTACCTGAACTTGTGAATAGTATCGCCGGGAAGGGGAGCAAGCCGCCTGGTATTACTGTCAATGTAATTCTGTACATACTTCTTCGCTACGTCTACCGGGATTTCATGGGAAACGGGAGGTATCCGTTCAGATCCCGGATGGCGGGCGTCCGTGCCGGCCTGCTGCTTACATGCATACACTAGCAGGAATGCACAGAAGAATAGTAGGATAGTCTTGATATTCATAGGGATCATTTTTTTTAAGATAGTATTTGTTTGCGGATTAAAAAATTTTGTCATTGCTGATCTTTTCTGCAAGATCATCACCCGCATCAACAGGAAAAAAGCTGATTTCGGCTTTTCCCCGGGCTTTTTTCACCTCTGTAAAGAAATGTTAAACCCTTTGCGGATTACTTTGTTTGATAATAGCGGCATGGTCATTGCAAAGACCCTGCAAAATTTTCATGACACCAATTTTATATAACATATGAAAAAGATCATTACAATTCTTACGGTATTGCTGGTGGCAGCCACCAGCAGCTTTGCACAGAACAGCGAAAAGGAACTGAAAGCCTTCCCGGCAGCGAAGAAAGGGTTTAAGCGCTATGTGATACAGCTGGAAAACAAGGCTGATGAAAACAATTACCAGGTGGAAATCCTCGCCGGTAAAAAGATGAAAGTGGATTGTAATAATCATGGCCTGATCGGCAAGTATAATACCCGCGATGTGAAGGGTTGGGGATACACTTATTATGAATACATCTCCAACGGCCTTACCAGGTCTACATTGATGGCCTGCCCCGATAAGCAGCTGGTAGAGAAATTCATCGCGGAACCTAAGCTGGTAAGATATAACAGCAAACTGCCGGTTGTAGTATATGTACCTGATGGCTTCGAAGTAAGATATAAGATATGGGAACGCCAGGATAAAGAAGCAATGGCGGAAGTGAAGTAAATATTGCTAAGTGCATAAAAGCTAAAGAGGGTGTCTCAAAAGTAATTTTGAGGCGCCCTCTTTCTATTTAATGTAAAATAGGTTAATTATCCATATAAATGTTGCCTGACCGGGAGATTGTAAATCCAGGCGATTGTCAAGCACCGTATGTTTAGAAGGAATTAACCCTTTGGATAATCAAAATGGCTATTTTCCCGTTTTATATATAGGGTGGTTGAACCTCTGCCACCGTTTTAATAAACACAACCCTAAGCACTTACATAAAACCCTCAAAGTATGCTTACAAGAATACCATTGCCTGCCTTTGTTCATAACCTGCTTTATGCGGGTACAGAGCAAGTCACTGTTGCCGAAAGAAAAAAAGCGATCTATATAATAAACAGCGCAGCTGCATTGACCATCATTATGATTGTCCTGGTCGGCGGCCTGCTCTTCGTTCTGACGCATTCCATACCGTTCCTCGCAGGGGCTATTGCAGAGTGCCTTAGCTTTTACGGTGTCATCCTGTTAAACCGCAAAGGAAATTATCATGGTGCTGCCCATGCGACCCTGCTCGTACATTGCTTTTTTGCATTGTATTTCGGGTGCATACTGGGGCGTGCCATGCCCATAGAATTTATTACCGTCTTTTTGCTAACCTTTCTGATCGGAGGGGCTTATCTGATTTACAAGGAAATGCGGGTACGTATCTACGCCTATGCGCTGATGTTGATCGTTTCTGCACTGGCGCTACTAAACAATTACCTTGAGTTCATTCAGCCAATCTATTTTGATCCAGGTGATTTCCTGATCGCCCGCATTGCCTGCTCTATCGGGATGTTGATCCTGCTTAGTTTTGTTACGTTCACGGTCATTCAACAAAATGCAGTACAGAAAAAGGAAGGGGAAATGCTGGTGGATAAGCTGGAGGCCAGCAATACTGCCAAGCGTGAGTTTTTAGCCAGTAATAGTCACGAAATACGCCAGCCACTCAATGCCGTTATTGGTATTACACAAATTGTGTCCGGTAATAAACATCGTTTGAGTAAGGAGCAAATATTGGAATATGTAGATTATCTGCAGGATGCGGCACTATACCTGCGCGAGGGACTCAACAACACTTTAGACATAAGCAAAATTGAGGCCGGTACTGCATCGGAAACACCCAGGATAGCCCCTGTGAATATTTACGACTGCATACGCAAAAGCATTGCGATTAACCAGTTTATTGCGTATAACAAACAGCTTTCAGTAAGTCTCAATTATAAAAGCCTGCCGAAGTTTGGGCTGACAGACGGGGTATTCCTGCAAAAAATTCTTAATAACCTGTTGAGTAACGCAGTTAAGTTCGCCCCGGCGAACACTGAAGTGACAGTAGGGGTATCCTGGATATTTACGCAGCTCCATATTTCCGTACTCAATAATGGTTATCTGAAAGACGAAGAATTAAAAAATATTATGGAGCCTTATGTTTCTGAGCGTAATGCTGTGGAAGGAACAGGACTTGGGTTATCTATTGTGCAAACGCTGCTGGCACAGCTTGGCGGACGACTGGTGGCTCACAATGTAGGATACCAGATTGCCTTCACAGCCAGTTTCCCATGTGAACAATATGATTTACCTGTAAGCGAAAATAGTGAGGGGGATGAAATTATAGAAAATGAATTTGCACATCTCGCATTAAAGGCCGTGATCATAGAAGACGATAAGATCAGCCAGTCGATACTGCGCACCTACTGTGAGACCGTCGGCCTGGGTTATGAAATCGCTTCTAACGGCTATGACGGACTTAGACAAATAGAACGTACCCGGCCTGACGTTGTGTTCTCAGATATAACCATGCCTAATATGGATGGGGAGGAAATTATAGCTGCTATAAAAAGCACACCTGAGTTTGGAGAACTTCCTATCATCATTACAACAGGGCACGCCATATCAGATACCAAAGAAATATACATGAAACTGGGCATAGCAGAGTATATGGTAAAGCCCCTTATGTTCAGCGCACTGTCCACAGCGATCCGGCGGCATGTACTTAAACAACCCAACTGATTATTTTCATTGCAAATACGCCGCAGGCAATACACCAATATAAACGAGGGACAACAGTTAAACCGCAGGTATTTTTGTTAGATTTAGCTAATAGCAACGGCTCTATTATGATTGTGCTATGCCATGTCACGTGTCCCATCAATGGTAGTAACTGCTTTCCTGAAGGAAGTGCGTATCATTTTCATGTTTATTGAGAATGACATTTGGGATACTATTATACCTTGTTTGCTTACTTTTATCGCGGCCTTCGTCTATAATCATAAGCCGTTAGCGGAGTTCCCGCTTGCACTGCTCAGTTCCATCATCTATGCCATACTATACATACTGACATTTTGCGTTTGCAACCAGCTGGAAGGCGTGGAAGAAGATCGCGTCAATAAGCCGTATCGCCCACTTGTGACGGGTCTGCTAACCGTAACTGCTGCCCGTAAAAGGAATATTATCTACAATATCCTGTTTCTGCTGGCAGCTTTGTGGCTGAAGGTATTTTGGTTCGCAGTCGGTTGGCAGGTTATTACCCTGATGCTTTGCCGGTGGGGGTTCAGTAATCATTGGTATCTGAAGAATGTTTTCTGCATTACCCTGGGTACGATCATGCTGTTGGGGGCTATGTGGAGTATCATTAGCCCTATAAACAGGGAGGTGTGGAACTTTATCGGCCTGCTCAGTCTGTGGGCTGGGCTTGGTCTTCCACTGCAAGACCTCCGCGACGTGGAGGGCGATAGGCTAATGAACCGGAAAACATTGCCACTGGCGATAGGAGATACAAACAGCCGGATGCTGCTCAGCGCTCATTTATCAGCCCTTTCCCCGATTATCTATACCTGTGTGCTCGTTACGCAATCTGCTGGTCTTGCTGATGTGATGCGCAACAAACTGCTGGTGACAATGGCATTGCTGCAAGTGTTGTGGCACTGGAGTATTGCACTGCGGCTTTGGCTGTACAGAACTCCCCGCGAGGATGATACAACCTACCATTGGTTTGTGTACCTGTTTTGTGTGACGATACCGCTTGTTTGTTTCCTCTGATAGGGTAGGAGGCGAAGTTGGGAATAGATCGAACCAATTACCAAAAATTCATACTAAAAGTGAATCGCTTAAAAGTTATATTATTTAATAATATTCATATTTATTTGCAGCCGGTGTTAACCTTTCTGTTAACCCCGATCTTTCCGCTGCATCTCTTTATCAACCTGTATTACAGCCATTTTTAACAAATCAATGGCCGTAGGTTCTTTTACTGTTTTACGCAACATTGTTTGCGTAGTTCCATAAAGCCAGTTAATATCCACTCCATATATAACTGCGGCCTTCAAAATCATCTCGTTTGTAAACCCCTGCGAGCCCGCCCGGTATAATGAGAGTGACCCAGAAGCTTTTTAAACTTTAAAAGTTCATCTGCCTTCGAGTAAGTGCCACTCTCCGGCTAATACTGTAAAAAGCAGAGGAACTGTGTTAAGCAGGTTCCTCTGTTGAAAGCAAGCAAAATTAACCCTAATGTACAATAGCGCTGGTATGTACAAAGGGTTTCATCAATACAGTCACCTGGCTTTTATCTAAAATTCCGTTGGATTTAAAGCCAAATGCATTTTGGAACTTTGATATGAACTCGTCAACCTTAATAGTGCGTTCACCATCAAATTCAACAAAGTAAAGGACTGGAATAACAAATTGGACCCTTGTAGTTATGTTGTTTTGTTGCAAAAATTGTTTCCAATTGATTTTAGCTCTCTTTGCTGCATTTGAGATCATTGACGTTACTCTTGGATTCACCATTTCAGATAAATAAACACTTTCAACCGATCCGTTTGGCGAAATTGTTAGATGAATTGTGAATATCTGGGGAGTACCCATTTCAGAACTATCTACTGCACTTTCCACGATTCTCATCAGTTCCTTCTCGATCCCTTTAGGAATGGTGATTTTATGCTGAGCACTGACATTAAATGATAATAAAACAGTGAGAAAAGCTGTCAATACTTTAAGATATTTCATAGCAATTTTATTGTGGTTACTTACATTTAGTTCCTTTGGTCCCATTCAGGTATGCTTTCCATACATCCTGTCTATTTTTCCACATCATTGGGAACGCCTTTAAAGAAGCGGCCCCCCAAATAGTTTCTAGTAAGCCCTCGTATGCAAGTGCGTCAGCATCGTATGGGTCAATAGCTGGAAACATTTCCTGCAAACCTTTTGTCATTTCTGTAATGTATTGCTGGTACATTACATTGTGATCACTAGTTTCACCGTCTTTCCCTTCATATTTTATTATTCCGTGAGCAATTTCATGTAACAAAGTAGCTGCTATATGTTCCTGTGAAGCGTTTGCTAATGCTATATCATTTAGATAAACATCAACTTTTAACACTCCCGCAAAATATCGCGCCCACGTAAGACCTGCATAGTCTTCGGGAAACTTAGGATAGCTGGCAGGCCAAGCACTTCTATTATAGAATGTGATGTTGTATTTTTTTGATGTGCCAAAAATTTTATTGACAGCATCGGAAATCTTATTTGTCCAACCCTTACTGGTGACCCTATCCGCTACATCACTAAAGCAACCAGCTTTTAGGTTATTCGTAATCATTGTTACTGAGCTTCCTGTTCCCCCTCCACCGCCACCACCACCTATACCTGAATAATCAGGGTTTCCATCTCCACCGCCCGCATCAGGAGTGGGATAACTTTCTTAATCATAACTGTGATTTTTGGGGTTTAAAGGGTTAAGATTACATTCTCAATAATTCATATTGCAATAAATATATCGAAAGTTTAAATATATCCAAACATCTTTTTCCAGCATTATGGAAAACCGTAAGTAGTAAAATACCCACACAAAGACAGACTGTGTACAAGATTCGCTATCAGCAAATTTCCATAATGTTAATTAAAAACTCACAATGAATGCAAATCCACTGTTTACTGCGGTCAGAAATTCAGTGAGGTTACCACCCGGCGCCGCGTATAAAGGTGGTCCGTAAAACCCGCGACCTGGCGGATTTTTTGCATTCTATCCGGGAAAACATTGAAGTCTGAACGTCGGGAGTTATTGGGTAAGGCTATCATTTTTCAAAAGTTTAAAGTGTTAACCTGTTTGTTAACTTTTAAACTTCACTTCTGGTA
>NZ_DATLKJ010000168.1:0-15733 GCF_035538455.1 Chitinophaga sp.
GCTATGTAGTTCCAGTAGCGAGCTTCGACCGCGACGTCCTTATCACTTACCTGAAGACACGTTTGCCTGAATATATGGTTCCTGGCTGGTGGGTGGTAATGGATGAGCTGCCGCTGAACAGCAATGGTAAGATAGACAAGAAATCCCTGCCGGAACCAGATGCGGACCTGTTATCTGCGAACGAGTATATCGCACCCCGGAATGAAACAGAATCCGCACTGGCAGTCATCTGGGAGGAGCTGCTTGATGTACAGCGTGTAGGCGTTAATGATAACTTCTTTGAACTGGGCGGCGACTCAATCATCACTATCCAGGTAGTAAGCCGCGCCAGGAGGGCAGGCTACAATCTGAATCCCCGTGATGTATTCACCAGTCAGACGATAGCCCGCCTGGCTGTATTTGTGGATCTGCAACAAAGCGTTTCGACGACAGCCGAGCAGGGTACGCTGTCCGGAGAAAGCGGCCTGCTGCCGGTGCAACAATGGTTGTTTCAAACTGCGGCTGTGGCAAGGTCTCATTACAACCAGCATATGACGCTGACAATAGATAAACGTGTGAGCCTGCAGCAGTTAAGAACAGCTCTTGAGAGGCTTGTCAACCATCATGATGCGTTACGGCTGGCGTATGAGCAAAATGCTACGGGTTGGCGTCAGTATTATACCAATTGTATCATTGAGCCAACAGTAATAGATCTGCAACATGTTGGCGCGGATTGGAAAACAGTGGCCGGCAACGAGTTGGCGGCGTTACAGCAAAACATGAATATCGGCGAAGGCAGGCTTGTACAGGCAGCCCTGGTATTGACCCCTGCAGCAGCGTCATTCAACAGACTGTTTCTTGTGATCCATCACCTGGTAGTAGATGGCGTATCATGGCGCATCCTTACCGAAGACCTGGAGTTATTGCTACAACAAGAAAATACACCGGTGGCTGTAATACTGGGTAGCAAAACAGATTCTCTACGCCAGTGGTATACCGCGCTGGAAACATATGGAACACGCCGCCGTGCTTTATTGCAGGAAACGTACTGGAAGAAAGCTGTGGAACAGATACAGCCGTTACATATAGATCATGATTTCAGCGGTTGTATCACTATATCGGATATACGTAATTATACAGTGAAGCTCAACAGCAGGTCTACGTTACAATTGCTGAAAGAGGTGCCGGTGGCTTATCATACAGAAATTAATGACATTTTGCTGGCGGCATTGTCACTTACCCTGGCCGCACACAACGAAAGCGAAGCTGTGCTGGTAGGACTGGAAGGGCACGGTCGTGAAGACATTGCACCGGGCACAGACATCAGCCGTACTGTTGGCTGGTTTACTACCATGTATCCTGTGTTGCTGGATGTAAAGCCTGCTGCCACTATTGGTGGTCATATCAAACATACAAAAGAACAACTGCGTCGCATCCCCGACAAGGGCATTGGTTATGGTGTGCTGAAATACCTCACCCACGTTCCGGCATTGCAGGGAAAAGATCCGTGGGAGATTGTTTTCAACTACCTGGGGCAATCCGGTAATGTAAATAAGGAAGGATTGCTGACAATGCCGTTGTGGGATCATTTCGGGTCATCTGCTGACGGTGATTTTCCTGTTAATGAAAAACTTGCCGTTAATAGTATTGTTGCGGATGATCAGCTTGTACTGCATTGGAGTTATAGTAGTAAACATTTCGAAGAAGGCAGTATCAAGGAACTGGCTGCCGCTTATCTCTCTCATCTTGAGAATATAATACAACACTGTATTTCGCAGGAGACAACCGCTTATACGCCGGTGGATTATGGATTAAGTGACGTTGCCAGCTATACAGAGCTGGACCGCTTTCTGGAAGAAAACTATAATGGAGTGCCACGCCGGCAGCAACTCGAAAGCATGTTCAGGTTGAGCAGCCTGCAGGAAGGTATGTTGTTCCATAGCTTGTATGATGAACAGGCAGGCGCTTATGTGGAGCAGTTTCATGCAGAGTTGAAAGGAGTAGATATACAGGCGCTGCTGGGCAGCTGGCAGCACCTGGTGAAACAACATACTATCCTGCGCACGGCATTTTATTATGACGTATTCCAGGCGCCTGTGCAATGTGTGTACAAGGAAGTGGCGATCCCCGTAGAGATACTGGATTACCGACAGCTGGATAAAACGGCACAGCAGCAGGCGCTGAGAGATTACCAGGAAGAGGACAGGCGCAAAGGGTTTGACTTCAGAACGGCGCCGTTGATGCGGATCTGCCTGATACAGGTAGAAGACGACCGGTATATCTTCTGTCTTACCCATCATCACATATTACTGGATGGCTGGTCGATGCCGGTATTGCTGGAAGAACTGTTGACCGCGTATGAGTGTCTGGTGTCAGGAGATCCTTTACAGGTGGGTAAAACAGACAGCTATGAAGATTACATCCGCTACATTTTCCGGATAGATAAGGAGCAGGCCACTGCCTATTGGCAGCAATATATGAATGGCCTGGAGTCGGCCAGCCTGCTACCTTTCATACCCACCGGTACAAACCGTAACAAAGGAGTTGGTACATACCGGGATGAAGAAGTGCTACTGGATGAAGTTATCAGTGCACGCATTGCGGCATATGTACAACGTCGCCGTATTACGGTGAACACACTGATGCAGGGCGTGTGGGCGTACCTGTTATACCGCTACACCGGGCAACAGGATGTGGCATTTGGTATTGTTGTTTCCGGCCGGCCGGAAAGTCTGCCCGGAGTGGAAGGCGCTGTAGGGATGTATATCAATACGCTGCCATTTCATGGAAGGATAGATGTGGAACAACGTGTCGGGGAAAGCCTGCAGGCTTTCCTGGTGGAGCAGCTGCAGAACCGCGAGTACCAGTATTCCGGTTTGAATGAGATCCAGCGTGTCACCGGCATCACTGGTGATCTGTTTGACAGCCTTATGGTATTTGAAAACTATCCGGTGAGTGCTGCGCTGGAAGCGAAACCGTGGAAGTTGCAGATGACTGGTGCTACTATTACAGAGCACACCAACTATCCGTTAAGTATTATCATCATGGCCGGAAAAGAGATCAGTATCCGGTTCAATTACAGCAACATACTGGAACCTGTCTATGCAAAGGCCATAGCAGGTCATTTCAGAACAACACTGGAGCAGGTGATTGCAGCAGAGCAGGTCACTTACGGAGATCTGGATATACTGACAACAGAAGAACAACATCAGTTGTTGCATACATTCAATGTGCATGATATATCCGCCGTGCCATCACAGACTGTGTTGGCGCAATTTGGTGCGCAGGCGGCCGCACGACCGGAAGCCGTTGCAGTAGTGGCTGACGGCCTATCACTCACTTACCAAGAGCTGGACGAGCAGTCATCCCGCTTTGCCCATTACCTGCGGAGCAAAGGGGTTGTCAGTGGAACGCTGGTGCCTGTATGCCAGGAGAGGTCTGCCGGAGTTATCGTCAGCATGCTGGGCATACAGAAAGCGGGCGGCGCTTATGTACCTATTGATCCGGGCTACCCAGGGGAGCGCATTGCTTATATGTTAACTGACACGGCTGCGCATTTACTGGTGGCCGGTCATAAGACATTCTCCACGCTGCCGGTTATCCCCGGACTTACACTGATTGAGGCAGATGGCTGGCAGGAAGCGGCTGCACATTATCCTGTTACTCCGCCTGAGGGAGAGATAACGCTGGAGCAGCTGATGTATGTAATTTACACATCCGGTTCCACCGGTGTTCCAAAGGGCGTACAGATTACGCACGGGGGGGTGTCTAACCTGGTAGGCTGGCACCTGGAGCGTTATGAACTGACAACAGATAGTAAAACAACGGCTGCAGCCGGTATAGGCTTCGATGCCTTTGGCTGGGAAGTATGGCCGGCATTGAGCGCTGGTGCGACGTTGTATATTCTGGATGATAATCAGCGTTTGTCGCCTTCGTTACTGGCTGATTACTACGAACGGGAAGGTATCACCCACAGCTTCCTGTCTACCGTACTAATACCGGAGTTCGTTGCGGCCACGAGAAACCGTAACATAGTCCTGAAGTATCTGCTGACAGGGGGCGACAGGTTACCGGCAATGAACCTTAACGGCACCGGCTATACGCTTGTAAATAACTATGGCCCCACAGAAAACAGTGTGGTGACCACCAGCTATGCAGTAACCGGAGCTGATGAAATAACAGCGCCGCCGATAGGTATACCGGTAAGCCATACGCGGGCCTTTATACTGAACGCAGCCGGAAAATTATGCCCTGTGGGCGTTCCGGGAGAGTTGTGCATCAGTGGCGCCGGCCTTGCTGCCGGCTATCTCAACCGAGATACGCTCACTGCGGAAAAATTTGTGCGTAATCATTTCTGTGACGAGTGGGGTGGCCGGATGTACCGCAGCGGAGACCTGGCGCGCCGGCTGCCTGACGGTAATATTGAATACCTCGGGCGCATAGATGACCAGGTGAAGATCCGCGGCTACCGCATAGAACTGGGCGAAATAGAGAACGTACTTCAACAGAGCGATCTTGTGAAACAGGCTGTGGTGCTGGCAAGAGACAATGCCGGTGGCAACAGGCATCTGGTAGCCTATGTAGTGCCCAGCGGTATTTTCAACAAAGAGCAGGTAATGGATTATCTGAAAAGCCGTCTGCCGGAATATATGGTTCCGGCCCTCTGGCTGGCGCTGGACAGTCTGCCACTTACCAGCAACGGCAAGGTGGACAGGAAGAAGCTGCCGGAAGTAAATGCAGGGGCCCTGTCCGATAACGGTTATGAACCGCCGCGCAATGCCACTGAACAATCGTTGGCAGAGATCTGGCAGGAGCTGCTGCGTGTAGAACGGATAGGCATATACGATAATTTCTTCGAACTGGGCGGTGACTCCATTATCACCATACAGGTGGTGAGCAGGTCCAAACGCGCAGGCCTGGAGCTTCGTCCCGGTGATATTTTCTCCAACCCGACAATAGCTGGCCTTACTGCTTTCCTGCAAACATCCGAAGCCAGAACACTACCGGGTGAGCAGGGCATGCTCACCGGCAACAGTGGTATGCTGCCTGTACAGCAATGGTTCTTTAACAGTGAAATGGTTTCCTCTCACTTCAATCAGCAGGTATTACTAAACATCAGCAAATATACTGATGCCGTTATACTGGCTAATGCCGTCAAAACGCTGATACGTCATCATGATGCGCTGCGCTTTACCTACTATAACACAGAAGAAGGCTGGCAGCAGGCGTATGGTAGTTATGAAGGGGAACTGGAAATAACTGATCTCTCAGATGTGTCGCAGGATGTACTTACGGCCGCCATTACAGCCCAGAGTAACCGCGTACAGGCAGGCCTTGATATTGAAAAGGGCATACTGCTGCGTGTAGTGCTGATGAAAACACCGGCAGGAGAAGCATATAACCGCCTGCTTATAGTGATACATCACCTGGCAATAGATGGTGTGTCGTGGCGCATCCTGCTGGAAGATCTGGCATTGCTGCTGAATAATCCGCAGTCATTCACTGCTGAAAAAGGATGTTCATACCGGCAGTGGTTTGAAGCCCTTCATGAATATGGTAACAGCCGGTTGCTGCGTGAACAGGAGCCATATTGGAAAACAGTTGTGCAGCAATATGCTCCTATCAGAACAGAGAAGGAAGATCCGGGTGCAGTAACCGCTGCATATACTGCCAGTCACGCGACAGTGCTGAACGCCCGGCAAACGCAAAGCCTCCTGCAGGAAGCCGGCAAAGCTTATCATACGGAAATCAATGATCTGCTGTTAAGTGCGCTGGCCTGTACCTTATCAGCCTGGAATGGCAGCAGCCGGATAACTGTCGGGTTGGAAGGTCATGGCCGGGAAAGCCTCGGAATAGATGCAGATACCAGCCGTACTACAGGCTGGTTCACCACGTTCTATCCTGTGTTACTCAGTATTGACGAAGAGTGGAATAATGCAGCAGTTATCAAAAATATCAAAGAACAACTGCGCCGCATACCTGCAAAAGGTATTGGGTATGGTGTTCTGAAGTATATTAATAACGCAGAAGCATTGCAGGGTAAAGATCCCTGGGATGTGACCTTCAATTACCTGGGACAGTGGGATAATGCAACTGGGGGGAGCGGGCATCTATCGGCCGCTGCTGAGGACGCCGGGGCATCCGTTGGTAACGACTTTGTTTTCCGGGATAAGTTGGCTGTGAACTGTGCTGTGAGAGAAGGCGAACTGGTCATTGATTTTGGCTACAGTCTCAAACACTTTACAGCAGAAGGTATCAGATCACTTGTAGCAACATATCGGTTTCATCTCGAAACATTGATCAGCCATTGTACCGTGCAGATAACGCCGGCCTTCACGCCATCAGACTTTGATCTTGGCGATGAGATATCCTGTGAAGAACTGGATCGCTTCCTGGATGAAATGTATCATCATTCTTCCCGCAGGGCGCAGGTAGACCGCATGTACCGCCTCAGTGGCCTTCAGTCTGGCATGCTGTTTCATGGCCTCTATGACGGTCATACAGGCAGCTATGTTGAACAGTTTACAGCGACGCTGAATACAGTGGACGAAACATTGTTTATGAAGAGCTGGGAATGGGTGATGCGCAGACATACCATTCTCAGAAGCGCTTTCTATTACGATACTTTCAATATCCCGATACAATGCGTATACAGGCAGGTGGAATTACCGCTGACAGTTTTTGATTACCGTCATCTCGGTGCGGTTGCGCAGCGTGCTGCCATCAGAGATTATGAAGTTGCAGACCGCCTGAAGGGTTTTGATTTCCGGGATGCCCCGCTGATGCGTATCAGCCTCGCTCGCCTGGATAATGAGCATACTTATATGTTGTGGAGTTTCCACCATATCCTGCTGGATGGATGGTCTGTGCCTATCCTGATAGAGGAACTGCTGGAAGCATATGAACAGCTGGCTGCCGGCAACATGCTGCCTGCGCCTGCAGAAGACCGTTATGAAGATTATATCCGTTATATCCGGAAAGACGAAAGTGGCAGAGCAACAGCGCACTGGCGCAATTACCTGGAGCATATCACCGAAGGCAGTCTGCTGCCGTTTGTAAGCGCTGTGGCCAACCGTACCAAAGGTATTGGTACATACAGTCTGAAGCAGCTCACGATTGGGACAGATATTACTGCCTCATTGTCGGCTTATGCACAACGTCACCATATTACCCTCAATACACTGATGCAGGGCGTGTGGGCGTACTTGTTATACAGGTATACTGGTCATAGGGAAGTAACCTATGGCGTTACTGTTTCCGGCCGGCCGGAAGACTTACCAGGTATTGAACAGGCAGTAGGTATGTATATCAATACGCTGCCGCTGCATACAACAGTAGCAGAGGGTAGACCGCTTGCTGCGTGGTTACAGGAATTGCAGGCCGATCAGCTAGGCAACAGAGAATACCAGTATGCTCCGCTCAATGAACTACAGCGTCTGACAGCTGTTGATGGAGAATTGTTTGATACCCTGCTTGTATTTGAAAACTACCCGGTGAGCGAAGTGCTGGAAACCCGTAGCTGGCAGTTGAAAATGGAAGATGTATTCGTTACCTCCCAAACCAATTATCCGCTGTGGCTGGTGATTATAGCCGGGGCGGATATTCATATCAGGTTTGAATTCAATGCCGTATTGATAAATGAAGCAGATGTAATTGCCATTTCCGGACATTTCAAACAGGTGCTGACGCAACTGGCTACATCGGCTGTAACGATACCTGATGAACTGATAATGCTGACAGACAGCGAACGCAGGCAACTTGCTGCATTCAACAAAATATCCGTGCCGCATGCCGTGGGAACCTTTGTTGATCAATTTATGTCACAGGCCATCCGCACGCCGGACAACACTGCATTGATATACGAAGACGATTCGCTCACCTACCGCGAGCTGGATGAGCGCAGTAATCAACTGGCGCATTATCTGCGCAGTAAAGGCGTGAAAGCCGGAGCGCTGGTGCCGCTGTGCATAGAGCGTTCACTGGAGATGATGGTGGGCCTGATCGGTATACTCAAGGCCGGCGCCGCCTATGTGCCTATCGATCCTGGTTTTCCCCAGGACAGGATAAGCTACATGCTGGAAGATACGGCTGCAACGGTAATTGTCAGCTGCAGCAGTTGTCATCATCTGTTGCAGGATACGGGAAGGGATATTATTGAAATGGACACTGATGCAGCTGTTATTGCTGCATGTCCTGAAACGCCTTGCGGCGTACAGGTACAAACCGGAGACCTCGTTTATGTGATTTATACTTCCGGCAGTACCGGCAGGTCCAAAGGTGTAATGCTGACATATCATAACCTTAACGACTATACATCGGGGTTGCGCGCCCGCCTGCCGATAGATGACTGCCAATCTTTCGGCTTGTTGTCGAGCATTGCAACGGATCTTGGTAACACGGTGTTGTTCACAGCATTGCTGAATGGTGGTTGTCTGCATGTGTTTTCCAAAATGGCAGTCAATGATGCTTACCATCTGCGGGCTTACCTTTCCATGCATCCGGTGGATTGCATCAAGATCGTCCCTTCTCACTGGAAAGCCTTGTCCATGCCTGATTTTCTGTTGTTGCCGCGGAAGATGCTGATCTTTGGCGGCGAGGCGCTTTCAACGGAAGTGGTGAACAGGATCAGACTTGCCGGCGGCACCTGCACTATAGTGAATCACTACGGGCCTACGGAAACGACCATCGGTAAGCTGTTGCACGTGGTGGAAGGTGAATCCTCTTACCAGGAAACAGTCCCTGTAGGTAAACCATTCTCCAATACCAGTGTATATGTGGTGAATGTCAGCGGGCAGTTATGTGCCGCAGGCGTGCCTGGTGAACTGCTTATCGGCGGGGAAGGTGTGGCTGCCGGCTACCTGAACAATACAGCGCTCACTGCTGAGAAGTTTATGGATGATCCGGTTAATCCAGGCAGCGGCCTTCGTTTTTACCGTACAGGCGACATTGTTAAATACCTGCCGGATGGTAATACCCTGTTCATTGGTCGCTGGGACGACCAGGTGAAGATCAGGGGGTACCGTATTGAGCTGGGCGAGATAGAAAGCGTGTTGGCGCAGTATGAACTGGTATCACAGGCTGTTGTGCTGGCAAAGCCGGACGGTACCGGCAACAAGCGCCTTGTAGGATACATTGTGCCCAAAGGTAGTTTTGATAAAGAGGGTATCATCGCTTTCCTGAAGAGCAGGCTGCCGGATTATATGATACCGCTGTTGTTCGTGTCGCTCGAAAAATTGCCGTTAACTGCCAACGGCAAGGTAGACAGGCGCTCACTGCCATCACCGGATCTCAGTGCGCTTGCCGCCGATGACTATGTAGCCCCGCGCAATGCCACAGAACAGGTGCTGGCAGACATCTGGCAGGATTTACTGCGTCTGGAAAAAGTAGGCGTACATGATAATTTCTTCGAGCTGGGAGGCGACTCCATCATTACCATACAGGTAGTGAGCCGCGCAAGGAGAAATGGTTATGAGCTGTCTCCCAAAGACATCTTCTCCTGCCAGACGGTAGCAAGGCTCGCCGCACAGCTGGCGATACGGCAGGGAAACCATATCAATGCAGAGCAGGAAACACTCTCCGGTGAAAGCGGCCTGTTGCCCGTTCAACAGAAATTCCTCCTGGCCGATAATTCCGCGAAGTCATACTATAATCATCATATTACCTTCTCCGTAAATAAAAACGTAGGTACTTCAACATTAGCCGATGCTATTGCATCGCTGGTACAGTACCATGATGCACTGCGTTTTGCTTATAGGTATGAAAATGAAAGCTGGAAACAGTTATATACTGATAACACCAGATTGTTGGAAATCATCCACCTGCAGTCATCAGCAGAAACAGAAAAACATACGGCATTTTTCCAACAAAGCCTTGATATAGAAAAGGGCATCCTGTTCTGTGCTGTGCTGTTCCTCACTCCTGAGGAGGAGGAGTATAACCAGCTGCTTCTCATTGTTCATCATCTTGCAGTGGATGGTGTATCCTGGCGCATTATTTCGGAAGATCTTGAGTTGTTGTTACAACATACCGGACAACCGGCATCTGCGGTGCTTGGCGCCAAAACCAGTTCTTATCGTCAGTGGTATCAAGCATTGTCTGAATATGCCGGCAGTCGCAGGTTACAGCGGCAATTACCTTATTGGGAAAATATTGCGGAACGTTATGTGCCATTGCGTACGGATAAAGTATACGAGGATACTGTGCGTGTTTCAGACATGCAGACGCATGTGGTGCAGCTGGATAAAACCCTCACCGGGCAGCTGCTTCATGAAGTATCGCATGCTTATCGTACTGAGATCAACGATGTGCTGCTGAGCGCCCTGGCTGTTACATTATCCGGCCGGAGCCAGACAGCCGCAGTTTCGATAGGCCTGGAGGGCCATGGACGTGAAGCGGTTGACGATAGTATCGACCTAAGCCGCACTGTTGGCTGGTTTACTTCGATATACCCGGTATTACTTCCGGTGTCAGCTGATTATAGTTTACAGATCAGGCAGGTGAAAGAAACATTGAGACAGATTCCTGATAAGGGCCTGGGCTATGGAGTATTGCAATATATTAATCATACCGCTACCCTTCAGGGCAAAACTCCGTGGGACGTACAGTTCAACTATTTAGGTCAATCTGGCGCCGGCAATGCAGCCGGTACCTTCATCCAGGCTCGTTGGGAAACATTCGGGTCTTCGCTCAGTGATCAGATGCCGGCCTCTCAGCCTTTGTCTGTTAACGCTATCATTCAGGATGATACACTGTTGCTGTACTGGAGCTATAGTAGCAGGCATTTCACTGACGAGAGCATTGCGTGCATGGCAGCCAGCTATATTGATCATCTGCAATCGCTAATCGGTCACTGCATTGGTCAGACGGTGAACACGCCTACCCCGGCTGATTTTGGACTAAGTGGAGAAGTGAGTATTGATGAGCTGGATAGCTTCCTGGGTGAAACGTTTTCCGGGGGGCCACGTAGCGCGCAACTGCAGCGGATGTACCACCTGAGCGGATTACAGGAAGGGATGCTGTTTCATAATATGTTTGATAACAGTGTTGGAACCTACGTCGAGCAGTTTACGGGTGAATTGCCAGATATTGATGTTACTGCGTTTATTGGCAGCTGGAACTATTTATTGCAACAGCACAGCGTTCTCAGGACAGGATTTTACAGTGATGTATTCAGTATTCCCGTGCAATGTGTTTACAAAGATGTGGAGGTGCCGGTTGTATTGCAGGATTACAGGAAACTGGATGTGCCGGCGCAGCAGCAGGCTATTAGGGAATATGAGCAGGCGGACAAGGAAATGGGTTTTGATTTCACACAACCTCCGCTGATGCGCATTTACCTGGCCCGCCTGGATGAAGACAGGTATTACTTCTGCTGGACCTATCACCATATCCTGGTGGATGGCTGGTCGATGCCGGTACTGATGGACAGCCTGCTGAAATCCTATGAACAGTTGACTGCCGGAAAATCGCTGTCGCTGCCGGTGGAAGACCGCTATGAAGATTATATCCAATATATTGAACAACAGGATAAGGATAAAGCTGAAGCATACTGGAAATGTTACCTGGCCGATGTCAGCGAAGGAAGCCTGCTGCCATTTATCAACGCGATGGCAGACCGCAACAAAGGCGCCGGTACTTATGCTACACATCAGTTACAGCTGGATGCCGGCATAACAATGCAGTTGTCCCGCTTTGCACAACGCCACCGCATTACATTGAATACCCTGGTGCAGGGCGTGTGGGCGTACCTGTTATACTGCTATACCGGCCGTCGTGAAATCACTTACGGTATCACCGTTTCAGGCAGACCAGATAACCTGCCTGGTATAGAACGTGCGGTAGGTATGTATATCAACACGCTGCCATTTCATACACAGGTAGACAGCTCCGAAACCATAGCCGTCTGGTTGCATGCTATACAGCAGCAACAGCTGGAGAGCCGCGAGCATCAATTTGTTCAGCTTGCGGAGGTACAGCGCTGGACGGGTGTGCAAGGAGATCTGTTTGACAGCTTATTCGTATACGAGAACTATCCGGCGAGGGCAACAACAACTGCCGGAACTTTGCAGTTGCAGGTTGAAAATGGCCGGAAGGAAGAACATACCAATTATCCATTGGGTATTGCAGTAACAGTGGGAGATGAAGTGAATGTATACTTCAGCTATAATAGCACCCTGCTTGCTCAGACATACATGGAAGCTATTGCAGGTCATTTCAGACAGGCCATACTGACTATGACAAACACTGATAACCTGCTGTTGAAAGATGTGGCCATACTATCTGCAGCAGAACAACAACAGTTGCTGTATACATTCAATGACACAGCTGTTGCTCTTCCTGCAGGTACTATACTGGAACAGTTTGCTGCTCAGGTCAAACGCACACCGGATGCGCTTGCCCTTGTTACAGACAGGGAGATGGTTACTTACAGGGAGCTGGATGAGCGCTCCGGACAACTGGCCGCGTATCTGCTGGATAAAGGCGTGAGAAAGGAGATGCTGGTGCCGTTGTGTTTAGAGAGATCTCCTGAAATGATCATCAGCATACTGGGTATTATAAAATCCGGGGCTGCTTATGTGCCCATAGATCCGGACTATCCGCAGGAGAGGATACGCTTTATCCTGGAAGATACGGCTGCCACTATGCTGGTGAGCAGCAGCAAATGCATCGGTACACTTCCGGCGGAAGGACTTGCCATTGTGTTACCTGACGCAGAGCAGGGTCACATCGGCAGATATAACAGCATGATTGATGTGTCCCTGTCTGAAAATAATCTCGCTTATGTTATTTATACTTCCGGTTCTACAGGAAAGCCGAAAGGCGTATTGATGGAGCATAGGGGAGTAGTGAATATGGCTGCCGGACAAAAACGCGTACTCCATCTGAAGGAAGGTACACGTTGCTTACAGTTTGCGTCATTTGGTTTCGATGCCTCTTGTTATGAAGTGTTCAATACATTGCTGAGCGGGGGAACGCTGGTATTGCCGGAGAAGGAAGACCTGCTTTCAGAGGAGAGCTTCGGCAGACTGGTGGAGAGGCATCAGGTGGAAGTGGTAGTAATGCCCGCCTCCTATCTGCATATTGTGAAAGAGTCGCTGGGCCCTGTTACCACAGTGGTTTCCGCCGGTGAACCGTTGAACCGGGAGGATGCGCGCTATGTTATGAGCACCGGCGTGCGGATGTATAACGCTTACGGGCCTACGGAGAATGCTGTCTGTACAACTATAACCGATCAGCCTCTGCAGGAAGGTAACGCTGTGGTGATAGGCAGGCCGGCAGACAATATTCAGGTATATATCAGAAATGAAGATGGAAATATCTGCCCTATAGGCGTAGCCGGGGAAATATGCGTGGGAGGGGATGGTGTTGCGCGCGGTTATCTGAACAGACCGGAGCTAACTGCCGGAAAGTTTATTACCAACCCTTACGGTGGTACGCCTGGAATGCGTTTATACCGTACCGGGGATCTGGGCCGTTGGTTACCGGATGGTAGCATTGAGTTCCTGGGCCGTATTGACGACCAGGTGAAGATACGGGGATTTCGTATAGAGCCTGGTGAAATTGAATCGGTGCTTCAGCAATGCGAGTTTGTAAACACCGCTGTAGTGGCTGTTAAAAAAGATGTTTCCGGAAATAAACGGCTGATAGGTTATGTAATTCCTGAAGGCACTTTCAACAGGGAAGGCATTACGGCATATCTGAAAGAACGGCTGCCAGAGTATATGGTTCCTGCCATACTGATGCCTGTTGAAAAGATACCATTGACGCCGAATGGTAAGATAGACAGAAAGGCATTACCTGAACCTGATGGTAACAGTGACAGTAATTATACCGCGCCACAGGACGAGTTGCAGGGCGTACTGGCCAGTATTTGGCAGGATCTGCTGCAACTACCGCGCGTGGGTATCAATGATAACTTCTTTAAACTAGGGGGCCACTCCCTGTTGGCAATGCGACTGATAGCCGCTTTGTACCGGACGTTACAGACGGAAGTGACCATTAAAGCACTCTTCAGTAATCCTACCATTGCTGCATTGTCTGCCCATATTACCGGGCAGTTACAGCCCAAGGGTTATGCGGGTATAGAAAGGAAAGCGCGTCCGGAGTATCTCCCACTGTCTTTCAACCAGGAACGTCTTTGGTTCATAGACCAGCTGGAAGGCAGCATTCATTATAACATCCCGGCTGTGTTACGACTGAAAGGACATGTCGATAGAAATGCGCTGGAACGTGCTGTATGCAGTATTGTAGACAGGCACGAAGTACTGCGTACAGTTATCCTGGAAGATGACGGAAAAGCAAGACAGCATATTCTTGATAAAGGACTGTGGCAATTACAGGTACTGGACTGCACCGGTAATGTCAGCACTTCGTCTTTGCGTAGCCTTATTCGCGAGTTGGCGCTGGCACCTTTCAGCCTGGCTACAGATCATATGCTGCGTGCACATCTGCTGTTGCTGAAGGAGGATGCCATACTGGTACTCGTGATGCATCATGTTGCATTTGATGGATGGTCGTTAGGTATACTTACTAATGAACTGGCGGTACTATATGATGCGTTTGCGTCCGGAAAGGAAGCTGTGTTGCCGCAACTGCCTATACAGTATGCAGATTTTGCGATCTGGCAGCGTGCGTACCTGTCGCCTGCATTACTGGACAAGCAGCTTGAATACTGGCAACAACAGCTGGAAGGAACAGAAATATTGCAATTGTCAACAGATTTTCAGCGACCCGCATTGCAAAGCAGGAACGGCGCAATTCATGCTTTTGTTATCCGCGCCGAGCTGCTGGAACAGTTGCGCAATCTCTCACGTAGTCAGGATGCTACATTGTTTATGACGTTGCTGGCTGCTTTTAAAGTGCTGTTGTTGAGATATAGCGGTCAGGAAGATATTTGTGTGGGGAGCTCCATAGCGGGCAGGAACCGGCAGGAAACCGAAGGACTGATAGGCTTCTTTGTCAACACCCTGGCACTTCGCAGTCACCCTGCTGCCTATATGCCGTTTACCGATTTCCTGCAACAGATCAGGGAGATCACTTTGAATGCCTATGAGCATCAGGACCTGCCGTTTGAGAAAGTGGTTGAAGCCGTTGTGAAAACGAGGGATTTGAGCCGCACGCCTTTATTCCAGGTAATGTTTGAATTGCACAATACGCCTGAGATACCGGTATTGAAGCTGGGGGATATTGAAGCTGTGCCGGAAGAAGCAACAGCTGTTACTGCGCAATTCGATTTCACTGTGAATATGCTGGAGACCGGTGGAGAGCTGTGTGGTTACATTACTTATTGCACAGACCTGTACAATGAGGACAGCATAGCAAGAATGAGCGCTCATTTTGAGCAGTTGCTCCGTGCGGTAACCATCTCCCCGGATACTGCCCTGGGAGCGCTTTCTATGCTCACTACTGAAGAGCACGAGCAATTGCTGAAGACATTCAACAGCAATATCAAATCATATCCGGATAAAGAAACGTTTGTGAGCCTGTTTGAAGTCCAGGTACAACGCACACCTGCTGTTCCGGCTATCGTTTTTGAAGAACATGTTTATACTTATCAACAGCTGGATGAACGAGCCAACCAACTGGCTCACTATCTGCGCGGCAGAGGCGTTGTGGTCGATTTGCCGGTGCCGGTATGCCTGGAGCGTTCGCATGAAATGGCGGTGGCGATACTTGGTATCATGAAAGCAGGCGGCGCTTATGTGCCCATTGATCCGGCTTATCCGGAAGACCGTATCCGGTTTATGTTGGAAGA
>NZ_DATLKJ010000169.1:0-3072 GCF_035538455.1 Chitinophaga sp.
AAATCATCAAAGGAGAAAAAGGAAACATTAAAGAAACTTGAAGAAGGAAAGATAGATATCATCATCGGTACCCATGCATTACTGGGCAAGGAAGTGAAGTTCAAAGACCTTGGTGTGCTGGTGGTAGATGAAGAACAGAAGTTTGGCGTTTCCGCCAAGGAAAAGCTGAAACAACTGAAGCATAATGTAGATACGCTTACACTAACGGCAACGCCTATACCACGTACGCTACAATTCTCCCTGATGGGTGCTCGCGACCTTTCTATTATCAATACGCCGCCGCCTAACCGCCAGCCTATTGAAACAGAGGTGCATGTGTTCAATCAGGATCTTATCCGTGAAGCTATCTACTACGAAACAGAGAGAGGCGGACAGGTATACCTGGTACACAACCGTGTAAAAGGACTGGCTGAAATGGCCTCACTCATTCAGGGCCTGTGCCCCGATCTGTCTATTGCTACAGCGCATGGACAGTTGGAAGGACATCAGCTGGAAGAGGTAATCCTCGACTTCATTGACCGTAAGTATGATGTGCTGGTATGTACCAACATCGTGGAAAGCGGTGTGGATATTCCCAACGCCAACACTATCATCATCAATAATGCGCATCACTTTGGCCTCAGCGATCTTCACCAGTTGCGCGGCCGTGTTGGGCGCAGTAATAAGAAGGCATTCTGCTACCTGCTGGCGCCTCCTATGAGCACGCTCACAGCAGACAGCCGCAAACGCCTGCAAACCCTGGAACAGCACAGTGAGCTGGGAAGCGGCTTCCAGATTGCCATGCGCGATCTTGATATCCGTGGCGCCGGTAACCTGCTGGGTGGCGAACAAAGCGGTTTTATGGCGGAAATAGGCTTCGATATGTATCAGAAGATCCTGGATGAAGCTATCCGCGAACTGAAACAAAACGAGTTCCGTGATCTGTTCAAGGAACAACTGGAAGAGAAAAAAGATTTCGTGAGCGACTGTACCATCGATACTGACCTCGAAATACTTATCCCGGACACTTATATCGAAAGCATCCAGGAACGTCTGAACCTCTACCAGGAATTAGACAATATTACCGAAGAGGGCAAGCTGAAAACCTTTGAGGCTGAACTGGCAGACCGTTTCGGACCTCTTCCTGATCCGGTGAAAGACCTGCTCACCATGATCCGCTGCCGTTGGATGGCTATACAACTGGGCTTTGAGAAAATGATGCTCAAAGAAGAAAACCTGCGTTGCTATTTTATCAATAATCCCGATTCTCCTTACTTCGAATCCGCTACGTTTAATCATATATTAACGTATATACAGACCCGTACCAACAACGCGAAACTGAAACAGCTGGGTAAAAACTTTATGCTGGTTGCTACACGCATCGCTACTATGACAGACCTGTATAACTTCCTCAAAGGAATGACAGACAGCCGTAAGTAAATTTTTTTCTGTAACTATTTTACTGTTTAATCGTTTCATAATTAATGTGAAACAGATATTGTTTTTTGTAAAAATGATTAGAGAAAACAATTTTTTTAATCAGGATTTATGGAATCACTTTTCAACTATGCATCATGAGGGTGTAAATAAAAACGAAAACAATTTTTTTAAATAGTAAAAACAACGACACATGAAAAAGGTAATGTTATTAGCAGCTGGATTATTTTTCGCATTAGGTTCTTTTGCACAACAGCAGCAGGCTGAAAAACCAGTAAAAAAGATTGAAGTAACTGGTTCCGCTGAAATGGAAATCACTCCTGATGAAATATATCTCAACATTTCTTTGCGTGAATATGTAAAGAGCAAAAACAAAGTAGAGATCGGAATACTGGAGAAACAATTACAGAAAGCAGTGATTGATGCAGGTATTCCGAAAGAAAACCTGACTGTGGAAAACGTGAACAGCTACAACTATGAGATCTACCGCAAGAAGAAAGATCCAATGGAATTCATGGCCCGTAAGCAATACCGCCTGAAGCTCACTAAGCTGGACAAAATCAACGACATCCTGGGTGCTGTAGATGCAGAAGGTATAGAAAATACCCGCATTGCTTCCTACACTTCCAGCAAAATGGAACAGTACCGCAAAGAAGTGAAAATAAAAGCGCTGCAGGCTGCCAAAGCAAAAGCTGAATATATGCTGACTGCTATCGGTAACAACCTGGATGGTGTGATCGAAATACAGGAAATAGGTACCGACAACTACAGTGATTTCCGTCCTGAAATGAGCAATGTAGCCATGTACAAAAGCGCTGCTGGTGATGCTGCCCCTGCTGCTGATATTGATTTTAAAACTATTAAAATCCGTGCTGAAGTAAGAACAGTATTTGGTATCAAATAAAGCGGCTATTAGCAATCAACTTTCATAAAAAAAACGGTTCGCATATGCGAACCGTTTTTTTTATGTTGCTTTAGTTTTCGTTTGTCTGGTTGCTCTTAGAAGCTATACCTTAAGCCCAGCTGCATCTGGTAACGTGATGCAAAGAAGTCTTTGGAGTAAGGAGTGCCAGGGTTGTTGAATGTATAGATCGGATGACCGTCTACCACTCTTGGAACTGACTTGCCTGAAACCGGATCTTTGTCGCTCACCTGTGCTAAACCAACGCTGGAAGAAGAGTTGAATGTGTTTGGTGAGAAGTATTGGATACCCCAGTTTTTATTCAGGAGGTTGGTCAGGTTCACGATATCATAAGTTAAAGTGATAGTGTGGATCTTCTTACCTGCTTTGAAGTTATAATCCTGGCTGAAGCGGAAGTCTGCCTGTGTATTCCAAGGAGTACGGCCGCCGTTACGTTCAGTGAATTCACCTTTGCGTGTGCGCAGGTATTTGTCTGCCTCAATAAAGTTCATGAACTGTTGTGCCTGTGCCTGTGCGGTAGCGTTGGGGTTATCGTTGAAGAACTTAACAGCTTCTGTCAGATCTTTCGGGATGTAAGCCAGGCTCACCTGCTGAGGAGTGTTTTGTACAGTTGCGTTTACGAAACCGTAAGTGTAAGGAGTACCGGACTGTGTATTGAAGAATACAGCGAAGCTGGAAATCCATTTTCCTTTAGTGCCCCAATCCTGTTTGTAGTTAACGGTAGCTACTATACG
>NZ_DATLKJ010000170.1:0-39284 GCF_035538455.1 Chitinophaga sp.
TTCAAACAAAGGTATTCAAAGAAACTGCTATACCTACTCACCTTCACCACTGTCACATAACAATTATTCACTTGATAAAACCAGCAATTACACGCAGCACAGGTCAAACATATACTACAATATACAAATTTGTATTTCGGGCAAAATGATATAACTTTACTGCGGGTATATAGCCTTAAATCTTCGGATGGCATGCCTCTGGCAGCAACCAATCAGTAACCTCGGAAGATCGTAACATGTGTAATAACAGAACAACGCATCCTACAACCAACAAACTGTATTTCTTCCACCGTCTATAACTATCCTGATTTGCTGTCATGCAGAACCCTTTTGACATACTAAGAACTAACTAAAATGAACGGTATAAAAAATACTTTGTCACCACTCATTGGTATCGGCACTGATGGCGTGACTGACGAAGAACTTAAAAGCAAAATAACCCTCGTCAATACCCTCAGCCTGGTACTCAGCTTCCTTGTACTTACTGTCGGAACTATATTTTATCTTCTATCTGGTCAGTTATCCATCTTAATTCCTGCTGTTGCAGAATTTATTCTGACACTGGTTCCACTATACTTTAATGCGCATAGAAAGTACCTGACAGCTGCCATTATAGCCTTCCTGGTACAAAGCGCTGCCTCTGTATACTTTGGTGTATTGCTGAGCAACGTAATCGATCTGCAGGCAATGGTCATCTTCCTCATATCCCTTATATATCTGCTCTTCAAGGAAAGCAACCTGAGAAAACTGGCGCTGATCTTTTCTATCTGCATACTGCTGTTCCTTGAAACCATCTATCATTACCAGCTGATAGCCCCGTTACCACTTCAGCAAGACATTGCCTTTGTGTTCCGGCTGCTGGCTGTAGCCGGTGTATTAATACTGATCATCATGGTAAGCAGGCCTTATGTACATAGTAATGATGTGAATGAACAGCTGAAAAGAAGTAACAACTTCAAAAAAGTTTTCGTGTACCAAGTGACACATGAACTGCGTACGCCTTTGAATGCAATCTATGGCGTAGCGCAGCTGTTGAAAAGGGAGATTAAACTAGACCGCAACCTGAAAAACATTGAACCGCTGGTAGATCAACTGATGCATGCCACCAACAATACCCGCAACATTGTCAACAATGTACTGGATATGGCGCAGATCGAATCTGGTGTTACGGAAACATATGCCAGCGAAGCATTTGAAGTGAAACCTTTCTTCGAAAAATTGCTGGAAGTAAACAAAGTACTGGCCAAAACAAGAAATATAAAACTGGAAATGGCTATCGGGAATATGCCGGGAATAATTATGACCGACCCGCTGAAGCTAAACCAGATTGTTACCAACCTGCTGGCCAATGCCATCAAGTATGGCAACAAAAATTCGACTGCCCTCCTCTC
Organism: Chitinophaga sp.; assembly: GCF_035538455.1. Taxonomy (GTDB): domain Bacteria; phylum Bacteroidota; class Bacteroidia; order Chitinophagales; family Chitinophagaceae; genus Chitinophaga. The sequence goes on from NZ_DATLKJ010000170.1 coordinate 1,392, forward strand.
CGTAAGCGCCAGCGGCCTATTCTGGACCATACAGGTTACCAGCCAGGGGGCACATATCCCTGGCCCCAAACTGAAAAACATCTTCGATCCTTTCACTGCTGATAAAAGTAAGTACACCGAGGGCACCGGTCTCGGGCTGTATATTGTAAAGAACAAAGTCAGCTCTATGAACGGACATATTGTTGTATCCAGCACGCCGGTTGGCATCACTACGTTTACGATTACCCTGCCTTTACTGGAAGGTAAGGCGGAAGACCTGCATACAGAAGGATTTGAAGAAACTTATATCAAGGACCTCAGCGATATTCATGTACTGGTAGCGGAAGACAACGAGATGAGCGCCATGCTTATTTCACGCATGTTAAAACAGATCGGATGCACTATAACACTTACCGGCAACGGCCTGGAAGTACTCGGGGAAAGCCGCAGGCAATTACCAGACCTGATCATTATGGATTATCATATGGATATAATGGATGGCCGGGAAACACTTATGCACCTGAAAAATGACCCTGCCCTTAAAAATATCCCTGTAATAATCGCCACCGGGGATGCATTCCGGGAATCCAGGGAACTATTGATGGATGCGGGCGCCAGCGCTTTTATAGAAAAACCCATTGAATATAATTCATTGATTAAACTTATGCACAAACATCTGCATACTATCAGTGGCGAGTTACAGGAATAACAGGTATTACAGCACCGGTGCTGTAACCGGCGACAATTGTGTTTCTTTCCAGATAGAGTTCACACGTTTATATCTCTTCGTGAACACCTGCCACATCCAGCTGGCCTGTACACACCTTTCCAGCCCGCCGATATGGGCATCGAGCTTATCTACCATTTCAGAATCCGCAGGAAGCTGCTGATACCCTCTTGTTCTCACCTGGTTCACCAGTTCAGAAAATTCCACCAGCAAATCACGGACTATATTGGCCGACTGACGGATCACCTCTTTCAGGGAGAGATTTGAATCATTTAAGGCAATAATCATCAGTAAATTGGAATCAGAACTGTTATCAATCACCTCCTTCTCAAATGAGAATAAGTCATTCATCAGACATCCGATGGCAGCCGTTACATATTGCAGCCGCTTCATATCCTGCGTGATACCGGCCCTGTCCATCCAGTCCCAGTCAAGGAACTGGCCATCGCTGTATTCTATCAGCTGTATAGTATGATGCATGCCCGAAATATGTCCGCGCATTTCCACATATTCCTCTATAGAAGGGGTATATCCCAGGGAATCTGTATTACAATCCAGATGTGTCACCTCAATGTGATAGTTATACATTTTCAGGAACGCATCAAACCATTTTGCCGGCGCTGTCTCCGACATCTCTCGCATCATCTCTGCGTTGGCCCGCTCAATATTATGTGCCTGCGGAACCGTATGGAAAGGCGTCTCCAATGCTGCAATCCGTTTCCTGATCACATTGGCAGCCCGTTGCTCCCCTTTACTCAGGTGCGCAAATACTTCCCTGCCCATCACATCATTAAGGTAAAAATCCACCGCACAGTTCTTCAGGATCGTCACCATCCTGTACAAATTGGCAGTAGGGAACAGGTAAATAGCACAGGTAATATAGTGCTCAGCATTAGCCAGCCATATATCATACTGTTCCCCGAACTCCTGCGCAAATCGTTTTAACTGACGCGAATAGGGATGTGGTCTGAACGACTGACAAAACTCCTCCAGCTGGAATTGCTCATGATTAAAGAGCTCCTGAAGAGACATACCGGTACTTCCTTCGTACATCATTGTGCTGTACTCTTTCTTAATTTGCTGCATTCTGGCATAAGCAGCCATTTGAACATTCTGTTTCATAAATGTTGTTTTTTGATGAGAATTGATAAGAAATAAAAAAGGTATTTGGTATTCACATACAAAAGGGCCATAGGTGCCCATAATAATGACAGGATGAAAGACCGGCGCAGACCAGATATGTTGTTTTTAACAAATTTATACTTTTAATATACGAAAGCCCGCTATCATTCAGTTGCAGCAAGGGGGTATTAACCCCGGCACTATTTTTCTATATTTGTTCCCCGGAATGCAAAACAGAATCATATGACCCGTATCGCTATTATCCGCCATGGCACAACTTCCTGGAACAAAGCAGGCCGCATGCAAGGCAACTCAGACATCCCGCTGGACGAAGAAGGCATGGAACAAGCCCGCAGACTCAGTATCCGCCTCGCAGAAGAAAAATGGGACCTCCTTTATTCCAGTCACCTGATACGGGCTAAACAAACCGCCACTTTCATCGCTGAAACTACAGGGCTCAACGGCCCCCTGCTCGACGAAAGATTGGGAGAAGCTGGCGGCGGGCTCCTGGAAGGTACTACAGAGGAAGAACGTATTGTAAAATGGGGAAAAGACTGGCGACAGCTGGACCTCGGCATGGAATCCAACCAACAGGTAGTTACGCGGGGGATGTCATTCATAAAAGAACTGACCAGCGGGCATCCTGGCAAACACATAGTGCTGGTAAGCCATGGCAGCTTTATCCGTCAGCTTGTTGCCCATCTGGTGCCGGATCTTTCTATCCCTCCTGCCATGAAAAACACGTCCGTTACCACCCTCCTGTATCACAATAACAACTGGGCTTGTGAAATATTCAACTGTGTTGATCACCTGGAATAGGGAATATTTATTTATCTATTTTTTTATGCAGCTATTTTATTTCCCAGGCCATGCTCTTCGAAACAAAATAGCTGCATAAAAAAATAGATAAATATATTTGTCTGGTATGAAAATATTATTGGTAGAAGATGAACCTGCTGTAGTATCTGTTATCCTCCGTGGACTTTCGGAAGCCGGCTACGAAGTAAGCGTAGCGCTGGACGGCGCCAGCGGTCTGCAGATGGCCCTGGATAACCCTTCCTTCCGGCTCATTATCCTCGATGTGATGCTGCCAGGTATGAATGGCATTGAAGTATGCCGCTCCCTGCGTAAAGCACAGGTGGCCACGCCTATTCTCATGCTCACCGCCCTGGGCACCACAGAAAATATCGTGATGGGACTCGACAGCGGGGCTGACGACTATCTCGTAAAACCCTTCAAATTGCAGGAGCTGGAAGCCCGCATCCGCAGCTTGTTACGCCGAAAAGGCAACACGGCCGATACGCCTGTATCCCCTGCCCTTCCGCTCTCACGACTCCGGCTGGCCGACCTGGAACTGGATACTGATACCAAGTCCGCCAGCCGCCAGGGAAAAAACATACAGCTCACCGCCACCGAGTACCGGTTGCTGGAATACCTGCTCAAAAATCCGCGAAAGGTATTGTCGCGGATGGAAATACTGGAACAGGTTTGGGGTATCGATTTCAATATGAATACCAAAGTGGTAGACGTCTATATAAACTATCTCCGTAAAAAAATAAACCGGCATAACCAGCCAGAGCTGATACAAACCATAGTCGGACTGGGTTATATGCTGAAAGAAAACAATCAGGATGAAGATACGCACTAAGATATTACTGCTGTTTGCCGGTCTTACCATCTCTACAATCCTTGTGATGAGTGCACTGGTCTACTATTTCGCCAATCAGCACTCCTTCGAGGATTTCTACAAACGGCTGGAAATACGCGCCTATCTTACGGCTAAAGCTACACTCCCCTATTATGAATCTGATTCTGTTATCTACAATGAAATCAGGGAAGAGCACCTGGAAAAATTGCCTGCTGAAAAGGAATATTTCCTACCAGTACAACCGGACGGCACAGTGAGCAGGAACGTTTCCCTCACACTGCCAGACCAGTTCTACAACCAGGTGAAACTCGAGGGCAAAGCTACCTGGCGCGACCACGACCGCTTCTATGAAGGCGTATTATACAAGAGCAAACAAGGGCTCTATATCGTGATCGTATCAGCCATCAATCAATACAGGGCCGAATACCTCGAATGGCTGCGCAAAATACTCCTGATATGCTCCCTCGTATCCGGTATTATACTCATCGCTGCCGGCGTTTTCTTCTCCAGATACATTCTCAAGCCCATCCGCCATATGATGTTGCAGGTGAAAAGTATCAGCTCCCGCAACTTACACCTACGCCTGAACGTAGAACACAGCAACGACGAAATCAATGAACTGGCGCTGACATTCAACAATATGCTGGACAGACTGGAAACAGCCTTTGAAACACAGAACAACTTCGTGAGCAATGCCTCCCATGAACTCAGTACGCCGCTCACAGCCATCATCGGTGAAGCGGAGCTGGCGCTGAACAAAACCCGTACGCCCGAAAATTACGTATATTCGTTACAGAATATACTCCATGAGGCAGGGCGGCTGGAGCATATCACACAAAGCTTGCTGCACCTCGCACAAACCGGCTTCGATGGCAAAAAACAGGAGTGGGAACAAATCCGCAGCGACGAACTGCTGTTTGCCGTAAAACGTACGGTAGACAAAATCCACCCAGGCAATCATGTGGAGATCGATTACAGCCTTTTTCCCGAAGAAGAAGAAAAACTGGCTATCCCCGGCAATGCCCAGCTGCTGGAACTCGCGCTTAGCAACATCGTTATGAATGCCATCAAGTATTCCAATAACCAACCCGTATCCATGGCACTGGCGGCCACCGACAAGAAAAATATCATCATCGTAAAAGACAATGGCATTGGCATCCCGCCATCAGACCTTCCTTACATCTTCTCCCCCTTTTTCCGTGCTTCCAATACCGGTCATTTCAAAGGCTATGGTATCGGCCTGCCACTGGCGATGAATATCATCCGCATGCACAAGGGAGACATCATCGTAAACAGCGAAGTAAACCACGGAACCGAGATCAGGATTGAACTCCCACGGTAGCCCCCGTTTTTCTTACCAAATTCTTACCACATTCTTACAACCTTTTAATGCCTCTCTTACTGGTTACTTACTGCACACAAATAATTTTGTTGTCAAAAAGTACCAGATATGAAAAATATACTCATTCCTACTGACTTTTCGATACGCTCGCTGGGTTATGTACACAGCGTGATTGCCATGCACCCGCATGAACAGGTGAATATTATTTTCATGCATGCGCTGGAAATGCCTGACTCATTATTTGATCTCATTACATTCACACGCAACAGCAGACATATAGACCTGATCACCGCCGACTTCAAAGACGGTTACGAGATCATTCGCAATAAATATTCCTCTGCCATTAAACAGCTGAAAGTGGAATTCTTCCATGGCAACACCCGCATGGCTTTCCGCAACTTCCTGCTGGCCCAGAACATCGATGTGATCATGCTACCCGAAGATCATGACTATAATGCTCCCTCAGCGAGAAGTTACAATCCGGAGAAATTAATCCGGAAATGCAAATACCCGTTTGTAAATATACAGTTGCTGAAAAGCAGACCAATGGCCGAAAAGGCCACTATCTCAGCGTTACTGCTGGCCACAGAATAAAACGATGATACCATGTTACTAAAGAAGAATATTCCCTTAAAGTATGTATTTGGTAAAATTAAGCTTGAGCTGATGATGATCGCCATCTATACGCTGATCATCAACCTGCTCTACTACAAATATAATTTTACAAACCTGGTGATCCCGCTGGCGGTGCCGATGGTGCTCGGCACGGTGCTCTCTGTGCTGCTTGCCTTTCGCTCCAATCAGGCGTATGACCGCTGGTGGGAAGCCAGGACAATCTGGGGTGCTATTGTAAATGATTCACGCTCGCTGTCGCGGCAGGTGCTAAGTTTGATGGATGCAACGTATCAGTCGGAAGAACTGCAGCATTTCCAGGAGCGTTTTGTAAAGCGGCAGGCAGCCTGGTGCTACAGCCTCGGCCAATCGCTACGACGTACGGATCCGCTCAAAGGTCTTGACAGATTACTGACAAAACGTGAGCTGAATTATGTGATGAGATATGATAACGTACCGGCTGCTCTGTTGCTTTTACATGGAAAGGACCTGAAATTCGCGCTGGAACAAGGCTGGATCAACCCGTACCAACAAATGGTGATGGATGAAACGATCTCCCGCCTGTGCGATAGCATGGGTAAATGCGAACGCATCAAGAACACCGTTTTTCCCGCAACCTACAGCTTATACACTCATTTCACCATGCTCTTCTTTATCATGCTGTTGCCGTTCTCTCTGATCAATATTTTTGGTTTTATGGAGATACCGGTAGTGATGGCGATTGCATCATCATTCCTGCTGATAGAGAAGATGGGGGTCAACTTACAGGATCCGTTTGAAAACAAACCAACGGATACACCGGTAACCACCATTGCCCGAACTATTGAACGGGATCTGCGCCAGATGCTGCATGAGCAATTCACACTTGAAGCAGAAGGAGATCAGAATAGACAATATTATGTACTGTAGCACAGCACTTATGTATCGTCAACGCATTTGTGTTTAAGGCGCCCGGTTTATGGCGTAATTTATAGCGTTAGCCGAACAACCCCGGTATTCACCGGGGTTTATTTTTTTCCCTTGCTTTTGTGATTGAAATCACGACGCCCTTTTTTCCATCCTTCTACATTTGTGAGAAATAATCCTCACACAAATGTTTAGTACACCATCAGATTACACGTACACCACAAACGGAACAGGCGAACCTGTACTCCTCCTCCACGGCCTTTTTGGCGGACTTAGTAACTGGACGGCATTCATCAACAGATTCAGCGCATCGTATCAGACTATTGTACCTTCCTTGCCCATTCAGAACTACAACGGCGATCATGCTATCGAATTTCTACTGGACTACCTGGAAGGATTCATCTCCACCTTACAACTCCGCAACCTGATCATAATAGGCAATTCCCTCGGCGGGCATCTCGCCATACGCTATGCCGTAAAACACCCGGATAATATGCGGACACTGGTTCTCACCGGCAGTTCCGGCCTGTTTGAAAACACCATGGGAGGCAGCTATCCCAAACGCGGCAGCTACGAATACATCCGCGAAAGGGTAGAATACACCTTCCATGACCCGGCCACAGCCTCCCGCGAACTGGTAGACGAAGTTTACAAAATCACCAGCGACAGCCGCAAATGCATCGGTATTATCAAGATGGCCAAGTCCGCACAACGGGATAATGTATCGCCCCTGCTGAGCAACCTGCGCACGCCCACCCTTTTAATATGGGGCTGCAATGACCGGGTGACGCCGCCGCATGTAGCAGACGACTTCCACCGAATGATACCTGATTCTACCCTTCACTGGATCGATGAATGCGGCCACGCTCCCATGATGGAAAAACCAACCGTCTTCAACGATATTGTAAATAATTATCTTACTAAATGATCTTAACATCCAGGAATTTTTAATGCGGAGATCCGCAAATTTTTCTAATAAAAACTATGCCATCATCGCCACATTAGAAATTCCTGCCCTCCCTGAATTCATCAATTCAAAAATATTTTCGTAGTCTTATAAGGTAAACTTACAAGTTTTTCTTCATAAAATACAGAATATGATAACAGCAATTGACAAAAACACGGCACTGGTATTGGTAGACCTTCAGCAGTGCATTGTGACAATGAGCACCGCACACCCCATGAATCCGGTAATTGCTAATGCCGTCCGGCTCCTACAGGTATTCCGTGAAGAGCAGCTGCCCGCGGTGATCGTTAATACCAATCCTATCGGTACGCCCGCCAGTATGTACGGGCCGAACAAAAACAGGACAACCCTTTCATCAATATAAAAATACTCGCGCAACAGCCGGCATTATTGGTAGTCTATATCTGCACGATGATCACCAGCTATGTAATGTACCTGATGCTATTCTCGCTGCCGCAATGGCTGGAAAACGTAAAACACATCCCACCCGCCCAAACCGGACTATTGCTCTTCCCCATGTCGTTGGCCTCTGCATCCGCAGCATTAATTGTATCCGGCAGGGAAAGTCTTTTACTGAAAAATCTGCTCGCCCTGATCAGCATAACAGCCGCCTGCATCGCCATCTTTTTCCTCCATGAACAAACACCTTTTGTACTGGTTATCAGCATCACGATGCTGATGGGGCTTGCCACCGGAATCAATCCCATCGCCAACCAGGCGTCCTTGTATGCTACTGCCCCGCAAGGACAGACAGGATTGTCTTTTGGACTATACCGGACGTTTGGTTATCTCGGTGCTATCATTTCCGGCTCACAGATGAAAACAACTTTTCGTACAGGCGTAACTGATAATAATTTTCATACCATGACAATTTTCGCAGGCGCCTGCTGTATACTACTAGTGGTACTTACACTGAGAAAAACAGCCTTCAGCCGCTAGTGCCAAAAATCGAATACTAAAAAAACCTATTTTAGTACTCATTGATAAATAACCATCATGCACACAAACGAACCTATTCAGCCGGAAGTAACCCTCCGACGCATTACTGTAGACAATGTAGAAGAAATCTGTGACCTCAGTCGTACCCTAAGCCCAGAGCAACGTGGGCTGGTGGCCGATAATGGCGAATCCATCGCAGTGGCCCATTATTCGGAGGACGCCTGGTTCCGCGCTATTTATGCTGATGATATACCTGTCGGGTTTATTATGTTGCATACAGGCCCCGACTGGAGCGATGGAATAGATTTTCCGGGGATGTTTTTATGGAGACTGATGATCGCCGGTCCTTACCAGGGGAAAGGCTATGGCCGCAAAGCTATAGGGCAAGTACTCCGCAACCTGGCAGTACGTGGTGTATGTGAGCTCTATACCAGTTGTGGCGAAGACCCCGGTAGTCCGATGCCTTTCTATCTACAGCTAGGCTTCATACCCACCGGCGAATTTTATGACGATGAAGCAGAGCTTCGCCTTGAATTCACCGCCGAAACAGCGCGGGCATTATTGCAATAATCCGCAGAATATTCCTCCATCGGCAGAAGCACCGCTGCCGCCAACAGTCGGGGAATACCCGTGGGCGTTAGTTATCGTAACTATGTGCTGGCAGCTTTCAGACAATCAGAATAAGACTGTTAGCTCTCAGTTGCTGAACAACTGAAAGCTAACAGCAGTAGCTAATTACCATACATATGCCGCATAGCCCTGTAATCGCTTGCTGACGGGGCAACACGCTGAACGTTGAAGGTGGAGCTGTCTTTCTTCATCATTGTAGGTTTGCTGCCGTCAATGGCAAAGTAATAAGAACCATACATCATAACAGAGCCAAAATCGAGCGTATCCACTTCAAAGCCTTTGCTCGTATCATAGCCACTATAAATGTCATAGTTATGCTCATAGCCCGCCTGGATGTTATCAAAATCAATGATCACATAATCATCTCTGTCTTTACGGGTATGCTCATGGAACAGGCCCAGTGCGTGACCCAGCTCATGCGCATATCTCCCCACTTCCTGTGAGCGCGCGATATTTACATACTGTAATCTGCCGGTGTAACCTAAGGTAGCAGAGTTACCGGAAGAATTACGGATAAGCACATACGCAGTTTCCTTTGTCTTCCTTACGCGGAAACGTACCGGTGTGCTGTCTGACCACATTTTCATGGCTTTGGCCACGTCATTTTTCTGCTGGGTGTTCAGGGTACTGTCCAACTGATACACCAGTGTGTCGCTGGGCCAGTGACGAGAGGCTTCGCTGAAACCGGTACCTTCGGTTTTTGCAGGTGTTGTACTGACAAACTCCTGCGGAAGAAGGATATCACTTTGGAATACAGATTCCCCATTAATCAACGAATACGTGATAGAACGGCCGTTGAAATATCCCTTTGCGAGTTGTCCGGTTTGTCCGGGGAATGCCTCTTCAGGCCGGTCAGCAGCAGTTTTCAATGCAGATGTAGGTTGAACCTTATTACCTCCATTGTCTTTCTGGCAGGCATACATCAGGAAACCAGCGATAGTGAGTGCAGTAAGTTGCTTTACTACAGATTTGCTTTTCATAGTTTGATTTATTTGGTTGAAACAATAAACAACTGAACTGTTCGCTCAAAAACAGTCACATAAAAAATCATGAACAATTAAACCGGGTTCGACAACAAAACAATTACCGGTAACAAATGCAATGTTTACAAGACAGATACTTCAGTGCTCTAACAATATTCCACATAGATAACAAAAAACTTTGGGAATCACAAGCATTACTTTTTCACATCCATATAAACGACTATCCCCCTCCTGCTGAAAGACCAGCAGAACGGGGATGACTACTAATGTTATATATTGCTTTAATACTGGACCTTCACCGCAATATCCTTCCAGTCGGCAATCACCTGCTGATAATGCTCGCTCTTCTGCTGCAGACTATCGATGCTGGATTGTGTGAACGGAAGCCTGAATGGCGGACTATCCATTCTGCTCACCTCCACAATCACATCTGCTACTTTGGTAGGATCGCCACCTTGCTTACCATTCATATTCCGGCTTCTCTCCCTGATATTACCAACGACAGGTTCATAATCTTTGATCTCCTCCGCAGCAAAGGTCACAGATCTACCGAAGAAGTCGGTACGCAACGGTCCCGGCTCCGCCAGCGTTACTTTGATACCGAAACCTGCCACCTCTTGTGCAAGCGCTTCGCTCAGTCCTTCCATCGCAAATTTACCGGCCGCATACAACCCATTACCAGTACCGGCTGCAATACCCACACGGGAAGAGATCTGGATGATATGGCCATGCTGTTGTCTGCGCATTACCGGTAATATCGATTTGATTAGTCTCCACACTGCAATAAAATTTACATCCAGCTGATGACGTACTTCTGCTTCGCTGGCTTCTTCAATAAGCTCGAAAAGCCCATAGCCGGCGTTATTCACCAACACGTCAATTCTTCCGGCAACCCGCAGACTATCTTCCACCAATGCAGGTATATCTTCCGTATGTGCAAGGTCTATCACCAACGCTTTACCACGATCGGGGAATTCCTGTTCAAACTGTTGTTTATCTGCCTCCTTTCTTACGGTGCCAATGACAATATCTCCCGCCTGATAAATACTCTTTGCCAGTTCTTTTCCTAATCACCCGGACACTCCTGTTACCAGCCATACCTTCTGTTGATCTTTCATAATATTAATTATTGAATGATTGCTCAAAAAATTATCAAAAAAATTTTCTATCGTAAACTATCGGTTAAAAGAGACGCCAACTGCTGCTGCATTTTCTTGTCTTTAAACAAGAGCTGCATCTGCCAGAAACCCGCAAAAGAAGAGATGATGAAGAATGCCAGCATGCGGGGATCTTTATCACGGCTAATCTCATTCTTCTCCTGCGCCAGCTTCAGCAAGTCTTCCAGTAACTCCGCCAGCTCAACAGTCTGCTTCTTCAGCAGGTTGTGCGCTTTCCTGTCTGTCCCTGCCAGTTCATATGTAGATCTTACCACCATGCAGGCCTTGTCCTCAATAAAGGAACGCGAGATCGCTTTCTGGATAATGACCTTGACCGCATTGAACGGCGTTTGACACCTCGCCGCCGCAGCCCTGTAATCCGCCAGCGTCTGACTGCTATACATTTTCAACCCTTCCATAAACAGGGTATGCTTATCTCCGAATGTGCCGTAGATACTTCCCGGGTTCAGTTGCATGGTATCCACCAAATCCTGCATAGACGTACCATGATAGCCTTTCTCCCAGAACAGGTCTTTTGCCTTTGCAAGCTTCTCCGTTAAATCAAACTCTTTCTTACGTGCCATAACAGGGCGAAGATACAATTATTGAATAATCGTTCAACAATAATTTTTATTAGTGGAGTAGTCCATTTTTAACAGTCAACTATTCGAAGAATATCCATACCCTATAATGTCATATCACGATTTTTAGTAAAAAATGTCATTTAAACGGAAAAGGGTTATATATTAGCTATATTGAAAGGCCAATCCCCTTTTGAGGAATAAGTACTACGGATATATGGACTATATAGAAATACAGGGATATAAATCTATCAGGCAAGCAAAGGTTTTTCTACAACCTATCAATATTCTGATCGGCGCCAATGGCTCCGGTAAAAGCAATTTTATTTCATTCTTTGAGTTTCTCAATAACTTATACGAAAGAAAATTAACTGAATATGTGGCACTGAGAGGTGGGGAAGAAAAGATGTTGCATAAAGGTAGTGCAAACACACAGGAAATATACTTCAGAACGGAGTTTGAAAATGGGTTGAATGGTTATTCCGCCACTATTCAGAAAGGTGACACTGGATTTATTTTCACTCAAGAATTCCTCCTCTATGATGGAAATCCTGGGAGAGATATATCCAATTACGCGACAGAATCTAGAATTAAAACAACAGACAACTTCCGCGCAAAGTACGTCATTAAATACCTAAATAGTTTCAGGAAATATCATTTCCATGAAACCGGCAGAAATTCTCCCTTTAATCAAATGAGTCATGTTGACAACGATAGCTATTTTTTGTATGAAAAAGGGGAAAACCTTGCTGCATTTTTATATGCAATTCAACAGGCATCCCCACTGGTATATAACCGAATAGTCAATACTATTCAAAGTATCGCCCCTTTCTTCTCGGATTTTTATTTTCAGCCTAACAGTGAAGGCTATATCCGGTTACAATGGCAGGATAAATATAGCTCAGTTATATATGGGGTAACCGACCTGTCTGATGGTACAATAAGATTTATCGCACTTACTACCCTATTTCTCCAACCCCAATTACCATCCAGTATTATAATTGACGAACCAGAATTGGGACTGCATCCTTTTGCCATTTCCAAATTGGCAGGGATGATACAAAGTGCTGCGGCCAGAGGTTCTCAGATTATTGCTGCTACCCAATCTTCAGATCTTGTAAATCATTTTCAGGCAGAAGACATTATCACTGTTGATCAAAAGAACGGCGAGAGTGTATTTAATCGCCTTAACAGCCAAGATCTCTCGGTCTGGCTTGATGAATATAGCATTGGTGACTTATGGCAAAGAAATATTATTCAGGGAGGACAACCGAATTAACAGCACCATATGAAGCGAATTATCATAATCTGTGAAGGCCCTACAGAAGTAGAATTCTGTAAGGATATATTATACAAATATCTCCTTTCAAAAAACATTTTGATCCAGACACCACTTGTAAAAAAATCAGGAGGTGGCATTGTACCGTGGTCATCTTTCAAAAGACAAGTCGAAAACCATCTGCAACAGGATGGGAATGCTATTGTAACCACATTAATTGATTACTATGGAATTCAGGACAAATTCAATTTCCCTCGCTGGCAGGAATCCAAAACAATAGCTGATAAACCCCAAAGAATGGATTTTCTGGAAAGTGCAATGAAGCTCGCAATAAATGAGGACATATGTTATCGTTTTCTCCCCTATATCCAACTGCATGAGTTTGAAGGGCTCCTGTTCAACAATATAAATGTCTTTACCAATAATATTCCGGCAGATGACCTAATAAACATAGTCGAGCTTGAACAAATTCTAGATCAACATCCTAATCCAGAACTAATCAATGATACACCAAACAACGCTCCATCTTATCGGTTACAAAGGCTAATCAAAGGGTACAATAAGATAGTATATGGCGCTATACTAGCTGAAGGAATTGGTCTGTCTGGAATCAGGCAAAAATGTCCAAGGTTTAATAACTGGCTAACACTCCTGGAATCTCTATAACCCAGGGGGCTCTAGTATATCGGTAGTATCTTAATGTAAGAAGGAGAGCGACAGTGCGGGCACCGTGCTCTCCTCTTTTTAGGGGTTATTCAAACTCATATGCTTTCCAGTGCAGCATTCGCCGCCTGCAATACAAATTTCTCCAACATAATATCGGCTGTTTGCAACGCTCCTTCTACCCATCCCTGAGCATCAGAATATGCTTCCCCGCAAATGAAGAGCGGACAATCCGGCAATGGATGTACAATCTTGTCACGCACCTCCCAGCTCTTCACACCGATATTCCAGCTGTTCCATCCACCGCCATAAGGATCTTCTCCCCAGTCACGGAACGCAGCGGCTTTTACTTCCGGCGTAGTGGCTATATTATGCATCTGACTCAATTGCCGTGACAACTCTTCTACCATGCGTTTTGGTGCGGCGTATTGTCCCCATTCCTGATTCAGTCCATTTGCTGAAAGGCCAGCCGCTCCATCCAGCTCATCATCAGCGCCGCGGAAAACATCTATAAGCGTCAAAAGCTTTGCCCTCCCTAGTTTCCAGGCGAGGCCACGTTGTGGTCTTAATCCATCCCAGAAGCCGGTGTTGTTGCCATCATCGTAACTGGCCAGCAACATCGCTTTACCTTCTGTTACCGGCTTTCCGTCATCCTTAGGCCAGTAGTAAGTTTGTCTTACGGGAATATCTGTAACAGAGCGACCTTCCTGCAAAGGAACCGGGTCTTTGGTTTTGCTGATGTTTCTCCACCAGGGTGAATCATAAGTGGTGAACAGTTTAAACAAAGGTCTGCCCGTAACACTTGCAATCAGTGAATGTATCTCCTGCAGTTTCGGACTGTACGGAGTCAGCAGATCAAGTGATCTGCGCGGCATCGCCAGGATCAGCTCCTTAGCAGTTATCACCTCATTATCGAACTTCAGTTCAAAATGCCCGTCTTTCCATTCAAAGCTCCTCAGCTTGGCATTAAGACTGATAATACCACCGAGCGATTCAAACAATTTACCCAGTGTAATAGGCACTTGCTGGAAACCATTGGTGAATCCTTTATACTCCGGCGAAATACCAAAATCAGACAGGAACCAGGGGATTGCGTCAGCCGCATTCCAATTAACAAGCGTTGAATCATAGCCACCAGCATCGAGACTGAACTGATAACCTTCACTGCTTATCACTTTATACAAAATGTTCCAGAAGCCCCATTGATATAATGGTACACCTTCGAATGTTGCCTTCTTCACCATTTCACGCCGCTTTTCATCAGGTGCCTCAGTAATACCAGGAACGATTTTCTCAATAGCATCTACGATAATTGTACCAGGTCCTTTACCATATTCATCTTTGGAAAACTTGTAAGGCACCTTGGCGGGATCCAGGGTAAAGTCCGCCAGACGGAGATATATACCGCGGAGATAAGCGATATTCTGCGGCTCATCCACAGGAAAATCAAAAAGCTCAATCTGCTCCTCAGGAGGCAGTTTCTTATTCAGTACAGGAATCAGTTTTGTAATAAGCGGTTGTACATTTTCAAGGATACGCATTCCCCCCAGTTCTGCTACCATATTATCAATGGCAGGAGGCCGCACGGAAAGCAACCTGCCGCCGATATGGTCAGAGCCTTCAAAAAGCCGGATACTCTTTGTATCTCCATATTTTTCTTTCAGTTTCCAGCCACTGTATACACCAGAAACACCGCCACCAATGATAGCTATATCAATATTATTCATTGCCATAATTGTTCTTTTTAAAAGTGAATAATTGGGGTAGATTAATAAGTAAGTCCTGATCAGAAAATAGCCGGCATGTTGACAGGCAGATGTCCTGCACCATTACCATTGGTTAAACCGGCAGGTTCTTTAAATGCCACTTCTACACCGTTGCTGTGGAAGATGTCCAGCACGGGCTGTTGCAGATAATGCCTGCTTATCACACCATCTGTTGCTTGCTGAGCTTTGCCTGCTGGCGGCGCCGGCGTATCCTGTGCCACGCGCATATCCAGGATGTAGGATGTTTTGTTGCTGAGTACATGGTCCACAGCTTTTTCCACAGCATCCTTCACATCTGCCGGTGTTTTCACCTGCTCTCCGGTTTGCCCGCCGAATGCCTTGGCCAGGCTGACATAGTCAATTACCGGGCTTTCCAGCCGCAGATAAGAAGGATCCATTGTTTTGGGATGCCATTGATAGCCAGCCGCAGAACCATAAGCAGCAACTACCTGTTGCAATCCTACCTGCAACGTATGATATTCCTGATTGTTGGTGATGATATAAAGGATTGGCAGCTGTTCATGCGCAGCTGTCCACCATGTTTGCGGATAGAATAAAGCAGAGCCATCTCCAACAGCATTGATCACCAGTTGTGGCGTGATGCCCTGGGATGTCTGCGTCTCCAGCTTTATACCCAGTGATGCTGGCATAGACCAACCCAGAGATCCTCCTGCTACACAGTAATAGCTGATTGGTTTTGCGCCACCTGCCCCCAGTGGAAGGTAATATTGGAAAGGCGCACCATCGGAAACGGCCTCGTGTACATACACATATTTATTTACAAGCCCGCGTTCTTCGATTGCTTCTTTCAACGCCCGGGCAATTACAACACTCCAGATCTTCTCCTGTTCCAGTGCAGTATGAAAGTATGCCTCCCACTTGGCAGCACGTGCGTCATTCATTTCCATCATCAGCTTATTCCTTTCGGCAGCTCCCGGTGGCGGGCTTTGCTTGACATACTGGTTCAGAACTGGCAGTGTGGTTTTGATATCGCCAAAGATGGCTGCTTCACCATAATAGTTTTTCGCGATGTCCCATGTATTGTTGGTGAGATAGATCTGCTTCAGGCTTTCCGGGAACAGCGGCCCATCAGAGTACTTGAATACAGCCAGTTGTGCCTGTGCGCCGAATCCGATGAGGAATGCCAGATCATGCTTCTTGAACACATCCTGGATAGCCGCTTGTGAACCAGGCAACTCTCCCTGCCAGTGATAATCACTGTTCGGAAAATTAGCTACGCTGCTGAAGGTTTGTAATACCACCGGGGCCCCAATCAATTCAGCCAGTTCCTGTAGCTCCGGCCATGCATCTGCATAACCAGCTGCATCACCCACAACGATCACGGGGCTCTTGCTTTCAGCCAGCAACTGTGCTGATTGCCTGATGGTAACATCATCACCCAGGAAATGAGGAGAAATACGCGTAACGCCTTTCACTTTGTCAGTGTCTTTAATAGCTACCATGGTAAAGTCCCAGGGAATAGAAATAAAGACAGGACCGTTAGGTGGTGCCATCGCTTCTTTAAAAGCACGTTGTAGCACCAATGGTATTTCAGAAGGAGTGCGTACCTCATGCGCCCATTTGGTATACTGACGTGCCAGGTCCACCAGGTTGGAAGCAAGTAAAGGCTCTTGCGTTACCAGCTCATTCTGTTGCTGACAACAAATAATTACCAAAGGCATTTCAGGACGGTAAGCATTGAAGAGATTACCAATGCTATGTGCAATACCCGGAGTAACATGCACTACCAGCACTCCTGGTTTGCCGGTCATACGGGCTGATCCCATTGCCGCACCGATAGCAATATTTTCATGAAGGCATTCAATGTATTTTACGCCGTTGGCCTCATAACTTGTACCGTCGATAATAGGGATTTCATTAGTGCCTGGTACACCAAATATATAATGTATACCCAGGTCTTTCAGAATATCGAACACATAATCACGTGTCCAACGATTGACATTTGAGGGAATGTTTGCCATAAATAAATGCGATTGGGAGTTATAAAATAGGTACACACAGGAATTGCTGACAGTGATCGTCAACAAGGACATTACAGGAGTTTCAATTCAACCATCACAGGATACGGACGTATCAGATTGTCCTCTATAAAACCTTGGAAATCGCGCCTCCTTCGCTATTGGTTGCTTTATACAATATTATCATTTCCGGGAAAATTTCTCAATCAGTAATCGCGGACCATTAGACTATGACAAGCCATGACACGTTGCAATCGAATACTACAAGTCTATTAATGATTATTTTTAAAATGGTTATTTATCCTAACTATAAAGAGGACTCTAAGTTAATTATCATTTCCTTAACCACCTAATAATTTTCACTTTAAGATAAAGTACAATTCGTAATGAATATAAGGGTATTTTCCCCGGTATCTGAATCTTATACCTCCGGGAAAACATAACGGTTACAGGCATACGGCTCCATGAACAAATTGGATTTTCTTCCGGTCAGATGCCAATATAAACAAAGACAATCCTGTCTTCAGACTGCCCGCTTACAATCTTCAACACTATATTTTATATTGCATTTTTTATATCTTTGACGAGAGAGTAATTCCCGTGATGGATTTTTATATTGTCAACCAATGCTAAGAAAGAAAGACGGTTTTGAAGGCCAACGGGCTATTGTATTGCCGAAGGCTATACTAACCAAACATTGCAGCAGCAATCCGCTGATAGCCGGCGCATACATTACAGACATCGGCTATTATCCTAAAGCCCGCTATCACTATCGGGAAAGGATCCATGGCAGCGCACAGCACATCCTTATCTATGTACTCGAGGGGGAGGGTGAAGTACAGATCAAAAAAGACAAATACCAGTTACAACGGGGTAACTTCATTATCATCCCTGCTGACACCTACCACAAATATGCCGCCGACGAGCAATCACCCTGGACAATATACTGGGTACACTTTACTGGCAGCACCACGCATGCATTCCTGGAACTCCTGCTCTCCCAAAACAACAGCTACAAAGGCCATGTAGACTTCCGGGAAAGCCGCATACAGCTATTTGAAAATATGTATACCAGCCTGGAAATGGGCTACAGCATCGATAACCTTTGTCAGGCTAACATGTGCCTGCCTTATTTCCTTACGTCCTATGTCTTCCACGAGAACTATAACCGTGCTGCTGGTCATGAGAAGCAGATCGATGCTATCAATATCTCCATCAATTACATGCGGGACCATATAGATGAAATGACAACACTACAGCAGATCGCCCGGGCAGTGAACTTATCCGTTTCGCACTTCTCTTTTCTCTTCAGAAAGAAAACAGGGTTCTCGCCCATAGAATACCTGACGCATCTCAAAGTACAGAAAGCCTGTCAATACCTGTTGTTCACCAATCTCCGCATCAAAGAGATAGCGCATAAGCTGGGCGTGGAAGATCAGTACTATTTCTCGAGGATGTTCACTAAAGTAATGGGTATGTCGCCTGCTGCCTACCGCTCCAGGAAGATCAGCTGAGACAGGATTCAGGGAAGTTTGTCCAGTAACACAATGCCATGCTTGATAGCATAGGTAACCAATCCTACCCTTGTTTTAACGTTTAGCTTTTCAAACAGGCTGTCGCGGTAACCATCAATCGTTCTTGCACTGAGGCACATCTTATCTGCAATTTCTTTGTAAGTCATTTCAGTACAGGCAAGCTTGAGGAAGGTAATTTCACGGTCATTGAGGTGACTGATCTGCCGGGAAGCATTATCATCCCTGTCGCTTTCATTGATAGAATGGATCAGCTTCCCGGTAACCATTTCAGAGTAATAATATCCTTTGCCGGCAATGGAACCCAGTGCGGCCCGTAACTCCGACGGCTCACAATCTTTCAGGATATATCCCTTTGCACCGGCCTTAAACATCCTGATAATAGCCTGTTCATTATCATACATCGATAGGGCCAGCACTTTTACCGATGGATGATGTTCCTTCAACCAGATACAGGTTTCGTATCCATCCATTTCCGGCATATTAATATCCAGCAATACAATATCCGGTAATCGCGCTTCGTCCAGCTGCCGGATGAAGTCTTTACCATTACTGGCTTCAAATAACATCGTGTAACTGTCGAAGCTCACAATAAGGTTTGCAAGCCCATTGCGCAGCAATACATGATCATCTACCAGTACAATATTGATTTTGGTGCTCATAGGTCGATGTTTTTAGAAGTGGGATCGGGATAAACAATCTTAATTACAGTACCATGCGGAATATTTGCTTCCACGAAGAAAGAAGCATTTATCAACGTACAACGCTTACGCATATTCCGGAGCCCCATTCCATGCTTCGCGCTGCCTTTTTCCCGGTTCTCATCGAAACCATGCCCATCATCTGCGATCGCCAACAGACATCCATCGGCAGTACGTTCCAGGGTAACGTCAATTGCTGTGGCGCGGGCATGTCTGATAACATTGTTCAACGCTTCCTGGAAAATCCGGAACAGAATCAGTTCCCTGGTTGTATCCACAACAGGGAAGGGCCCATGTACAGAAAAACAGACTGTATACACGCCTGTTCTTTTTACCACTTCCAGTTCGTGCTCAATCGCGGCGCTAAGACCCTTCTCTGCGATCATATCGGTATCCAGGCTGGCGGAAAGGTCTCTCAGATCCCGTATCACTTTTCCTAACAGCTTCTTGGAGTCGGTAATCTTCGCTTCCAGTACCAGTGGCTCTTCTATACTCATCGTACTGATATTCAGTTTTACGAGGCTCAGCACCTGTCCGATGTTGTCATGGATTTCCTGTGAAATATTCTTCTGCGTCTGCTCCTTTATTTCCAGTTGAGAGCGAAGTAGCTCCTGCTCAAAAGCAGTCCTGAGCTGTACCTTTTCTTGTATGTGCATAGCCTTTCTGTGCCTGTGTATCATCCAGAAAGTGATGATAAAACAGATCATCAGCAGAAACAGCAACGTAGCCATAACTATACTCAGAATAATATCGTTATTCATAATCAGTAGTCGGGTTCTTCCTGCTGCCTTCCTCATGATCCATCAATATTCCAATCGTAAACAGCAGATACATGGTGATGTTGAAAATACTCTGGATGATCCATATATTGGCGATAACAGCATCAGGATGCAGCCTGATATAGCGCCATAAAGAAAAAACAAGCATCGTGCAGGGAGCATATAGTATTAATCCAGTGAGATACCAGAAGAAAGGAGTACGGATATTAATCCCGCCTTCATCCACTTCGTATTGTTCCAGGATCACGAGCAGTGCCCAACCTGTATAAATAAGATCGTTGATGCTTACCGCCTCATTAATAAAACGGGAAGATATTCCATACCAGGCAGTCAGCATAAAGTAAGACATACAGGAAAAAACAGCGGTTACAATAAAGATCCTTCTGCGGTTACGTTGCACTATTCTTTTACTGAACAAGCTGTATAACAATACAACCTCCAGGGGCGTATAAAGATTATAGGTAACATTTAACAGGGCGCCTGAATCGATATAAGCCCTGAGTAACTGCGGGATGGCAGCCAGGGCTACCACCCCCACTATAATTCTGGAATCTGCATTCAGCATCCTGAAGTACCGGCACCCTGTGAGCAGTGGCATCACCACGCACCAGATAGATAGGGTACTTAATGCTTCCTGCAATTGCATAAGGTAATAGACGATTTTGGGGTACAGTGCTCGTCTAAGCAATTTACGAAAGTAGTTTGACAAATTCGAAAGTGAGCTGATTACCTTCTACTTTACCTACAACAGAAGAAGGCGGGTGTTCAAGACCCACTTCATTCTCCTTATTCTTCGCCATCAATATAATTCTGCCATCTTTGTCCTGATTTTTCGTTTCAGGTGCCTCACAAGGGATAATCATCACTGTCGGATCACCTTCTTTAAAAGGTTTCTCTTTCTTTAAGTGCGCTCCAAGAATAATCATTACATACTTCGCGCCATTAATAATTTCCAAAAGGTCACTCGTCTCAAAGAGATATCCATTACTTTTATTCTGGTAATAAGCGCAGACTTGATCAACCTTTGTGGCATCGGTAAACGCCTTGAGCACAAGTTCCATCTTACCAGTAATTTCCTCTCTCTTCTCGAGAGTTTTCTGCGCTTCAGTAGCAGAAATCTTCTTACTACGCAATACTTCTAGAAAGTTCATAGAGGTTAATTTTTAAAATGAACAATATTTGATGTGAATATGAATTTAAACATTCTATGAACCAGTCGTCAGGTGTCAACCGGTCACCCCGATACAACAGGAAAATAACGGTACCCGTCAAACACAATGGAGGCAAGGGGTACAAGAATGATCCACAATAGGTCTGTACCGTTAAAATATCCTGAAATACCGTGAAAACACGGTATGCTATTCTTTCCGCTCCATCCTTAATCAGTGAAATTGAACAAAGTAATGGGAACTAAATTGTATAGGAGCTTTATTTGATGACAACAAGGGACGCCCCGTTCACCATCCGTCTCAAGTTACTGCCATAACCAGAAGAGGGTTTATAGTATGGTTAATGGTATACAATAAACCCTTTACCGTGAATGCATTGAAACTTTTGCTGGCAATGAGTATCTGCTTATCGGATACCCATTGCCTCTCCACATTAGAAATGCGCTCCTGCATTACCATCGCAGTAATTACCCTGATTTTTACCTGTCACATTACCCCATTAATCATATGAGACTATCTATTTGTATCACCGCAGTTATACTCTCATACTTTACAGCTACCGCGCAGCATACGCTTCCAGCTCAGAGCAATGTCATTATTACAGATGAGGAATTCGATGATAACAGCAGGAACTGGTCCCTGGTCAACCATGAAAATATCGTTTTCACAAAAATAGAAAACGGTCAGTTTATCATGGATGCCACCAAGTACGCCAAATTCTGGGCAATACATTATAATATAGAAGACTGGTTTCAACAAAAACCGGACGGCATGGAACTGAAGGTGAAAATTATAGCTGCAGCAAACAGTATGATAGGGATCATGTGGAATGCGGAAAAAAATAAGGCAGGAGGCTTTAATGAATACAGTTTCCTCATCAACCAAAATGGGGCCTTTTCAATCCAGCAAAAGGTTGATGAGGATATGATAATCATTAAAGACTGGACGGCTTGTCCCGATATTAAGCCACAAGACTACAATATGCTGCGCATCACTCAGGATACAAAGGGGAAACACCGGTTTTATATTAACGGGCACGAGGTGTTCAATGTTAGCTTACCGGCTACAAATTTCTACAATATCGGTTACTATTGTAATAAAAACACAGCCCTTTCCATCGACTATCTGAAATTCACTGTCAGCACAAGTACAGATAACAGCCAGCAGCTACCAGAACCCAAAGCTCTCTCCTTCATGTATCCGGGACGGGCAAACAGCACACTCCTGACAACTGCAAATCTGGATATAAAATTTTCATCGATGAAACGAGGCGTGGCAGATTACATGGTGTACGGCGTCAGTAGTCAGGGCATAGATTTCAGCGTGCTCTATAACAAATTCACACCCGACGAAATAAATACCATAAAGAAAAGTACCAAAGACGCGGTGAGCATCCTCAAACAGCAGAATGGGCAAATACCCCGCATTCCATTTAACAGTCCTTTGATCGCCATGTCGTTCTTCTCCCGCAGCGTTGACCAGGGACTAATAAAATACGAGTCGAACGAGCAACACTGGGGGAATTATACAGCCGATTTTATGTTCAGGCAATATGATATTGTAAAAGATGACCGCGGAAATACCATCAATCAAAAAACCATGTTCGGATATTGCGTGATTGATGAGGACCTGTGGGTCAGCATCCGATTGCGCAAAGATCACTGCACCACCGCCGATGCGGCGGTGATGCACCAGATATTGGATAATTTCAGGAAAAAGAAATAATCAGTTTAGTTACTTTCCTGTTGTCTGAGTCCGGCAATACGTACCACGAGGTCCGCCAGACGGTTAGAATATCCAAACTCATTATCGTACCAACCTACCACTTTTACCAGGTCACCTACGATAGAAGTCAGCAAAGCATCGAAAGTACAGGAGTAAGGATTATCTATAACGTCTACAGATACAATAGGCGCCTCTGTATATTTCAGTACTCCTTTCATAGAGGTTGCAGCTGCTTCTTTGAACCGGGCGTTAATTTCACCAACGCTTTCAGGTTGTTTTTTAAGAATGCAGGTAAAGTCAGTAAGTGACCCATTCAAAACCGGGACACGTATGCCCGCCCCTCCCATTTTACCCTCCAGGTGTGGAAAGATGGTGGTGATGGCTTTGGCTGCACCGGTTGAAGTAGGTATAATGGAAGCGGATGCCGCACGCGCTCTCCGCAGGTCTCTGTGCGGTGCATCGTGCAGGTTCTGATCCCCTGTCATAGAATGTACAGTGGTAATGTAACCATCTACAATTCCCCAGTTATCATCCAGCACTTTTACCATAGGCGCCACGTTATTTGTCGTACAGGATGCATTGGACAATACTGGAGACGTAAGGTCTATCAAATGATCATTCACGCCCAACACAACAGTAGGAATATCCTTGTCCGGTGATGGCGCCGATACGATCACCTGTTTGGCGCCCGCCTGTAAATGCAGCTCCGCAGCAGCCTTGCTGGTAAATTTACCGGTCGATTCAATGACCAGGTCAATTCCCAGTTCTGCCCAGGGTAATTCCAGTGGATCACGCTGTGCCAGAACACGGATAGATTTGCCATCAATCACCAATGCATCAGCGGTAGCATGTACCTCTCCTTCGTATGGCCCATGTACAGAATCGTAAGTGTACAGATGCGCCAATGTTGGCGTATCTGCCAGATCATTGATTGCTATTACTTCGATTCCTTTTTTCTGCAGTAACATGCGCAAACATATCCTGCCAATACGCCCAAATCCATTAATAGCTATTCTCATATTAATATAGTTGTAACCCGCAAAGTTAGGAATTGTGTGCAACACAGCAGCAATTCTTTTAGCGGAAAGTCTCCTTAATAAGGAAAGCCTTCAAGGCTAAATCCACAGTCACTTTGGTTTTTATCTAATCTGTATTGGCATGGCTATACTGGGTATGTGCTAAGATCTAATACTCTAAGGCTCTCTATTATTTATAATATTCCATTTTCCATAATAACATAAATTTAAAAATATTTTATTCTCACTCCACCAGGGAGGAGGGTATTTTAATATAGGCAAACAATATTGCTACACCTACGTTGTTAATTTTTTGTTAATCATAGTACGCAGGTATTAACACGTGTGTATCATATTTGTCATTCTGATTCAATCAACGACCTCGATGAAATGAGTTATAATAATTGAGATTATTGCATAGGGATTATCAACTGTGATTTTATTTTGACGCTCACCAATACTGTGAAAAAAATGTATGTGAAATCCACCGCTCAAATGAAGAATTACTTCTGAATTATTGTATTCAATGATTTGATTAAACACTTTCGTTATCTTTATTGTTATCTCAATAAAGAAGCCTGATTGATCTCTCAATCAGGCCTATTTTTACTGTTCAACTATGCATGTTTAAGCTAATGAAATTGTATTAAACTCCATATCTTAGAGGCAAGATAAGTGATGTACAATAGTTGAATAAGGCATCTCACAAGCCAGTTAAGGAATGATAAAACTTGTTTCCGATGCAGATGGAGATGGTATCGGCTATTTAGAAATAGCCAATTCAGATATTGAACACCCCACTTCAGGTATATCTGAACCTGTTTTATGTGGTGATTTAAAAATAGTTTGGGCCAAGTTGCGATTGGACCCTTTCTAATACCCGGGAATTTTCGGGTGTTTTGCTTAGCCATAGAATTGGCGTTTTAAAAATCCAAGATCCGGCTCAAGTCTTTACGACTTGAGCTATTTTTTTTCTCATTTTGAAGGAATAATTTAAGTGGTGATTTAAATTTTATATTCTTTATACACAAAGTAATGACCAGTCGTACCATATCATGATCTTACTAAGACAGTTTCTGCTTATTATTACCGCTGTGAATGCCTTATGTGAGGATGTTACTCTCTTTTTTTCCTTGATAATGAAATGTGTTTAACAACAGATTAACAGCTCGTATATACATAGCCGTAACAGATTGGTAATATTGTCAATCAATCAGTATCGACAGTATTCAATTTAAAAGCAGTTAAGGATATAAAACGCGATACAGATACTCAAAAAAGAAATACTGATGATACCTATGCGGCCGGGATCATAGCTCAGATAACCGACATTGAAAACACAAAAGGCCATATGATTACAAAAACATCTGCTCGCAACGTATTTAACTTCCTAATGGAATTCGCTCGTTTTGCAACCGCAAATCTTTAGTGGCTGTAAGATTCTTGATAAGGGAAAAATTAATCGGGGTTCGAATCTCTTACACTTATTGCTTTTTGGTCAATTCGCACATGATTAACGAGTTATTTCAACTATTCCTAACTCACTAATAATCATATCTATAAGTAAAAAAAGATGGGTATCAGAAATGATGATCAGAAAAAATCTCAATACAAAATAACTCTATCGAATCCGCTTTTCAAATCGCAAACATCTGATAAATACCATCTTAAAACTAAAAATGTGATACAAAATTCAATAATGAACTTTTGTATCACATTTTGCGGAGAGAGAGGGATTCGAACCCCCGGACCTTTAACAGTCAACGGTTTTCAAGACCGCCGCAATCGACCGCTCTGCCATCTCTCCGGGTGCGAAATTATAAAACGTAATGATTTAAAAAAAAATTTGTTGCACTTTTTTTAATATTTTTTTTACCGGATATACGCAGCATCACCCGTTTCAGGTGAAATATTTCCTAAGAAGCCCCATGGCAAGGGGATACACACATACAATATAATCACAATACATCCAATGCAGTCTATCCTCATTTTCAGTAATTTTAAAGATGAACATCTTTTTTGAAGGACCAGTATTATGGTCACAGATAGACGCCAACATGCATTTGCGGCACTCTGCATATGCCGACTTTGCCGCACAGGCCAGGCTCGCCCTGCTGGATCATGTAGGACTCGAAGCCTCCGTATTTGCCAGACTGAAAGTAGGTCCGATCCTCTTCCGCGAAGAACTGCAATACCTCCGCGAAATAAGCCCCAACGACCGTGTGCAGGTAACCTGTGAACTCACAAAATGCCGCACCGATGGCTCCCGCTGGTCCATCAGACATGAAATCTACCGCGGCGACGGCACTAAATCCGCCATAGTGATAGTAGACGGCGCCTGGATCGACGTGCTGAAACGTAAACTCACCACCCTACCGGATGAACTGCAAACGAACTTCAAAGCGATCCCGCGCAGCAGCGATTTCGTGGAAGAACCAGTAGCACTATAAACAACTCAATATAAAGGCTACCCGCTCCGCTACCCGCACGCACGGTACCGTGATCAGTTCATAGCCATAACCAGCGTAGACTTCACGTATCACTTCATAGGTACGTACAGCCGTCGTAAAAGACTGCTTCCGTTCTGCATCCCCCCGGAAAATATCTTCCCAGGGTGGAAAGACAAATACATGCGGATGATACCTGAACCGGGTTCCCAATGCCTGCATATCTGCGGATAATAGCATACCGGTAAGTTTCGTATAGGCGATAACGTCAGGGATACCCCTGTCCAGGAATACCGGCCCTGGCTGATGCCCCCAACTGCTATAGTCACGCACCGCTGCTTCCAGCATCTTATCCCTGAATAGCATCGTGTCTCCCCACGGCAAGGCATTCCCTCCCACGCTTACCTGTTCCTGTATAATATTACGGCCTGATTCGGCCACCGTTGCATACCCCATATCCTGCAATGCAGATATAACGGTAGTCTTGCCCCCTCCCGGCCCGCCGGTGAGGACATACCCATTCTTTGTGATCATAAACTGTTACATGAAATAAATCAGAAGGAGTAAGCAACGCATGGCGTCGCTGTGTAGCATCACAAAGATACGGAACCTGCGCCATTTAAAATGCTACGACGCCGGTTATACGATAGTTATGCAACGGCGATTACCTGGTGGCAACAGGTTTGTTCTGCTTACTCTGCCGGTCTGATTCAAGCTCTTTTATAAAAGGCAGCTGATGTTGTACATAGGCCCTGGTAGTTTGTTCCAGGTAATTGTCCAACTGAAAAAACTGCGCAGCCCTGGTAGCCCCCAGCAGCTTATTCATCCGCCGGAAATACCTCATCTGCAAGCGGGAAAAATCGAGATCATTATTCATGAACTGTTTGGTAAGAGAGTTCATCTTCCTTTCATCCAGTGAAGAAAATTCTTCATTATACATTTTCAGTAAAGTCATCCTTTCTGTAAACCAGGGGCTTTTCTCTTCTTCATACTCCAGCAAAGCTTCTTCAAAGCTCCTGGCTTCCACTGGCGATATCTTAAGAAACTCAGAGATCAGCAACAACCTGTTTTTGCCGAAAATCTTTGTTACCAGATCTTCTTCTTTATTGTAAGAGGTGTTGAAAGATAAGGGGGAATCAGGTTCCTGCGCGCAGAGAGGTAATGCTGTACCCAGCATTATGAGTAAAAATATTACGCTTTTCATAACCGAAAGATTTTATATAACCGCCGATTGCCTTAAAAAAAACTGCCCATGCGATGAGGTGTCCTTGAGGGTGTTGATAGTTGTTGAAGTTACCAGTTCGTTGTACTTATATTAACGTAAAGAAGGGGGAAATGGTTGTGTTAATGGGGAGTTAACGGGAAAGGAATTAGCTTTTAGCCTTCGGCGCCACGGACCAGGCCCTGGCTGAAGGCTAAAAGCTATATCCTGAAAATTAACTTGCTTTCATAAATGCAGTGTGGGCTTCTATCGTCCACTGTTGATAATCCTCCTGGCGAATGTCCAGTTGCTCATCACGTGCTACTTCTTTGTTCTCACGGGAATCCCAGTAGCCTTTAGCCAATGACCTGATATTATCAAACGCCTGCTCATCTGTAGATGCATATTCACCGGGATAGCTCTTGTAGTTACCGATAGCCAGATCCTGGATTTCCTGCTTTACTGCCGCTTTGCTTTTCTTTGCCATGGTTAAATTTTTTTGGTTCAGTGTACCCGAAAACAAAAATGGTTCCTCAATGGCACACTGGGCGGCCATTTTAAGAAACCATTATCATAAAATTTTGTTAACTGGACGATCAGAGCAGAATATGCTTCATAAATACACTACCGAAATTACCCCATGATTTCATCACTTTGCCAACGTTATCCTTGAGCTCCGTATTATTGACCTTCTTCCCTTTGGCCGGGGCTTTCAGCGTATCGGGCTTCACATCATCCACTAGCACTTTGGTAGCAAACCAGGTAACGTGCTCATGAGGCAATGCAATACCCAGTATCATACCCGGCAATCCTGTAAAGGACTCAGGCCCACCGGGGGTAACAATCATATCCGTATAGAATGCCACTACATAAATGGAGTCCATAATAATAGCATTGGCACGCCTGCAGTCAAACCCAGCAATATTGCGGGTTTCATCGGTAATCTTCCAACGGATATTACGAACGGAATCGCTCACCAGGTACATTTGTTCAAATACTTTCTTCTGCGCAGTGCTCTGCTGCTGCTGAAGATTCGTATAAACAATATTCTGATCTGCCGGGGACTCCCGCCCCTTCATATTATCGGGGTTCTCTTTTCCCGGTTTGTAGAAAGTAGTGTTACCGGAGAAATACAAATCGAAATAATCCGTTCTAAACTTCGGTGTTTCCTTTTTCTGCAATTCCTTCCACGAATTGTCTTCGCCCGACCACATAGCATCCATCATGGCATGCATATTTTGTTTCTTCTCAAACTCAATACGTCCCTGCTTCACGAAGTTGGCATGCTGCGCATTGACAGCGAAGCCAGATAAAATAAGTATATAAAAGAACAGTTGCTTCATAAATTAGTTTTTAACGGCGCCTCCACCTGCCTTGTTGAAGTTCCAGATAAAAGACAACATACCGTAACGGCCGATTGTGCTGTAAGTACTCTGTGTAATATTATTGCTGGTTGCAGAACGGCTGAAGCCAATGTTCTGGTTGAGAATATCATTCACAGAAAAGTTCACTTCAAATGCATCCTGCTTGCCAAATTTCTTTGCCACATAAGCATTCCAGAGTGCCACGTTGTTGTTCGTGGTAAATACAGATGTCTTCTGACGAATGTTGTAATTCAGCTGTGAATGCAACCTCAGATTCCAGGGCAGGTAAAGCTCCATGTCGTGGTTGATACTGAAAGTCCAGTAATTGGTCTGCACCGATTTCTGTATGGACGACTGACTCGACGTATAATTAGCCTGTAATTCAAGCCATGACTCCACCTTCTTCTCTTTGGAATACCCAGAGTATAAACTCACGCTGGAATTAGTACCCTGTGTAACGTTCTGCAGATTATTCAGGTAACTTACATTCCGGAAGTAGTTGCCGCTGGCATTATACCCCACCCGTATTTCAGTGCCCTTCACCTTCCACCCCATATTCATATTAATCCCCGCATTCTGGTTACCGTTAACGTTGATAGCCTGTGTAGTACGCTTACCATCTTCTGTCATAACCGTATTGGACGCAATGGCATCCGTTTCGGTGCTGTAGTTCAGCGACAGCCACAGGTTGCGCTCTGTTATCACCTTGTAGTCTGAATAGCTCAGCCAGAAGTTATTCCGGAAAGAAGGCTTCAGATTAGGGTTTCCAATCACAATATTTAGCGGGTCTTCGTTGGCCCGTAACGGTTGCAGCTGGTTAATGGACGGTTGTTGCGTATTACCGTTATAACTTAAACCAAGACGGCGTTGCTGCGTGAAGTTATATCGGATGCTCGCCTGCGGATACCAGTTTACAAAGTCCCGGCGCTGCTTCTGATTCCTGAACATATCCTGCTGCTCATACCCCGTAAGGCCAACATTCGTACCCAAACTGATACGCAGCTTCTTTTTAAAGTAATTATAAGAGACGCCTCCCCTGTGCGTAAGCATATTAAATGCATAATCGTTACTGTAGGTGGTATCCTGCATATTGTACTTGCCACCAGCTCCCCTGTTGAAAGAGTTCCTGTTGGAATGACTGTTGGTTATATTGATCCCATAGTTGAACAACAGCGTAGAGGCCAGCGATAAAGGCTCTGTATAAGTAAGGTTTGTGTTGATGTTGATACTTTCGTTATTTCTGGTTTTATATTGATCGATCGACTGCGTAGAATCGAGTTTGTTATCTGTGAAGAATTCTGTTAATGAATTCAGATATCCGTCTCCGGTAGTTTTGCTGTAGTTCTCAGATACATTCAGAGAGAGTGTGCGGCCTTTCTTCTTCAGTTTCTTCCGCCACAGCAGGTTACTGTTCAATGTCCCCATATCCGTTACAGAGGTCGCGGTGCGGCCGTTCCGGTTTATCAGGGAGCTGTCCTGTGCCAATACATTGGACCCGAACTGGCTGCCACTCACTTTATGGTCCAGTCCTCCGTCAACATTAACTTTTATCGAAGAAGAGGAATCCAGTTGTATTTCGTAGGACCCGTTAAGACGATTGCGGAGAATATTATTCCTGAAATCTTCTTTCGAGTTACGGTAAAAGATTTTGCCAGGTTGAATATCCTGTACCGCTTCAGTGCTGTTTCCATCCACGTACAACTGCATCAGTTTGTAGTTGCCGTTAATGTTTTGCTTGTCCTGGTTCCATTTGTTATTGTAATGCAACCCTCCGGTCTGCACCAGCGGATAACCCCTGCCGGAATAGTTACCATCCCAGTTTACGAGGTCGTCGGATTGGGAGAAGCTGATGAACATATCTCCTGAAGCATCCATGGTAGCCATATCTGCCATACTTTCGCCGTACTTTTCCCGTTCATTCCAGTTAAGACCAGCTTTACCGGTGTTGGAAACAAACCCGTATGCAGAGAATTTCTGTTTCCCTTTAAACATATTCAACAGCGCCTGATTATCATGAAATCCCCTGTCTCCTGCGCCTACCTTCACTTTCCCGAAGTATCCATTTTTCTTGTTATCCTTCAGTTTAAGGTTGATGGTCTTGGCCTGCTTATCATCATCCACACCAGTAAAAGCAGCCTGGTCACTTTTCTTGTCATACAACTGCACTTTATCCACCATATCAGCGCGCAGGTTCTGGGTAACGAGCGTAGGATCATCACCAAAAAACTCCTCTCCATCTACCAGCACCTTCTTAACTTTCTGCCCTTGCGCCGTTATCTGTCCTTTATTGTCCACCTGGATACCGGGCAGCTTCTTCAACAGATCCTCCACCGTGGCATTAGGTTGCGTCTTATAACTGTCCGCATTGAATTCTGTTGTATCTCCCTTTATTTTGATCGCCGCTACCTTCTGTTGAATCACTACTTCATGTAGCAGTTTGGATCGCAGGGTAAGCATGAGCTTATCAAGGGACACAGCAGAAGTATCAGATAACATTAACGGTTCAACGTAATCCGCAAATGCCGGATAAGAGATCATAAGGAGATATTTCCCCGCTTTCAGGTCAGGTAGTTTAAACTGGCCTGATTCATCAGTTCTGGTGAACCGATACAGTATGGAATCTTTTGCATTGAGCAGCGCAACTACGCTGTTAGAGAGTTTAACGTGATTAAGTGTGTCTAGCACTGTTCCCTTCACTACAGCCTTCTGGGCATAACACAAATTAATAACGGTTAAACAACAAAGGAGAGATAATAATTTTTTCATTGTGCGGAAACTACAGATTTTACATTCATTCGGTATATGCCGATAAATGTCTATAATAAAATTTAAATAAAATAATAGCGCAGTGATAAGAAACTGTTAAAGTGCAGTCTATTTATCAAGTAGGTTATATGGCCTATAGCTATGGTTTCCGTGTTCCAACATGAATCGTATCCCGTACTAATAACTATTGATCAGTTCCATCAGTTCCTGTGCGCTTAATTTGGCAGATTGATCCGTTCCTTCCAGGAGACGGTCTGCGAGATCGCGTTTATTATGATGCAGGTCTATGATCTTCTCCTCAATCGTCTGCCTTGCAATCAACCTGTAAATGGTCACCGGCCTTGATTGTCCGATACGGTATGCACGGTCCGATGCTTGTTCTTCTATTGCCGGGTTCCACCACGGGTCCATATGTATCACATAATCGGCGGCGGTAAGGTTCAGTCCGAGCCCTCCGGCTTTGAGACTGATGAGGAACAGATCCCCTTTACCTCCCTGAAAATCCTTTACCAGCGTTTCTCTTCGTGCCAACGATGTTGAGCCATCCAGGTAAAGATAATTGATTCCAATGCCATCTAACGTCTCCCGGACAAGATCAAGATGCCGAACAAACTGGCTGAACACCAGGGCCCGGTGGCTGTTGGAGATCAGCTCCTGTACAATCTCCATAAACACTTCCAGCTTCGAAGAACCAATCTGGCTTTCTGTATCAACCATTTTAGGATGACAGGCGGCCATACGCAAGCGGCTGAGCTCTGTCATTGCCCGCATCCGCTGCTGCCCCAGACCACTGCCTTCATACGCGTGGATATTCTCAATGGCTTTACGGCGCAATGCTTCATAGAAGGCAGATTCCTCTGCAGATTGCGTTACCAGTTTCATGATCTCTGTTTTCGGTGGAAGCTCATCCAGCACAGCCGTTTTGGTACGACGTAGGATAAACGGCGCCAACAGCTTTTTCAGATGCTGCTTCACCGTACTATCAGGATACCTGACCGACGGGAAAACAAACTGTTCATTAAAATGCTGCAGGCTACCCAGCAATCCCGGATTCAGGAAGTTGAACAGGTTCCAGATTTCACCCATATGATTTTGTATAGGCGTTCCTGTTAGCATCAACCTGAATGCTGCCTGTAGCGACATCGCAGCTTTTGATGTTTTAGTCTGATAGTTTTTGATGGTATGAGCTTCATCCAGCACAGCAGTAGTCCATTGGACCGCCGACAGCAACGCCGATTCCGACTGCAGCAGGCCGTAGGTGGTCAGTACCACATCAAAAGGCCCGACAGTCTTCAGGGTCCCCGCTCTCCTCCCCTGCTGCAGATATACAATATTGAGCGATGGTGCAAAGCGTGTCAGCTCCCCCACCCAGTTGGGAAGCACAGACGCAGGACATACCACCAGCGCCGGCCCGTCCTTCGCCCTGTACAGGAGCATAGTGATCGCTTGAATGGTTTTCCCCAGGCCCATATCATCCGCCAGGCAGGCGCCCGCTCCCCATGCAGCCAGGTGAGTCATCCAACGGAAACCCTCTTCCTGGTAGGGTCGCAACGTTGTCTGCAAAGTAATTGGAACGGGAGCCTGTAAATTCAAAGCAGTAACACGCTGTTGTATAAATGTCTTCCAACCCGCGTCAGTACTGGCACTCCCCGCCTGTTCCAGCCACTCATCCAATACCGGTGCTGC
Organism: Chitinophaga sp.; assembly: GCF_035538455.1. Classification (GTDB taxonomy): domain Bacteria; phylum Bacteroidota; class Bacteroidia; order Chitinophagales; family Chitinophagaceae; genus Chitinophaga. The sequence continues at coordinate 35,058 of NZ_DATLKJ010000170.1, forward strand.
AAAGCGCGGAATAAGTACCTGCTGATCCTTAAACGCAATACTTGATAGCTCCTGTAAACGCTTACGGAGACCAGCTTCCAGGGCGATGAATTCCCCGTTGCCCAGTGCTACAAAACGTTTTTGCACCATACGCTCGGTATCCAGTAGCTCTTTCAGAGAAAGCACCAGCAGCTCATCAACCGCCAGTTCTCCATTACAGCTAAACCAATGCCCTTTTTCCCTCACCCCCAGCTTGAGCTGCTGAAAACCCGCTTCTCCACGTACTTTGATACGTTCGCCCTCCGGCCATTCCGCCCTCGCAATATCAACATTTGCACGGATGATCTCCAGCAATTCCAAGGCATCCAGCGGATCTTCAAAAATGATGGCGTCATCTGCCAGCTCCTGCGGCACCAATTGCAATACAAGGTTTTGCAGGGTAGTCATATTGTTTCGTTCACGCTCCAGGTCACGCACCGCCTGCCAGCGCTCTCCGTTGCTGATGCCGATGATATGCTGCGCCCCCTCTCCGGGTTTGCAGTAAGGAGGATCTGAAGTAAATGGCTTTACAAAGAAGGCCGCCTTCAGACCATCCCCTAGCGGCAGCAACTGCACAACAATACGGGAGTCTCCAACGCGCTTCTGCAAACTGATACTACTTCCACTCAGATCTGAATGAATAGTGATATGCGCCCCTATTGTTCTCAATACCTGCATGAGCTTCTCCTTACCATCCGGCGGAACCACCGGTATCTGCGAGAGCGTCTGCAATACGCGCCGCTGCTGGGTTGTCAGCTTAATCACCTTCAGCCGCACCGGTGTTTCGCGCATGAATATTGTTTCATTGGAATAATCCGTGATATTGGTACTGAATGTATACCCCCTGCCAGCCTGGTTCACAATCAGCTCCGGCGCGCCTTTCATGATCTCCACCGGCACGGTGGGATCATCAGCCGCAAATAAATACGGATGACCAGCAATTTCCTCCCAAACCCTGTCATCGAAAGTATAGGACGCTCCGTCGTGATTAAAGTAATGCGTTTTCTGAATAGTAGCACCTATACGAAGATCCTGCTCCACCATTGCCTCTGCCTTTCCTTCCTTCAGTTTCTTAAGCGCTACAGCCCTCCCGTTACTCCAGCCGCCACCTGCCAACGATGTTTGTAAAACCGGTTGTATCCTGTAGTGATCAAAGTCTATAAGATACACCAGCCGCAGCGATGGAATGTATTTACCTTTCTTCAGATTCGCATCCGCACCTAGCAGGGTATTAAGCAGCCTTTCCCATTCCGGCATCTGCTGCATCATAGATGCCACCGGCGGATCTGCTATTATCTTCTCCGCTTCCCGGTAGTCGGATTCATACCCGCCATAGCCTTCATCCCGCAATAGGTACAAGTACTCGTATAGAAGCAACCGGTAGTGATGCTGCGCAGCCAGGCGCAGCAAAGTGGAAGCAAGCGGTTGAAACGTATACACCAGGCGGCTCTGCGGGCAAAACAATCTCAGACACAATAACCCCAGGAAACACAATAGATTGCTCTCCCTGGCCTCCAGCAATACTACCAGCAGGTTTTCCGCTTTCTCCTTCCGGCCCGCGTGAAAATGCAGCATGCACAATGCCGGCGTTAGTGAAGGCGTCAGCTTTTTTTCATAGGCCGCCGTGATCTTCGTAATAACAGGATTACCCTTCTCTCCCGGCAGCAGCGTAAGCGTATAGGCGTAGTAGAAAGCAAACAGCGGGGACAACGGAATGCTGTGCTTTTTATCTTGTTGGCGTTGTCGTTTGATTCCCTTTTCAAAAAAGGTCAGCGCTTTATCCGGCGACTGCCTGTAAAGCCAGACCACCGCCATTGCAAAAAGATCATCTTCATTTATATCTGTATCAGGGATAGCCAGCTGTCCCTGTAACATTCCCGGTTCAGGAAGTGAATAGGACTGCTGCCGGCTGAAGGCCTCCAGCTCCGCCAGCGGCGGCATTTTCAGCATACTGAACTTTACAGCGTAAGTGAAGATCCGCTCAAAAGCCGCTGCACTGAAAAGTTGCAGCAAGGCGCTGTACACCGGAAAGAACAACATGTACGACAACCAGGGCTGATAGGCATCCAGCTGCAATTCCATTCTTCTTACCGGCAGCGAAAGCAGGTAACGATCGCCGGTGAAATAGCTGATGAGCAACTGTTGCAGCTCCTGCATATGAATACTGATACTATAGAATGCATGTATCACCTGGCGCGTCTGTTGCAGTACCACCGTATATCTTTCATTGGTAATATTCACCGGGAATAGCCCCAGGTTCAGCTCCGGCGGCAGTATGTAACTACCGGAAACATTCAACCGCACCAGTCCTCCCTGCTGCAGTTGCTGCAATATATCATCCAGCTCTTTACGGGAAATTTTGCCAACTGTGTTGACTACATTAAACAATGAATATTTATCTACCGGGTAAAAATAAAGGGAGAGAATATCCATTACCAGCTTCGCATCTGCTGGCTGCGACGCATACTGTTGCAGAAACCAGGCTTCCTTGATCATGCCTTAAAAATAAGGTATTTTTTGCAGGTAGGTTAGCCAGACTGATGTAATGGAAACCCGGGGAAAGAAAGGGAGTGACGGCGCCTGCAATAAAAACAACGAGTAGTAACAGGCCCGCCATGTAAAAAACAATTCCCTTATAACAGTTGAGAGAGTAGATTTTCATTCCTCACTAATTAAATACTTTTTTGGAGCTACAAACATGGTTGTCAAACATTTCTTCTATCCTGGCGAAAGGAGAGAATGTAAAATTATTATAAGATATGAATCAGGCATAGTACAAAAGCGACATTTTCCAACAGCAGTTAATCCATGTAACTATGAAGGCGCACCGTTGTGATCAGCTGTTCTTCGTTGAAGAAGGACGGCGTAATACCGGCAAACTCTTTAAAGTCACGGATAAAATGCATCTGATCATAATAGCCGCTGTCATAGGCTATTTTAGTCCAGGTAGCCTGGGGATTCAGTTCTTTCAGATGATAGGCCCGGCAAAATCTGACAAGGCGTGCATAGCGTTTGGGGGTCATACCAACTCTTTCCAGGCACTTTCTTTCAAACTGGCGTACACTGAGACAGGCGTCTGCCGCTGTTCTTTCAATAGGGATGCTGCCGGCACTGCGCACCAGTTCATCCATCGCCAGATCTATAGACAAGGTTGGTTTGAGGCGGGACAACTTCTTCAGCAAAAATTTCTCCACGATCCGGAACATCTCATACCAGTCTGATGTTTCTCTGAGTTGACAGTTTACATCGTCAATTTCGCGGCCCAGCAAAAGCTGTGTATCAAAATCCTGCTCATACATTTCAGACATAGGAATATTCAGCAGCCGGAAAAGCCCGCCGGGCTTGAAAGCCACCCCCAATGCAAGGTGATGTTTTCCCATGTCCAGCATCACCGATCTCTCTAGCGGTCCAACAGTCAGGGAGGCCGATTTGGTAGCATAGGTACTACCTTCTCCCCTGAGTACTCGCAGTGGATCTTTAATATAAAACATAATATACCGCTGATACGTAGGGACGAAACGATATACGCTGGAAAGAGCGTTGCTGTCTGTGAAGTCGGCGCTGATTATCTTTATGCTGCCAACAAATTCCTGCAGGGCAGGATGTATGGGAAATACCTGGGTCCTCATCATGGCTGTGGGTCTACTGCTACCAAAATAGTAAATTAAATGGAAATGTATTGTTAGAGCTAAATCGCATCGCCATCCATATTAATCAAAAAAAATAAATAATTGTATAAGAATCAATGTAAAATTATCAATTATAAACAAATTTGTTTACGCAATAATGTTTATATTTGAGGAACAATGAAAGATGACATTTCCATATTAAAAGGGGTACATCCGGGTATTATCCTGGAAAGAGAACTGAAGAAAAGAAATCTTCTGAAGGGACCTTTTGCGCTTTCAATAAATGAATTTCCCCAGACACTGAGTGCCATCACGAAGGGCAAAAGAAACATGAATACAGCACTGGCACTGAAGATTGAACAAGCGTTGGATATAGAGGAGGGCTTTTTTATGACTTTAAAGGTATTCTATGACATAAAGGAATTAAAGCGTCAGCAAAAAGACAAGCGCCACCCGGATTTAGCCCGGCTCAGACCCGCGTTATTCTGGGATACCAGGATCAATAAAATAGATTGGCAACAACAAAAACGCGCTGTCATACAACGTGTTTTTGAACGTGGTAACAAGTTGGAAAAGGACG
>NZ_DATLKJ010000171.1:0-29480 GCF_035538455.1 Chitinophaga sp.
AACAGGGAGTGTTAAGATAACTGTGTAAACTGTATTCTGTTCATAACTGTAAGTTGCATCGCTGTTGACCAAAAAGATTTATAAACTGTATTAACATAATGGACCATGCCTCAAAGAGACTGGCCCATTATGTTAATACAGTTTATAAATCTTTTTGGTCAACAGCGATGCAACTTACAGTTATGAACAGAATACAGTTTACACAGTTATCTTAACACTCCCTTTCAAACTGCTGTTTGTTGGATGCGATAAAGGTCCTGGGAGTATTTAATCCAACCCGCTCTGCTTCACTAAGTACTTTTAATTTATTTATGTTATTGGCTGAAACATTGCCAATGAAATTTTTCTGTTCCAAGAGACAAAATAAGTATTCCTTGAGTTGTTTCCACTCAGATTGAAGGGCCTCTAAAAATACCTTTGTTTCCTCTGAGGCTCCCTTTATGTGTGTTAGGTTATATTTTAGGTTCCCGCGTCTGTAAAAGTAGGATTTAACCGATCCAAAGTCAATTTTGATATTATTGAAAAGCAGTAATTCCACCTCTCCATTAAGATTATTGATACATACATCTCTAATATAGGTATTCTCATTAATCCTGACGCAGGATTTTTTATTGAGAATTAACCATTCAATGATCTGGTCCGTGGAGGTCTCAAAATGTTGAGAAACTATTAGTATCATTGTGAAGCTATTATCTGGTTTTCTGTTTCAGGTCTTTCCATTTTTCAGGATTGTTTATAAATATTCCTATTAACCCACCTATTTTACTGAGTAGAAATCTTTTATCCTTGGAAAAATATTTTACCTTCTTCTTGTAATCATTAAAGGACTCGAGGCCTAATTCGGCTCTTATTCTATTTATTCTGTTCTCTTCTGTGCTATCCGGAATTATAATTTCTTCGAAGAAGGCCGAATCAACCACTCTGCTGGGGAGTTCATCCAATTGCTTCTGATAGAGCGTGTTTGAACTATCAAAGACATACATTCTAATAGCGTTTACGCTATAATATAGTTCCATATTACTATTCATGTGTTCTATGAACCCGGTACCAATACGGGGGTCGAGGCTTCCTTTATACATTGCGTTCTTAATTTCGGGGGTGAAATCATATACCTGACCTACTCGACCCTTTTTAGCTTGGTGGATAAACAACACATCATAAGGCATTGATGGAATTGATTGTGGACTGATCCCTATCTTATATTCATTAGGAAATCCATAGATCTGAATTAGCCGCTTTAAGTAATGAACATTGGAAGTATCGATCTGTCTGATCGAGTCGATATAGAGTTGGTAGCCTTTGGGTCTTCTTCTATAGTATTGGTCTTGCTCGTTCAAAGAGTCGAGTACCTTTCGAAGATTTTTGTTATAGGTGTATTGTACATTATTATTTTCATGTCTTTTTCTAAGCATCTTCCAGTCCTGGCTATTTAAGAATGTCTGGAAAGCGATGTTGCTTTCTATCAGTTTATAATTAAGCCCAAGTTTCAATAAGTTATTTATATAACGAGCACAAAGCCGGTCGTCCCCAGTCAGAGAAGCGCACACCGCGGCGTTATATATATCTGTATCAAATGGCTTTTGATTAGTGGCAAAGGCTTTGACATAAAGGCTTAGCGCCTGAATATAGTTAGAATCAACTATTTTCATTTCTGCTTTATTTCTTAGCGTTAAGTACTTCTGGATCTGCGTGGTTATTTTACTTTTACTATCTTGTGGGATTCTGAATGTCATAGTAAGCGCTAGTAAGATGGGAATCAATGCCAGTCTCATATGGATGTTGTTGTTGAGTTTGTTAGTAAATGAAGAAGAAAGCTAACGAGGAGCAACATTAATATTTTACGAGCTCCTCATTAGCATTCGTATTACTTAAAAATATACATTAGCTATGACTTAATCAATGTATCAAACATCTCCGGTTGAAACATAGTTAAGGCCACCGTCATCCCTTACATAGTCGCTGCTATATGATTCGCATCCGGTAGAAGAAACTGACGTTTTAACTTCGATTGTTCCCGCGTCGGTTTCATGGCCTGCTACACCACCTCTTACGTTACATAGCTTTTCAGTATTGAGTCTGGATATATTCCATGACTCTACAGTTATTAAGTTTTTCTTTTTCATAAATGAATTACCACGGTTTTGATTTAAACGTGGCCAAAAATGAGATGAAGAATTAATACCTACTCTCTTCTCCGGGTTTTCGGTTTCCCCCGATATTTGGCCAAATAATGTTGAGCGCATTCTTTAGTTAATTTGATACCTTATCACAGTATTTTAAAGAAACAGCAAAAATTTATATCCTTTTTCTAGTAAGGATAAGACAATGAGACTTCATCTTCATCCGAAAGGGGGCAGATGATAGTGACCGGTATAATAACTTATCTAAAATGTTGATCGGTTTATTTAATTATAAAAGTCTCCCTCTTATAGCATCGTAAAACCCTACCTTATATGAATCACCAAATGGGATCTCAACTGTGGTGTTTTTTAGCATCAAGTGAGCTCCTTCAACGGATTTAATTCTCTCGACCGGTACAATAAAGGATTTATGAACCCTTATGAAACGATTTTTAGGTAGGATTTCTTCGAGCTCTTTCATCGTTATAAGAACGAGTATTTTTTCCCTCCCACGGTGAATTGCGACGTAATTCTTAACGGCCTCTATATAATCAATGTCTGGATAATCAATCTTTATAAGCTTCCCTTTAAGCTGGGTTTTAACAAAGATATGGTCATCGTTTACAGAACTGTATTTGCGTTTGGTGCCTTCCATAGTAAGAAGGGATTGCGCTTTTTGAACCGCTTTGGCAAAACGAGCTAATGAGAAAGGCTTTAACAGATAATCAACTACTCCATAATCATAGCCATCCAAAGCGTATTCGATATGAGCGGTGGTTAATATTACCTTGCAGGTGTCAGGAATTAATTTGATAAAATCAATTCCGGTCATATCCGGCATACGCACGTCGAGGAAAACCAGATTGACGTCATTCTCGTTGAGAATTTTTAATCCATCCATCGCGTTTGTAGCGCCGCCAATACAATTCAAAAGAGGTGTTTTTGTGATGTAATTTTTCAGTATTTCAATAGCAGCTTTCTCATCGTCAATCAACAAACAATTGATCATTTTCTATACATTAATTAGAAGGTCAACACTAAATTTGCTTTCATCTTCGTCAATTGATAAATTGTACCTGTTCGTGTAAACCAGATCCAATCTTTTTTTTAGATTAGCGAGTCCTGTACCCAATGAGTAATTACTTCTGTCTTTTCCTTTTTTATTGCAAACAAATATTCTAAGCTGTTTAGAGTTTTTTGCATAGTCAATTATAATGCTTATTGGTGCCTGGTTACTCAGAATGTCTCCATGCTTAAAAGCATTTTCTACCAGGGTTATTAAGATAAAAGGGATGACTCTCACATCTTTGTGCTCATTTTTTGTTACGAAGTCAATCTTTAGTTCATTGTCAAACCGCAACTGATTAATGCTGATTACATTCTTCACCTGCTCTATTTCCTTGGATAAGGGTATTCTACCAAATTCATCTTCGTCATTACTTACCACAAAACGCATAATTTCAGCAAGGCTTAAGATACCATTAGCGACGTCTTCGGAGATATCGAGGGTTTTAGAATAAAAGAAATTCAAAGCGTTGTACAAAAAATGAGGATTTATCTGGGCTTTCAGATATCCATACTCCGCTTTTATTTTTTCATTTTCCAGTTGTGCCTTTTCTTTGGTACTTTCGATAAGTTCTATGGCAAACCAGTAACCGAATCCCAATATTGTATACTGAAACCACCACCAGATGTTCATGATGTAGCTGTCAAGTAGCGTGTACACCACGACCTTCGGATACCCGAAATATATAAATACCTTATGATATAATACAGACTTTAAAAACCAGCTAACTATTGAAAGAGTAACTAAAGAAATCGCAAGCAAGAAATAACGCTTCTTTGCGAAAAACGATGGAAATATAAATAATACGTTTGAATAGAATATGAAAGCAGCTATCGAATATTTCCCGATTGTATCTGTGATGTACACGTTCGGAGTGCCGGCCTGAACACAGTTTATCAGATGGTTGAATGTAGCGTATAGAAACCACGCTATAATGTGCCATAGTATAACCCTTTGTTTCTTTGCTTTCATGGAATAAGTAATAGAGGGATTACTTTTTTTCTGTTTCCAAGTATTTCTTTACATAACCAATCCAATCTTCAACACCTTTGTTGATGGGGACGTCTGGCGCAATTCCAATATTATCTATGTAGGGAGTGACGAGATGGTCAGGCATTCCCATGGGGCAAGTATATGCCAGGTACGTACATGGAAGAATTCGGATATGACCTATTTCTGTATAATCCAGCGCACCTCTTGAATTGCTTCCGAAGATAGTTACCTTAGAGCTTTGTTTTGCTTGTAATAGAAATAATTCTGCTGCACTTACTGTCTGTCGATTTATTATTATGCCTATTCGCTTTGGATAGGCTTTTACTTCTGGAAATGTATCAGAACCTCCTTTAGTTACTTGTATGACCTTGCCGATATTTTTCTCCATTTTGTCAATTATTTTCTGAAAAACTATTTTGTCGTCACTGGAGAAATCATCATTGCTTAAGGTCTCTTTGTATAAATCTATATTATCTTTGGACGCTTTTACTTTCAGCCCATCTTTTCGGATTGGGTTTGTATAGATTAACGGGATGATCTCCGAAAACGACATTGCATGACCTCCGCCATTATTTCTTAAGTCAATAATTAGGTATTTAGAAGATTCGATTTCGTTAATATTGTATTTGATTACACTATCAATTGTCTTTTTAAGTGAAATGAGAAAGGTAGGAATTGTTAATAAAGAGCAACTATCTGATAGCTTTTTATAACTAATCTGAGCCAGGCTTTCCGTAGCGTGAAAACTACTATTTGCCGGAAAAACTTTACTGAATATACCAATTTTTTCAAGTACTAGTTTGTTTTTGGAGATTTCTACTACAGTATATTCAGGATAATGATCCCGTTTATAGAACTTAGAGGTATATTCTTTTCCATGAACTTTTATTTCTAGTTTCACTTGCCCGGGGGTCCAGAAGATATCGTCAGCTTTTAATGTAATGCCAACGTAGTCTCTATTGTCAGATTTGTTTTTGAAAATAGCAAGTTCAATATTTCCTCCATCCTGTCTCCAAATGCCCTCAATTTCGTCTATTTGGTGGCTGGAAAGATATTTCCTTAAACTGTCTTCATTAAAGGATATTTTTTCAAACGTCTGGAATATTGATTTTAAATGATTCCTTAAGACAGTGTCCTTCGGAGGCATGATTCCAATAATCAAATGTGGGTCATTAAAGAAGGCAACATACTTTTTCAAGGCCAGATAACAGTCATAATCCCGGTTTGACCTGACAGCCACAGCTATACTATCTTTAATATGTTGGTAGCTTTTACGGTTTAATGCAGTTACTTTTTCGTTGAAACCAACATAGTTTTCTTCAATACTCTTGTAAAGAGCCTCGAAATTATCTGAGCAATTACATTTTGGATTTTGTTGAGCAAAGCAGGGTAGTATTGAGAGATTGACTACAATAAGTAAATAGATTCCTTTTATCATAACCATTTTTAATTCCGGAAGATACAATCTAATTCAATCATATGAACAATATTCACTTTTATGCTAATTGCACCCCAGGGTGCCGCAAGACAGTTGATCTCCGGAGTTGCAGGAATAGCATGATCCTGATACGCCCTCTGTTTTACAGGGAGTCCCCGAAGCCTGACCAATAATATTCTTCATTCCGGTCTTGGAAAGATTAGAAACTTTGAGGACGTTTAATTGGAATTTTCTTCCAGTATTTTTTTTCTTCATGGGATGGAGTTTTAAGGATGAATCTTAATGGTTCTAAAGCAGATTATCTTTTAGAATGACCTCGGGGCGAATATAAAGTAATGTTGCTGCCAAAAGAAAAATATTCAACATAACTAGTGATTCTAAGTATAAAAAGGCATATTGTAAGGATTCTTCCTTTATGAGTAGTTTTCAGTATTCTCAGAACCCATCCCCCCATTTACAGGGGGGGGGAAATCCCCATTTTCCAAGCATTACTCCACATATGCTATTCCTCTACCTTTATCATGGAGCATTAGATGCTGTCTTTCATAGTGCAGCCACATGTTACAATAGGAAATCCGAAAGATACATGGAACCCAAGGGAACAATTTCCCGGAATAATAACACCCGATTAGTATAATCCTCATTTCATCACCCTGAATCCATTTTATGAAAAAAAAAGAAATTATCATTGAGCAAAAAACTACAACTTAACAAGCACATGATTGCTAACCTTAGCAAGGATCTGCAGAACCAGGTCAACGGCGGGCTTGCAACACAAACCAGATGCACCAGCGATGGCAGTCTTACACTTTGCCCTACTGATTGCTTTGTATCCAGAAGACCTTGTTAATACTTTGTACTATTAAGTGGCGGAATATCTCTGTACCCAAGACAACAGCTTAGATTCATTTTTTACATAAATCAATAACAGTTATGAAAAGGAAAATTTCCCTCAGCAAAAAACTTTCTATTAAAAGAACAGTACTCGCTACGTTAAGTATGGACCAGCGGTTGCTGGCAGCCGGCGGAGCAGTGGGCAGGCGGTCTGTAAATGTTCCATGCGCTACTTATGACCCTAGCCCCAACTGTGCCACACATCCTTTACCAGGGCATATTTGCGTCTGATAACTCCAAAGAAAAATTCGATTATGAAAAGAAAAGCATCCTTACAGAAAAAATTATCCCTGGAAAAGGGAGTTGTCGCATCTCTGAGTGCGGGGCAGCAACATTCGCTGCAAGGTGGCCGGGTAGCCACCAGAGTCATTTGTAATAGTTTCAGGCCTTGCTCAACCTGGGTAGACGGAACAATATGTATATCATTTCCGACGCCTACTATCGTCTGTCTTTAACCTGGAAGCTGTACTACTGGTGATTGTGCTGATTTTTTGCAGAAGGCAATCCCTGAATTAGCTACCGAACTTGCCGCTCTTAGGGGCGGCTTTTTTTGTATGGCGATTGCCAGGTAGTTCGTGCTGTCATTATAGTGGTTCTAAGTATAAATGGGCATATTGTAATGATTCTTCTTTTATGAGCAGTCGTCGGTATCCTCAAACCCATCCCCCCGTTTACAGGGGGAAAAAATCCCCTCTTTTCAGTCATTACTCCACATATGCTATTTCTCTACCTTTATTGTGAATCATTAGACGCTGTCATCCGCAGTGTAGCCACACGTTATAACAAGAAATCCGAAAGATACATGGAACCCAAGAGAACAATTCCCTGAATAATAGTACCCGATTAATATAACCCTTATTTCTCACCCTAAATCCAGTTTATGAAAAGGAAGAAATTATCACTGAGCAAAAAACTACAGCTCAACAAGAACATGATTGCCAGTCTTACCGAAGACCTGCAAAGCAGGGTTAATGGCGGACTTGCAACACAAACCAGGTGCACTACTGACGGACGGCTTACGCTTTGCCCTACTGACTGTTTTATTAACACAAGGCGTTGTTAATATTTGATCCTATCAGGTGACGGCATATCTCATTAACAGTTCACACAATAGATAACTGGCGCCTATCAATGAGCAAAATCAACTTAAATCTGTTATTATGAAGAAGAAATTAATTTCCACAAAGAAATTGGCTCTTAGCAAACTGACCATTTCTAATTTGAGTGCTAATCAAGTTACCGGCGGTGGCTGGACGGATGCTTCCTTATGCTATTCCTGTATGTCTCAATGCCTATGTGACCCGCCACCTCCGGGACCTACGGGTGTAACAGGCCCTTGCTGTCCTATTCCTCAAACAGTAATTTAAAACCTTAAATCTGTGATTATGAAAAAGAAAAATTTAAGTTCAAAACTGAGTCTTGATAAAAAGATCATTACATCCTTGAGTACTTCCTTAGAAAAAATCAGGGGAGGTGCTGCTACCATCGGGTCTGCATGTAATCCTAGTGGTATGACATGTGGGCAATCTGCTTGTGGTGGATGTACGGGCGGTGATGATACTATTAAAGTGACGTGCCATGTCACGATAATCTCTAATTGAGATTGGTACTGATTGACATACAGTCTCTATGTAATAACTTACTTTTAGAGAACTCTTTCTTCATCCAGCTACCCACATTTATGAAAAAGAAAAATCTGAGTTTAAAATTAAGTCTTGATAAAAAGACCATCGCATCTTTGAATACTTCATTAAGAGAAATCAAAGGAGGAAATAATTCGGTTGGCGCAACATATTGTCATCAGTCCTGTGAGACATGTGAAGTCTCTATTTGCCCGGATCATTGCCGTCCATTGGAAACAAGAATAACATGTGTCAGTCAGTGTAATGGCCCCTGCGGTGGGGGAGATACAGGGGGGACTGGCGGTACAGGTGGTCCTGCCCCAACCGACACTTTTAAGCTGGGCTGTCATTTAACAAGAACGAATCCCTGAATAGTTGCACGACACGTGACCGCCTTACGCTTTACCCCACCGACTGTTTTATAAAAAGCAGACGTCGCTAATATTTTATACGATTAAGTGGCGGCGTATCTCATAATGGTTCACATGGGAGACAACAGGAACAATCGGGCCTTGTTGCCCTATGCTCCAAAAAACAGCTTTAATAGCTTTTTAGCAAGCGACGGTATATATGGTTTCTGTAGTCTACCGGTTGGATATGTCTGACCGGTAGCTTCTTTTTTTTATTCCTGGTTGTCAAATTGATCCAACCCTTATCTTTGCAGTGGATTCTACTCATTAGCCCAAACCGTTGTTCCGCTATTATTATCCTTATCTACCTACTTAACTGTGTTGTCATGAAGTTTGTGCTACCTCGTTTGCTGCAAAAGGAGCTTACCTCCGCCATATTACACCCGCCTCATAAATCGGACAGTCTGTTGCCATATCTGTCTGTTGCCTGTATGGATGGACCTTTCGGAGATATGCGTTTTCAACAGTTCAGCAATAGTGAGCTGGGCATTTATAATTATTCCTTCTGTCTGAAGGAAGATATACCCGTACTGGTGGATCTTGAACAGCCGATGATTACCCTGAGCTATGCACTGAGTGGCAATGTACCTTTCTTGTTAAATGGCTTCGGGGAAACAGGGCTTACAGAAGGCTGGTACCACCTGTATTATGTGCCCGCAGGCAGGTATAAGGCAACGCTGCCGGAAGGGGATACAACCGCCTTCCAGGTAAACCTTTACCCGGAGCATATTAAAGGGTTGGGGGATAAGTATGCCCCGATACGGGAAGTATGGGAGCAGACGATCAGCAAAAGCAGGCGGGGGCTTCAGCAAGAAGCCGCTAAGATCACGCCGAGGGTCAGTGAAATTCTGAAAGGGATCTATCAATGCCGGCTGGAAGATGCAGAGTGGGAGATATTCCTCCTGGCACGGGTATACGATCTCCTACTACTGTATGTGGAAGAGCTGAATGGGCTGGATAAAGATTTCTGTTCACAATATCATTTCACGGAGGGAGACCTGCGTGCGTTACGTGAAGCCAGCGCCATACTGGCCGGGAAGCTGCATCAGCCGGTGTCGCAGCGTATGCTGGCAAGGCTCGTACATCTGCATCCCAAGAAACTCACAGCCGGATTTCGTTTACTCTATGGCGTTGGCGTACAGGAATGGTTGCAGCGGGTACGTATGGAAAAGGCGAGGCTGTTGCTGGCGCAGGGAAATACCAAAGTGAGTGATATCGCCTATGAGGTGGGCTACGATACTGTTTCGGGATTTATCCGGGCATTTAAGGGCGTTGCAGGATGCACGCCGGCAGAATACCGCAAATAAAAATCCGGGAGAGCCAGTCCAGGCTATATGCCTTCGGGTAATATTGTATCAGATTTGCGGGGTGTTATAGGGGCCTAAGCCTGAAATATTCGAACGAATACCGAACGATCATCGAAGGTCAAACGAAGGAGAAGCCTGCAACAGATGGAGAATCATTGAGTTGTATGAATGTGGATATTTTTAATGTATGAAATACTGATAGTATTCTCACACTTATGCTACCTGGAAAGATCCTCTACTCTTTTGAAAAAGGTTGAAAGTTTGATACCATAATACTTGCAGAGCATTTCCAGCGTGCTTATGGATACATTGGCACTCGCAGTTTCAACCCGGCCAATGTGAATTTTGGTCTCGTTATATACATCTATCTGGGTTACGTTTTTTTCAATACGTAGGTCTTTTAGAACAGCAGCAATGTGTTCCAACAATTTTTCATTTTTTATCTGTAGCGTCATATTGGTTTTAACAATGACAAAGAAAATTACATTCTGAATAATTTTATGCAGAATGTATAAAAATATGCAAATTGACATAAAAATATGCAAAATGAATAAAGTGTATGAGTGAGGGAAAATATATTTCTTATTAATGACAAGTTTGTCATTAATTAATTATATTCGTATTCTAGTTTTGATACCGCTAATAAATCAAATTTTCTCACCTAAATATCCAGTTATGAGTAACCAAACCATTGTGTTAAATAACCCGAAAAGTCAGGTGGTTCCTATGTTTAAGAAAGCCACTAAACACAGGCAGTCCAACCTGCTGAACACATTGAATGGCATTACACCCTATGGAACTGCAGAAGGTTTCAGGGAGTTATGCTGGCAACAGTTAAGTAATATCATTTCCAGCAGCGCAGCCGATAAATGGAGTGCGGACAAACGAAATCAGTTCTTCCTTTTCTCGCGTTTCTTTATTGATAATGCTACGGCAGTTTTTGCTATCAGGGATGCGATGACCAGAGACCGCGTGAAAGATCTTACACCCACGCTGGTGAAAGAGCTCGACGAACCATTAAGAAGATTGATGGAGTTCAGATCTGTTATTGACGTCCAGGAAGCAGAAGAGGTCATCAATGAGTATGCGGAAATCCTCATGAATGATGGCGAAAGTGTGTTGGAGCTGAGCCAGATTGAATTCGGTGCAAGCTATTTTAAAATCTTCTTTATGACTTTGTTGTCGCTGGATATAGAGAAATGTATCAGACATGCACGCAGCAATTGACTATCTCCTTCTTCATATACCTGCATTTGTAAAAATTGTCCCGGTCATACAGTATCAATGTGTTCTGTTTGCGTAGTGTGTTTGTGCTCTTTCTAAAGAGAGCATTCAAATCATTTGAAGAATTGTATTATCTTTTTGATTCCAAATACTCTTTTAACGGGATTGGGTGTTGGTGTAACTCTTATTATTACTGTGAATGCTTATGAAACATTTGTCTTATCCATTAGTGACGTTATTTGTCTTCCTGTTTTGTATACATCAGGCAGTGGCGCAGCCATTGCTGCGGGTAGGAGTGGCGGGTCTTTCGCATGACCATGTACACAATGTTATGCATCAGTATAAAAACGGACAGGTAATGATTGTTGGCATCGCAGAGGCAGATACAAAACTGGTGCAAAGGTATAAGCGGTCCTACCAGCTGCCTGATTCTCTTTTCTATCCCAGTCTTACAGCGTTGTTGCGTCATGTGCATCCTGACGCCGTGCTCGCCTATAATGCGATTAATGAACATTTGTCTGTCGTGGAAGCTTGTGCTCCTGAAGGAATCGCGGTAATGGTGGAGAAACCCTTGGCTACAACGGTTAAAGACGCAGACCGGATAGCCGCTTTAGCGGACCGTTATCACATACCGGTACTGACCAATTACGAAACCACGTGGTACGATACCAATCAACAGCTGTTTGACATGGTGAGTAATCAGCATACCATCGGCGAAGTACGTAAGATGGTGGTGCATGATGGTCATCAGGGACCCAAAGAAATAGGATGCAGCGCGGACTTTCTGAACTGGTTAACAGACCCTGTAAGGAACGGTGGCGGCGCCCTGCGTGATTTCGGTTGCTACGGCGCCAATTTAATGACATGGCTGATGCAGGGTAAAGCTCCCATAGCTGTTACTGCCGTTACGCGCCAGTTGAAGCCAGCCGTATATCCAAAGGTAGATGATGATGCAGTGATACTGTTGGAATATCCCGGCGCCACCGGTGTTATAGAGGCTTCCTGGAACTGGCCTTTCAGCATTAAAGACTGGGAGGTGTACGGCACTGGCGGAGAACTGCATGCGCTGAATCCCAAAGATCTGCGGCTACGTGTGAAAGATAAAAGTGAAGAAGTACCTGTAAGAGCAGCTGTTTACCGGGATAACATTACATATCTGGCGGATGTATTAAACGGAAAGATTGACGCGGCTGGTAAAGATCTCTCCTCATTGTCAAATAACCTGATTGTAGTAAAGATACTGGAAGCAGCCTCCCGTTCTGCCCGCGAAGGGAAACGGATTGTGTTGTGAGCTGTATCTCCATAGGAGTATAAGGATGCTGTATTTTAGCAGGCCGGATAACTACTTTGCACCTTTAGAGAAATATTGCAGACAGGCAATTTTCACGTAAATGCTGATCCACGGATATGTATTTATAGCCCTTACCGCGCCTCATTTTTTCCTTAAATCCATAATTGTTATGAAAAGAAAAACGTCACTACAGAAAAAATTATCCCTTCAAAAAGTAGCTGTAGCAAACCTGAAAACTGAAGAACAACGTTCATTAAATGGTGGCAGGATAACTGCCGCAGGGCAATGTGATACCATCAGGTTCTGTATGACCTGGGAACTCGCAACCATATGCATATCAGATCCTGCAGGTACTACTGTCTGCGCATAAGGATGTTACACGCTCAAAGAAAAAACTATTCAGAACCCTCCGCCTGTTGCGGAGGGTTCTTTTTTTGATTAAAACAATTTTTACAGCTGATAATTGCTTAGCAGCACATTTGTCCGGGCCTGGGTGAAGTATCACAGGCTGTTGTGCAATTAGTGATACAGATGGAAAAGTTGGAAGCGCCGCCTAACAGACTGTATTGCTGGCTGGTCTGAAGTTCAGCAACGGGGGCTTTGTCGAGATAGAGCTTCTTGCTCAGGGCTACTTTTTTCTTTTTCATAGCTTTTGGATTTTACAGGTTAAGAAAACATGACTCGGGTTGAATGAATAGAATGACAGCTACAATACTGTAAAGGTTAATAACGGGTTATGATGGCTGATGCTATGTCTTTAAGTAAGAATGCCTGTTGAAAATGATATAATTCCCTGCAATAATATTGTAAGTATATTGACAATTCAGGAATGAATGTTTAATTTAACATACTTGATAAGGATAGTGTAAATAAGAGAATACTGCGGATTATCTGATGTATCTAAATCCAGTATAATGACAAACAATAAAGACAGTATTTCCACTGCTATTACGCCCTTTCTGACAGTGAGTAATGCAGAGAAGGCCATTGCGTTTTACATAAAGGGGCTGGGCGCTACGGAGGTCTCGAGGTACCAGGGTACGGAGGGTAAAGTAACAGCGAAGCTCTCTATTGAGGGTGCGGAGATTTGGGTGGGTGATGAAGAAAAAGAGTATTGGAGAATAGGAAAGCTGGCGGACCCTTACGGATATATATGGGAAACAGGACGTCCATTAAACGGCGGTTGACTGCACGGATACTGCATGTATCAATACTTTTCGTGATCACTTTATTTTTAATAGTTGCTGGTAAATCCATATCTTTAATGACATTTTTTTAGCGTCAGTTTGTTAATGAGCCTGACCTTTTCCATGCGTATTTTTTAACCATTCTGTTTTCCCATAAGGAAACCATCATCTGATCCCCCAATGGCAACTGAGAATAAAGGTTTCGGTGCATTGTTTGCAGAAAAGAAAAACCAGCTGGATCATATCCAGAAAAGCATGGCAAGTGTATTGCCATCCTTCCCCGGCATGCCTGCCGCTAAATATTTCGATTTAGGTATCGGTATTGATTTTCATGACACTGTTTTCCCACCGGCGCCACTGCTGCCAGTACCGCATATCGGGATGATATTCGATATTATCGGGGCCATCATGGGCGCTATTGCGAGCGTGGTACCTCCACCTCCGCCGCCGCCTGAAGTTCCAGAGGGTGAAGAGCCGCCGCCACAACCTTTTTCATTGGCCAACACGGCCAAGATGCTGGTACATATGCTGAGCCCTTCTGTGAAAGCACATGGACAGTGGATTGCAAATGCAGGTACCTCTATTCAGCATCTGCCTGCAATCATTACACATTTGCCCTTCCCTATTGTGAAGCCGATGGCTTCCTCAGAAATGTGGATGGGCAGTTCTACCGTGCTGGCTGATGGCGGGCCATTCTCTACACAGTTCCATCCGGCATTGTCGTGTAACCTGGTAGGGATACCGGCGCCTTTCCGCCTTAGCAAGCCCAAAACCAAGATGGCGTTGATGGCGCCTACTTCTGTGCTGCTGGTAATGACTTCAGCCGGAAAGCCGGTATTAGTGGGAGGTCCGCCAACCATAGACCTGTTTCAACTGATGTTTAAGCTTGGATTGAAGGGTGTGACCAAGCTGGCAGGGAAGGTCATGAAGAAACTCATTAATAAGATAAAGAGCCGCTTTCCCAGGTTGGCCAATATTTTACAGGCGGTCAAGTGTTTTATATTCGGAGACCCCGTAGACGCTGCTACCGGCAGGGTAGCCGCTCATTATACCGATTTTGAACTACCCGGACCAATCCCTTTTGTATGGGAGCGGTACTATTACAGTGACGCAGAAGTACCCGGTCCATTGGGCTACAACTGGCATCACAGTTACAACATGAGCGTGTATGATCTGGGCAATGGGTTCTTCAGTATCCGCCTGCGGGATGGCCGGGAAACCGTAATGCCGGCACTGGCTCCGGGCGAGCGTTACTTTAACAGGATAGAGCAGTTGTGGTGGCATAATGATGGTAAAGAGTATTACCTCGAAGAAGTTACCGGCACTGAATACCGTTTCTGTGGTAAACGAGCGCCCGACGGCAGTCATATGCTGGCAGAGATCCGCAATAAATCCGGCTTCCGGATCACCTTTAAATATAACGGTAGCGGCTATCCCGAAGAGATCATCGACAGTGGCAACAGAAGATTGCAGGTAGATACCGACAGAAACGGAAGGATTACGTGTATTCATACCCGCAATGGCGTTGAGGTAATCAAACTGGTACAGTATGCCTATGATGCTGACGGCAACATGATCAGCACTACCAACGCATTAGAAGTAAGCAAGTATTTCCATTATAAGGGGCATCTGCTGGTGAAGCTCACTAACCAGAATGGTATGAGCTTCTACTGGGAGTATGAAGGCACGGGTGATAATGCCCGCTGCGTGCGCACCTGGGGCGATGGGGGTGTGCTGGCCTATCATGCCCGCTACGAAGAGGGCAGGACCATTACGACTAACAGCCTGGGACATACCACAGAATATTATTACGACGATGCCAGGCTGATATATAAAATTATAGATGGTAATGGCGGCGTAACACTGCAGACCTACAATGAACACCAGGAACTGGAAGTAAAGGTAGATCCTGTAGGTAATACCATTAAAAGCTTATATAACGAACGGGGGCAGCTTACCAGGCACGTTAATGAAAATGGTGAGGCTACGCAGTACTTTTATGATAAAGATAACAGGCAGATAAGCGTGTTAAGTCCGGGAGGCATACAACTGGGCTGGTCTTATAATGATGACGGCCTGTTGGAAAGCAGGACACTGGCCAACGGTAACGTACTGCACTATGAATATGAAGGAACGCATCTGCATCGCATTATTCACAGCAGCAGCCGCGCTTTCACATTGCAGTATGATGAACAATATAATCTCTCAGGGCTTATTATGCCTGAAGGTGGCCAGTACTCCTGGGTGTACGATGACCTGGGCCACCTCATAAAAGAAACAACCGATGGCGGCTACTGGTATGAATATGCCTACGATGCCGCCGGTAACATGATCCGGCTGGAAGAGGCGGATGGCAGCGTGCATGCCTTTAAGTACGATGCCTCCGACAATATGATCAAAGCCGGAGATGGCCGCCGGGAGGTCTCTTTTACCTACGGACCACTGGGTATACTCACTGGCCGCAGCCAAAACGGCATCCATGTGAGATTCAACTATGATGCCGAATTACAGTTGCGCAGCATCGCCAATGAAGGCGGAGAGCTGTATCGCTTTGAACCGGATGCAACCGGAAACGTCATTCATGAATGGGGTTTCGATGGCCTGCACCGCGAATATCAGCGTGATGGCTCCGGCCGGGTGCGCAAGGTGCTCCGTCCGAATGATCAATGGACTGCTTATGATTATGATGGCATGGGCCGCATTGTTAGGGAAGAACACAATGATGGCAGCATAACCGCTTATGGTTATAATAAAGACGGATTACTCACCGGCGCCTTTAATGAAGATGGCGCCATCACTATAGAGCGGGATTTCTGTGGCCGTGTGGTGAAGGAAGTACAAGGCGCCTATGAGGTAACCCGCCAATACAATGAGCAGGGGGATGTTGCCTTCATTGGCAGCAGCCTGGGAGCGGCTATCACGCTGGAACACAACGGGTCCGGCTTCCTGGAGAGAATACAGGCAACACAGGGCGAAGCAGCTCCCTGGCAGGCACAGTGGCAGCGCAACATCAATGGATGGGAACTGCAACGTGAGTTAAGTGGTGGCATCACCGTTCAAACACAGCGTGATAAGCTCGGCCGGATACAACGCCAGACTATTGGCGTGCATAATGTGGAGCAAAGCCGTATCCGCTATGAATGGGGCCGGGGTTCACAGTTGCGCCGCATCATGAATGAGATCAGCGGCACCCAGGCGCAGTTCTCCTATGATGAATTTGACAACCTGGTGAGCGCCACCTATTCCAGGCAGGACGGCGGCGCTGCAGAAACCATCTATCGTGCACCGGATAAGCTGGGAAATCTCTTCAATACGCCTAATCGTACCGACCGCAAATATGGTAAGGGTGGGCGTTTACTGGAATGTCCTGCCTATGCGTATCATTATGATGGTGAAGGCAATCTCATCTTCAAGGAATTCAAACATAACAGCAATTCTTCTGCTGTTGACAGGCGCGTATATCTTAAAACGAGAAAGATAGAGTCAAAGGGAAGCCGTACCGGATGGATATACGAATGGAAAGCAAATGGTCTGTTGCACAGCGTGCTCACGCCTACCAATACAGAGATCGTTTTCAGCTACGATCCGCTGGGCCGTCGCATTGCAAAGGTAAATAAGCGTCAGCAGCAGGTAACCCGCTGGCTGTGGGACGGCCATGTGCCATTACATGAGTGGCGCTACACAGGCAACTTTCCCCCACATATACAATCCACAGAAGATGGTGATCTCCAGCAACAGGAAGAACCAATTGACAACCCAATCACCTGGGTATTTGAAGAAGGTAGCTTTATTCCCTGCGCCAAGCTTCAGGGAAACGAGCAATACAGTATAATCGCCGATCATCTCGGTACACCTACCCATGCTTTTGATGCATCAGGTAACAAAGTATGGCAGCGGGAGCTGGACTGTTATGGGAAAATACATAAGCTGCATGGGGATAAAGCATTTTGTAGTTATCTTTATCAGGGCCAGTATGAAGATGTTGAAACAGGATTAGCGTATAATCGCTTCCGTTATTATTCGGTAGAGGAAGGGTTGTACCTAAGTAAAGACCCCATTGGATTAAATGGAGGCATGGCGTTGTATGGATATGTACATGATACTAATGCCTGGATAGATCCGTTGGGGCTAAGCTGTAAAGAGGCGAGGCAGGCAAAAAAAGAAATCCAGCGGTTAGAATCGCAGTATGGTGCTTCTAATGTACATAGTTTAGACAGGCATGGGGCTCAAACCACCCTGGGGCAACAATTTAACAGAGCCAATCATGGTATCTTACCCAATGGAGCACAATCATACAAAACAGATGCCGCCCGGTTCTTATCTCATAAAGACCATGCTGAGGCGATGAATAAGGCTATCGATAATATGATTTTAGGGCATGGGGTGACACCAACGCCACAAGGAGGATTTAAAGTTGAATTTGATATGGGCAGAAACGTTGCAGAAGGGTATCTTAAAGATGGAGCTACCAGAATGACAACTTCAAAAGTTGTAGCAACTTTTAATAGCAATAAACAATTAGTGTCCCTGTATGGGAAATTAAGACCGTAAAAAAGATACAATGAAAATAAAAGTTAATAAATACTGGGTTGTCAATTTATGGGAGGCTATTGATGGAGAAACTGTAGAGATCAATTTCGACGTATCAAAATATATCGGCCTTGATATATCAAATGATGAGGATAGAGACATCATAATTCGTGAATTATTGCTTCCGACCGTAAACTACTTTAGCATAGAGAGTAGAGAAAAGATAAAATACAGCTTATTTTATGATAGTAAATATTTGTCAGAAGAGGAGCTGTTGGAGTTGTTGAATTTTTTTGGTGGTACAGTTTTTAATACACCGCTTCCATCAATGACATGCAGGGGTGTATATATAAAAATCGGCGAAAAGCTATTTGACAATTTTTCTTTTGATGAATTGGAATTTGAAGAGGAAAGTGACAGAAATAATTACCGATTGATGTAGCCGGTCAGGTTGCCGGGTCTCCGCCGCAATGGTTCACAATAACAGCCTTATCCGTCATATTAAAAAGAACAAAGCAGGCTGTTGTCTTGCTTTGTTCTTTTTGTGTACATAGGTAATTTAACAGACGGATTCGTATTGCTCAGACACAGGACCCATTTCCACAAAATCCATCCTGGGATAAATACTCTATAGGTCTCCACTTTGGATTAACGGGACCATTGTAAAAGCAATCACCGTCGCCGGTGCAAGGGCAGCCGCTTGGCTGTTTACTGTCGGGAGGGCACTGGGCACCTGGTGCGTCTCTAAAATAGAACAGGGCGCCTTTTACCTTTCTTTGCTGCTCCCGTGTTAACATGGTAGCTTCCCCGAAGCTGGCTGAAAATTGCTGGTACTTTCTCATGATATAGGTTTGAGGGTGATTAATTGGGTTTTATTGAAAATAAGGAAAAATATCATGATTTCTCTCGCCTATTCCAGAAACAATAGTATCCTGTACTACTAACGGGGTAGTATGAACGCAGCACTTCGAAATAACATCGTCACAAGTTGTAAATGAGGAGAGGTATCATGATGGGATGCCGGAAGTTTTCAACGGTCAGCCATATATTTTATATAATAAATAAAAATGAAATGTATATTTGTTGCAAAACTCACAAAAATGAAAGCCAAAATCTTATTTGTATTAAGCCTACTTTTTGGCCTGATGTTCATCAATGCAGGTCTGAACAAATTTCTGAATTACATGCCGGTGCCCAAAGACATGCCAGCAGAGGCAATGAAACAAATGGGGGCAATTATGCAGATCGGCTGGTTAATACCACTGGTAGGTATCATTGAAATCATTGGCGGTGTACTGTTCATTACCAAAAAGTACAGAGCGCTTGGTGCTATCATCATTCTCCCCGTGATGGTTGGCGTTATACTGTGCAACATCACCAGTATGCCGGGAGGGTTGGTTATGGCCGGACCGCTGCTGTTAATCAATCTTTGGGTGATCTATGAGAACCGGGAGAAATACCTGCCAATGGTAAGGTAGTAGCCTTCTATGACTGTTAACGTAATTTCAGGGCCCCCTGCGTCAAAAGCGTAGGGGGCTTTTGTTTCATATATGCTCCTTGAAATCTGAAGTACTGTAAAAGGTTTGTACCGTATAGCAGTCGGTTATCAGTAGCTGGCATATTTCTTTCATAGCAGGAGCTTCAATGGTAGCGGCCTTTGTTTCCAGTTCGATGAAGAGCTGCGCAACTATATGGTCCACTTCCCTGGCCGCTTCGCTATAATGGCGTTCGTAGCCAGTAGTATTCATCAGTATGATCAGGCTGTTGATCTTATTCTCAGCCAGCTCCTTTTGGAAGCTGCGTTTATCGTTCAGTAGCCGGATTATTTTCCCCCCAGTCGAAATAATAGCATCTATATCGTTGATGTGATCGCGGTTGTTAAAGTATTTTGGTTGTAGTACCCGTATCATGAATGACACGGTAATATAAACGCCGATGGAGAGTTTCCCGTTTTCAATATAGTCATCAAGGGTGACGGGCAGATGGGTGTATTTGTTGCGGGCTTCTTCGAGCATACTCTCTGTTGTTACCTGTATGCACTCCCTGAAATACTGAAAGACAAGGGGATATTGATCTGGCTGATCAAACCATTTACCGGTCACTTCCTGGTACATATCTGCAAGATCATTCACCAGTGCAGTATGCTGGTCTGAGTACATCTGGATATGTGATTGCTGTCCCAGCAGATAAGGGCATATCTGCTCCAGTTCAGCCGGGGTAAAGTGAGGTGAGTCGTAGATATCATCTATTGCGAAGATGAAAAGATTGATCCTGATGTATGCCTCAATAATGGAAATGTCTTTTCCCTGTAGGGAGGAGATGGCAAATGTTATCATAGCTGCAATACGCTCCGTATCTACGGCAATATGCAATTGGGCCCAGTAGATTACCTGGTGCTCAAGTGTGAGGCCGATATCTGTCTGATATTTCAGGAGCAGGGCGTTGATCAGCAGATCCGCTACATCGGGAAGGGCATACAGGCTTTTATCGATCCATAAGGGCTGGTATTGTACTTTATCCGGAGTGGGTAGTTTTAGCAAATAGCCGATACCGTTATATAGCATGTCTGTTACTGCCGGTTGGCGCCGGCCGGAATAGAGGTAGAGTGCAAGGCAGGCCCATCCTGTTTCTTCCGGATTGGAAATACTGATACCCCAACCACCGTCCGGATACTGTGTGCGTTGCAGGTATTGTAGGCAATACTGAATTTTATCTTCGGGAAGGAGGTGCTGTACCTTCATCAGGATAGCAATCAGGTAACAGGGAGAGAGATGCCATTTGTCCATCAGCTGATCGGAAAGGCATCCTTCAAGCTGGCGGAGAATATCCTGCCGCCATTCCGGGTTGGTCACGACCCGCAGCAGATGCAACAAATGAGAAGGCGAGGGTGTGAGCTCTCCAGTGAAACACTGGAAAATATTGTTCGTCCGGAAATGAAGGAACACAGCTTCAGCTACCTCTTTTCCCTGTTGTTGTAATAAATGACAGGTGACGGCGGTGGTGTCCAGGTCTGGCAGGGAGAAGGTACTGCTCCAGGTGATGCCGCAGTTTGCATCCCAATACTCATAGAGGTTGCTGAGAATGAGGGAGAATGTATCGCTGAATATATCCTTCAATTCCAACGATAGCAAAATATCCAGCATCCACGCAGTAGCGAAGTTGTCCACCGGATATATGGCAGGGATGTAGCCCATATCGTTGATCAGCTGATCTATATAGTGCAGGCAGCGCGTATTCCCGGTTTTCAGATAAGCAAAAGCTGTGGCTGATGGAGAGGAAAGAATTCCGCCATTACTGTCCTGTATTGCCTGTATATGTTCCCATTGTATAAGCCGGGATGGTAAGCCTTCCAGTGAATGGAATGCGGGATGTGGCCGGCAGAAGAAAGCTACCTGTTCTATCTTCCGGAGTTTTTGTGTCATCCCGGCTTTCAGCCTGTCCAATGTAGTATCATCGGCAAGGACAATGCCCAGGGCATCAGCCTTTTCCAGTAATGCGGGTAAAAGCAGTTCAAAACTTACCAGTTGCTGAATGGACGTTTCTACTGTCTGCAATGCTGAAGAAAGATAAGTAATGGCATTGCTGATGGTATCAGCCGGTGTGAGTCCCTGGGCATGCCAGGTTTTGCAGGCTATCAAGGCTGCGAGGGTACAGATAATACGGTCATGATTGAAGTGAATACCGGTGTTGTTACTCCAGCTGCCATCTGGTTGCTGCTGTGCGATCAGCCATTGCAGGCAGTGGAGATAGCGTGGTTGGCAGGTATTAGCAGCTGGTATCATGGCCACCCATGCCGTGTCGTACACAGAGGGTGATACACGGTTTTGCCGGTACTGTGACAGCAGGTTGCTGATATGTGACTGCAACTGTTCCGCGTTGTTGGGAGGGAATGGCATAAGAGTATGTTTGAGGGAACCAGTTCATTTATACGATAACAATACATATCCTTGTATTGTTTACATTTGTATACCATGCAACCCATCATCGCACATCTGAAACGTTACATCCCTCTTTCAGGAGAAGAAGAAGCCATCTTTCTTGGTGCAGTCAGAACGAGGCGTATCCGTAAAAAGCAACTACTGCTGCCGGAGGGTGATGTATGCCGCCAGCAATGGTATGTGCAGAGTGGTTGTCTGTACGGCTATGACCTCAATGAAAAAGGAGGAATGCATATCATCAAGTTTGCGGTGGAAGATCAGTGGATCGGTGATATGCACAGTTTCCTGTGTGAGACCCCCTCGCTGATGAATATTGAAGCTGCGGAAGCCAGCGTGGTGATAGAGATCAGCAAGCCATCGCTGGACGAATTGTATACTAAGATCCCGCAGCTGGAACGTTTTGGCCGCCTCAATATGGAAAGCGCTTTTATCGCCATGCAGAACCGTATGCTGGCAGCTATCAGCCAAACGGCAGAAGAGCGTTACGCTGCTTTTGCGCAGCAGTTCCCGGAGCTGGACCAGCGCCTGCCACAATACATGATCGCCTCTTACCTGGGCATCACTGCAGAATTCCTCAGTAAAATCAGGAAGAAACTATCTTCTATTTCCTGAAACCATTCCATCTCTGATTGATCGCTACGCTGGTTCGTATTATCATGGCCCCGCATGGTATAACACCAGATTCTCAGGCAACAAATGTGCTGACCATATAGCCTTAGGAAATATTGCATCAATGATCATCAATATAGTAGTATTTATTAATGCATCGTTCACTTAATTTCGTGCCGATCATTTCATTGCCACCATTGCATGGCGCAGCTAGTAACATTATGATATGAACAGACCATCGGCCTAAGCGGCGGATAACGGGTATAAAAGCCTTGGTTATCAATACGCCGGCCGGCAAGGATTTTTAATATCACCTGAGAGCACTAAATAATTAGGTGTGTTTTATGTAAACGATGGGGCCATTCCTGGTCTCATTTTTTGTTGGCGGGATGTCTTCCGATATGACATGGCATATTTCTCAGTCTGAAACTACTTTCCGTTTCTTGAAATAGTTCAACATTTTTTCCTGTAAAAGTTCATTGGCTACAGTGTGGCTTTACCCGACCTTGCAATAAAAATTAGGTCTATGCAAACACACACTGACATCATCAACGCTTATTTCCATGAAGTATGGAACAACGGACAGCTACATCTGCTGGATAGCCTGCTTACAGCCGATTATGTTAATCACACACCCTCCGGCCCGCCGCCCGTTCCCGGCCCGGAAGGTCTTAAACCCATCGTCACGGCTATGCGGAAAGCCATACCGGACATGCATTACACGATCGATGAAATGATTGTCAGCGATACGGTTATAGTTGTTCGTGTAACCTTTACCGGTACACAGACGGGGGATCTCTTCGGCCTGCCGCCTACTGGCAAAAAGTTCTCCGTATCCCAGATCAATATCGAGCATTTCCGCGATGGGCGTATCGCTTCTCATTACCGTATCACCGACGAACTGGGTATGCTACGGCAGCTGGGTGTTGTGAACTGATATTACTTTTGTGTGATTTTGCCGGCATAGACAGATAGGATAGTGCATTTTTTCTGATATTTATAGGATCAGAATTAAACTGAGCACTTAAAAACTATATTGTCCAATGAACGAACAACATCCTAATCTGGAAATCATCGGTAAATTTTTTGCAGCCTACGGTAATTTTGACGCAGAAGCTATGAAAGAAGTAGTGGCGGAAGACGTGAAATGGACGATCCCGGGGCATCATCCTATGAGCGGTACCAAGGTAGGTATCACAGAAGTATTGGCCTATTTTGCAAAGCTGAGCGAATCCGGCTTCAAGGCTGATCCTATCGTACTGGGCGTAAACGACGACTATGTAATCGACTGTCACCGTGGCTGGAGCAACCGCGAAGACGGCAATAACGTAGACATGTTATGGTGCCTCCTTTGGAAGATCAAAGACGGCAAAATTGTGGAAGTGGTGAACTTCGCCGCAGATCAACACGAAGCAGACCGCTTCTTCTACAAAGCATATCAGCTGAAACCTATACAGGAAAGAATGGCCTGAACTGCATAATAGCGACAGGTAAAGTAAAGGACGTTTCATTATGAGACGTCCTTTACTTTTGCCCGGTACCCCAAAAGGAAAATATTGTGGCAATAATAGTCAAGATAATGGTATTGGGTTATTGATCATTGACAGAATTTTGTGTGCAACCAGGAAATGATACAACATTGATAGCACAATTGTATCATTTAAATTTTTCATAACGGGTTAAGTTGTGTTTACCCGCATTAGCAACAATATGATACTTGACGACTTGTGTTTTCATTAGTTACAGGTTACGTGAAATGTAAAATAAAAATGAGACCATTCCTGGTCTCATTTTTATTTTACATTGTATGTAGTTATGTGTTATAGTTCATGCACTTTTTCTGCGGGGATAATCTTACCATAAACTTTAAGATCGCTGATATATCCCTTAAAACTGTTGCCCGCACCGCCGATGTACTGCAGCGGGAAGAACAGGGTCTGTACAATGGCTCTTTTGCTTTTAGATTCCGGGAACTGTTGTACACGGCCTTCCAGCTTTTCTATCATCACCCCGTCAGCATACAGCGTAGTGCCTTTATTGTTCCCTGCTATCACGATATGCGTCCATTTTTCTTCCGGTACGATATAGTTGAAGGAATAGTGATAACCTTCCCTGGAAAAGCCCAGCTGGTTGCTTTGCTGTTGTTTCAGCTTCACCACGGCATCGGGTGAGGAGAAGAGTACGGCGTCAGCCTTGTTACCCTTTTCCGGCCACACATAAAAGGAAACGGTATAGTTGTACCCGATACCTGTGTTGGAGGTTTGCACGTAGCTGCCTGCATTTTTCAGGCGGATAGCATTGCGGCCTTTGTAATTGCCGGCGTCAGCCTTGTGGAAAGTCAGTTTGCCGGACAGTGGAAGGAGAGAGTCTGCATTCAGTTTGCCTCTTATATTCAGTCCCGGGCCTTCACCAATGGCAGTAGCGTGTCTGGCAAATGTATCATAGCTAAGACGCTGTTCTTTGCCGGTCCACATCTTTTCGGCCAGCACCTGCATGGCAGGAAACACCCGGTCATGCACATCTTTAGCAGTAATACCATTGCCTACATGATCATTCCATACGGCAAAGGAGCCGCCTTTTATCTGTGCATTGCTTTCATCAAATACCTGGTCGCCGATAATGGAAGGCGTCCATTTGTCATAGAGCTTCCTGGCGTTAAGATAGTCGTAGTAATAGCCTGCTGCAGGTACGATGTACAGCCAGCCATCGGGAGTGCTGATGGCGTCATACCCCAGTTGCAGCATCTCTTTGGGATCTGCATAACCGTTGTACCAGAGGTTCATGGTGACACCTTTAACGCGCACCTGCGTATTACCTTTATTGTTGGTAAGCGAGCCCCACATCCTTACCTGTTTGCCGTATTGCTGCACAAGATCAATGTAATGGTTCATGAAGCTGCGGAACTGCTCTGATTCCTTTTTACTGTATTCATCTGTGCCGATGTGTACTTCCTTACCTCTGAATACAGGGTTTGGCCCCTGGAGATATTCTTTGAATACATTGTCTATTACTTCATAGGTCTTGGGGCTATAGAGGTCGAGATGATCCATGCCGTATTTTGTGCTGCCTATCTCGGGAAACAACTTCGTGAAGGCGAGCGAGTGGGCGGGAACATCTATTTCAGGGATGATGGTGACGCCGAAGCTGTCTGCCATTTCCTGCAATGCAATGAACTCAGCTTTGGTATAATGGCCGTCCTTTGCGGTGAGAGCAGGGTAGGTGCTGTTTTCCAGCCGGAAGGCGCTGTAGGTGCTGTCCCAGTTACCATGAAAGAACTGCCTGGGGCCCTGGTCATTAAGGTGTATATGGAAGTCGCTCATCTTATAGTAAGACATGAACTGCACATAATCCCGCAGAAAGCTCATAGGGAAGAATTTCCGGCCTGCGTCCAGCACAAAGCCCCTGACGGGCCAGCGTGGTGCATCCGTGATACTGCCGCGCGGAATACCGCGTTCCTGCGATTGCTCCAGTATCTGCAGCATTGTCCTCGTTGCCCAGAAGCAGCCCTTAGGTTGTCCGCTGATACGTATAGAACTGTCGATCACCATATGATAGGCTTCTGCGCTATCTGTACCGTTCGCTGCAAGGGTAAACAGTATATCACCTTTGCGTGGTAACGGGTGATCGCTTACATTCACTTTAACGACAAGATCCGGGTATCGCTCCGCGAGATCATTCCTGAAAATGGTCAGGTGCCGCTGTAATGCTGCCTGATCCTGTGTTGCCACCAGGATGTTTACATGTGCCGGAAGCGTATAATTGCCGGTGTCTCCCTGCCATGTCCGCACTGCAGGTATAGTAAACGGAACATCATTGACGG
This sequence comes from Chitinophaga sp., assembly GCF_035538455.1. GTDB lineage: Bacteria > Bacteroidota > Bacteroidia > Chitinophagales > Chitinophagaceae > Chitinophaga. Next base: position 26,450 of record NZ_DATLKJ010000171.1, read on the forward strand.
TGCGCTGGGCGGTGGCAGTATTAAACTGTAACAGCGCTGCCGCCAGCAATGGAAAAATAGATAGGTAAGGTCTGATTGACTTTCTTTTCATGTGCTCACTTTTTATATCAGGATAGGAAGCGGGATACGCTGCCCTGGCCGGAAGCTGAATGCCCGGCTTATATAAGTACTGTAAAGTTGTAAAACTCCCGGATTAAATTCAGATTTTTTTTCAGAAAGGTTATCGTTCATCACTTAATTTTTGCCGTTAAGACATCCGTCATATTGCAGGTAAGCAAACAATAACCTAAATTTAGCAGACTTCTTCGTTTTCCGGGAAATAGCAAATATCCCGGTTCCTTATTTGCACGGATTGAAAAATATGCTGTATGGTGAACAATGATAATCTGATAACCTCTGCCGATGAGGTTCTGCTGACGCATCTTGCCGAAGGTAATGAGAAGGCTTTTGAAGTCATCTACAACCGCTATTGGCATCGTCTGTATAATGCAGCACACAAAAGAACAAAAGATCCCGACATCTGCCGCGATGTGGTGCAGGAAGTATTCTGCGATCTCTGGAGGAGAAGATCGCAGGTAGAGGTGGCCAACCTGGGCGCCTATCTTCAAACGGCAACGAGATACCAGGTACTCAAAAAACTTTCCCGCCAGGAACAGACTTCTTTTTTCTTTGATAAGATAGAGGCGCTGTCATTTTCCCTTGCTGATCATTCCGTCAATTATAAAGACCTGGAAGCGTTGGTGAGATCATGGGCCGATATGCTTCCCCGGAAGAAACGGGCGATTTTCCTGCTGCATTACCATCAGGGACTTTCCACGATGGAGATAGCCGGTAACCTGAACATTTCCGTAAAGACCGTACAGAACCAGCTCCGGACCGCCCTGAATGAGCTTCGTGACTACCTCATCTCACATCGTATTCCACTTTGCATCTGTATCATTCTGTGCGATTACCTGCATACATGATATTCGCACTTCGGGAAAAAGTTTAAAATATTTTGGGAGTTTCTTTATTTCATCATACTTACTAATAAACGACCTTATGTCAGACAACAGAAAAAGACTGGCATCGGCAATCAGGAGATGGCTGAGCGGGACAGGTTCTCCTGCTGAGAGTAAGTTTGTAGAGCTTTACTACGATTCATTTGAAACGGAACCTGATATAACTGATGAACACAACCTGGAAGAACGAGCGCTTATATTCAAACGCATCAGTGCCTCGATTGGTGAAGAGAACCAGGGGAAAGTCCGCCGCATGGGCTGGTGGCCGGTAGTGAAGATAGCGGCCGTATTGTTGCCGGTCATCGGGTTTATCTCCTGGTGGATGTTACAGTCTGGTCACCACACATATCCGGCCATAACTGCATATGATGCAATCATAAGAACGGGAAGCACGGAGTATAAAACATGCAAACTCACAGATGGAACGATGGTATGGCTCTCTCCGCAAAGTACGCTGAAAGTGTTCGCACAAGCCGGCGCAGAGAGAATAGTGGAGCTGAATGGCGAAGCTTTTTTTGACGTGCATACGGATATGGAACGTCCGTTTGTTGTGCGTACAGCGAAACTGCATACCACCGTATTGGGTACTTCTTTCAATATAAGTGCGTATAACGGAAGTGCAGCAGAGAAAGTAGTATTGCTGAATGGGAAAGTGAAAGTAGCTGCTGCGGAAAGAAAAGCAGATGCCATCGTACTACGGCCATTGCAACGCGTAGTGTGGAAGAAGAACGCTGATAGCCTGCTGGTGACTGATGATCCGGATGCTGTGCTGGCGGCGGACAGAAGAAAAGGTATATACAATTACCGGAATGTGCCGCTGAAAGAAGTGCTGGAAGATGTAGAAAAGATTTATAATGTTCATGTAAAATATAGCACTTCACTTGATGCCTGCAATTTCTATGGCTCATTTGACAGGAACGAAGAAGTTAAAAGGGTACTGCAGAAAATCGCCTTAACACTTAATGGTGCTGCTGTTGCGGAAGGTCCGCAGGTATATCTGCTAAGCGGGAAAGCCTGCTACTGACACTAAAAGAACCAAAAAATAAATCCTTATTGCAGAGGTCTGTCAACGGCCCCTGGTGATCAACGTTTTTAATTATATCAACCAAATGAATACAATTCCGCTTAAAATTGCGGGCCGGAGTGCCCTGTCCGCAGGTACGTTACTACTAACTGTCATGTTGTGGCTGGTGTCTTTTGATACAGCATCAGCACAGGATATTCTCAGCCGGAGGATCTCCGTATCATTTAAGGATGAAACACTGCGTGGCGCAGTGGACAAAATCAGCACAGAAGCTGCTGTGAAGATCAATTATTCCATCGGTGCTTCTGTACTGGAGAAAAAGGTAACATTGAATGCCAGCAATGAAAGCCTGGGCAGTGTGCTGAAAAGATTGCTCACGCCATTGTCGCTTACGTACAGTTTCTTCAACAATGAAATTATCATAAGGCAGCTTGTTGAGAAGAACGACAACAAAGCTGCGATTGGTAACCTGCAACAGGAGATGGTGCAGATCTCCGGTTATGTTACAGACAGCGCCGGAGCGCCGCTGCCGGGTGTTACAGTAGTAGAAAAGAACGGCAACAAGGGAGCTGTTACTGATGCCAAAGGGTTTTATACCATAACCGTTCCCAAGGGATCGCAGATGGTATTCCGAATGAGCGGATACACATCACATGAGGCTGAAGCCGGGGACAACCAGCCGCAGCGTATTGTGCTGAAAGAAAGCGTAGGACTCCTGAAAGAAGTAGTAGTGCTGGCTTACGGACAACAACAGAAAAAAGATATCACCGCTTCAGTTGCTACGGTGAAAGGTGCCGACCTCGTGAAATCAACGTCCGCCAATATCTCAGGAAGCCTCGCCGGCCGGCTGCCGGGACTGCGCGCTATCCAGCGCAGTGGCGAACCTGGTGAAGACGGCGCCAGCATAGACATCAGGGGGTTCGGCACTGCCCTGATCGTAGTGGATGGCGTTCCGGTGAACAGCTTCTCTAATATCGATCCTAATGAAATAGAAAGCATATCTATT
>NZ_DATLKJ010000172.1:0-3366 GCF_035538455.1 Chitinophaga sp.
GTAATGAACAGCTTGCAGAAAGCGCTTAAAACAGATAAACTGCTGCGCGAGTTTGATCCTTCTTTCAGTAACGACTACACGAAAATGATGCAGGAGGTGGAGAAGAACTACGGGCTGCATACTATCGGGCTATTGGAATTCATCGACCTGTACGACGCCTACCGCGAGAATGTACTGAAGATGAATGAACTGAAATACGATCAGCTCAATGCCCTGGAATCCATCAATTTCGCCACCGGCGCAAATATCTTCCATCCCTGACAAATACTCCTGACGATGCAAAAGTTTATGAAAAAGTATTTACCTGCAACTGTTTTTATTATATCCATATCCGGAATCATTACCAGTTGCGGCAACAGACCGAAACCTGAAGAACCACGTCAGTGGACGCTTACAGACTCCCTGCTCCGCACCCTGGTAGTGGATACCGCTACATCCAAACCGGTGGATGGCGAGATATATCTCACCGGTAAAATCTCAGAGAATGAAGATAAAACCGCCCGCATCTTCCCGATGGTCAGCGGCATCGTAACAGAGGTCAAGGTACACTCCGGCGACTTCGTTCAAAAAGGACAGGTGCTGGCTGTACTGAAAAGCCCCGAAATGGCAGGCTTTACAGCAGATCAGCGTATAAATGCCAGCGAAATGCAAACGGCTAAACGAAATCTTGAAGTAGCAGAGTCTTTCTATAAAAGCGGGTTAAACTCCCAGCGTGATTACGAAGAAGCGAAGAACAATTACGATAAAGCCGTTGCGTCCTATCACAAATCCAGCGCAGTACTTGATATTAACGGCGGCGAACACAAAACCAGCTATTTCATCAAGGCGCCGGTACCCGGTTTTGTCATCAGCAAACGGGCTGCTGAAAGCCAGCAATGGCGCGCTGATAACAGCGATCCCATTTTCGTCGTCGCAGATCTGAACAATGTATGGGCCATCATCAACGTATTTGAATCGGATATTGCCAGCGTCCATGAAGGCGACGAGGTGCAGATGACCACGCTCTCATATCCCGACAAAGTCTTTACCGGAAAAATCAGCAAGATCTACAATGTGCTGGACCCGGAGAACAAAGTCATGAAAGCCAGGGTGGTAGTGGATAACCCCGGATACCTGCTGAAACCCGAAATGTTTGTGCGCATCAGGGCACAGCGCAAGGCTGACTCCAACATGGTGAGCATCCCATCAAGAGGCATCATCTTCGACCACGACAAATACTACGTGCTGGTACTTACCAACGATAAAGTGAGAGTGGCCATCCGCGAAATAAAGATTAGCAGAACCGTGGAAGACCGTGCCTTTATTGCGTCAGGACTGAAAGACGGTGACCGCATCATTGCTTCCAGGCAGGTATTTATTTATGACACGCTGAGCGATCAGCAGTAAACACAAAGGCCAGCAACATGAATAAATTCATCAGGAGAGTACTCGCATTCTCCCTCAGCAATAAATATTTCATCTTCTTCGCGGCAGGAGTATTGGCTATCGCCGGCTATATCAGCTTCAGGCAGATAGGAGTGGATGCCTTCCCGGATGTAACCAACACTTCCGTTACCATTATTACCCAGTGGCAGGGCCGCAGCGCCGAAGAAGTAGAGAAGTTCGTAACGCGCCCCATAGAAATAGCCATGAACAGGGCACAGAAGAAAACGCATATACGCTCTTCTTCCTTGTTCGGGTTATCAGTAGTGAAAGTGATCTTTGACGATGATGTAGATGATACTTTCGCCCGGCAACAAATTAATAACAACATCACTTCCGCTTCCCTGCCGGAAGGAGCAGACCCTGAAATTGAGCCGCCCTACGGGCCTACGGGCGAAATATACCGCTACACGCTGGAGAGCAATAAACAGTCGGTAAGGGATCTTAAAACCATCCAGGACTGGGTGGTGGAACGCAACCTGCTGGCCGTACCCGGTGTGGCGGATATCGTGAGCTTCGGCGGAGAAGTGAAAATCTACCAGGTTAGTATCAATCCTGATAAAGCAGTACAATATGGCATTACAGCGCAGGAGATGTTCCAGGCGCTGTCCAAAAGTAACATCAACGTAGGAGGAGATGTGATCGTAAGGAACCAGCAGGCTTACGTGGTAAGAGGTATCGGTATCCTCAATAATGTGGATGAGATCAGGAATATCATCGTAGATCATATCGGCGGTACGCCGATCCTGGTAAAGGATGTAGCAGAAGTAACCGTGGCGGCGCTGCCCAGGCTGGGGCAGGTGGGCCGTGATCATGACCACGACGTGGTAGAAGGTATTGTAGTGATGCGTAAAGGAGAGAACCCCGCCAATGTCATCAAAGGCCTGAAAGAAAAGATAACGGAGCTGAATACACGAATTCTTCCGGAAGATGTAAAGATCAAGCCCTTCTACAACAGGGAAGACCTCATCGATTTCTCCACCCACACCGTGCTGCACAACATGATCGAGGGCATCATCTTCGTAACGGTGATCGTATTCCTGTTCATGGCCGACTGGCGCACTACCATCATTGTATCCATCGTGATCCCGCTGGCACTGCTCTTTGCCTTCATCTGCCTGAAGCTGAAAGGTATGAGTGCTAACCTGTTGTCGATGGGTGCTATCGACTTCGGTATCATCATCGATGGCGCGGTGGTGATGATGGAAGGGATCTTTGTGGTGCTCGACCGCAAGGCGCACGAAGTAGGTATGGAGCGGTTCAATAAGCTCAGCAAGATGGGCATGATCCGCAAAGCCTGCATGGAAAATGGTAAGGGTATTTTCTTCGCCAAACTGATTATCATCACAGGCCTGCTGCCCATCTTTACCTTCGAGAAGGTGGAAGGGAAGATGTTCTCCCCGTTGGCATGGACATTGGGCTTCGCCTTGCTCGGCGCCCTGATACTCTCGTTTACCCTCGTGCCCGCATTCGCCAGCGTATTGCTGAAAAAGAATGTGCGGGAGAAACATAACATCTTCCTCGAATTCGTACACCGCGTTACACTGAAAATATTCAACTATTGCTTCCGCCATCGCCGTATTGTGTTTGGCGCCTCGCTGGTCGTGCTGGCAATAGGGCTTTACTTCTTCCGGTTCCTGGGAACAGAGTTCCTGCCGCAGCTCAATGAAGGCGCTATTTACATCCGTGCCACCGGCCCGCTCAGTACATCGCTGGATGAATCCGTGAAAGTGGCCAATGAAATGCGCCGGAAAATACTCACCTTCCCGGAAGTGAGACAGGTAATGTCGCAGACAGGCCGCCCCAACGATGGTACAGATGCCACCGGTTTTTATAACATCGAGTTTCACGTAGACATCTATCCGCAGAAAGAATGGAAGAGTGGTATTTCGAAGGATGAGCTGGTGCGGAAGATGAATGCCAGACTGGATGGAACGCCCGGTG
>NZ_DATLKJ010000173.1:0-17156 GCF_035538455.1 Chitinophaga sp.
TTTCGTAACCACTTGCTGCTTTACAGCAGGCTCTTTTTTAACGGTCGATTTTACAGGTAAAGCAGTTTTTTTAACAGATGATATCTTACTGCTCTTGGTGGTTGATGCTTTCTTAACACCATTCTTTTTGGCAGGTTCTGCCTTTTTAACAACAGCTTTCGTTACCACGGCTTTCTTTGCTGCTGGCTTGGCAACTTTCACTGCTGCCTTCTTTACCGCTGCTTTTTTAGGTGCGGGTGCAGCTTTCTTAGCCGGTGCAGGCTTACTGGCAGCTTTCTTCACAGGAGTAGTCTTTTTTGCTACTGCCTTCTTAGCCTGAGCTGCCTTTTGGGTCGATTTACCAGCAACTTTCTTTTTTGTTGCCATGGGGGATTAGCTTTTTTTGTTAACTAATACGTTAAATTTAAGGTCGTTTACCTCTATTTCAGTACCACCCTGTAATTGCTCCACCAATTCCAAGCTATCTGCCAAAATTTCCGTGCAAATATAGTCATTATAGTTAATAATCGCCGATTTCAGCGAATCTACGCCTTCCACAGCAACATTAATCCTGTCAGTTAATTCAAACCCGCTGTCCTTACGGATTTTCTGTATACGGTTCACCAGTTCCCTGGCATTTCCCTCATCCTGCAAAAGAGCTGTAATAGTAATATCCAGCGCTACTGTTAGGGCGCCTTTATTTGCTACTGTCCATCCAGGGATATCTTCGGAAATGATCTCTACATCAGAGAGTTGTATCTGCAACTGCTCTCCATCCACAATCAGGTTGAAATGACCGTCACGCTCTATGGAGGAAATATCTTTTTCAGTGAAACCATTAATAGCCGCCGCCACAGATTTCATCTTTGCCCCCATTTTGCTTCCGAGCGATTTGAAGTTCGGTTTAATCTTTTTCTTGATGAAACCTTCCGTTTCGGTAAGATAGTCAATCCCTTTCACATTTACTTCACTTTTTATCAGATCCGCCACTTTTTCCAGCTGCTCCTTCATATGACCATCAGCTACCGGAATAAGTATCTTCTGCAACGGCTGCCGAACCTTGATATTCACCTTCTTACGCAACGATAATACCAGGGAAGATATATCCTGCGCCAGCTGCATTCTCTCTTCCAGATCCTGGTCGATAGCTGCCTCGCTCGCTGTCGGGAAATCAGTATGATGGATGGAAACTGCAGTATAACGTCCGGTCACCTTGTTAAGGTTATTGAATAACCAGTCCGTAAAGAATGGAGAAACCGGCGCCATCAACTGTGCTACCTTTTCCAGGCACTCATATAAGGTCTGGTAAGCGCTGATTTTGTCCTGACCGTACTCACCTTTCCAGAAACGACGGCGGCAGAGACGTACATACCAGTTACTCAGGTGCTCATCTACAAAACGTTCGATAGCTCTTCCTGCCTGGGTTGGCTCATACTCATCCAGGTTGCTGGTTACATCCTTTACCAGGGAGTTCAGCACCGAAATGATCCAACGGTCTATTTCAGGACGTTCCTCCAGCGGAACTGCTGCTTCGCTGAATGTAAACTTATCAAGATTAGCATACATAGCGAAGAAGTTATAGGTATTGTACAAGGTACCAAACAGCTTGCGCTGTGCTTCACCTATACCTTTTTCATCAAATTTGAGGCTGTCCCAGGGGGAGGCATTGGTAATAAGATACCAGCGGGTAGCGTCTGCTCCGTATTGTTCAATAGTCGTAAACGGATTTACCACATTGCCAAGGCGCTTACTCATTTTCTGGCCATTCTTATCCAGCACCAAACCATTGGAAACTACGGTTTTATATGCCACGCTGTCGAACAGCATTACACCCAGCGCATGCAGCGTGTAGAACCAGCCACGGGTCTGATCCACTCCTTCTGCAATGAAATCAGCCGGGAAAGCCTGGCCTTTTTCCAGTAATTCCTTGTTTTCAAACGGATAATGCCATTGCGCATAAGGCATCGCACCACTGTCAAACCACACATCTATCAGATCCGGCTCACGACGCATGGGCTTGCCGGAATCGCTCACCAGGATAATTTCATCTACATATGGCTTATGCAGGTCAAGGATTCCTTCGTGCAGGTACGATTTATTCACATCACCGCCCAGCACTTCATTTGCTTTGCGGATCTCAGTGTTCAGCTCTTCTATACCACCAATGCATTTTTCCTCACTACCATCTTCAGTACGCCAGATCGGCAGTGGAGTACCCCAGTAACGGCTGCGGCTCAGGTTCCAGTCAACCATATTCTCCAGCCAGTTACCAAAACGGCCGGTACCGGTAAATGCCGGTTTCCAGTTGATGGTCTTGTTCAATTCTACCATCCTGTCTTTCAGCGCAGTAGTTTTAATGAACCAGGCATCCAGCGGGTAATATAATACCGGTTTGTCTGTACGCCAGCAATGCGGATAGGTGTGTTCATATTTTTCCACTTTGAATGCCCTGTTCTCTTTTTTGAGCTTCACGGCAATATCAACATCCACATCCTTATAGTCAGGATCGTCTTTGTAGTTTTTCACAAACCTGCCGGAAAATTCACCCACATTGTCCGTGAATTTACCTTCCCGGTCCACCAGCGTAAGGATACCGATACCGTACTTCTTTCCAACACGGTTATCGTCTGCACCAAAAGCAGGAGCGGTATGCACAATACCGGTACCGTCTTCTGTGGTAACGAAATCCCCCAGGATCACACGGAAAGGATCTCCCTCCTCAGGCTGTACATAAGGCAACAGCTGCTCATAACGGATATTCTCGAGCTGACTGCCCTTAAAGGTCGTCAGCACCTTCCAGGGGATCACTTTATCTCCTTCCTGGTAGGCCGCAAAATCAGCATTCTCGCCTTCTACCTTGAAATATTTGCCCAACAGCGCCTTTGCCAGCACAACGTTTACTGGCAGGTGTGTATATTGATTGAAAGTGTTTACTAATACATATTCTATATTGGCGCCCGCAGTAAGACCAAGGTTAGACGGAAGTGTCCATGGCGTAGTGGTCCAGGCCAGGAAAAACACCTCATCAGAACCCGCAGCATCAAAGAGGAACTGGGAATTAGCCGCTTTCACCGCTTTGAACATTGCCACCACCGTGGTGTCCCTTACATCCTTATAAGTGCCGGGCTGGTTCAGCTCATGGGAGCTCAAACCTGTACCTGCTGCCGGAGAGTATGGCTGGATGCTCACGCTCTTGTATAAAAGACCTTTTTTATACAGTGTCTGCAAACTCCACCACAGGGATTCAATGTAATTATTGTCGAAAGTGATATAAGGATTCTTCAGGTCCACCCAATATCCCATCTTACGGGTCAGGTCGTCCCATTTGTCTTTATACTTCAATACCTCTTTACGGCAGGTATCGTTATAATCAGCCACCGAAATTTTCTTCCCGATATCTTCCTTGGTAATACCCAGGCTCTTCTCTACGCCAAGCTCCACCGGAAGACCATGTGTATCCCAGCCGCCTTTACGTTTTACCTGGAAGCCGCGCATAGTTTTATACCGGCAAACCAGATCCTTCAGGGTTCGCGAAATAACGTGGTGAATACCCGGTAAACCATTGGCGCTCGGGGGCCCTTCATAAAATACAAAAGGAGTGGCGCCTTCGCGTACTTCCACACTTTTCTCAAAAGCCTGGTGAAGCTCCCATTGCTGTAATATATCTTTCTCTATCTGAGGTAAATTCAGCTGGTTAAATTCCTGGTATTTGCTGGACATAAAACAATTCTCCGCCCTTTGATGTTATTTAGACAATAATTGATTAAAATTGTGCGAAGTTAAGAAAATACAACGGCTCCTGTAGGGGCAACTTTATTGAAAATGGAGCTTTTTGAAAAATTTTTGAACATTTTTTAGTAATTTACAATAAAGAGTATTTATTTTACGTTTTTGGCATTGTTTTAGCTCTTTGCCAGGAAGAAAAGAAAAACCTAGTAATTAATTTTAACCCAACACGGATAAACCATATCTGATATGAAAAAGTTGACGTTAATTTTTTGTGCGGTATTAGTCACTTCCGGCATAAGTTTTGCACAGCAAAAAAAATCGGTTAAAAAAAGTAAAACAGTCGCTCACACGGTGGAAGCACCAGCGGCAGTGAAAAGTTCTTTTGATCAGAATTTTGCGGGAACTACCAGCACTAAGTGGAGTAAGACAAGTGCGGGCCACTGGAACGCCAGTTTCCTCAAAGACAATATAAAAACAGTAGCAGAGTACGATGCTGAAGGCAAGTGGATTGCTACCAGAAGCTCATATAACGCGGAATCTCTCCCAGAAACTGTTACCGGAACACTGAAAACTAAGTATCCGGCAGCAACCATAAAAGATGGCTGGAAAATTGAGAGAGCAGATGTAGCTGCTTACTACAAAGTAAATATTCAGGACAATGGTGCAGATAAAGCAGTGTTGTTGAACGAAGCAGGCACCGTCACTGAATAGCATTAATCACGTATTTCATAGGTATAGGGATAAATAGGACAGACCCTGCTCTTTTGGGCGGGGTTTTTCATTTGTACTAAACCCACAGTCACAATAAGAATCAGCACCTGCCTCCTGAAATTTATCCGTATCCCGGATTTTCAATATTCTCTAACATACGTCCGATCGGCTTTAGAGACCATTCAATACCTCATACTCTCCCCCTGAACATTTCCTCGGTATCCATGCGCTGCCGTTGAATAATCTGCAATACAGCCATAAATTGACTTCTGCCAATAATGCTATCTTTAAGTAACATTAACCCCAATTGTCATGGCAAAACAAACTTCCATCCTCACCTTCACAGGCAAACTCGGCAACCTCATTGGTTATAGCCGCAATGGCAAATACTTCGTACGCAGTATGCCGGCAAAAGTCAGACAAACAGCCGCTACCTGTCAGGCCGCCCACCGATTTGGCAGAGCCAGCCAAACTGGCGCACTTATTCGTCGCGCGTTCTCCCGTAAACTGGATGTTAATTGTGATAGCGGGCATATCAACAGGCTAACCAGCACACTCGTGCCCTCCGCCGGCAATGACATCCCCAGCACAACCGCCTTCAGATTCAACCGGCATACTGGAACTCACCGGTTTCTCGACCTCGCGCCCAAACTTTCACAGGACGGCATCCTATGCATTCCACCCCAGGCATTAGCGGCCTGCAACGGCATGGACGCCCTGGAAATAAAAGTGATCGCAGCCCGTATCAATTTCGCAACCCGCCAGGTAGTGGGCACAGAAAGCGCCGTACTTACCGTGCAAACCGGAGAATCCTTTAAGGGGGCTGCATGTAATATGAATGTACCAGGTAAAGGCATACTGGTGGTCGTTTTGCAGATAAGAGGCATAAAGGATGGCTTTCCTTCACACAACAGGAAGTATCAGGCAGCCGATATTATCGCCGTACAACTCCCACAAATGCAGCAGGGGTTGCGCAGGAAATTCAACCCGAAGCAACAGAAGCTCAGGCAATTACCAGAAAAAAACACCCGTTTCCCTATCAATCAGGCATTTCCCTCCACTCACTCGCCGGGACTAAGCCATATCATGCCCGCGTCAAGTCCGCCTCTACTCCCGGATACAGTACTGATGCTGGGTGTACCATAGTAGTATCCTACCGGGATCCCTCGCTGTTCCTATAAAAAAAGCCGCCCTGCAGAAGCAAGGCGACTTTATAAAATCTGGTTAATACTTATACGGCAAGATTGCAATTCTCTAAATTAATGGTGTTTGATATAAGAATGCAAACATAAATTTATGGCTTTACTTACTTAATGCCGTACAAGATTTTCCCATGGTCAAATCTAATAAGGAAGCTTATTTGGAAGTGCAAATAGATATTTGCTTATCGTGTTACAAAGTAACGCAGATATTTCCTGGCAGACTTTTCAATTCGGGAAAAGTAATGATCAAAAAGGGAAAATGAGCAAAACGCCCGTCAATAGTGAAGAACACCTTATCTTAACAGCAGTTCACAAGGCTTGAGCCCGGTGTGCTTTTTAAAGGCGGTAGAGAAGTGGGAAATACAGGAATATCCCATCAGCATAGCCACTTCAGAAACAGACATACCCTTTTCATAGAGTAGTCCTTTGGCCTTTTCCATCCTTTCCTTTTGGAAATAGTCATAGATGGTAGTACCAAACATTGCTTTGAAGCCTTTTTTCAGGTAACATTCGTTCATGGCCACCTTGCGTGCGAGATCGCGGATGGTAATGGGTGAATCCAGCTGCTCCAGGAGGATGCTGCGGGCTTTCTCAATTTTTTCACGGTCTTCCAGATGTGTCAGGAAGCGGCATCCATAGCGTTCATCCGGATCATTCTGCATGAACTGGTCTGAACTATAGAGCAAGAGGTCCAGGGCACGGCTCTGGAGGAAGATATTTTTCAGCATGCCTTCGTAGTCGTGATGCACCATCGTTTCCAGCACCGATTTGGATTTAGTGCAGGGCTGGATGGTTTTCACAAAAGGCTTGCGTGTTTGATTCTCGAATAAGGAGAAGGAAGAAGTTCCTTTTTGCAGAGATTGTATAAATGCAGGCTGGAAACGTACAGTCACCAGATCAACAGAGGGCACCCTGTCTGAGCAGGAATCCTTCTTGCCTTCAGCACATAACTGATCTGTGCAGGAAGGGTTTTTGCAGTACTTGCTACCGGCTACGCAGTAACGCAGCTCAATGGCTGCTGACTGTCCTCTTTTGGCGGGCTGATAAACTACCATAGCCACATCTTCCACCGGAAGAGGTGTATCGTATACAAAACGTTGTAAAGTGAAGTCAAGACAATCAGGTACTGTAACACTATCTTCCTCGGCCAATCGTAACTGGTCGCTCATTGCGGGTTGAGGTATAGCCAGAGCCAATATTTCCTGTATTTCTTTCACTTTGCTGATCGTTTAAAACCGGGACAAATTTAGCGATTCAATTTTAAACGAAATGCATTTTGACAATACACTTACAATACAACACCTTTACAGATCAGGATCTGACACTGGATTGCAGTATCAGCAAGCATTGGTTAAAAGCTTAAATTTAACAGATGGAAAAGCCAAAGCGGAGGAAAATCATAGAATGGACATTTATTATAATACTGGTACTTATACTGGGCGCCGGATGGTATCTTAATCAACACTGGACCCGCCTGCTGCGGCGGGAAATTCCAGGTTATGTATCAGAGCTTTCTGACAGCCTGTATGTGGTAAAGTTCAGAGATCTCAAACTAAATGTACTCACTGGCAGCGTTACACTCACAGATGCGTCCATGACACCCGACACAGCGGTATACCACCAACTCCTGGCTGCACACCGCGCCCCAGCCGATATTTACACCGTACATGTGGAAAAACTGGAACTGAATTATTTCAGACCCTGGAGATATTTTATAAAAAAGGAATTCAATGCGGCTTCTGTGGTAGTAAGTTCTCCTGATATTCTGGTTGAGCAGAACGCCACGGTAAAGGATACGTCAGCCCCTAAAACAGCTTATGAAAGCATTTCCTCCAAAATGAAATCCATCATCATCGGAAAACTCATCCTCGATAATACACACCTGAAATATATCTATACCAGAAAAGATTCTACCAGATTAATACGCCGGTTTAACAGCTTACGTATACGGATAAACGATTTTCTTATCAATGCAGCCTCACTCAATGACCCGACCCGCTACCTGTATGCCCGCAATTATGAAATCAGGCTGCGGGATCAAATGCGGATCAGCCATGACAGCCTCTATCAGCTAAACATAAAAGGGATCAGCTATGATGCTGCTGAACGTACATTACATGCAGGCCAGCTGGAAATACAGCCACGGTACGACAAGGCAGCATTCCAGCAACGGAACGGCGTACAGCAGGACCGGTACGAAGTATTATTGAGCAATATCAGCATTGAAAACCTGAATCCTATATTGCTGCTCCAGGAACAAAAACTGTGGGCGCAACGTGTAAATATAAACGCCGGAAAGCTGCATATATACAGAGACAGGCGGTTGCCCATGCCACCCGGCAACAAATTAGGTAAGTATCCTAATCAACTGCTACAACAACTCAAACTGCCGGTAAAAATAGATACACTTACAGGCAATAACATAGACGTGCAGTACACCGAAGTAAGCCCCGATTCAGGAGAAGAAGGAGCTATCAGTTTTGGGCGTGTTAATGGCCGGCTTACCAATATCACCAATATTGATTCTATGGTAAAGATCAATAACCATTGCATCGCAGACGTGGATGCCGTATTTATGCAAAGTGGTAAGCTAACCGCGCACTTTGATTTTACACTGCAAAGCCCGACAGGCAGTTTTTCTGTAAATGGCCAGCTGAAAGATATGAATGGGAAAGATCTCAACCAGGTAACGGAGCCATTGGGAAAGGTGGAAATCCGGTCCTGCAATATCCGGGACCTGAACTTTAATATCAGCGGAGACGAATACAAGGCAAGTGGTACGGTAAAGTTGCTTTATGATAATCTTAAAATTGCCTTACTGCAACACAATAACGGTCAGAAGGGGTATATCAGGCAGGGGCTGAAGAGCTTTGTAGCCAATATTATGGTTATCCAGGATTCCAATCCGCTCCCAGGCGGGAAGATAAGGGTGTCAACGCCAGCGTATAAGAGGGATATTCAGAAGTCTTTCTTCAACCTGATCTGGAAAACTTTATTCACCGGCGTGAAGGAAACTGTAGGCGCAAAAAATATTTAATGAAAAAAGCACATCCATCCCTCTTAAAAACAGCGTTTCTTTTATGGAAATAAGGCTTATTTTTCGTATTTTTGCATGATTGTCTACCATTTTTATTTCTAAAAGATTTTACACCAACATATGAGCGAAGAATTAGTGCAAGCAACCAGCCCCAGCAACGGATATGATGCGGGGAGTATACAGGTATTGGAAGGTCTGGAGGCCGTGCGCAAGCGTCCGGCGATGTATATCGGCGACATTGGCGTCAAAGGACTTCACCACCTTGTTTATGAAGTAGTAGACAACTCCATTGATGAGGCGCTGGCCGGGTATTGCAAAAATATTGAGGTCACCATATGCGAGGACAACTCTATCCGCGTTGTAGACGACGGCCGCGGTATCCCCGTGGGCATTATCCCGAAAGAGGGTAAATCTGCACTCGAGGTGGTAATGACCGTGCTCCATGCCGGTGGTAAATTCGATAAAAACACCTATAAGGTATCCGGTGGTCTGCACGGGGTGGGCGTAAGCTGCGTGAACGCACTGAGTGCAATATGCCATGTGACCGTTAAACTCGAAGGGAAACTGTTTGAACAGGAATACCACCGCGGTATCCCACAATATAGCGTACGTGAAATCGGTACCAGCAATTCAACCGGTACCACTGTACATTTCAAGCCGGACGGCGAAATCTTCAAGGAAACCACCTATAACCGTGAAATCCTGGCAGGCCGCTTACGCGAACTGGCTTTCCTGAACCGCAAAATCCGTATCATCCTGAAAGATGAACGCGAAAAGGATGAAGAAGGACAAATCTTCTCAGAAACCTTCTACAGTGAAGGCGGTATAAGGGAGTTTGTACAGATGCTGGATAAAAGCGGGCGCCGTAACCCACTACTGCCTGTTCCTATTTATATAGAGACACACGACAATGCTTCCAACGTTGAGGTTGAAGTAGCATTAGTTTATAACGACTCCTTCAGCGAAAACATTTTCTCTTACGTTAATAACATCAACACCATTGAAGGTGGTACGCACGTAGCGGGCTTCCGCCGTGCCATCACCAGAGTATTCAAGGCTTATGGCGATAAGAACAAACTGTTTGAGAAATCAAAGGTAGAAGTGACCGGCGATGACTTCCGTGAAGGCTTGAGCGCGATCATCAGCGTAAAAGTACCGGAGCCGCAGTTTGAAGGACAAACTAAAACCAAACTGGGTAACTCTGATGTAATGGGCGTTGTGGACAGCTCCGTAGCTGCCGTACTGGATGCCTACCTGGAAGAAAATCCCCGCGAGGCTAAAACAGTTATCAACAAAGTGGTACTGGCAGCCCAGGCCCGTGAAGCAGCCCGCAAGGCGCGTCAGCTGGTACAGCGCAAAAGCGTAATGACCGGCAGCGGACTTCCTGGTAAACTGGCCGACTGCTCAGACAACGATCCTCAAAAATGTGAGCTTTACCTTGTGGAAGGGGATTCCGCGGGTGGTACAGCTAAACAGGGCCGTAACAGGAACTTCCAGGCTATCCTGCCGCTGCGTGGTAAGATCCTGAACGTGGAAAAGGCCATGGAGCACAAAATCTATGAAGACAACGAGATCAAGAACATATTTACAGCACTGGGCGTAACTATTGGTACAGAGGAAGACGACAAAGCCCTCAACCTCTCCAAACTGCGCTACCACAAACTGATCATCATGACGGATGCGGACGTGGACGGTAGCCACATTGCTACCCTGATCCTCACCTTCGTTTTCCGTTATATGAAAGCGCTGGTAGAACAGGGTTACGTATACATTGCCCAGCCGCCATTGTACCTTGTTAAGAAAGGTAAAGACCAGATTTACGCCTGGAATGAAGAGCAGCGTAAAGCTGCCGTTGCCAAGCTCGCAGGCGGCGGTAAGGAAGACAGTGTTACCATCCAGCGATACAAAGGTCTTGGTGAAATGAACGCCGAGCAGCTGTGGTCTACTACAATGGACCCCGAGATGCGCACCCTGAAACAGGTGACCATCGAAAGCGCTGCGGAAGCAGACCGTGTATTCAGTATGCTGATGGGCGATGAAGTACCTCCGCGCAGGGCCTTCATTGAATCTCACGCCAAATACGCAAAAATAGACGCCTAACTTTCAGGTAATAGTATAAAGCAATTAGCCCTTAGTTAAAATTTTAACTAAGGGCTAATTGCTTTATACTATTACCTGTTTATCCTTCCTTCGTAATAATATAATTCGCTAAAAACTGGTAGAGGAATACACCAATCAGCATAACAGTAACGACTATATTAAAAGGATCTCCATTGACAAACGCCAGTATGGTGCCTGCCAATCCAAGCCCCGCCAGTGACAACGTATATATGCGGAATATCCTTCTGCCTTTCACGCTCTGGGAAGCATACATGCTTGAAACCGGTAACAACAGCACCCCGGCACAGATACATAATGCCAGTATACCAGCAATACCTGTTATCCAGAAAGCTGCGGCAGACAGTAATGCTACCAGCAATAATATTCCCACAAGGTTAGATACGCGTGTCTGCTCTGCTGTAAGTGCATACCGGCCGTAAGGATTCAGCCGCAGAAACAGGTTACTCACTGGTGCTATCAGCCAGGTGGATACCGCCAGCAGCGCCAGTAATACATAAATAGGGAAGTATACACGGCTCGCCACCTGTGTGAGCACAAAGATGGCAATAATGATAATCCATTGCGTGCCTGCCTTCTGGCGGCCCATGAAGAAGCTGTAATTCAGGAACTGACGATACAGCCAGTACCTGGCTTTCATAGCCTGCACCATACCGCTTTTAGCCCACTGCTGATTGGGATCTATTTTCAACGATTCCCGGAAATGCTCCAGGGCTTTACGGTGGTCGCCGGCCTCCAGCCATTTCCAGCCGAGATTCGCATGGGTATAGGCATTCTCTGGGTTATGCTCCAGTGCTTCATGCAGATCAGAAAACGCCGCTTCCTTATTGCCCAGGCTGAAGAGTGCATGTGAGCGGAGGTTGAGGCATGCCTGGTTTTCCGGATCGATGGCCAGCCCTTCTTCTGCTTTCTTCAGGGCATCCTGGTAGCTTTTCTTAAAAAGCAGCAGCTGGCTCCACATAGCAAAATAATCAGCATTGTAAGGATTGAGGGCTACAGCAGCGCCGATAGCCTGTATACCGGCGTTGAGATTATTATTATTGAGCGCTACGCGTGCCTGAAGATAGAGGAAGCGGTCATCGTCAGGGGCAAGTGCCAGCGCGTTGCTGATCACTTCCGCAGCTTTCTCTCCGCCATCCATTTCCAGGTAACAGATGGCAAGCAGGAACAACCCATCTATATCATTAGCGCTGGTGCTCAGGTGCTGACGCAGTGTATTCAATGCATCCTGGTAGCGGCCTTGCTGCAACAGCAGCTGAGCGCGCTGGATTAATACAGCCATAAACGTTATTTCTTAATATCCAGGTATTTGAGCACTTCATCATACAAGCCTGCATCATTGGCATAGAGTGCGTAATTGCGTGCAGTATTGAACCATTCCCTTGTAGTAGGTTTATGTGTTTTGATGGCTTTTACCAGCTCTTTTTGCGAAATGGGTTGTGGGGTGCCTTTCTGCAAGGCTTCCAGCAGCTTTTCCTCCACAGCAAGATCCACCACCGCTTTCAGGTCTGCACCGGAATAGCCGGCAGTAGCTTTTGCGAGAGCTGTATAGTCAGCATTGGCAACTGGTTTACCCGCAAGCTGCAGTTTCAGGATCTCTTCACGCCCATCAGTATCCGGAGGCGCTACAAAGATGATCCTGTCGAAACGGCCGGGGCGGCGGAATGCCGGGTCAAGGCTCCAGGGCGCATTGGTAGCGCCAATGATCAGGACGTTTTCGTTGTTGGCGGCAATGCCATCCATTTCTGCCAGGAACTGGTTGATAAGGTGACTGGCGCCACTGTTACGCATGCTGTTGCGGTTAGCACCCAGTGCATCCACTTCATCGAAGAAAAGCACACAGGGCCGGCTCTGCCTGGCCAGCTCAAACAGGCTATGAAGATTCTTTTCACTGTTGCCAATCCACATATCTAATACATCATGGATGCCAACATTAATGAACTCGGCCTGTATCTGTCCGGCTGTAGCCTTCGCCAGATAAGTTTTTCCACATCCCGGAGGACCGTATAACAGAATGCCGCCACCGGCTTTCTTACCATAGGCTTTATAAAGATCCGGGAACTGAAGTGGTTTAATGATCTTCAGATCTATCTCCTGTTTTTCCCTTTCCATTCCTCCCACATCAGAGAAGTTAATATCAGGCTTTTCAAGAGTGAATACCTTTTCTTCCTCCTCATCTATATCTTCATCTGAAACGGTATACTGTTGCTGCTGGGGAAGACGAAATTGCGCATCCAGGGCTTCATCGCGGAAACCGGGATTTATCTGCAGCAGATGCTGATAAATGTCTTTAGCCGCCTGCAATGAATTTTCTTTCACGAGGATACGGCAATGTAACAGGAGCGCATCAAAATGATCCGGCTCGTGGTGTTCGAGCTGTTCAAGTACTACAATGGCTGCTGAATATTTCTGCTGATGATAAAAGGTGCGGGCCAATCCAAGTTGTGCGGCAGTGTTATCGTGCGACAGTTCCAATACTTTGCGGTACTGCTCTTCAGCCTGCGCATAAGCGTAGTCCTGCAGCAACACCTGTGCGAGGTGTAAGCGCAAAGGCACATTTTCCGGTGAAAACTGCACTGCTTCCTGTAATTGTTTGATCACTTCCGATGACATAATGTGCTTGTTAAAAATATACCTACAAAGAGCGTAATAATACGGATTACCACACAAAAATATTGTTAAATATGCTATCAGCGGCACTATTGTTATATATCCCGTTTATCATCCTATTCATAAAAAATGATGATTATAATGTTTCATCAAGTGTGTGGCGAAAGCCCTGAATCTCAAGGTATAATTATCATTTCAGCAGGCGTGGCAGATCACTCGTGCGAAACTAACTCATTAATATTTTATTTAATTTGAAATATATTGTATATATTGCATCGAATTTATCCCTATGCCAATAAACCTAACCGGTACACCTGCATTCACGTGAAGAAAATGCTGGCCGGAGTGATCTTCTACGGCCAGCACCGGTTATATTTTGCGACGGCATACCAGAACAGAAAATTCTACCCTATGCGCTTAAATTTATTAATGGTAGCCGTTGTGGCTTTACTGGGAGCAGTTCTTGCCGGATGCGACAGTAAAAAGAATGAACTTATTCCGGCTCCCTATTTCTCATTCAAGGTAGGAAGCGAAACCTACAGATCTAACGCTACCACGGCATACATCACGGATACGGTTGTGGCCGGGAAGAAAACACTGGTTATAGATGGTGTTACCAACAATTTTGTGAAGCATCTGGAACTGATGATCACCTTCCCCGATAGCGTACGCAACGGTGAATTCAGGGAAGGTGTAGAAGTATCCCTGATGGATGTACAGCAGAAGACGGACGGTTATATCGGTAAATCCATCACAGTAAAACTTGAAAGCATTAATAGTAAACATGCCGAGGGAACATTCTCCGGCACTTTAACCAGTGGTGAAATTGAAAAGCCTTTAACGGACGGGACTTTTAAAGTCGACATTAACTAACTATCGTTTTTTGAAATCACTAAACCAGCCCTGCCTGTCGAGGCGGGGCTTTTTCGTATAGTCTTAATAGTTACGCCATAATTATTTATTGTTTCCTTGGAGTTAATAAATGCTCCTGTTGACTATTTTAAGCAGACTCTTAACATTGCCTTCACTTTAAATTAAAGTAATTGATGCTATTTTACCACCAAAAAGGTAGTTTAACATAAATTTAAGGCACATTTAAGCCATCCTTAACAATTTCGTAATGATCTGTTAACATTCTGGTTGCTTTGGACTGCGTCCTTTGCACCTGTAAATACTTACAGGCTTTATGAAATCTTTTGTCACGCTACTAGCTAGCTTTATTGTAATTCTATTTTGTAATGGTGTGCAGGCCCAGATCACCACTTCCACCGTTTCCGGTAAGGTGGCTGACGCTGCAGGACAGGCAATTCCAGGGGTAACCGTGGTTGCTGTAAACACCAGCACCGGCGCCAAATCTGGTGCATTAACCAACTCAGACGGGCGTTATATCCTGCCGAACCTGAATCCAGGTGGTCCTTATACCATCACCGTAACTTTCATAGGATATAAGAAAGAAACTAAAGATAATGTCAACCTTGGCCTTGGTACCATTAACTTCAACTTCAAACTCGCAGAAGAATCCACTGCACTGAGTGAGATCGTAGTAACAGGTACTGCCAGCGGCGGTAAATCCGGCGGCACACGCGTAGGACAAGAGCAGATCAAATCACTGCCTTCCCTGAGCCGCAGCCTGCAGGACTTCACCCGTGTAACACCGCAGAGCAGCAACAACTCATTCCTTGGTACTAACTACCGTTATAACAACGTAACCCTGGATGGTGCAATCAACAACGACGCGATCGGCTTCAGCCCTTCTCTCGGTGGACAGAGCAACACCAGCGGCCAGCCAGGAAGCAGCACCCGTACTAACCCTGTATCTATTGATGCGATCCAGGATATTCAGGTATTACTGGCTCCATTTGATGTGAAGATCGGTAACTTCCTCGGCGGTAGCGTGAACGCTGTAACACGTAGCGGTACCAACGAATTCCATGGCTCTGTTTATGGATTCGGTCGTAACGCAACCCTGATCGGTAAGAACAACGCCGGCGACGGTTCTAAATTACCCAGCGACTTCCATGACTATCAGGCAGGCGTTCGCTTAGGCTTCCCTATCATCAAAGACAAATTATTCTTCTTCACCAACGAAGAAATCACACGCAGAGTAGACCCCGTGATCTTGGCAGCAGGTTCTGCTGATGTAGCTAACATCCTGAGCAAAGATGATGCGGACAAAATCTCCGCAAAGATGGCTGAATATGGCGTGGATGCAGGTACTTCCGGCAACACCACCATCTATTCCAACTCTAACAAATTCTTTAACAGACTCGATTGGCACATCAACGGCAAACATCAGCTGTCTCTGCGCAACAACACTATCACTTCAGAAGCTACCAACCTGGAACGTGATCAACAGAACTTCCGCTTCAAAGGTATCGACTTCAAACAGGTGAATAACCAGACATCTACTGTAGCCGAACTGAAAAGCAATTTCTCCAACACACTTTCCAACAGCTTAATACTCGGTTACTCTTACGTACACGATTACCGCGAACCACTGTCTGATCCTGCCGTTCCGCAGATCCAGATCGGCGGTAAAACTCCAGGTACTACTATCTTCCTGGGTACTGACCGTGAAGCAAGTATCTTCAACATGAAACAGAAAACGTTTGAGATCACCGACAACGTTACCCTGTTCAAAGGCAACCACACTATTACCATCGGTACACACAACGAGTTCTATAACATCACTTATGGTTTCGTGAACTCATGGAATGGCCGTATCGACTACAAAAACGTAGCTGACTTCATCGCCAACAATCCTTCACGCGTTCGTGGTAACTTCAACTACAGCAACAATTCCCGCGATAACATCTGGGCTAATCCTCCCGCACAGTTCAAAGTGAACCTGCTGAGCCTTTATGGTCAGGACGAAATCCAGCTGACAGACCGCTTCAAAATCACTCCGGGTATCCGCTTCGACTACGCTGGTATTCCGAACAAACAACCACTGAGCGATAAAACAACTAAAGCTCCGGTTGACGCCAACTACGGTACTACTTACAGCTACACACTGCCAAAAGATATCAAAAACGACTTCCTGAATAACGTTCAGATATCTCCCCGCTTAGGATTCAACTACGACATCAAAGGTGACAACAGCCTCGTATTACGTGGTGGTACCGGCTTCTTCACAGGTCGTATTCCTTTCGCATGGTTAGGCTATGCATACTATAACAACGGTGTTACTTACGGCGCTTACGATCAGAAATCTTCTGACAAAGCATTCGTAAATGCTCCAAACCCTGCTGCCAAACCTTCTGCAAATGGTATCGCAGACTTTGCGAAACAGAACGGTGTTGATGTAAACAACGCTGCCGGCGCTACCCAGGTAGACCTGATCGACAACAACTTCAAAATGCCACAGGTATGGAGAAGCAGCGTAGCCCTCGATTACTCTACCCGCGACCAGTGGAAATTCTCTATCGAAGGTATCTACACCAAAGTGATCAAAGATCTGATGTTCCAGCAGGTGAACCTGGTAGACAATCCTACTTACTACGCATATGATGTAAACAAACAACAGCCTATCTTCTCCGGTAAGAAAATCAACAGCCTGTATACTAACGCATACCTGCTGTCTAACACCGACAAAGGCTACCGCTACAGCATCACAGGACAGATCAGCAAAACATTCCCCTTCGGTCTGAACTTTATGACTGCCTATACTTACGGTCAGTCTAAAGATCTCACCAACGGTATCCGTAACTCAATGGAGTCTAACTGGCAGCTGAACCAGGCACTGAATCCTAACAATCCTCAGTTGTCCT
>NZ_DATLKJ010000174.1:0-2756 GCF_035538455.1 Chitinophaga sp.
ACCATATACGTTTTGCAGCGGCAGGCCGTTATCATAGATCACCTGTGTCTGGTAGGTAGAGCTGAAGCTGACCCCAAGGCCTTGTCCTGCTTTACCTTTCAGTGTGGTGATCACGATGGCGCCATTGGCGCCGCGCGAACCATAGAGAGAAGTGGCCGCTGCGCCTTTCAGTACAGTGATGGATTCATAATCATCAGGGTTCAGGTTTTTCAACTGAGAACCCTGGTCTATATCATCGCCGTTCACGATGTTGTTTTCGAGTACCATACCATCCACCACAAAGATGGGCTGGTTATTCTTGGTGAGAGATTTGGCGCCACGGATCATGATACTGGGAGATGATTGCACACCGGAAGCACTCATCACGTTAATATTCACACCGGCCACTCTTCCCTGCAATGCCGCAATCGGTGATACCGTGTTGGCAGTTTTTACTTTATCCACATCCACAGCAGTGGCGGCATAACCGAGCTTACGGTCTTTCTTGGTAATACCCAACGCAGTAACCACTACGTTGCCTAATTCATTGCTGGCGATCTTCATCACCACCGGCATAGTCGTACTTGCTCCCACGGTCACCTCCTGCGGCTGATAACCTACAAAGCTGAACACCAGCACATTTCCGGCTTCTGCATTAAGTATAAAGTTACCATTTGCGTCTGTGGTAGTACCTTTTGTTGTGCCTTTGATACGCACAGAAACACCTGCCAGTGGCTGATTCGATTCATCTCTTACAGAACCTTTGATGAGTGCAGGCGGTGCGGTGGCAATATCTTCTTTTCTGTCAGACAACACTTCACGCTGTTTCACCACTACAGTATTACCAACGATGGTATAGGTCAGCGGCTGGTTGTTAAAACAAATGTCCAGCGCTTTTTCAAGGGAAGCATCTTTTACGTTGATGGTAATGGAGGCAGCCTGTTTTATCCAGGATTCGTCGAAAAAGAAAGAATAACCCGTTTGTTTCTTGATCTCACGGAATACTTTTCCCAGGTGCGCATTTCTTTCCGCCAGCGTCACTTTCTGGGAGTACCCTGCGGCACTGATCTGTAAACAGGTAGCCGTGAGCAGGATGGCTGTCAGCTTCATAAACAGGAATGTTTTAGGAAGTACCCGACCCCGGAAATACCCGGTGGTACGTAGATTTTTTTCCATACTTTAGTAGTGGTTTTGGTTGATTAATTGGCAATTCGTCCCAAACAAATTGTTATCATTAAAACATACCGGAACTTCGGCCGTACTGACTCTCACCTCAGTACGGCTTTTTTGTTACGGCAATACGACAATCCTTTTTTCTTCCAGCCTGAAATGCACCTTGCTTTCTTCCAGTATCTTCAATACCTGTGAAACATTGGTATTACGGGATATTTCACCACCAAAACGGCGGTCGGGGATGCGGCCTTCGTAAACGATGTCCACATCATACCAGCGGGAAATCTGCCGCATAACAGTTGGCAGGTCAGCCTGATTAAAAGAGAAATAACCATTCTTCCAGGCCAGTACAGCATCAGTGTCTACATCATGGAGCACAGCCAGCTTACCGTCCTGGCCTGTCTGCGCCTGCTCGCCGGGCTTCAGCATTTGCTGAATACGCCCCTGTTTGATCACGACACTGCCTTCTGTCAGGGTGGTGCTCACAACATGTTCGTCCGTATAGGCGTTGACGTTAAAGTGTGTTCCCAGCACCCGTATGGCTGTTCCGTTGGCATTTACAACAAAGGGAACAGCCTTCCCTTTGCTGGTAATTTTCGCTATCTCAAAGTAAGCTTCACCGGTAATCTCCACGTTCCTCTCATTGGCTGCAAATGCTGCAGGGAAACGCACAGACGATGCGGCATTGAGCCACACTTTACTACCGTCAGAAAGCACCAGCTGAAACTGTTTGCTCCTGGGTGTAGTAATGGTATTAAACATTTGTTCACTGTTCGTACCAGCCATGTTATAGGTAATATGTCCCTGCCGGTTGATGATCTTTGTTCCTCCCTGCATAGCCAGCAAACCATTGCCGGCGCTGTCCAGCAGGATATGTTCGCCATTGGCCAGCGTCAGTATGCCGCCCGTGGTGCCGGGCGCAATATCATGTTGCATAGAGGCAGCCACAGAGGGTTGCGGATTTTTTTTAAAAAGCCCGAAGTAGCCGCCCAACGCCAGCAGCAAAGCAATACTGGCAGCTATGGCCATACGGATAATGCCACGGAAATTCTTCCGCTGCGGCGCCGCTGTTGGCTGCTGCTGTATCATAGCTGTAAAACGCGCGTCCCAGTCAATATGATCACTGTCATCCACTGCTTTCGCAGCCTCCCACTGTTCCTGCAACACCGCCGTCAGCTGATCTGTATCTTCATCTTCCCCGATCTTCTGCAACAGTAATTCCAGCTCTTCCTTCGAAATACGGTTGTCCAGATACTGTGCTATCAAGTATTTCCACGAGGTGGCATCTCTGTTGTCCATAATATTATCTGCAATGAGAAAAACTGCCTGCTAACAAACAAGACGAATAAAAAAAGGGGAATAACTAATGAAAGTGGAAAATTTTTTCAGATCTTTCCGATAAGCAGGATGATAAGGGCAATATCCATGTCTTTGGCAAGATGATTACGGATAAATCGCTGTGCCAGTACAATATGATTATTCACTGTAGCCTTTGAAATATTAAGCTGACGCGCTATTTCATCATGCGTTAGCTCCTGTTCACGACTCAGGCTATATACTTTTTTGCATTGCGGTGAAAGCAGGGATATAGCTTCCCGCACCTT
>NZ_DATLKJ010000175.1:0-54078 GCF_035538455.1 Chitinophaga sp.
TGGAGGTATATTTCCATAACAACGGGGCTGACATCTTCTAAAACATTTTAAGCTAGATTTAATGTTGCAGCATGTGTGTTGCAGCACTGCCGTGCAAGCTGCTCCTGCATGGCTTTTTACGGTTCTGTTGCCAACGGCCGGAAAGCAGCCGGAGAAAGAAACCTTTGCAACCGTGTTGCACGTATCAACAGATTACTTATATTGCATCCAATTATTGAGAGCCATCAGCAAAAATCTGAACAGAGCAAACAACCAAATCTGAATCAACATCGGGAAAGGCAATCCGTTTATCGCAAGGCACCAAACACGTTACCATATCGCAGCGCTGATCCCGCGAATTTAGTCCGTTAATCAATTTCATCACGCCCATTTTGTAATCAGCATAACCCGTATGAAAATTCCTTAAATCCAAAACCCAAATTCTTTTTTATGAGAAAGCATTTCTCCTTGCTATTAGGACTTAGCTTGTCCTTACTGATATTCTCTTGTCAGAAAAAAGCAGATCATACAGACCCTTCCACTGAACCCAGCAAACATGGAATGGGAGCACATCTCAACCCGGATGCGTATAACAGGTTACCTCTCACTAACTTCGACGAAGTACGCAAGGATCTTATCAACAAAGGTTACGCGCGCATCGTGGAAAACGCCAAAGTAGCTGCACTGCCCAGTCGCGTCATCCTGAATCACCCGTCTATCGGTAACCAGGGCGCTACCGGTACCTGCGTATCCTGGTCCAGCGGTTATGCAGCAGTAGGTACATTAAACAATGAGTTCCCCAGCGGTGTCTCCAACCCACGCAGTCCGTGGTATGTATATCAGGTGGATCACTCTTCACAAGGCGACTGTGATCCCAACGATGGCATGTACATCGATGCAGGACTCGATATCCTGAGGAATAACGGTGTACCTTCCTACTCTGTTGACTCCAGGCTGGGCTCACCCTGCTCATACCCTACATCTGCCCAGAACACAGATGCAGCCAGGAACAAGATCAGGACTTACGGCAGGCTTTCTTCCGTAACAGATGTTAAGAATGCCCTCAATCTCCGTCTCCCTGTTGAAATGGGATTAATGGTATACAGCAGCTTCGAAACCGCATTTGATTATGGCACTATCTACAAGACTACATCCGGGCAGGAATTAGGCGGCCATGCGATTTGTATTGTAGGCTATGATGATGCAAAACACGCGTTCCTGATCCAGAACAGCTGGGGCACCGGCGGTGGCGATGCCACTTATCCTGGTTGTATGTGGCTCGACTACAACGTTCTCAGCGACTCCCGCCTGGGAGTAGAACTGTATTCAGTATCTAAATAAACTGATGCTGGTTACAAAATGGGACACTATGATTTTTGTGATTTGATTGATTATACTGATGAACGAAGATCAATAAGGAAATTCATTTAAAGATTACACCATCAAGGCTATTCGCATATATAAAATATAATGATCTTCGTTCATCAGTATAATCAATCAAATCACAAAAATCATAGTTCAGACAGTATCCTCTTCTATCTTCGTTCATCAGCATAATCAATCAAATCACGAAAATCACAGTAGCCAACTTCAATGATCACAAAATTGCCGATCTTTGTAAAGCACCCATGCTGCAAACTGATTTATACTGGTTTTCACCTATATGCATACTGTAGAACTACATCAAACTATAACTGAATTATGAACGAACTTTTTCAGGAGATCTTAGATAAACCGCTTCATTCCATTGCTGTTATCGGTAACCTGATCATCATTGAAAGCCTCCTGTCTGTAGACAATGCCGCCGTGTTGGCCACCATGGTAATGGACCTGGAACCTAAGCAACGCCAAAGGGCTCTCCGTTACGGTATCTGGGGTGCCTACTTCTTCCGCGGCGTTGCAATGGTATTTGCCGCTTTCCTGATCCAGATCTGGTGGCTAAAGCCATTGGGCGGGCTATACCTGCTTTACCTGGTGTGGGCCTGGTGGAGAAGTAAAAGGGCGAAACAAAGGCAGCAGGAAGAAGAAGTAATAGACAAAAAGAAGAACTGGCTGTACCGCAAAACAGTAGGCACTATTGGCAATTTCTGGTCTACCGTGATACTGGTGGAACTGATGGATATGGCGTTCTCCATTGACAACGTATTTGCCGCTGTGGCTTTCAGTCCCAATATTATCCTGGTATGTACGGGCGTGTTCATCGGTATCCTCGCCATGCGCTTCATTGCGCAGTGGTTTGTAAAGCTCATGGAGAAATATCCGTTCCTGGAAACAGCCGCCTTTCTGGTGATTGGCGTCCTAGGGCTGAAACTCGCACTATCGCTATTTGAGCATTTCTATCCGGACACTTCCTTCGGAACTTTCCTCAGCAGCCACGTAGCGGATATGACCACATCCATCATTACCGTGTCTATCTTCTTCATTCCTATCCTTACTAGTCTGCTTTTCAATTATCCGAAAAAACACACAGAACACGTATAATACAATTTGCTTCATATTATCAAACCCTTTGCAGATATAGTATGCAAAGGGTTTACTATTTTCCGGAAGGGTAACACCGCACTAGATAAACATTTCCCTATTCACCAGAAATACCCTATCTTCCCCTATACCCGCAAATGTTACCCGATGTCCCTTCAGTACAAATACCTGATGTATTATTGCACCCTGCTGCTGCTGATATTCTCTCCGGCATGTCAGTGTAAAAAGGATGCAGTTGTAAGTCCGGGTGAGATACCGCCTCCTCCCGTACCTCCGGCAAACGACTACCTGGTTACAGCTATTTTTGTAAACGGCATACCGAAAGACAGTCTTATCTACAATAAAAAGAACCAGGTAACAGAAAGATGGGAGTTCCATTCCTATTACCGGCTCTGGCTGAGCCATACAGTATACCGGTATAATAGCAACGGCTATGTGAAAGAAGCGGAATACTACAATGAAGTGGCCTATAACGTGAAAGGGCGTACGCAGAAAGATTCCCTGGTGTGGGCGCCGGGGCTGCTCACTATCTACACCACCTTTTACCGGTTGCAGGACGGCGCCGTATCAGGCTCAGATGTATCAAAACTGGCACTCAACAATAATAATCAGGTAATCACGGCGGGAACCCGGGATACAATCATTTACACAATTGTGAAGGGGAAATTCCTTTCATACATAGGATATGAATTCACGGGGAATGATATACGGGAGCTGATGGACATGACATATGTTGCGATCGAAAACAGCGTTCCCGTTACCAATATACAGCATTTCAAAATGGATTATGATGAAGGCAGGCTTAACCCTTTATACCCCGCCGTAGCGGGGAATCCACTGCTGCTCAGGGCGTTGGCCGGAGACGTATACCCCCTTCCACGAAATGAACTATATCCATACCTGTGCAGCAAACACTATGTAACGCAGGTGCAGAAAATAACAGAATCAGGCCCGCCCGTATCTTCCGTAGCCGTTTATACCAAAGATGAAACCAGCCGTTATGCCAGTACGCAGACGCTGGGAAATCACGGTATTACTATCAGTTATCATTACAGGAAAGCGGATTAACTCCTTACAGTTACAAACACCCCAAGCCCTCCCTTTTCAGGTAAGAAAATGACGGGAATTCAGCTAACATGCCAGGCTGTGCTATAATTGTGTAGCCTGAATGACCGTGAACAATTGTTATTATATCGTGTTTTAATTAGGATATAGATGAGCAAACGGTATATAACATCAAATTGACAGGCATTTTTATTAATTGCTTTTATTAACAAAAAAATGCATTCCTATGAAAAGTGTTGAATCGTATGGATTAACCCCTTTGACCCCAGTGAGTGTAGAAGCATAAACGGTGGTGCGCCAGTGGACCCTTTAGGGATTTTACAGCAAGTATTTGACGGTATAGCTAACATCTTTAAAACTATAGAAGCTATCTTACCAGCAGGTTCGCCCGCTTTAAACATTCTTCATAATGTTTTTAATGGCTTAGCATCTCTCTTTGGCTCTTTAGGTTAGTAGCGCAAGCTACCGGGAGCTTACATTGGTTAGGCAGTAGCTGCGGATGGAATAACTTCCATCCGCTTTATTTTCCATCCGCTCTTTTCAACCTCACAAACAAGGCCATTCCAGAACCATCCCTGCCTCCTTTGTATAGCTCCCAGTTGTTACCGTCAATCGCTTTTAAGCGGTAGGAATACGCAGGATTTGCCAGCTCATTCCTGACCCAACGCGGAAATGCATTGGCGGCCCGGGCATTTTCCCAGGTTCGGATCACCTCGAAGATGACGTCCTTCTGCGGGCAGCTTTCTACATCTTTCTGGTTCAGCGGAAGACTGTAGGTAGTCCCCACACCCACTGAAATGGCTTGTATATGCTCATACTGCTCTACCCTTGAATTCGCTTTAATGGCGAAATTTCCTCCCATGCCTACAGGGAAAAAGTTCGAATAGGTGACGTCTCTCAGATCTTTCCCCTGGCTGGTAGTACTACCCCATTCCCTGGTATCAGCGTCATAAAGATTTTTACCGCCGCCAACATTCCAGATACTCTGATAGTGCCAGGAGCCTTCAGACAGGGTGGCCCCGGTAAACCGGATATACGGAACGCCGTTTTTATGCGCTTGTTCAAACATCTTCCGGAAAAAGCGCTTGGTAGAATAATATCCGTGCCCGTTATTGAACAAAAATTCCTGCCCGTCAAAATCATAATAGGCCAGGCCATTGATCCGGCAAACATCAGCATAGTATTCCGCGATCTTGTCCTGCAGTTGCAGATTGGGAATAATGCCATCGTACCCGTAATTAACGGTAACCTGCAGCTTATATATAGTATCTCCTGTCAAATGATTAGTCGGAACAGTATTCCAGTAGCCGCGTTTCACCTTTAAAAGGCGGTATGGCGGTTTATCAGATACCCCCAGGTAATGAATCAGCTCCTTCCCGATCTTTATCATATTTAAATTTGTACAATGCCCTTCCCAGCTGGCAATTTCCTCAAGGTGCGCCGGATCATTCACAATAATATTTGTGTCTGTCGGACTGAGCGCGCCAACAAGCACCCGTTTCTGCTGATAACATAAACTGTCACTGGGAACAGGACTTGCATCCAGGGTACCTGGAGCCAGCGAATTGGTGATGGGCGTACGCCCGATGATAATACCACTTTTGCCAGCCATATCCGAAAACTCCTTATGCGATTTATTTCCGGCCGTCATTTTTATCGGCTTCTTTTCGAAGCTCAGGCCGTCAAGGTATCCTGCATTTCCCCGGTTGGGCCGCAAAAATCCCTGGTCATATAAACTGATAGCCCTGAATCCTAATCTCGCGGTATAAGCAATGATGCTGTCGTTCAAGTTGCCGCTGGTCATCGCATCAGGAACAAAGGCAACCGGATCCTTCACCCATTTGCCATTGATTGTTGGATAGGGCAATCCTTCTGATAAAACAATGTTTCTGATAACGTCCGTCAGTGCTGTACTATCGGGACTTCCCCAAAATGCCACAGACGAGCCGATGTAATCCACGCCGGGTATAGGCTGAACCTCCAGGTGATTGGGAATGTTCGCCTTCATGTGGGGAATCAGTGAAAAATAAACTTCTCTGCTATATGTTCTGTCTCTCGATTGATAAGAAATGGAAATCCGCCCTTCCTTGTCAACCTGTGCAGCATCACCATACATAATGCGGTAATATGGTTCCTTATGCGCATAAAAACCAACATCGCTGATACCGTTGCCACCCAGAGAAAACACCTGGCCCTCATGCAACGTCGCCGGCAAGGGAAAGCGCCTGGTGTCCGGGCTATGTATGATATATTGAAAGGGTGCTGCATCTGCCACCGTTGCAGCAGTGCCACCCAATGTATTGTCGTCCAATGCCAGCATGCCAATGGCATAATTCGTGGTTTCACTGGTATCACGCGCAACCCCGATGATTTCTCCCAGAAGGTTGGTAATGTTGGTATGATAAAAGCCCCACTGAATGGCTTCTACCCCCTTGCGTGGCGCAAGTGATTGAAGCTTCAGCTTAAAATACTTCCGCTGCGGGATGATGATCACCTTTGCAACAGATCCGTTCGGATATTCCAGTGTTAGCTGATTGGCTGACTTATCATAACTCGCTTTAACCGGCTCATAGTATACTTTTTTTTCTCCATCGAACAACGACATAAAAGCAGAAGGCTTATCAGCCGGACTGAACTCCCTATTGGGCTTTACCGTGATATTCTTCATACTGGTTATATAGCCCCTGTTGTCAATATGGATACTGAAATAATCCGTATTAAAATCCCATTGTGCGTAGGAGGCGCCTGCCCAAAGGGAAAGAGCGGTCATCAAAAAAACCAATCTTGGCAGAAATATCCATTTATTCCTCATATAGTTTATACCTTTTACGATGGGAATAAAAATCAGACTATAAACAGTAAAAAACAACCATCAATTTGATATAATGTAATGCTAAATTTACTGTACTTAATATCCTTTGGCAGGTAACCACACCATCCAAAATACAACAGCCAGGGTACAATAGCATATTGAACCCTGGCTGTTAGCCTTGTAATACATTCTTTTACTTCATATATCCGTTTCCGTTATTAATGCATTGGCGTGTCTTTGATTTCACCTCCGCCCTTGATCAGCCCCGCCAGTTCCGGGTTACTTTTCTTTTCCCTGGTCAGCACCTTGCGGGTGATAATTATACTGAGCAGGATACACACCGCCCCGATCAGGAAGTGCATGCCGGGGAAATGGAACGGCGCAGCTGCCGATGTAAAGTAGGCGAAAGTACCGTTCATCAGCAACGGGCCGAAGATAGTAGTAAGACTCATCAGACTGGTAAGGGCGCCCTGTAGTTCTCCCTGCTGGCTGGGAGATACATGCCCGGATATTACGGACTGCAACGATGGGCCACACAGTCCGCCGAGGCAGTAAGGCACCAGGAACACAAACATCATCCAGCCCTCTGAGGCAAAGGCAAACAATACCAGCCCCACAGCGTAGAGCGACAGACCAAGATAGATGCTCTTTTCATTCCCGATTTTTGGATTTATCACCCTGGTAAGGCCTGCCTGTACAGCACCCACCAGCACGCCTACCACAGCGAGGGAAATACCGACCATTTTTTCGCTCCAGTTGAAACGATAAATAGTAAAGAAGTTCCAGTTCCCCTGAACAGCCTGGGCGCCAAGATAAATCAGGAAGAAAGCGAAAGCGAGTCCGCCAATCTCAGGATGCTTGGCCAGAAACTTCAATGAACCGAAAGGATTGGCCCGCGCCCATTCAAAAGGACGTCGGTTCTCTTTACTTAATGATTCCGGCAGGAAGAAATATCCGTAGATGCAGTTCAGAAGGCAGAGCACCGCGGCGGCATAGAAAGGAGCCCTGATCCCCCAGGTGGCCAGTAACGCCCCAAGCGCAGGCCCCAGTACAAAACCCAGGCCGAAAGCAGCGCCAATAAGACCAAAGTTTTTAGCTTTGGAGATCTCATCCGTACTTACATCTGCAATATAAGCAGAAGCTGTAGTGAAACTGGCTCCCGTGATACCTGCTATCACACGGCCCAGAAACAGCCAGCCGTAAGCCGGCGCCAGCGCTAGTATAATGTAGTCGATACCAAAGCCCAGTAACGACAACAACAGAACAGGACGACGGCCGTATTTGTCGCTCAGGTTGCCAACAACCGGCGCAAACACAAATTGCATAATAGCAAACACCGAAAGCAGTGCAGCGCCATAAGTGCTGGCTTCGTTGACAGGGATGCCCTTCAGCTGGGCGATCAGATCAGCCATTACAGGAATGATCAGCCCCCATCCCATTACATCGATGAGTAGTGTGATGAAAATAAAGCCAATAGCAGCTTTCTTGGATGTGTGCATAGATTTTACATTGAGAACTTACAAAGATGCATTTTTCCGTTTCAGAAAAAAAGAAGAAAATATCTTTCACCACCTTACCGCCAACCAGTTCTCTTCGCTGTTTGGGCCTCAGGAAAAAACCAGCTGTTGATAAATGCAGCAACGACGTGAATATAATACTACGATACAATGACAAAGGTAATGGTTGCAGCAATGATACCATAGCCTGTTCCGGCAAATATCCCGACAATACCGGTAAAAGCATTGGTTCTGTCGGTGAAAACAGATGACGATAGTAACCGGAATTTTTTAAATTAATTGTACATTGACAGGATAAACTTTATTATCAGATGAAAATACGAGCACTTAGTTTTATCTTATTGCTATGCCTGGCATCCACGAGCTATGGACAGAGTAAAGACACCACTGACAAATACGCAAAAGCAAGAGCCATTATCATTGATCGCGACAGAATCCTTACCCCTAACGGCGTGCAGGAAAATTATGAGGTACCTGTAGGCGGTGTAAAGCAATGGGTGTTTGTAAGGGGGTACGACAAAGAAAATCCCATCATTCTCTTTGTGCACGGCGGCCCCGCCTCTCCCCTCGCACCGGTAGCATGGATGTATCAGCGGCCCATTGAAGAATATTTCACAGTAGTAAATTACGACCAGCGCGCCTCCGGAAAAACCTATCGCACCAATGACACCACCGGCCTCGGAGAAACCATCCACATCGACCGTTACGTAGACGACGCCGTTGAACTGGCAGAATTTATCCGGAAGAAATACAACAAGAAAAAACTTGTTCTCGCAGGACATAGCTGGGGCACCATCGTTGCGATGAGAGCAGCACTCAAACGTCCCGATCTGTTCTACGCCTACGTTGGAATCGGACAGGCCATTAATGTGATGGACAATGAGCGGCTGAGTTTTGAATTCGGCGTGAAAGAGGCCACCAGGCTAAAAAATGAAGAAGCGCTGAAAGAGCTGCAATCCATCGCCCCTTATCCTGGAGACAAACCAGTTACAAGAGATCGTATCATCATTGCCCGCAAATGGCCACAGTATTACGGCGGACTTACCGCTTACCGGGAAGAGTCCATGTATTTCTATAATGGCCCGTTGCTTTCACCCGATTACGAAAGAAAGGATGTAAGAGCAATAGATGACGGCAATATCTTCACACTCGGGCGTATCCTGCCTGAGTTCCTGGCCGTTGACTTTAAGAAAGTCAAAACGTTCCCAATACCGGTCCTCATGTTCATGGGAAGACATGACTACACCACCCCTTCAGTACCCACCGAAGCCTGGTTGCAACAGGTAAAGGCGCCCTACAAGAAGGGAATCTGGTTTGAACATTCATCTCACATGATACCAATGGAAGAACCTGGGAAAGTGTTCCTCAGCCTGGTGCAATATGTACTGCCGCTCACACAGAAATAAAAATAAAAAGAGAGGCCAGTCCCCTCAGACTGACCTCTACTGTAGTTACTGATTGGGCCTGGATAGAAATCCTGGCCCTTTTCATACCATTGTCTTATGTTGTGCGAAATATAACAACGTTAGTGTTTGCCGGAAGGCAGCAGGTAACCTACACTGATACCAAAGTAGTTAGCCTTTGATTTGCTCCCCGGGAGCACATCGCTCATACCAAGACTGTAGTTAACGCTGAAGAACAATCCGCTCTTCAGTTCATAACCAGCCAGGAAGTTAGCGCCTGCGTCAATCCGTTTTGCATGGAGCTTACCGTCGTTCTCATTTTCCTTACCGTCAAATTTCACTTTTACGGTTTCTGTCTTGTCTCCCTTTGCGTTACCGCTGATGCCCATAGCAATGTATGGCCCAGCGCCAACAAACAATCTGCCGCTTCCTACCTGTGGCTTATACAGGAAGTTTACAGGAAGTTCAAGATAGTTCAGCTTTGTTGTAACCGACGGCAATACTGTAACACCGGCAGGTGAAACAAGCTCTTTACTGCGATAACCTTTGGCGCTGAATAACAGTTGTGGTTGCAATGAGAAATTTTTAGCGACCGCGATGTCCGCCACAACACCGGCGTGCCATCCCGATTTACGTTGAACGTACTCGTTGCTTTCAAATTTCATTCCGGCGTTGCTGAATCCAGCTTTCACGCCTAATCTTACCTGGGCATAGGTGGCAATGGAGCCAATCATGGGGAATAACAGTACTAATAAATGTTTCTTCATAAAGATTGCAGGTTTAAAAATCGTTTTAGCAAAGGTAATACACGCATTTGCATATTTCCTAACGTATAAATACGCAATCTGTTCGTGAAAAATACTTAGATCGGAGAAGCCAAGGATAATCTTAGTAATAAACGGGGTAACACATCTATATAATTATCAACAACTTAAATAAAATATATTCTAACAAAGCATAGCAAATCATATACATATCCTATTTAACTGGTTGCATATCGCCCTCAGTTAAATATATCGATATTATATAATAACACTACTTATCCGCCAGTTCAATCCATACAGGTGCATGGTCACTCGACTTCTCCCAACCCCGTACATGCCGGTCCACTCCCGCCGCTTTCAACCGGCCGCTCACCTGCGGGCTTAACAGGAAATGATCTATACGCAAACCAGCATTACGGCCATATGCATCACGGAAGTAATCCCAGAACGTATATATCTTCTCATCAGGATATAATGTGCGGATGGCGTCCGTCCAACCCTGTGCCACCAGGTTGCTGAAAGCCTCCCGCACCTCTGGCAGGAACAGCGCATCGTTCACCCATTTCTCCGGTTTATATACATCTAGTTCTGTCGGCATCACATTGAAATCGCCCGTTAATATCACAGGCTTGTCCTGCGTCAGCAGGCCTTTGGCATGATCCGTCAACCGGCGGAACCAACCCATCTTATAATCAAGCTTTGGACCAGGTGCAGGATTCCCATTGGGCAGATAAAGACAGCCTATAAGCACGTTGTCAATCTCAGCTTCCATATAGCGGCTGTGTACATCTTCAGGATCACCCGGCAAAGTACGCCTGACTTCCTGCGGCATTCCCCTTTTTGAAAGTATGGCAACGCCATTCCAGCTTTTCTGTCCATGCCATATAACATTGTACCCTGCATCCTCGATAGCCTGCAGCGGAAACTTCTCCTGCGGCGCTTTCAGCTCCTGCAGACACGCTATATCAGGGGCCGATTCATTCAGCCAGCGGAGTAATACCGGTAAACGCCCGTTAACACCATTCACATTGTAGGTGGCTATTTTCATAGAAAACGATGATGGTCTGCATTAAAGTTAGGGATTAATGTTTACATCATTCATTATAGACAAATTTGTCTATAATGAAAATATAACTATCTTTGTGTCATGGCAAGACCAGGGAATCCAAGAGAAAAGATCATGGCTACTGCAGGGAAGCTCTTCTATGAACAGGGCTACAACGCAACCGGTATCAACCAGATACTGGAAGAAGCAGGTGTCGCAAAAGCAAGCCTCTATAGCCATTTTGGTTCAAAAGAAGAACTCGGTATCGCTTACCTGAAAGAGATGAGCATCGCCTGGTTCAGAGCCTTCTTTACTGCTATCGGGAAAAAGACAATACCCGAAGACAGACTGCTGGCCATTTTCAGCTTCCTGGAAGACAACATGCTGAAGCAGGAATTCATGGGATGCAGGTTCATCAACATGCTGGCGGAAACCGGTAACAACGACATGCAACAGGCAATCGTCGCACATAAACAACAGCTGCGCGATCAGATACATCAGCTCACCGTCGCTGCATGCTCCCAGCTTCCCGCACGGGATACCAAGGCCATCGCAGATACCGTTTACCTGCTCTTTGAAGGCGCTATCGTGGAAAGCAAAGTGTACCGCGATGTATGGCCCATCAGGTCCGCCCGCAAAGCAGTAAAACAACTGGCAGGAATCGCATAACGATTGTAACAACCCGTCACCGGGTTATTTTTATACATCATTATAGACAAATTGGTCTATAACTAAATATATCATCATGAGCACCACCATCAAAGCATTAACGCGGGAAGATGCTCCCGCCGCCGCAACAAGGGTAATGGATCAGCTGACACGCTCCCTCGGCCGTGTTCCTAACATGTACGCCGTAATGGCCAACTCTCCTGCCGTATTGGAAGCCTACACCAGTTTCAGTAACTCACTCAGAAAAGGTTCCATCGGCGCACCACTGGAAGAAAGTATAGCCATCGGCGCCGCAGCTTACAACAACTGTGAGTATTGCCTTTCAGCTCATAGTTACCTTGGCGCCAGGAACGGCCTGAGCGGGAAAGAGATTGCAGACGCCACAACGCTGACGGCACAAGACCCCAAAGCTGCCGCTGCCCTGGAGTTCACCCAAAAGATATTGTCAGCTCCGGCCACACTTTCCCTGGAAGATGCTGACCAGCTGCGCAACAACGGCTTTACTGACGGAGAAATACTCGAGATCATCGCCAACGTGGTTCGTAACATGTTCACCAATTATCTCAATGTGGTAGCCGGTACCGTTAATGACTGGCCTCCTGTAAACCAAACCGTCGCTCATGAAAACAAATAATCACACAATCGTAATCAGCAGGGCATTTGAACCGCTGCTGCAAGCCGCACGCGAAGCCATTCAACAGGAAGGCTTCCTCCTGATTCAGGAGATCAATCCACAGGCCATACTGGCTGCGCACAACATGCATATTCCTCCGGTACGGCAACTACTGTACTTCCATCCGGATTATATGAAAGAGATTATTGACAAAGATCCGGCTGCTGTTATCGAGGCGCCACTGAAACTTGTATTGCGTGAAACAGGGGCAACAGAAACAACCATACACGCCTTTCATCCGTCAATACATTTTGAAGGATACAAGAACCTGGCGTCACTGAGCGCTACGCTGGCCACCAAAACCAACAATATTCTTGCTGCATTGCAGGTTTAACATACAAAGCCGGGAAATTCGCACTTCATGCGGTTTCCCGGCTTATTCATTTGATGAATAACTGTATAACGATCGTCACAACAAAACGGGAGTGCTTTTAAATGTAATCCAACATTACATTTGCAAAAGATGAATGATCAGATAATATGAAGAAAGTTAATCTTTGCTGGTTTCGCAGGGATCTCCGGCTGGAGGACCAGGCCGCATTGTATCATGCGTTGAGCAGTGAGCATCCGGTGGTGCCGGTTTTTGTATTCGATACAAACATCCTGGACGATCTCGAAGACAAGGACGACCGCCGCGTGACTTTCATTCATACACAGTTGCTCCATTTACAGAGTCGCATTGAAAAAACAGGAAGTACTTTTGACATCTTTCATGGCACACCAATCGCAGCTTTTCAACACTGGTTGTCGAAGTATAATGTAGGCGCCGTTTACGCCAATCATGATTATGAACCTTATGCCCGCAGCAGGGACCAGGAAATAGCAGCGTTTCTGAAAGAAAAGAATGTAGGCCTTCATACTTTCAAAGACCAGGTAATCTTTGAAACAACCGACATCGGCAAGGATAACGGTACCCCCTATACGGTATTTACTCCATACAGCCGCAAATGGAAAGCTGCCCTGCAAAAAAAACACTACAACAGCTATCCGGTTGAACAGCACCTCCACCACCTGTTTCCGCAGGCATCCCAACCTGTTCCCGGGTTAAAGCAACTTGGGTTCAACGCGGTGGAAGTCGGCTTTCCTTCACCGGAACCGGATCAGTCACTGATCGCCGGCTATCATCAAACCAGGGACACACCGGGTATTCATGGAACTTCAAGGCTGGGCGTACATCTCCGCTTCGGCGCCATCAGTATCCGGCAGCTGGTCAGCAACGCATTACAATTAAACGAAACTTTCCTGAATGAACTGATCTGGCGCGAATTTTTCCAGATGATACTCTGGCACTTTCCACAGGTAGCCCATCAGTCATTCAAACCGGAATACGACCGGATCAAATGGCGCAACAACGAAACAGAATTCCGTCGCTGGTGTGATGGTACAACCGGCTACCCCATTGTGGATGCAGGTATGCGCGAGCTGAACGCCACCGGTTACATGCATAACCGGGTACGCATGATCACCGCCAGCTTCCTTACCAAACACCTGCTTACTGACTGGCGTTATGGGGAAGGTTATTTCGCGCGGAAGCTGCTGGATTATGATCTGGCCTCCAATAATGGAAACTGGCAATGGGCCGCCGGTTGCGGGTGCGATGCCGCGCCGTATTTCCGGATATTCAATCCCTATATCCAGACAAAAAAATTTGATAAAGACCTCACTTATATACGCCGCTGGATACCCGAGCTGGATACACTCATTTACCCTGCTCCCGTTGTAGAACACGAGACGGCACGGCAACGAGCACTGGCTGCTTATAGCGAAGCATTGAAGAAATAAAAATAGCTTCCCGCATATTACAGTGTTATCATCAGAAAATCGAACAGGAAATTACCCTGCCAGCTCGCAGAGCTTTCTACACGTGTGATCACTACACTAAAAGAGGTAAGCGATTTTGATATGAGGTTGATGTTATAACTGTCTGGATAACTGCTGGTGTTCTTGGCCTGGAAGATCAATACATCCGGCAGTGTGGTGAGTGCAGTCCCCAGCGTATAGGTAACTTTCAGAAAAGGCCTGTCTGAAGTAGTAGGTGCGGTTGTCTTCTGATCTACTTTCCAGCTACACGCCCCAAACACGCTGCTCGTAAAGGTTCCGGTACTACCTGTACTCACGCTGTTATGTACAGGAATGGGAAAATCAGCTCCCACTTTCATCTGCTTAAACCCGGTGTATTGTTTTACCAGATCAGATGCATTCACCCGCCTGATGTTACCATTAACGTCATTAGTGACAATGGAATCCGTTGATACGGAGCCGGATGGAAGTGTGCGTACACGCAGGCTGCCATTTACATCCAGCGTAGCTGTTGGGGAATTGGTACCCACTCCTACATTGGAAATCTGGGAATAGCCAACCAGACTGCATAAACAAATGGTAAACAAAAGGATAATGGCTTTCATAGTCAGCTTGAGTGTGGTTATTCGGATCAGTAATAAAAAAATAAATCATACAGATATTCAATCTGTACAAGAAAATATACGCTGTAATATTAAGTAAGAGGAGAAGGAAAAAAGGGTGAAGAGCCGTGACAGTATCTCAGCAATAATTTTCTACATAAAAAACAAATCCTTCAGACCAGGCTGTCTGAAGGATTCGCTTATCATTTTGCAATGGAAGTGAGTAATGACGTAAGGTCATCGGGCGCCGTGAGCATAGCATCATGGCCCGTAACCAGCTCGTAATATTTCCAGTCAGGCGAAGCCTTAGCCTTCTCTGAAAATGTCTTAAAAAAGGGAGCTTGCGGCTTTGTACAGGCAATATATACTAACGGGAGATGATTGCCGAAGGGATGCTTCAATACAAGCGGCTGTGTGAGTGTTTTATACGGCTGCAAAGTAATCCGCTTTGCCACCCAGGGTTGCAGTTCTTTCCCTAGTCCAAATGCTTCCAGTGGAAGAGAGGGCGCGCTCACCATCTTATATGGCTCAGCCGTCTTTGCGAAAGAGGCTTGCCCTTCTGCAGGCAGCAGCGATAGCAGGCTTTGTCCGTTGTCCGCAAGCATGGCATCCAGGAAAACAAGCTTACTAAGTCTTTCTGGTATGCGGTCGGCCACGCCGGCAATTACCAGGCCGCCGTAACTATGCCCCACCAGCACTACATCATGCAGGTCTTCCATTTCAAGGAGATTCACGATTTCTGAAATGTGTGTGTCGAGATTGATACCTTCATGCGGCACATCTTTGTACTCTCCTAGTCCGCCGAGCGTGGGCGTGTACACTATACTACCCTGGCTACGCAACTTTGTGCTGACCTTCTGCCAACACCATCCTCCATGCCAGGCGCCATGTACCAGTACATACACAGGTGCTCGCCCGGTTTGCGCATAAGACACCGCAACAAACAACAGGAGTAAAACGACTGTTAATCTGATTTTCATAAGCATACTTTTTATAAAGATAACTGTCTCCACTCCCGTCAGGTTTCACTCACCCCCGGTTGTCTTCGTTCTTTAGCACTATCCTGTACCTCGCTTTTCCTTCTTCCAGATGCCTGATGGCATCATTCACCTGCCCCATCGGAAATTCTTCAACCGTCGGATAGATTTGATGTCTCACACAAAAGTCCAGCATCGTTCTGATCAAAGCGGGGCTGCCACCCGGACTGCCGCCTACCGACTTCTGTCCATTGATCAGACTAAGCGTTGGCACTGGTATCGGCTCAGTGACGATGCCCACTGTATGCAGCTTGCCTTTAGGTGCAAGACAATCCAGGTATGTATTCCAATCCAGCGGCACATTGACGGTGCTTAAAATAAAATCCAGTTGCCCCTGTACCTCTTTCAATGCATCTGTATCAGTAGAATCCACCACCCTGGTAGCCCCCATACTAATAATCTCGTCGTGCTTGGACTTGTTGGAACTGAAGCCCACCACTTCACAGCCCCAATGTTTGAGAAAGCGGATGGCCAGATGCCCGAGGCCGCCGATCCCAATCACACCTACCCTGTCTGTAGGCTTTACGCCATCCGCAACGATGGCATTGAAAACAGTCATGCCACCGCAGAGCAACGGCCCCGCTTTAGCGAGATCAGTTGACTCCGGCAACGGGATCACCCATGACCAGTGGCTTCGCACAATGTCAGCAAAACCACCGTGACGCCCCACCTGCGTCTGTTCAATGTCAGTACACAACTGGTGGTTGCCACTCATACAATGACGGCAATGCATACACGAAGCAGAGAACCAGCTCAGTCCTACCTTATCGCCCACCTTTACACCTTTTACTTCGCTTCCTGTACTGATCACTTCACCCACAATCTCGTGACCAGGCACCATGGGGTACTGCGACCAGCCCCAGTCGTTGTTGATCATACTCAGGTCAGAATGGCACAAACCACAGTACGCAACTTTAATATCCACCTGTTCCTTTCCTGTTGCTGGTAGCTCATATATAAATTTCTCCAGCCTGCCGCCGGGTTTCAGGGCCGCATAAGCGTTTACTTTCATCATAAAAAATCATTTTATACAGGCACAAAATTACCCGTCCCGCAAACGGCGCAGGTAATCGCATCAAACTAAAAAGTACAAAAATCAAATAACGCCCATTCTAATCTGCCGGGGTGAATACCCTGTTCTCTTTTTGAAGAAGTTGTAGAAATAGTTGGGATACTCAAAGCCAAGGCCAGAGGCAACATGCGCAATAGGCCAGTCGGTATGACGCAGCAACGCCTTTGCTTCTGCCAGCAACCTGTCGGAGATATGCATAGAAGTAGGCCTTCCGGTGACTTCCTTTACCGCATGGTTCAGGTGATTGACATGCACAGATAATACTTTCGCATAGTCGCCGGCAGTCTTCAGTTGTAGCGAGCGTTCCGGAGAATCAATCGGAAATTGCCTTTCGAGCATTTCAAAAAAAAGCGCAGTAATGCGTCCGGATGCATGTTGATGCTTTATCGGGAAGGTGTCGCGCTCCATTTTCAACGCCTCGTGGATGATGAGGTGAAGATGGCTGCGGAGCAGATCATATTTGTAAATATAGTCCGACTGGATTTCCTTATACATCCTGCTGAAAATATCGTGTATGTATTGCAGTTGTACCTTATCAGGAAAATATACCGGATAAATACCGGTTCTGAAGAGTGGCGAATGCCGGAGGCTTTCCTCCCGGTTACTGTCCCTCAGAAATTCTTTTTTGAACAAGCAGAAGAAACCCGGCTGCTCCGGCGATACCGGGCTCCAGGCGTAGGGTACATGTGGGTTATAGAAGATCAGTGCAGGACGGTTAACCTCAATCACCTGACCATGCCAGCTCAACCTGCTGGTTCCTTTCATCAGCGCGATCTTATAAAAATCCCTCCTGTTATATATCATCGGTTCTGTGCACAATCCCTCGCTCTCAAACACATTGAACAG
Organism: Chitinophaga sp.; assembly: GCF_035538455.1. Classification (GTDB taxonomy): domain Bacteria; phylum Bacteroidota; class Bacteroidia; order Chitinophagales; family Chitinophagaceae; genus Chitinophaga. The sequence goes on from NZ_DATLKJ010000175.1 coordinate 17,766, forward strand.
ACTGGTAGACGCAGGTATAATCCCCTTATGGTTAAAATAATCTTCGGCCGTTTCAATTTTCTTCATTCTCCAAAGGTAAGAAAATCAAAGAATGCTATTCATCCTCATCTGCCACCGGTAAAGTGATAATCAACACTGTACCTTCACCCGCCACGCTTTCCACACTGATTCCTCCACGGTTCTGTTGTGCAAAATCTTTACAGAGCAGCATCCCCAGGCCCGTCCCCCATTCCCCGCGTGTACCGTTAGACTGGCTCGGAATCCCTGCCAGCAACGCATTCAGTTGCTCCGCAGTCATACCGATCCCTTTATCTTCCACATGGATAGATACCTTATCTGTATCAGGTATAGCCTTGATACTAATGCTGTCGCCGGGATGACTGAACTTAATGGCGTTGTTGAAAATATTCCGCAGGATAACGGAAACCTGGTCCCTGTCTGCATACAGATATATATCTATCGGTACTTCCACGGACAGGCCAATCTGTTTCTGCTGCATGAGCAACTGGCAGAACGACAGCACCTCCTGCACCAGCGGCGCCAGCGCAAATGCCGCAGGGCGCCAGCGTATACCTCGGATGTTACGGGAACTCCAACGCAGCACATTATCCAACGAACCTCCCAGCTCTGCCACCTTCAGGTATAACGCCTCAGTAGCAGCTTTCATCTCCGCTTCGGGATACTCGCCCTTCCTGTACATATCCAGCAATACTTCCAGCGTAGCCAAAGGGCTGCGTATGTCGTGGGCCACCACAGAGAAAAGCTTTTCCTGGTCCCGGTTGAGGACGGCCAGCTCCTTTCGCTGCTGCTCTATCTGCTGCTGGTAGTCGGACTGTATAAATTTAAAATAGCTGAGCGCCACAATAATAAACGACAAGGAAACTCCCACATTGCTCCAAACCCGCTCCTGTGGCGCCGGCTGAGCCAGATGCCATTGCTGTGGGAAAAAGATGATCAGCATAAAAGCCGCTATCACCATTACACTGAGCCCGGTGATGATCCATATATTATCATATACCAGGATACTGAGGATAAGGATATTGAGCAGAAAATACTCCGCTCCGTTATGGAAATATACCCCGGTAAACGTATACAGCACCACACTGAAGAAAATCATGATGACCCTGGCGCCATAATACATACGGTAATAGTGCATCAGCAACACCGCAACATTCATAAGGGTGGTAGTCAGATTGAGCGCGGCCAGCAGATAGCGGTGCTGACTGGTGTTCAGTATGGCATAGAAAAACATACAAGGTATGCAGGGCAACGCCAGCAGATTGAGCAGTTTCGTACGCCTTACTTCGATAAAAGACATATCAGGGGATACTCCCACATCGACAATATATCTCCAGTATCGTAAGGCAAGGTCTCTGAACATGTCCGCAAAGATACAAAACCGGTTTTTTTTCGGGGGGGTGTTTTACCCTTACATCGCCTTCAGCTTCTCTTCCTCCAGATCTATCAGGTGCAGGTATTTCCTGATCACATCCTCGTCGAAATGCTCGTCTGTCCTGTTTTTGTTCAGCAACCATAACCTTTGCTGATTCAGAATATCCATGTAGGCAGCGCGGCCGGCGGGAGGTATTACCGGGTCAGCGTCTTCGTTGCTCTTCTCTTTCCATTTGGCGGCCAGCTGTTGTAAGAGCATGTGCTCCTGAAGCTCCGCACTGTAGTTGGTAGTAAGGTGATCCAGTGCTTTTCTTGAAATCTCCTTGCTGATGAGATTTTCAGCCTCTTCTTCCGGTGGATAATCGTCGAACGCGGGCAGCTTTATCCTTTCGATCAGGTAAGGAAGGGTCAGACCCTGCAAAACCAGGGTGGTCAGTATCACAATGAAGGTAATGAACAGGATCAGGTTACGCTGGGGAAAGTTGATGCCATTGTCCAGCTGAACCGGGATGGATAAAGCCGCCGCAAGTGACACCACGCCACGCATACCTGTCCAGCCCATTATAACCGGCACTCTCAGCCCCGGGTTTCGTGCATCCGCTACCGTTATAAAGTTGCGGGCTATCAGCGTTACAATCACAGCGCCGTAAGTTGATATGATCCTCGCCACTATCAGTACCCCGGTAATCAACAACCCATAGCCCACCGCCGAAGCAGTACTGATACCTTCACTCCTGAGACCTGCAGTGATCTCCGGCAGGTCAAGTCCTATCAGCATGAAAACAAGGCCATTCAATACAAATACAATGCTCTCCCATACATTCACCCCATGCAATCGCGAAATGGTACCCAGGAAGTGATGCCGCCTGTTCGACAACAACAAACCTCCGCTTACTACGGCCAGCACACCGGAGCTGTGCGCCTCTTCAGCCGCTATATACATCACATAAGGTGTAACCAGCGTGAGAATAATATCCATATTTACATCAGTAGGCAGATATTTATGGAGCTTCATAAACGCCATTCCTACCAGCAATCCGATGCCCACGCCTCCTACCAGCATCCAGACAAAACTAAACGCCGCCTGGTACCAGATGAATTGCCCCGTTGCCAACGCAATCATAGCAAAGCGGAAAATAATAAGCGATGAAGCATCATTCAGCAGGCTTTCCCCCTCCAGTATGGATGACATCCGTTTCGGTACCTTTACAAACTTCAGAATAGCACCGGCACTCACGGCATCCGGCGGCGAAACGATCCCCCCCAGCAGAAAACCCAGTACCAGAGAGAACCCAGGAATGAACCTATTGGCCACAAACGCTACCGACATGGCTGTAAAGAAAACCACTACAAAAGCAAAGCTGCCTATAATACGCCGCCAGCGCCATAACTCCTTCCAGGATATGGCCCACGCCGCTTCATATAAAAGAGGTGGCAGGAAGATCACAAATATCAGTTCCGGATCTATATGCATCACAGGGATGCCGGGAATAAAGCTGATCAGCAGGCCAGCCACAACAAGTAATACGGGGTACGCCACCTTGATTTTATTGCTCAGCATAATGAGCAACACGATAGCAACGATCAGGGTCAGATAAAATGGAAAGTGATCCAGCATTAATTTTTTATGCCAAGATACGGAAGTGTTGGTAGAGAAGGAAGAGAGACAAAATATGATGCTATTATATCCTACGTTTTAATAGCAGGCTCCCCATGTAACGGGGAGCCTGCATAAATATAATCAGTACACGTATGGCAGCTGGAATGTCGGTCCGGCTGTGGTGCCGTCATTCTTGCCGGAAGGAGTTTGCATCAGCCTCCGTGCCTGTACATCAATGGAGTACATCGAGCCGATCGCTTCATTCAGGTGATCCGGATTTCCGTTGAACGTTTCATGCAACCCGTTTAGCAACGCCTGATAGCTACGGGTAAATTCATTGGAATAGAAATCTGCCTGGGAGCCTTTCGGATAATCCATTGGTTGCGGATCATCCACCACAGGATATACACCGGCTGGATCAAACGGGATGACATCTCCGGTATACGAGAACTCACCATCATGCTCTACAAGCCGGTGACCGGCAACGATCTCTGAAAACTTATAATAGTGCGCCAGGTCGCCCTGTCCGGTCATAGGGTCATCGCTCTTCTTACCCTCGCCCTGGTCAAGAATCTCATCAATCGCCTTGAGCGCATCATCAAGAGAGCCGATCGTATACAACGTACCCATGCCACTCCACTTGCTAACCTGTTTGTCAATATTGCCGAAAGTGATCTGGTTTGAATCAGACAATACTTTCAATGCTTTCTTGACCTCCCCATAAAACCAGCCGATGGTATACAGGTGCTGATCAGGTGCAAACGATGCCTGCGACGCCCTGAAGCGTTCCAATACAGCACCTTCCGGCTCCTCGATCGCCATAAAGCAATCGCGTATCTGCTCAATGGAACAACGGCGCAGTCTTACCGTAAGCCCCGGGCACAACCCGCCGGGTAACGAGCCCGGATACTTGGGCACAAAGCGGTTATGGTTAATATTGGGACTTCCCCCGATAGAGATCATGATATTGGCTACCAGCGCCATGTGCAACATCTCTTCTACTGCCACACTGCGTATAAGGCCGGCCACTTCTGTATTACAGCCCTGCCTGATACTATACAGTGCATAGAGATACGGCGGAATAGTAGAATGTTCCAGCTCAATAGCCGTCTGCAAGGCCCGCAACAGATCCTCTTTGGAATCGAGGTCCATATATACCGGGTTGTCCAGCCACTTGAGTATCATCGCCTGCTTACCTCCGGATAGATCGCGGGTAACAGGCATATAGTTGGGGCTGGTAATATCTGCACTGAATACATTCTTCAGGATATTGATGCGCTGCTTTACACTGCCATAATCGCTGAGATCTACAATAGGCTTCATCACAGGGTACAGATCTGCATACTGCTGGAAGATGGGCTGCACATGCTCTACCCAGTTGGGAACGTCTGGCATCTTATACTTGTCGTACACATGGAAATTCAGCAGCATGTTGCCGTTCTGTGTGGCGCCGATAGGCGGAGGTGTCGGGCCCAGCTGATAATCCAGGCAGTACAGCTGGCCATCAATATACTTCCTGGGATTACCGGGATCATCAGCGCCGATAGAAAGTACCACGGTGCCATCTGCTCCTGTGGTAATGCTCTTCTCAACCTTCAGGGCAGAGGTAGGCTCTCCCACTATACGCGGGCCTGGTAACGGCCCCTGCGTAACCTGCCCCAGAAGAACGGTTGGATCAAAGATCAGCGAGATCTGCGCACTAGCCAATGGTTTACCATACTGGGTCGCATAAAATTTTGTGGACGCAGTTTCGCCGGGGTACATGCGGAAAACAAATTTATCCGCCCTTACGAAAGTAGCATCTGGACTTTCCGACAACAACGTAGATTGTATACCTGGTATGGGAGAGTCTGTGCAAACGCACAAGGGGTTGGATGATACAAGTGTTAACTGCTCCGGTGTAAGTGCAAAGGAGATGAGGCCGGAATTATTTTTATACCAGTCGCAGTCTTCATATCTCAACTCATTAACGATCTTCAACCCTGTGCTGGTAGCTGCACACAGGCGAAGGTTGCCTACGTTGGCAAGCGGGCCGCCAACAGCAGCTGTAGGCAAACTATTGCCCAGATCTATGTGCAGGATATTATTCTTATCTATGAGGCAGTAAGCATTATTCAATGCAGGCTGTGCACCCGGAATAGCGGCCAGCAAACGGCCCGCCACAAAATAGTCCGGGTCGCTGGATGTCTGCTGCCCGATAGTGCCCACAACACGGCCCAGCGTGAAGCCCGGTTTGGTTGAATCATCCTGGAAACCATCCACATTGAATTTGATGCTCAGAATGTTTTCTCTGGTATCCGGATCTTTGATCGTCACCGAATCCAGCTCTTTCAGGAAACGCGACTCTCCCATATTATGCCATGATTTCACCCTCAGTACACTTTGCCAGTAAGCGCCGAAGAAGCTATCTGCCTGACCGGGCGGATAACGGACAAAGATATCGCCGAAGGGCGCCACCTGGAAATCACTTTTAAAACCCGTTTGCGCCGGGCTCCCTAAAATCACCTGGAATCCCCATAACTCCGATACCATCTGCTGTTCCGGATCAAGGTCCACAATCTTACCCTCCGCGCGGCTATCTGCCCCTGTTAACGGCATACCTATAACAGGATCGATAGCAGGGTCATCACACCACGTACCATCCAGGTAATATACCCTCTGCACCGTACATTCGTAAAAGCGCCATGCGCCTGTACCTCCGGGGTTCCACCAGCCATTCGACGCACCCGGTCCGGGAAGATCAAAACTACTCTGGAATGTTTTCGTATTGAAATGATAAGGATCATTATTGACCGTGGAAGGGTCAGCCTGAAAACGGCCAGAGAACTGTAAACGGGGGAATTGCAGATAACTCATAACTAAATGTTCGTTAGTTTTATGGAGAAATAAATAAAACAAAAAGAGGCAGGGAGACGCTATGCTGGCATCCCGGAGTTATATGATCAATATGCATTAGTGTGGCTTCTCAGAACAGTCATGCGACAGTTCTCCGATCTTTTCAATGACAATAAACCAGTGCTAAAAAAACGCGAGCTTTAGGGTTCATAGTTGCATCAGTTATTCCGAGAATCAATTCTTACTATGGTTATTAGCTTCCTTCTTCAACTGTACATAAAAATAGGGGATATTTTGAAATTATCGGCATCCTATTTCAAATTACGGGAAATTTCCCCTCTTCATCATTAGACATCCTATCTGCTGACAAACTCTTCATCAACAACGGCAAAAATAAATTTTTACCTTGCGGGTGATAATCGCCTCCTTTTGTAATAAAGGATAGATAAACTATAATCGACAATGCCGAAAGCTATAGACCCAAACCTGATCATCAGACTAAAAGACGGGGATAACACATCTTATGAAGACCTGTACCAACATTGCTTTCCCGCCGTTGCCGGTTTCATCCGGCAGAACAACGGCAATGACCACGATGCAGCAGACATCTTCCAGGAGGCTGTGATTGTACTGCTGCATAAAATAAAACAGCCCGGCTTTGTCTTAACGTCCTCCGTTAAAACCTATCTGTTTGCCGTCTCAAAAAACCTTTGGCTCCGGAAATTAAGAGATGATAAGTATGAGTATTGTGACAATGACAAAATGCTGATGACCTGTGAACATCACACGGATGAAACACATACAGAGGGGCAGTACGAACAGCTGAAAGACTGGTTTAAAAGGATCACAGCACAATGCCAGCAAGTGCTGAAAGCGCTGTTCTTCATGCAGGAACCAATGGAAACACTGATGCACCGGATGGGCTGGAAGAACAAACATACTGCCTCCAATCAGAAGTACAAATGCCTGCAACAGATCGAAAAAATAAAAAGAAAGGAAGGCTGTTAACCTTCCTCTCCTTCCTTAAAAAACTTCATCGCCAGCAGACCATACCCCAAAGCCGCTCCCGGTCTTACCGCCGCCGCGATCATAATAGTTTCAGCCAGCTCCGCCCCGCTTACCCCCAGTTGTTTCGCTCAAAATCCAGCCATGCCTTACCTGGTAATGGCGCGCCTTTTAAAACATCTTCCGCAAATTTTTTGTCCGAACTTTCTGCATACTTTCCCATAGTTTACCGGCTTTGTTATTAATAAATGTAACCACGTCTTACGCGGCGATGGCATGTCTGCTGAAATGTCTCCTGCATTTTTTTTGTCTGAGCTTTCTGCATAATTTTCCATGGCTTAACTGTTTATTATTAATACCGGTAAACAGTTATTATCACCCGGTACTACCGGGATTTATTTTTGCAAAGGACTGATCACAATACTGCCACTGATAGTATTCGGGTTACCGGATACATGTATCTGCACAACGTAAGTGCCCGCCGGGATAGACGGCGGCAGCTTTATCACATTGCGTGCCGTAATTACAGAACGGTGCACTGACCGGCCACTCAGGTCATTGATGGTAAACCATGCGCCGGACAAATCCTTCGGATATACAACCCGTATCAAACCTGTTGCTGGATTGGGATAAAAAGTAATGGCCGTTTTTGCGGCAGATGTCCTCAGGCTGTTGCTTACTACGATCACCACCCTTGTTCTGCTACTCACACAACCATCCACTACCGATTCCACATAGTAATAATATGTACCTGCTGTTGTAAAAGATACAGACAAATTACTGCCGGTGTAAATCAATGTTCCACCCGTGGCTGCCGTATACCACCGGAAGGTAGCACCGGCCGGCGAAACAGCCCTGACCGTATCGCTGGCGCCGATGATCAGGAACAGCGTATCTCTGTCCAGTACGGGCGGGATACGCGGTGTCACCTGCACCTTGACCGCTATACGTTTCGGATATTCGCAGGACCCTTTTGCAGTTACATAGTAGCTCGTGGTAATGGCAGGGGCTACACGAAAATCAGGTCCCGTATACAGCAATGTGCCGCCGGTTGGGGCGCTATACCACAAAATCGAATACAGCGCATTCGGCGTAACCTGAACAGCATGCAGCACTGCCGTATCCCCCTGACAGATATGCACGCTGTCCACATCCACCCGTGGCAGCACGGAAGTACTTCCTGCAAAGTACGAATGGTGTGTGGAGTCAGACAGACACCCCCTGACCGTATCCACAGCCTGCACATAAATATCGCCCTGCGAACCTGCGAAGTTGGCATAATAGGGCAGCCGGATGCTATCCCCTGCTGCTGTATAGGACGTATCCTGTATCAGGTTGGAAAAAGCAGTGTAGATAATGCGTACATTATATCTTACATAAGGCTGATGATTTTGTATAATGATATAAGGCGCACCACATACCATTCCTTCAGGAGGCAGATACAGCGGGTTATCCGGACTTCTCTTTCTAAAAGCATAATACACCCTGAAGCCAGTCAGCAGGCCAACAAGCGAGCTGCTCAACCTGATCTTCACGCGGTCAAACTGCTGCTGCGGATGCAATAATACTTCTGCGCGGGTATTACATTGCAAAAGACGTAATACCGACGAATCAACCACATGCGCATCATTATTGGCAGTGGCGCCGTTGTAAGTCTCCACGGTAACGCCGCCAAACAAACTGGCCGATAGCAACGCATTACCGCTGCCAATACCTATCACCAGCGAATCGCAGCCGGCTGCGCTACCAGAGGGAAAGATCAGCGTCTGCTCCACACTGGTGCCTAAAATGCCCGCCGTGATGTTGAAAGTGGAGTAATCATCCAGGGAGGTATTGTTGACCGGATTACCAGGGCTGCTGACGCCACACAGCAGGCATACACCATTGACCTGATGGGTTTCGCTGCTGGCATAGGTTTTCTGGGCAGCAACGATAACCGGATTCAGTAAACAAACAAGCGGAATAACAGCCGTAATAATTCCCACGACTGCTTTAAGTTTTTTTTTCATACAGGATAGTTATTGATGAGGGGTATCGGAAAAGTAGTACTGATAATATTACAAGCGTTGTTCACCGTCGGTCTCTAAAATTATTACACGTAGCAGCACGTTTAACAGCAGTAAATCAAAATCATTTGTCATAGTTTTTGTACATTGCCCACCTTTAAGTAGCAGATCAACCTATAAAGTAACTGTACCATGCTGACATACGAACGTAAAATACCGCTCGACCTCAATTGTGGCATCACCGTGTTCATGAAAGTGCTGGGCGCCAAATGGAAGCCCTGCATCATTGAAGCCATCTACAGAGGATACCGCCGCCCCACCGAAATCCACCAGGCTATCAAAGAGGCAACGCCGAGAGTGCTGGACATGCAGCTCCGCGAACTGGAAGCTATCGGCGCCGTGGAAAAACAGGTGCAGCCAGGATTCCCGCTCCGCGCAGATTATACGCTGACAAACCTTGGACTCTCGCTCGTACCGATTATCCAGTCGATGGACAAATGGGGCAACCAATACGGCGAACAGGTAAAAGACGTCACCGCTAACGTCGGCGCCTATACCGAATAATTTTTCGGTTATTGACTATCGCCTTTCTGATACGGAATTTTGTGCCCGACAAATCCGTATAGCACATGAATAAGATTACTACTGACAGGCCGTTTACATCAAAAGACATCCTTTATATTTTCATCTGGCTGGGCATTCTGTTCATCACCTGGACATTCATGCACGGCGCTGATAAATACCTGGAACTTACGCCGGAAGCACTGGGGAAATACCTGCCGGTGAAATGGTTCCTGCTCCTGCATATCACCTCCGGTGGCGGCGCACTGGTACTAGGCCCCCTTAATTTCTGGAAAAGATTGCAGTACAATACCAAACTCCATCGTGTGGTTGGCTACCTGTATCTGCTCGCCATACTATGCAGCAGCCTATGTGCAATAGTGCTGGCTTCCACCACCGCTTATGCTATTAACTGGGCTTATGCCTTTTCATTACAGGTATGGGTGTCTGTGTGGATCACAGCTACCTTCATAGCCTGGTGGCTGGCTGTAAAAAGAAAGTTTAAACAACATAAAGACTGGATGATCAGAAGCTATCTCATTACGCTGGCATTCGTGGTATCAGGGTTATTGCTGAAAACACCTATGGTAGCTGGTCTGGGCAACTTCGAAGATATAAGCCCTACTTTCTTCTGGCTGGGATGGTCCCTTCCGCTGTATGTATACGAGCTGATCAAAGCTGTAAAGCTGAAATCATAGCTTCACAAAACAATCAGGTATTTTGTATATTCGTCGGAATCAGAAGACAAAATACTATATGAAAGCGTACGCATTATTATTTTCTTTGCTCCTGTCTTTTTCAGGTTATGCCCAGAATACGATCAACAGCTACAAGTATGTGCTGGTGCCCGAAAAGTATAACTTCTTCCGGGAAGACAATCAGTATGGTCTGAACACCCTCACCAGATCGCTGCTGGAAGAGAAAGGATTTACAGTGTTCTATCCTACTGAGGCATTGCCGAAAGACCTGGCGGACAACAGATGCAATGCGCTGCAGGCAGATGTATTGCAGAAAAAGGGATTATTTGTCACCAATCTTACACTCGTATTAAAAGATTGCCAGGGCAATATTGTTTTCAAAAGTAAAGAAGGAAAAAGCAGGGAGAAAGAATTTGTTGTTTCGTATAATGAAGCACTGAGAGACGCCTTCACTTCGCTGAAAGACGTGCCTTATTCATACGATGGTTCAACACACGGACAAACACAGCAGCCCGTAATTGCCGCAGCAGCTCCTGCACCAACGCCCACACCCGCCCCTGCCGCTACGCCGTCGCCAGCGCCAACACCTGCTGTTGCAGAGGCAAAGGAAGTTGCCGGAACGTTGTATGCACAGGCAACTGCCAATGGTTATCAGTTGATAGATACCACACCTAAAAAGGTACTGACCATGCTCAAAACTTCAGTACAGGATTATTTCATTGCTGATAACGGCGCTTCTCATGGTATTGTACTGAAGCGGAACGGCGACTGGTATTTTGAATATTACAAAGACAACAAACTGGTTGCTGAAAAACTGCTGATCAAGTTCTGATAACCGGATGCTAATATTTACACGCTAACTAAAGAAAACAAATGGCTCCTGATCAACAATGGCTGGAACAGTACACCAGTCAGAAACACAAACTGGCACCGCCATATAACCTGGAAACATATTTTGAAGTAAATGAAATTGCCGGCGTACCCATGCGCCGGTTTTCTGTTGGAGAAGTATCTGTCCCTACCGGCTGGATACTTGTCCGCGATCCGCTGGCGTGGCTCAGACGCGACGACCGCCCTTACCTCACACAAGTGCCGCAGGGCAATTTCACCGTAACCATCGCAGCAGCCATCCCTGATGGCGACAGCCCCCGGTACGCTTCCGTGAAAGTCGGTTTCACCGGTAAGCGAAGCGTCAGACAAGAAGAAGCACTGTTGGGTATTGAAGACCTGAGCAATCTTGCAGAAGGCGAATTCTTCGGTTTCAATGTAGATGCTGGCCTTGCAGCTATTGCCGACAAACAGGTGCGGGACGCCTATTGCGATTTCAAGGACCGCTTCCACCAGGAACATCCGGAAGGTAACATCTACGATGACTATTTTGCGGCCCTGTTCGATGCAAGCTACCAGCAGCATCCGGGGATGCAGCGCTCAGGCGGCGACTGGATCTCATGGACTATCCCGGGAACAGACTATAAGATGCCTATCTTCGCTACTGGCTTTGGAGACGGCGCTTATCCCGTTTATTACGGCTACGATGACAACGATGAAATATGCGCACTGTTTATTCACTTCATCGATGTAGCCCTGGCTTATGGCGAAGTAGAAGAGGAAGAATAACAAACGAATAAATTATAAAGGAAAGGGGATAAAGCGATGCTGCTTTATCCCCTTTCCTTTTCTCTCTTTTGACCTTTAGTGAACTTTTTACTACCGGTGCTGAACTTTCGCCCGGTACCCCATCCCTACTGATGATCAGCTGCAGCATGAAGCAGGTATTTTATACCCGCAGCGCTGCTATCAGAATGAATCCCCTAAAATTATCATCTTATGAAACTAAAGTTAAGTCTGCTTTTACTCCCAATCCTGTTTATGCTGTCTTCCTTCAGGAGCGACACATCCTCCGCCTTCGGCAAAAAAAATTTCGACCTATGGATTAAGGACCAAAACGGGAAAAGCCATCACATCCACGGCTGGATAGAATATACCTTGCTTCCGCCAGGTATCTCCCACGGGGATGTATGGTATGATGGCGACCACATTGTATGGAAAGCTACCGTTCCAAACCCACGTGGTATACCCGACTATATAATCGATATTGAATCCAAAACACCTGAACTTGTACCGTTGCAACTTATTTACGACACGATGGTAGAGCAAATCCCCGATGGCGCTTTGAACAAAAACCAGAGGTTTCAGTTTCTCCCGCTATAACTGTCTTTTGCGACTGTTGATTTTTATAGAAAAACCCTCACTTAACGTGAGGGTTCCTTTTTATATGAATGATCATCACACCCCTCTGCAAATAAGACCAATTACAGTAATGAATATGTAAACGGCTACTAAAAAATGAAATGGCTTCATTTTGCTGATTTGTGAGCGCAGATACTCTTTCATAAACATTTGTTTCTTGTACCACTGCCAATACGGGTGCCGGGATCAACAAAACAACGTAACAGAATATAAATGAGATAGTTAGATATTCTCCCACATTGCTACACCGGAATGACGCCATCCATTTCTGCAGGGTACATTTCATTTTTGGCAAATCCGTTAAGATCAAAACGTGGCATTTACTTGAAAACTTGACAGTCATCCAACAGTGTGTGCTCACCCGCAAAACCCACGCCAGTAGCACATTTGGCTCATCCCGGGTTCACCTTAAGTACACATCAGGTCCGCATCAAGTCCACGTATGCTCCGCATTTCCTTCGATATTACGGTACTATACATTCTATTTTACTATACTATGGCTGTATATCAAGGACTAACACCACCCATTTCAATTCCAGGGAAAAAATTGGTTTTAAACGCCCCCTCCGGCTCCAGCGTACCAAAATAAGTCAGCACTCATCATATTCCATCGATATTCTTCTTCTAAGTTTTTCTCCTTAGAAAAATGAGTGTCAGTGCATAAAAGAATTCCCTCCTTCTTTTTTTTCGATATTCCAGCGATACAGCAAACCCGTCTCCATCAATAGCTGTAATTTACCTTTGCAGAGATCTCTCATTATTTCACGTTATTCTTCCACTAAAACCCTTCCGTATGAAACCAGTAACCCTCCTGGCCATCTGCTGCACCCTATTGCTCATGGCCTGTCAGAAAACGCCGCAGCCGGTAACCGCACTTTCACCCAATGCCGCCCACACGGAACTTCAGTCAAAAGCGGCCGCCGTATTCAAAAGTACTAACAAGAAAATCTTCATCCACTGGATACCCTGGTTTGAAACACCCGCCAGTAAAGGCGCCTGGGGCTATCACTGGAAAATGAACACACAGAATCCGGATATTATCGTCAATGGAAAACGGCAGATCGCAGCATGGTATTACCCGCAGACAGGCCCCTACGCTTCTTCCGATCCGGATATCATTGAATACCAACTCTTGCTGATGAAGTATGCCGGCGCCGACGGCGTGTTCATCGACTGGCCCGGCACCCGCCAGCGGTACGATTATCCTGACAACCTGTTTAACTCCAATGCGCTCATCAATAAGCTCGACGCTGCAGGGTTACAATTCGCCATTGTACATGAAGATCGCAACTGGGACGCTGGCATGACTTCCGGTGGTCATGACGATTTCGTTTACATGCAAAACAATTACTTCAGCAGGTCCAATTATTTCCGCGTGAACAACACACCGGTAGTGCTTAATTTCGGGCCTATCACTTTTCACCAGTCATCAGAGTGGGATCAGATACTGAATGGTATCAATCCACGTCCTAAAGTATGGCGGCTATTCGGCTTCACTAATCAGGTAGGCACTAACAACGCCGGTGGCGAATACCCGTGGATCTACCAGGATCATCCCGGGGTGGTGGACAACTACTACTCGCAGCTATCCAGGTTTCCTACACCCATCGGTGTAGTATATCCGGGCTTCCATACTTTCTACGCAGCCGGAAATGCCGATGGCCCCAACTGGCAGATACCCTATAACGGTACCGGCGTATTCTCACTGATGATAGACAAGGCCCTGCAATCAAGTGTTCCCATCATTCAATTTGCCACCTGGAATGACTACGGAGAAGGTACCATGATAGAACCTACACAGGAGTTTGGCTACGGTTTTCTCACCGTGATGCAACAAAAGCTGGGCGTGCCTTACGGCCAGCATGAACTGGATCTGGTATATCGCCTGTACAAAGCACGGAAACAGTTCAGCGGTAACAACAATGCGCAGCAGCAACTGAACCAGGTGTTCAGCTATCTCGCCAACCTGCAGGTAAGCCAGGCAGAGACACTGCTAAACCAGGCAGATGGCGGCAGCGGCAACAATGGTGTGTATATTAAAAACAAATGGCTCAGCACCTACCTGTATGAAGAAAACGGACAGGTGAAATATAGCAGCAACAACAACGGCAATCAATACAAATGGATACAGGAACAGATGAACGGGCATACCCGCTTCAGGAACCTGGCTACCGGCCATTATATGAACATCGAGAACAGGCTGAGTTATGTAGAGTGCACAGCTGTTCCCAATACCTTCTATAGCAGTTACTGGGTGTTGGAAAACTACAATGGCGCCACACGTTTGAAGAATGAATGGCAAAACACTTATCTCAACCTGGAAAATCAGAGCGGAACAGCACAATGCACAGCTGTGCCGGGTTTCTTTGAAAGCAGTCAGTGGATACTGCAACCATAATTTCAAACAGTAAGCGGGATGATGCAATACACTATAACGTATTGTATCATCCCGCCTGTACCTGTTCCCATACCAGGTACCTATCTGAAGGCCTCACCGGCAACGTAAGTGTCAAAGAATTCCTGGAACTTTACTATCTTATTATTTTCAATCACTGCGAGGTGAACGAAATCCGATTCGTAGATCTTCCCTGTTTTAACGGCTTTGCATTTCATATAGCCAACAACCGCCACGGAATCCTGATCCGAAAGGAATCTCTTCGGCGACAGGATGAGAATTTCCTCCGCATTCCTGCCAATATTCAGCCATTCCAGAAAACCAGCATGTCCCCTTCTCGTTCCCCCGGCAGGGTTATAGGGATTTTCCGGCTCTCCCCATTCAATATCTTCACTCATTAACGCCATCATTCCAGCTATATCTTTCCTGGAAAAAGCCTCATATAGCTGGCCCACTATTCCGATGTTAGCCTGATTATTCATCTATTATCTTTTTTGACCATACAAGGTAATACATTTCTTCACAACATACCGCTCATCTGCTACACGATAAGGATGGTCCGGCTGCATATCGTTATTTTAGCTACTTTAGCCATTATGTTTGAACAGATTGACAAATTTGCAGACCGCTGTATTTCCCTGACTCCTGAAGAAAGAGAGCTGTTTCACTCCATGCTCAAGTTCAGGCGGGTAAGGAAGCGCACGTATCTGCTCCAGGAAGGGGAAGTATGTGACTTCGAGGCGTATATTATTAAAGGTTGTATCCGTACTTATTATCTGAGTGATGATGGAACGGAGACTATTTTGTCTTTTGCAATTGAAGACTGGTGGGTGAGCGATCTGTATAGCTTTACAGAACAGACGCCTTCCAATATGTTTATTGAATCACTGGAAGACTGCGAACTGCTGGTCATCGATCATAAAAGTAAAATTGCGCTTTTCGAAAAGATACCCAAATTTGAAACCCTCTTCCGACTGCTGGTGCAACGTTCGCTCTTCGCATTGCAAAAGCGTTTCCACAGCCTCGTTTCACAAACAGCAGAACAACGTTACAAAGCTTTTATTGAAAAGTATCCCCAGATAGTACAACGGGTTCCGCAAAACCAGATTGCACGCTACCTGGGGGTATCTCCTGAATTTCTGAGCAAGGTGCGTAATACCTTACAGAAGAAAAAGTAAGCCTTAGCTGAAAACAAGCTGGTTGGCCAGGTTGATCTCTTCCTGTATAATGGTATGCCCCATGTTGTCGTAAATCTTTTCAGTAACGTCAGCGCCCATACGTTTCAGGATGCCGGTGGTATCGTGAACGCGCTGTACCGGCACATGAAAATCGGGATTACTGCTTCCCAGGAAAACCGGCATGCCGTTAAAGTCGCCGCGATAGTTTTCTTTATAAAGCCGATCGCCGATAAGCCCACCGGTAAACGCTACTGCTCCACCATATTTCATTGCATGCCTCGCAATAAATTCCAGCATCAGGCAGGCGCCCTGCGAAAAGCCCAGGAAGCGGATATTTTCAGACGCTATGCCTGCAGCCACTACCCTGTCCACCGTTTTTGCTATCAGTTCCAGCGCAGATGACAACCAGGGTTCATTTTGCGCAGGAGGCGCCAGAAAAGACTGCGGATACCAGGTATGATTGGTAGCCTGTGGTGCCAATAACGTATAGTCTTTCACGTTAAGGTATCCGGTAATTGACAATATATCTTCTGCCGAAGCTCCCCTGCCATGTATCATGATCAATGCCTTTTCAGCATCCTGCAACTCCTTTCCTCTTATCAGAATATTCTCCTTGTGCATAAAAGTTTTTATATGATTAATGAAGGCAGTTCTTTCTCTATTTCCGTGCGTACGGACTCATACTGTTTGGGCAATTTCAGGTTGCTGCCCAGCTGTGCCAGCGGCTCATCTACCGTAAACCCCGGATTATCAGTGGCTATTTCAAACAGCACACCACCTGGTTCACGGAAGTATAAAGAGAAGAAATAATCACGATCGATTTTAGGTGTGATATGCAATCCCTTGCTGGCTATCTTCTCGTGAAACTCCATTTGTATGTTGTCATTGGCAACGCGGAAAGCCACGTGGTGATTAGTACCTCCGGCATTCTCACCGCGCTGTTGATCCGGTAGCTCCAGCAAATCTATGACGTTTGCAGTTTCTACGGCATCTGTTATAAACCGGTAACGGTTACCTTCCTGTGCCTGCAGCCTGTATCCGAAAATATCTGTCAGGATTTTGGCAGTTGGCTCAATCTGCCGGAGCGACAACGTTGTACTGTGAAATCCTTTAGTGGCCACCGCTTCTTTTACATCATCGGTCGTCCATACAGTACGGTTGTCCGGTTGTTTTGGTACAAGCAGGCTTAAATTCAGACCATCGGGATCTGTGAAGGAAAGAAAGGTTTCTCCAAACCTTTCCGCAGTTTCATTAAATGGCACCTGGTGCTGTTGAAAGCGTTCCTGCCAGGAATCCAGGCTTCCCTCAGGTACTGCATAGGTGATTTCTGTAGCCATGCCGGTACCGGTGCGGCCCTGCCTGATACCTTCCCAGGGGAAGAATGTAAGGATAGTGCCTGGTGTACCGGTTTCATTGCCAAAATAAAAATGATAGGTGCCGGGGTCATCAAAATTGACGGTTCTTTTAACCATTCTGAGGCCCAGTACTTTTGTATAAAAATCGTAATTACGTTGTGCGTTGCCGGCAATCGCAGTAATGTGATGCAGGCCCAGTATCTGTTGGTTCATATGTCAGTTTTTTAAGAAGTTTATTTATTCAGGGCGGTGCGGATCTCGCTTTCCAGCAGCCCGCTGCCGCCTCCAAAGTGTCGTATTACTTTGGTGTCCGTATTTATTGTCTTCGCAGTTCTTCTGAAATATTCCTCATCTTCCGGAGATACACCTGCGCACAGCAATATAACATCCAGCTCCCGCTCTTTCAGGTTGTTGACTGCGTCCTCCCTGGATAACGCCACAGCGCCGTTCCAGTAGTTGTGGCTGTTGATCAGCCGGAGAACTACATCCATGATAGGCTGATTGTAGCCTATTGCGAGTATATTAATATTCAGCTCATCCATGATGATTGCATTGATTGGTTATTGTATGTTCATCGGCACTTCCATCAACAGCAGTGTTGCCCCCTGCTCCAGCGACCTGATAGTAATCTGCATTGTGTCCTGGATACCCAGACCATCTCTGGTTGATAACATCTGCCCATCTATCCCGAAGTTGCCATTGATCACAAAAGCATAAACCCCGTTGCCTTCTCTATGGACCTGGTATTCCAGCTGCGCGTCTTTCGTGAAAGTGCCTTTACTGAACCAGGTATCCTTACGGATAGCAAGGTTGCCCGGCGCGATAAACTCGTACAAAGTATTCTCTTGCGACGTTACAGGCAGGTTCGCCTGTATATACCGGGGAGCGGTATTCAGCTCTTCCGGGAAAACCCATATCTGCAGAAACTTTGCGGTCTGGTCTTCACTGTTGTTATATTCACTGTGAAATAAGCCTGAGCCGGCGTGCATTACCTGGATCTGTCCGGCCGCCACCACTCCTTTGTTGCCAGCGCTGTCTTCATGCCGCAAGGCGCCTTCCAGCGGGATACTAATGATCTCCATATTATCATGGGGATGCGTACCAAAGCCTCTTCCACCGGCCAGTGTATCATCATTGAGTACTCTGAGCGCACCAAATCCCATACGCTTGGGATTGTAGTAATCCGCGAAGCTGAATGTCTTCCTGCTGTCCAGCCAGTCAAGATGATCATGGCCGCGGGTCTCTGCTTTATGAAGTGTGTATTGTGACATATCTGAAACATTTACAGTACAAAGTTCTGATGAAATACACCTGCCCCCGATGAACTACGTTAAGAAAGCGGGTTAATCTATGTTAAGAAATCGGGGCGGCAAACCAACCCGGACAAATCCAGACGGCTACCCAAAAAATGAAAACTGTATTACAAGGAAAGTGCTTTCTTCAATTCAGCTCCGGCAAACAGTAAGGCGCTGCGGGTACCAGGTACGGTTGCCAGGGGATTGAGCAATCCCCAGTCGTGGATCATGCCGTTGAAGCGGATGGCAGTAACCGGTACGCCCGCTTCATTCAGCTTACGTGCATAGGCTTCTCCTTCATCTCTCAACACATCATTTTCAGCGGTGAGTACCAATGCAGGTGGTAACCCTTTCAACTGTTCATGGGTAGCCTGCAGCGGTGAGGCATAGATCTGCCTGCGTGCCGCAGCATCCGTTGTATAATTGTCCCAGAACCACTTCATCATATTCCTGGTCAGGAATCTTCCGGTAGCGAACTGTTGATAGGACGCATTATCGAAATCGGCATCCGTAACAGGCCACAGGAGCACCTGTAATTGAATCATCGGACTGTTATGCTCTTTTGCTTTCAACGCAGTCACCGCTGCCATGTTACCCCCTACACTGTTGCCCACCACTGCCAGTCTTTTACCATCAATCCCAATTTCAAGGCCATGCGCTGCCACCCACTGTGTAGCTGCATAGGCCTGGTTGATGGCAACAGGATACTGCGCCTCAGGCGACGGTGTATAATTAACAAAAACCGCAGCAGCGCCGGAAGCTACCACGAGATCGCGCACCAGTCGCTGATGTGTTGGAAAATCTCCCAGTACCCATCCGCCTCCATGAAAAAACATAAAGCCTGGTAAAATGCCGGTCTGCCCGGAAGGCTTTACAATATGGAGTTGTACGGTTTCGCCTGCGTGTGTGATCGTCTTTGTGGTCACATCAATACCGGAAAGATCTACAGTTACAGACGACTGCGCACCCGTAAGCACGGCCCGCGCATCCACTGGCGGCAATTCCTCCAATGGCTTACCTGATCCGGCATTCAGCTCATTGAGAAACACTTTGGTATTGCTTTCTATCAGGGGATCGATAGCCGGGTCAACAGGAATGGTGGCAGTTGTCAGGTTTATTGCTAAGTTCTCCATAGTCTGGTTTTTATTGGTTAGTGTTGAATGTTTTATTTTGATGTTTTACAACACAAATTTCAGCAGAAGGAGAACGAGGGCCGATAATCTACATTAAGAAATACAGTTAATCCAGGTTAAGATTTTTCGAAAGAGAAGTGTTCCGGGAATATTTATATTTTGCATCCCATATCAATAACACATCCATCAATGTTCAACACACTTGCAAGCCTCGCAGGACTAAGGATTGACGACAACCGGGTCGTGGAGTTTCTGAAAGACAACGGATTTAAATACCCGGCAAAGCCGTTCATTTCCAACCGCGCATCAGATACCTCTTACTGGGTACAAAACAAAAAACTCGGCATAGATCTGCTGTTTCAGGCGAAGAACTATCTGACCCGGTACCCGTTGATCCCCGGAAACAAAAAAGGAATCTTCGTCCCCGTATTGAATAGCGCCAGGTGGTATAACAATAAATCCAATACCATCTTCCCTGAAGACCTGGATTTCAGCCACAGCTTTGAAGCCCTGAAAACCAAACTGGGAGAACCCACCATGAAGAGCAGCGATATTTCGCCCATTTGGCTGAACGACGATGGAACCGAAAGCTTTTACAGATGGAAGAAGACGCTCGACCATGAAAGAGAACTCGTCTGGGGCTTGCAGTTCGACGATGACCATACCATCAGGGAATTTACATTGGGTCTGCAATACCGGAATCCGCTCTTTCATATGTATGATGAATGGGAGTACGAAGATTTTGAGGATTTTATGGGGAGCAAAGGTTTTTATAGAACAGCCCATCTGATGTTCCTGCAGTGGGCCATAGATCGGGACCTCATAAAAACAGGCCATATCAGTGCAGCACAGGTTAAAACAGGCGCAGCACCCGTTACTGCCTGGATACAGTGCCTTAACAGGGGATATATTTTAGCAGAAGATTTCACATCAGAAGAAGCATTCATCCGTGCCTATATTAATAACCTGAGCGGGCATGACATCCTTTATACGCAAGATGTAGCTTTCGCATTTTTAACCGATGATGCACTAAAGCAGAACTATTTCAGCGAAGAGGCCACCACACAGCTGAATACCATTACATATAATGAAGAGAACTATGCAATCGTGAAATCTATCATCGATCAGCGGCTTACTGAATATAAAAGCCATCAGTTCAAAAACAGCAAATAACACCAACATTAAAGCCGCATAAATGTCAACATTTATGCGGCTTTAATAATAGTTGTCAGTAGTATTTTGATTTCGCCAGGAACTGCATCACAACCGTCCTGTCGGAAAAATTAAGTCCTATGATCTCCCTGATGGCCTGGCGCTTGTTGCGGGCATGACGGTAATACGATTTACAGATAGTATAACCCATGAAATATCCCAGGTCTCCCATTGTCTTAGTAGTGGAGCCGTTGTATAACCAGTTGGAAAAATCTTCCCCCATCATTTCCTTTTTAAATTCTTGCTTCAGCGCCTCCTCATTCTTCCGGCCATAAATCAGATATGAATTGCTCAATAGTTGTTTGAGTACTATTTCTGTGATGAAATCACAGGCGCCTTCATGTATGCACCGCTCCAGCAGTATCTTCGCTTCTCCTTTCTGCTGCGTATGTACATACTCATGAATAACAACGGGAATAATATTATTTGAATCCTGTGGTTGAAAGAAATTCGCCAGTCTCTTATCCGGAAACTCCGATACATCTGTGTACTTGTTGCCCATGGCAATTTCAGAACCGATCAGTGCCATTGAATCCTTTACGGTACCGGCAGCGCGTATCGCCGTGATAGTGAAGTAGATCTTCGCAGGCCGCAACTCAGGGTACAAAGACCTGAATTCCCGGATATGCGCTTCAAAAGCGGCAGTCTTATCTTTTATTTCCAGCGTGTTACTTCTGATAGAGTACCAGAACTTAGGGTACTTACCAATACTTTCCACCAGCTTCGCAGCATCAAATCTTCTGAGCACCATAAATACCTTCAACCCTTCTGTTCCTTTGTCCGTATACAAAGACTTCATTATTTCAATCTGCTTGTCCTTCTCCTTTACGGTCTGAATACTATCAAAAGCCGTCCAGAAATTATCAATATCGCTGGTAAAAACGCTGGGACCACTTTGTCCGTGGACAATAAAGGGGCTTACCAGGAAATACATGCATGCAAAAAGATATACTGATAGTTTGGTGTGTGACCAGTTGGTTTTCCGTTCCATGAAGTTCGCAATGTTTGGTTGTGTTACAGTTTTTGATACAGGGAATAAGAAAGTAAAATAAAAAAAATCCGGTTATTCCCAGGATCTTTTTACATCATCAATCTTTTTTACCAGAAGAATCTTTCTGAACAGAAATTCTGTAATCATCGGCAGTAATACCTTTCACACCTCTGGTTTTTCTGACGGGAGGAGGAATATTGACAGAATCAATAACAGGCATGTACACCTTATGATGCGGCTTGACAAGAGAATCCACCTTAATCCATGGCAACATACGTTCAGCAGCGGAATCAGTTTCCGGCGCCACTGCAGACACAGCATCCTTCCCGGAGATGGTATCTGCCTTCACTTTGGGAGGTGCAATGGGTGGAGGCTTCATTTCAACAGGCTTTATGGTGGTATTACTATCTGCAGCCTGTACAGGCGCCTGGATAGCAGGTACTGCTTTCACAGGTGATACTTTCTCCGGAACCGGATGTTCGCGGTGTGTATACCACCACATACTGGCAGCTGCTGCTGTTACTGCAGCAAAGCCATACCAGCCTTTTCCATCATATTTAATAATATTCTCCTCTCCGGCTGTATTATCCGGATTATTGTCAGGAGTGTCTGCAACCGCATCCAACTGCATGTCAATACTGGCCCAGATACTGTCTGCCATGTCAGGCACAGGAATCTGATCCAGCTTTGCTGCCATTAATTTTTCGTATGGAGTGGTTGTATTCACTAATTTTTTATTGCTGTTATCTTTTGTTGAAGGATCTTTCTTGCTTCGCTGAGATGCCATTTGCTGGTACCTTCGCTGATACCCAGCTGCGCGGCTATCTCCTTGTGGGCATAGCCGTCAATGGCATACAATACAAATACAGCATGCGTCGCTGGCGGCAGTAGCCTTACCAGTTGCAGGATCGCAGCCGCATCTATTTTTTCGATAATGCTGTTATTAACAAACGGCTCCTCCGCTGTTTCCAGCTCCATCGTACTGAAGCGGCTGCGCTGTTTTATATGATCCAATGACTCATTGATAACGATCTTCTTCAACCAGCCATGGAAATTCCCTTTCGTTGCATCATAAGTATGTATGCTCCTGAACATCTTCACGAAAGCATGGCCCAGGATATCGCCGGCTTCGTGCTCATCTGCAGCATAGCGCATGGCAATGGCCATAGCAAAGCCGTAGAGCTGGCGGTATAGCTGCTCCTGCGCTTTCCTGCTGCCATTACGGCATTCAACGATAATATTACTTAAATCCTGTTCCAGTTGCTGATCGAACCATTTAATACTTTTACCTCATTTCCCCGTGGTCATGCCTCTTTGCCCCAATCACCACTTTGCGTCATGCACTTTTCTTGCGAAAAGGGCCGTTCCAATGGCGCTGACATTTAGCTTCTCTGCCGGTGTCAGCTCATTGTAGAACCAGATATTCCGGTCAATCATATCAACAATCGCAATCACTCCCTCACTTACGCTCAATTCATACCCCGACAACATCTTAATCGGCAGCATGCCTGTTTTGCCGTTAGACATTTCCGTTTTCCTGATGCTGACAGGCTTTATGAACACTGTATCTGTACCGTTGGTAGCCAGGCCGCTGTCTTCCTGCCTGATAAAGGTGAACGGGTTCTTATCCTTCTCAGCCTTCCGGTCGTAGATGTTCGTCATCATCAGCTCCCAGTTCTTGCTTTCCTGTGTAGTATCCACACTGATAAGAGCCGAGAAAACATATTCATAATGCTGTAACACCTCGAAACCACTAAAGATACTCTTACTCCCTGTCAATTCATAATCATGTTTGCGGGTAATTTGCCGCTCCGTCGCAAAAACCTGCACCGTATTCTTCCCGTCTGTCAGGGCATAACGGAACTTTGTCTTCTCATTCTCAACAACATCTGTCTTTGAGATGCCCACCTGGTTCAATAACAGGTTCTCCAGAAAGAAGGGATTTCCCCACCCCGGATACGAGACATGCACCCCCCTTTTAATTTTCGATGTGGTGAAATTGGCAAACGACATCCTGTTGCCCCTGGCTCCGTTCACATGCTGCATAGTAGCCTGCTGTTTGAATGCATCCGGTACCGCCAGTTTCATGGAAGTGCCACAGCTCATCAGGCAGGTTACGCCGAGTATCAATACTTTGTTTCTCATCTTAAATTATTACAATAATCGCTAATGTAAAAAATCTGCCGGTATTAAAACAGACCCGGTCTATACCGCAATACCTCGTTTTTCGGATAAAGGTTGGGGAGCTCCCAAAAAATATTTTTTTTGTCCTTTCCCCAACGCCTGAGGTTATTGGGAAGGTATTACTGTCAAACAACAGTTATACCCACTCAAACGAAATGTATGAAAACAAACACCACTAAATGGGCTTTAACAGCACTGATAGCATGCAGCATGCTTTTCTCCTGTAAAAAGGAAATGAGTACTCCATCCACCTGTGAGATCAGTATGAACGGGCTTTCCGGCTCCTATAAACTTACGTCACTACAATACCGGGCAAACGGAACAACCGCTCCGGTGGACTATCTCTCTTCCATGGAAGATTGTGAAAAAGATGATATACTGGTATTGAAGAACAATGGCATGTATGAATACAATGATCTTGGTACCGCCTGTAAAGACAGCGAGCCGGAACACGGCACCTGGACAGTGAAAGGTAATACCCTCAGTACTGATGGCACGCTGCACGGAACCATCAGCAGTTACGACTGTAAAACAATGGTTTACTATATAGATGATGCCATCGTGAAAGGTGACCGGATAATATTCACTATGACCAAACAATAAAGGAAAAATAAAGCCCCCCCCGCTCAAGGCGGAGGGGCCTACCCTTTAAATCACTGTTTATGAAAAAACAAGCCCCACTTTATTCCTTACCCGGGACTGCCTTGCCGGTTGCTATGTGGTTGCCTACGCTCAGCCTGTACAGTAGTGTAGACCTGTGAGCGTCTGGCACATTGAATTCCATGGTATGAACAGAACCTTTTTCAACCATTCCGTAGTTCAGCTGTCCAACCTGCTGTCCCATCATATTGTATACATCCAGCTTAACCTGTGCCTTTTCCGGAGCGGTGAACCGGAATATGAGCTTATCCCTGTATGGATTGGGGAATACGTCCACATTGAGGTTGGTACTTTCTGCAGCCGGGGCCTCCTTATAGTCAGGCGCTGTAACGGCAACAATGTTACCGTTGATATTTGTAACGCCGGAAGAACTGGTCCAGCGAACGGAGAATGCACATTTATCAAAGCCATTGTTGATCGCATCCACGGCATTGTTTACATCTGATACCGATACGCCGGTTACGGTTTGTCCTCCTAAGTATTTATTAGCCAGCTCATACAAGCCGGCAATGTTCGCTTTGCCAACAGACTTGAGATAATTCACCACGTTGATCGGGAGAACGTACCTGGTTACCATTCCGGATACGACCTTGCTGCCACATGCGGTAAGCTTGTCTGTATACAGCGTATCCCCTTCAATCGGCAGGTTACTGAGTGTTGGAGAAAGATAAGTATTGAAGAACAAGGTCATTGTCTGCGCGAGGAGCACATTATTGATCTTACCGGTGTTGCTGCCGGAAGCAGTAATCGGAACATTGTTCCAACTGGATGTTTTACCAAATGTTGCATAGCCTTTCAATGCTGCCGGGGTACCACCACCAGGCAACATCTTATAGATATTACCATTGGTGATGTCAGTCAGGAACAAGGTAAAGAACCTGGCGGTTGACTTCAGACCGAAGAAGACAGAATCTCCCGGTTGTGCATCCACCGCAGCAGTCATCATCTGTTTAGATGTGAGCGTTCTGCCATCAGGAGTACAGCCTTTACCACCAGTGTTGCCATAGAAACCCTGTGTATAGGTGCAGAAACTCTTACAACATGCCACCTGAATAGTCTGTGTTACCTGAGTACTGTTATTGCAGGCATCTGTAGCTGTCCACTTACGGGTGTAAGTGAACGGACAGTTTGTTTCATCTTTCGTATCTGCATATGTAACTTTCACGCTGCCGCCGCAATTATCTGTAAAAACAGGCGTACCGAATACAGGTGTCCCCCCGCAGGACAAGGTTACATTATCCGGTTTGAAAGTAGTCACTGGTGCTGTAACATCCTTGATATGGATTACCTGTATGACAGAATCTGCATTGCCACATGCATCAGTGAACACCCACTTCCTGGTGATGACAGAATCACAGGCATTACCGGAGCCCACAACGGTGTACACAGGCGGTATGTTGCCGGCACAATTGTCAGTGGCTGTTGGCGTTGGTAGTGCGGGTATATCTTTCAGACATTCTATACTGATAGATTTTTCAAAATCAGCAGTAATCACAGGTTTCACATCGTCATTCACATTAATCACCTGCATGATGGCATTGGATGTGTTACCACATGCATCGGTAGCCCACCACTTACGGGTCACATTGTATTTATTCGGACAGGTGCTGTCGGAAACCACCTGGCTGTAGTGAACCACCGGGGCTGCGTCACAATTGTCTGTTGCCTTAATATCAGCAACGGCCGGAATGTCGCCAGTGCATTTCACATTCAGGTTATCTGCAATACCGGAAAGTGCCGGTGCTATATCGTCCTTAATATGAATCCCCTGTGTTACAGAATCAGCATTACCACATGCATCAGTGAACACCCACTTCCTGGTGATGACAGAATCACAGGCAGTACCGGAGCCCACGACGGTATACGCAGGCGGTATGTTGGCAGCACAATTGTCAGTGGCTGTTGGCGTTGGTGGTGCGGGTATATCTTTCAGACATTCTATATTGATAGATTTTTCAAAATCAGCAATAATCACAGGTTTCACATCGTCATTCACAACAATCACCTGTGTCAGCGTATCTGAAGTATTGCCACAAACATCTGTAGCCCACCATTTGCGGGTCACCTTAAACTTGTTCACACACATACTGTCAGTCACGGTAGTGCTGCTTTCTATATTCAGTGTAGGCGCACAGTTATCCGTAGCCGTAATAGTTGGTGCAGCCGGTATATTGTTAGCGCAACTTACGGTAGCACCGGTTACATCCCCTGAAAGCACAGGCTTAATAGTATCTTTGATGAATGCCTGGAGATAACAGGTGTCTTTACGTTTACCATCAGTAGTCGATACAATCAGCTGTATCATATAACTGCCACACTTATTAGCTGCCTGTATCAATACTTTCTCCTTGTTGTTATCTCCGGTAATAGTTGCATCTCCGGTAACAGACCACAGATAAGAACCTACGGTTCCGGCGTCAGGACCCGCATACTCTCCCTGTGAACCCGGGCAAACCGGATTGGGTCCTGTGATGCCGCACGGAGGCTTTGGATGCTCTGTCACGGTGACCACTATAGTATCAACATCTTCACACTTGTTCCCATCCACCGCTTTTACGATAAACTGGAACACCCCCACAGACGATGGGATGAACTGCGGATTGAAGATATTCGGATCACTAAGCCCTGTAACCGGCGTCCAGCTGAAAGTATACGGTGCTGTGCCACCGGATGCAGATGCTGACAAATAAGCTGTATCCAGGTTTGTAATAGACTGGTCACTGCCTGCATCGACAATAACGTGGCTGATAACAACGGATGCTCCAGGGTTATTATGGCTGTTGATGTAACAGGTATCTTTCAACCCATCGCGGGTCACGATAAGCCGGAGATTGAAACTGCCCGGTGCGAAAGCTGTGCCGATAGGCACCACCTCAATAGTTCCCAGTGTAGGGTTCACTATTTTTGCATTGGCGGTATTAGCGCCGATGATGCTCCATAAATAAGTAAGCCCTGTAGGATCATCTACAGTAGACACATACACGAGCTTCGCTGTTTCTGCACAGGCATTGACCGGTCCTGTCACATTGCAGACAGGTGGTATAAATACAGCATCTGTTTTAAGTGATCTGTCCTGATTGCCGATGCTGACCGTATCTCCATTTATAATCCAGTTCTTGAGGCGCATATGATAAGGAGAGCCGTTGATGGCACTGGCAGAGCGGGACTCATTGGTGATGGGGTCTTTACCCCAATCAGTTACACTGGCAATATGTCCCCCCCAGGCAAGTACCACTGTCTCTTTCAGCGCTTTGAACGTAATATTAATCGTCGCTTCCGATTGTGCAGCATTGAGATCACCCGGCGCGCTATAGACCACGCTGAGCAAATCAGCATTGTAGCCGGTGAATAATTTTTCACTGGCAGGCAATGCGTTAAAGCTGGCGGTAGGTTGCCCGGCTACCGGCGATCCTGCGCTGGATGGCGCCGGTATTGGCTCCGCATCGGAAGAAGTAAAGTAAGCCGGCGGGAAACCTGTAATATCCAGTAAAGGATTAACGGTTTCAGCACCATGACCGAATACCGTATGTGGTTCCAGTCGTTGATAATGTGTAATATAATCCAGAGCATGCTTACTACCGTTCGTGATATCGCATCCTATTACAAGGGTGTAGGTTTGATTCACGATCAAACCTTTCAGTACAGCCCTGTATGGAACGGAATAGCCTTCCAGAAAATGCGCGGCATTCATGTTCAGATTTCCATTGACCCAGTCAACGGGGCTGGTAGGAGCCGTAGCCTGATTATTGGCTCCCTGGTCAAGGTTGGCGGATTGACCCAATGTCCGGAACGTTACGAACGTAAGTAAAAGCATAAGTAGTGCAATACGCTCAGAAAACCGGGGAGGCATCTTTCGGGGCATCTGCTTTTGAGGTAGATTTGTTGCATTCATAGAGAGATATTTTTTGATTATGTTGATGAATGCGCCATCCCACCACAGTACATGACATGATGTAATGTGTAACTAAGTAGGCGTAAAATTAGTGCTCCTGAAATAGTCGTTCAGGTAAGAAACAGAGGCGTAATTATTCCATTCACATGCAATGACACCAATTAATAAAAGATATTTTTAAATGCACAGGTAGAGGACCATTCTTAACGGCAATAAGAATCACAACATTTAAGGAGACGGCTAAAATTCGGGGTGGGGAGATTGGTATAGTGTATTAAATCCCGAACACTTATTTACATAGATCTTGGCTTGGCTCGATAATATTAAAGATAGTCCATTTTTTGTAATTATCATCAAGATTTACAGGTATTTTAATGCAATGGATTGAATTCAATTAAAGAATTCATTAATGCGATTAGACATTTCTAATGGCCGGAAATTATTTCTTCCTACTATCGATTTAGTATATTTAGAGGCAAAACTAAAATCCTATGTTAAGTCATGTACTGGCTGGTTTCTACGAAAGAGACCTCCGCAAACTGATGGAAGAGATCAACTCATTTCATGACGAAAACAATCTCTGGAAAACACAAGGCGCGGTAAAGAACGCTAGTGGCAATCTCGTATTACATATCATCGGAGGCACAAATTTTTTGATCGGAACTACACTGGCACAAACTGCATACGTCCGTAACCGTGACCAGGAGTTTATCCGGAAAGACGTGCCAAGAAAGGAGTTGACCGCTCAACTGGAAGACCTTATCGCTATGGTCACCCAAACTGTGAGTGCACTTACATCGGAAGACCTGGAAAAAGAGTTTCCTATATTCTTCGACAAGCCTGGTACGAGTGTCAGCTACGTATTAACACAGTTGTTGCTTCATCTAAACTATCACTTGGGGCAGGTAAACTATCTCCGCAGGGTCATTGAACAACACTGATGCTGTTTGTACAACCGGTAAAGTAGCATAACAGAACTTAACAACACCGGAATGTTCCCTGTCTGCAAATGGCTGTGCAGGATTAACAGCAACGGTATACGACGTGAAAGCGAACTGGTTTCATAAAAAAACAGCCCCCGCAAACGGGGGGCTGTTGATACCTATATCAGACTTTCTTAGTTCCATCCTCCACCCAATGCCTGGTAAATATTTACCACAGCATTCAACTGTTGTTTCCTGGTTTCGATCAGTTCAAATCTGGATTCCAGCGCATCGCGTTGTGTCAGCAATACTTCCATGTAATCCGCACGCGCAGACTTGAACAGGTCATTGGAAATAGTGATCGACTGTGTAAGCGCCTCCACCTGCTTCGATTTCAAATCATAGCTTTTCTCCAGGTTATTGATCTTCGCCAGTTGATTGGCTACTTCTACATATGCATTCAGGATAGTGCGTTCGTAATTGTATACCGCCTGTATCTGTTTTGCATTGGCGCTGTAGTAAGTGGCCTTTATCGCGTTTCTGTTGACCAGTGGTGCTACTAGCTCTCCCGCTACCGAATATAGCATCGATGCCGGCGTTCTGAGCAGATAGGAAGGGTTAAATGCCTGATACCCGATTCCCGCGGAAATACCTACTGAAGGATAAAACTGGGCCTTCGCCACTTTCACATCCAGCCGTGCCGCCGCCAGCGCCAGCTCCGCCTGCCTGATGTCAGGACGGTTAGCCAGCAGCTGCGAAGGGATACCGGCGTGAATAGTAGCAGGTATCATCTCATCAAAGCGTTGTCCATCCCGGGGAACAGGCTGCGGGTAACGAGCCAGCAAAAAGTTGATTCTGTTCTCCGTTTCCGTGATCTGCTGCTGGATGCCATACTGCAGGCTTTGGGTTTTGAGCACCTCCGCTTCAAATTTACGTACGGCCAGCTCCGTTACCCTCGTCGCTTCTTTCTGCAGCTTCACAATCTCAAGAACATTGTGCTGAATCTCCATATTCTTCTTTACAATATCCAGTTGATTATCCAGCGCCAACAGCTCGTAGTAGGAATTGGCAATTTCTGCAACCAGGTTGGTGATCACGAAATTCCGGCCTTCCACAGTCGCGAGATAGCGGGTCATGGCCGCTTTCGTAGCGTTGTGCAGCTTGTGCCATATATCCACTTCCCAATTGGCATATACCCCTAACTGGTAGTCTGGCAACGGGTCCGGCATTTCCTTACCGGGCTTGATCTCCGTGTTTTCCTCCATAGCGCCGATGTTCGTATACCTGGCCGCTTTATCGATACCGACACCGGCTTTTACACCAACAAAAGGTAAGTACTCTCCTTTCCTGGCCCTGGCCTCGTTCCTCGCAATCTCAATCTCCTGCAAGGTAATATTGAGTTCCTGGTTGTTCTTCAACGCGGTATCGATCAGCGCCACCAGGTAAGGATCGGTGAAATAGCTGTTCCACTTCACCTGAGCGGTATTCACCGTGTCCTGCGAATTGTTATAGCTGACGGGGACGTTCTTATTGACAATCCTGCTTTCCAGGCCCGGTACTTTACAGGCCGCATAGGCAATAGAAAGAAAAGCGATCCCTATATATTTATATTTTTTTCTTGACATCGTAATCAGTTTCCTGGGTTAAGGTTATCTTCTTCCATGATGATGATCTTGCGCTCAGTCAGCGGTTTCACATCCTCGTCCTTGATGAGCTTGCGCTTAGAAGCAATAGTGCCGAATATGTAATACAATCCCGGAATAAGAATTACACCGAAGAGCGTTCCTATCAACATACCGCCGAGCGAGGCCGCACCAATAGTACGGTTACCGATTGCGCCCGGGCCCGTAGCCACTACCAGTGGTATCAGACCCGCAATAAACGCAAGGGAAGTCATTAATATAGGGCGGAAACGTGTCTTCGCACCCTCTATTGCAGCCTCAAATACGGTGGCGCCTAAACGATGTTTCTGCGTGGCAAACTCCACTATCAGCACAGCGTTCTTACCCAGCAAACCGACCAGCATTATAAGCCCCACCTGCGCATAAATATCATTCGACAAGCCCATCACCTTCAGCAACAGGAATGATCCGAATACGCCGGCCGGCAGTGAAAGTACTACCGCCAATGGCAGCACGAAACTCTCATACTGAGCCGCCAGAATCAGGTAAACAAAGAACAATACAATCAGGAAGATGTAGAGCGCCTCATTACCACGCCCCGCTTCATCTTTTGAAAGCCCTTCCCAGTCTATACCATAGCCATGAGGCAATGTTTTGGCTGCCACCTCCTGAATGATTTTGATGGCTTCACCGCTACTATACCCTGCCGCAGGCTCACCGCGGATAGCAGATGAATTGTACATATTATACCTGGTGATCTCATTCAGGCCATGTGTTTTCTTGATGCTCATGAAAGCGGAATAAGGCACCATTTCATCCCGGCTGTTCTTCACGTACAGGTTCATCAGGTCATCCGGCAACCGCCTGTATTCCGGCGCCGCCTGTACATATACTTTGAAGAAGTTGCCGAAGCGGATGAACCCCAGTTCATAAGTACTGCCAATCAGGATAGACAGGTTATCCATCGCTTTACCGATAGAAACCCCTTTCTGCATAGCCGCCTGGTTATCGATCTGCAACTCATATTGCGGATAATTGGCACTATAGAAAGTGAACAGGCCGGTCAGCTCTTTCCTTTTCCGCAATGCCTCCATAAAGTCATCGTTCACCTTTTCCATCTCCTTGTAATCATCACTGTTGGTCTTATCCAGCAAACGCAGGGAGAAACCGCCTGCTGCACCGTAACCAGGTACCGCTGGAGGTCCGAAGAATTCAATGGTTGCACCAGGAATATCGTGGCACTTTTCCTCCAGCTCTGCTATGATCTGGTTAACAGAATGCTTGCGCTCTGACCAGCCTTTGAGATTGATCAGACAAGTGCCGGCGTTAGAACCACGGCCTTCTGTCAGTACCTCGTAACCCGCCAGTGCAGACACCGACTGAATACCCTCCACATGTTCCGCGATCTCCTGTACCTTCCGTGCCAGATCATTTGTTCTTTCGAGTGTAGAACCCGGGGGTGTCTGGATGATGGCATAGATCATCCCCTGGTCTTCACTGGGAATGAAGCCGGATGGCAGTGATTTACCAACACCGAATATGCCGAACCCGAATGCCAGCAGGATACCGAAAGTGATCACCCTCCGGTTCACGATCTTTTCCATCAGACGTGTATACCTGCCCGTTAGTTTCTCAAATCCTTTGTTGAAAACATCCAGCGCCCTGTCGATAGGCGTCTTCTTTTTCGGTTGTCCATGGTTGTTCTTCAGCAGGATGGCACAGAGCACTGGCGTCAGTGTGAGCGCTACGATACCGGAAAGCACAATGGAGGTTGCCATCGTGATAGAAAACTGCCGGTAGAATATACCCACAGGCCCCGACATGAAAGCCACCGGCACAAATACCGCCGCCATCACAAACGTAATAGCCACAATAGCCCCGCTGATTTCGTACAGCACTTTTTTAGTAGCCGCATAGGGAGAAAGATGTTCCTCCTCCATTTTGGCATGCACCGCCTCAATCACAACAATCGCATTATCCACCACAATACCGATTGCCAGCACCAGCGCAAATAACGTGATGAGGTTAATGGTGAGACCAAATACCTGCATAAAGAAGAAGGCCCCTACCAATGACACCGGAACGGCCAGTGTAGGAATCAAGGTAGAACGCCAGTCACCCAGGAACAGGAATACCACAATAGCCACCAGCACAAAGGCCTCGCCCAGTGTATGCAACACTTTTTCTATAGACGCGTCCAGGAAGCTGGATACGTCATAGCTGATCTCATAATCCATCCCCGGCGGGAAAGAGCCCTTCAGTTCCTCCAGCTTGGCCTTCACCTCCTTGATTACTTCACTCGCGTTACTGCCGTAAGTCTGCTTCAATACAATCGCCGCAGAAGGATGATTGTTCAGGTTGGAATAAATATCATAAAACTCACTGCCCAGTTCCACATCTGCAATGTCTTTCAGGCGCAGCAGCTCACCGCTCGGGTTAGCTTTGATGATGACATCTTTATACTGCTCCGGCTGATTATATCGTCCCTGGTAGGTAAGCACGTACTCAAGTGCTTCCGAACGTTTGCCATCACTTCGGCCAAGCCTTCCGGGTGAACCGATCACGCTCTGGCTTCCCAGCGCCGCCATTACTTCGTCTGTTGATATGTTGTACGCCCTCATCCTGTCTGGCTTCAGCCAGATACGCATGGCATACTGGCGGCTACCCAATATCTGGGCGTTACCAATACCTTTCACACGGCTCAGCTCACGCAGGATGTTAACGTTGGAAAAATTGTACAGAAAATTCTCATCTGCTTT
Organism: Chitinophaga sp.; assembly: GCF_035538455.1. Classification (GTDB taxonomy): domain Bacteria; phylum Bacteroidota; class Bacteroidia; order Chitinophagales; family Chitinophagaceae; genus Chitinophaga. The sequence goes on from NZ_DATLKJ010000175.1 coordinate 51,712, forward strand.
GGGATCTTTACTGTATACGTTTACATACATCAGCATGTTGGGCTGCAGGATGTTCACTACAATCCCTTCGCGCTGTACCAGCTCCGGCAAACGGTTCGTTACCTGCTCAATGCGGTTCTTTACGTTTACCACCGCCTGATTGGGGTCAGTGCCCAGATCAAAAACCACCTGTATGTTTGCTTCACCGGCGCTGGTTGCATCGGAAGTCATGTACTTCATTCCCGGTACACCGTTCACGGATTTCTCCAATGGAATAAGCACCGACTTCACCAGTACATCTGCACTGGCACCCGGATATGCCACACTCACAATTACCCTGGGAGGCGCTATAGAAGGGAATTGTGAGGTAGGAAGTGTATTAATAGCCAGTATGCCCATGAAGATAATGACAAGGGATATCACTATCGCAAAGACCGGCCTTTTCATAAATATATTGAACATGTCTCTTGCTTTTTTGGATGTTTACATTATTCCGTTGGTAACTTTAACTGAGCGATCACCTTAGCCGGTTCCTCATAGTCAAAGGTGATCTTATCATTGTCTTTCACCTTACGTAAACCTTCCAGCAATATCCGGTCGTTTTCAGCCAGACCATCCTTCACCACGTACAAGTCGGGCATTTCGGCGCTGATGGTAATGGGTTTCATCCGTACTATATTATTTTTATCCACCACAAAAACATACTTCTTGTCCATCACCTCCATCGTCGCTTTCTGCGGAATGATCAGCGCATTCTTCAGTTGCATGTCCATCAATATGCTGCCGGTTTCTCCGTGTCTCAGCAGCTTGTCAGGATTGGGGAATGTAGCCCTGAATGCGATGTTACCGGTCTCATTGTTGAATTCGCCTTCAATAGTCTCCACCACGCCGGGATATTTGAATACCTGTTTATTAGCCATCAGCAGGTTTACCTTCATCTCTCCTTTTGATTTTACGCTGGCTTCATAATCCAGGTACTCAGGTTCGGAAACATTGAAGTAGACCCACATGCGGCTGTTGTCTGACAATGTAGTGAGGAGGTCCCCGTCTCCGACAAGGCTTCCCTGCTTCAGATTGAGGCGATTGATGATGCCGTCGAAAGGCGCCCTGATTTCTGTAAACGCCAGGTGAGTTTTAGCGAGCGATAACTCTGCCTTAGCCTTTTGCAGTTTGGCATTAGCCAGTGCCAGTTCATTTTTCGACACAATATTTTTATCGGCCAGCGTCTGCGTATTCTGCAATTCAATTTCCGCAGCTTTGGTTTCCGCTTCTGCTTTCGCCTGTTCGGCCTCATACAACTTAGGCATGATGCTGAATAACAGCTGTCCCGTTTTCACAGGCCGGCCTTCATCTACAGCTACCTGCTGCAGGTAACCCTTTTCCTGGGCTCTCAGCTCAATGTTACGGATGGAACGTATCTGACACACGTACTCCCTGGTAACAACCGTATCCATTTTCAACGGACTGGTAACAAGGAATTTTGTGGTTGCTGAGTTTTCTTCTCCTTTTGATGATTTGCAGCTCGTATGGCACAGCAAGGCACACAAGCCCGCGAGCATGATGATGATTCGTCTCATAATATATTATGCTTAATTCAGGTTACGTTGAACATTCTTTGTGATAGGTGCATGACTATCCTGACTCCATAGCAACGCTATGCAGGCAAACCTGTTAAATACCTTGTCAGGAAATAAATTAAGTACAGTCAGGCCATTGGCCCGTTACAGAATAGAGGGAATAGTGGAATCAAATCCTGATCACACGGTGCACGATAAACATATCTACATCCGCGTAGGAAAAATGCGTGGAGTAAGGAAGATCGATGTTGTGAAAATCGGTGTTACAACATCCTCGTTCGGGGGCATAAAAAAGGGTAATAAGGTTCATACCGGTTTCCAGGAGCTTCCTGAAAGATACCGGGTCTTCGTCTTCTTCGATTTCCGTTGCTTTTATCTTCTCACCAGCTTTCCGCTTATTGGAGGAAGGAGCTTTACCGACAAATGCATGGCTGCTTTGGGCAGCTGAAAACTCCGCGTGCACCGAATTTCCGACAATCCGTCTTATGGCATGATTGACACTGTTTCCGTGTGCGTGCGCATATCCCTTCAATAAAAGAAAAAAACATAATGATAGAAGATATCCTATTATTAGTCTCATCATTTGAACCCCAAAATAATATCAAACAAACAAAAGTTGCAAATTAAATTTCCTTTAAAATCAAATCAAAGCACATAAAATTATACAGCAACCATCGTCACTTATTAATATCATTCCCGCCTCAGACGTTTTTAATACGCTTATTAGAGAATATCTATATTTTGATGTTTGGGTTGTTTGTTAAGTTTCTTTTTATACTTTTATGCAAACGATTGCAAATATAGACACGGA
>NZ_DATLKJ010000176.1:0-56178 GCF_035538455.1 Chitinophaga sp.
AATACACGCCTGGCCATACTGAAAGAAAATGCCAGCCTTACTGATGGTAAAGTAACCATCTCCGGCCCTGAACTGCAATACGATATGAATGCCAAGATAGGCAGCTACATGCATGGCGGTAAGCTCGTAAACGGCAAGAGCGTGCTTACCAGTGAAGAAGGTTTCTATTATGCAGAAACAAAGGAAATGCACTTTCAGCGCAATGTAGTACTCGTTGATCCTGACTACACGCTCAGTACAGATGCATTACTGTATAATACCGAAACCAAGATAGCCAACATCATTGCGCCCACCACCATCAATGAAGGCAAGCGCATTATGTATGTTACCAGCGGTTATTACGATACCGGAAAAGGTTATGGCAACTTTGGTAACCGTCCTACCATAGAAGACAGCACCGGCACGCTGACTGCGGACAATATTGAAATGGACAAGATCACTGGCCTGGCTTATGCAAACGGCAATATGGTGTACAAAGACACTGTGCGTAAAATGTCATTGCTTGCCAACCACGGCACTGTGAACCAAAAGGAGAAAACCATTCTGGCTACACAGAAGCCGCTGCTGATAATGGAAAGAAATAAGGACACCTTCTATCTGGCCGCTGATACACTCTTTTCCGGTGTGATCAGGCCAGACGACAGTCTTTCTATCCCGTCAGTAACAGGATTGAAAAAAACGCCGGTCAAAGAGCCACTCAAAGCTATTAAAACCATACGGCCTACCTATAATATACCTACGACCATCTCGCCGGCCAATAAAGGCGACTCACTTGCACGCAAGCAAAAAGATAGTTTACCCGGTACCGTTATGATGTTCATGGCCGACAGCGCCCTGGCTAAAACGCGGAGCAAGCTGGATACAGCGCGCGTGCCAACGGTGAAAGTAGCCCAGCCTCCGCAGATCGCCCCGCGCGATTCCCTGCCCGGCATCAAACATCATGCTGACAGTATCGCACTGAACACGCCAAAAGACACGGCAGACCAACGTTATATTCTTGCCTACCGTCACGTGAGAATGTTCTCTGATTCATTGCAGGGTGTGGCGGATAGCGTATTCTATTCCACCAAAGATTCAATATTCCGTTTCTTCCGCGACCCGGTAATGTGGTCCAGCAATACCACGCAGCTCAGCGCTGATACCATGCTGATGTATACCAGGAACCAGGCGGCCGACAGAATACTCATGATCAAAAATGCACTGATCATCAATGAAGCCGGCCCAGGTATGTATAACCAGGTAAAAGGAAACTTTATCACCGGCTATGTGGTAGGCGAAACGCTTGAATGGATGCATGTGGAAGGTAATGCCGAAACCATCAATTATATCAAGGACGCGGGCGGCGCATTTATGAGTGTGAACAAGGCCATGTGCGCCATTATCAATATCTTCTTCAAAGACGGAGATGTCAATAAAGTAGTACTGGTGAAAGACCCTGAAGGAACGGTGTATCCTTTCACCCAACGCCCTGTGGATCAGCTTAAGCTGGAAAATTTCCACTGGGACATTAACCGTAAACCCAAGTCGAAATACGCGTTAATGCAATAAGAGATTTATTCACCTTTTAAGTATCTGGTCCTGCAGATATTTTGCTTTACTGAAGAATTATCTTTCTTCCGGAACAAAATAAATGCAGGACTGGTTATTTATTTTAAATTATCTGCCGTGATAAAAGAATCAATTCGTAACATCCGGGAATCACTGCTGTCACCTATCTACCGGTTTATGAAAGACAGCCGTGCTGTCGGGATCGTGCTGCTGGCGTGTACGGTGGCCTCGATGATACTGGCTAATTCAGCATATCAGACAGAATATGTCAACTTCTGGAATACCTTATTCGACCCCGTCGGCGGACATCACTATCAATACCGCTCCCTGTTGCTGCCTAACTCCTATCTGTTATGGATAAACGATGGCGCTATGGTGTTGTTCTTTTTTATGGTGGGTATGGAGATTAAAAGAGAACTGACCGTTGGGGAGCTTTCTTCTTTCAGCAGATCCATATTACCCGCCCTGGCCGCTATTGGCGGGATGATATTTCCGGCGCTTATCTTTACCGCCTTCAATGGCGGCACACCAAACGCAGGAGGATGGGGTATTCCAATGGCTACCGATATTGCATTTTCTTTAGGCATACTATCATTGCTGGGTAAACGAGTGCCGGTAAGTCTTAAGATCTTCCTGATGGCGCTGGCTATTATTGATGACCTGGGTGCGATCCTCACTATCGCTATTTTTTATACCCCGCACCTGGAGATAAAATACCTGCTGGTGGGCGGTGCAGTATTCCTGATTCCATTACTACTCAATATGCTGAAGGTAAAGCGGCTACTCTTCTATTATATTCCCGGCGTAGTGCTATGGTATTGTCTTTTCAACTCAGGCGTACATGCAACCATAGCGGGGGTACTGCTGGCGTTCTGCATTCCGATGGAAAAAATATCTGACATTATTCATGACCTGCACGATCCTGTAAACTTTATCATTATGCCTGTATTTGCACTTGCCAATACGGCCATACAGCTACCCGGCGATATATTGCATGCGCTCAATAATACTATTAGTTATGGTGTCATTGCAGGGTTGGTGCTGGGCAAACCACTGGGTATTTTCCTTTTCTGCTTTGCCGCAGTAAAACTGAAACTCGCGAAACTGCCCGCCCGCACAGGTTGGCCGCAATTGCTGGGTATGGGCTTGATTGCAGGAATCGGGTTTACGATGTCTATTTTTATTTCTTCTCTAGCATATAATGAAAGAGAAAATCAGATTATCGCAATTATCTCTGTTATAGCAGCGTCGCTGCTGGCGGGTATTGCAGGGTTTATTTTCTTACGGCTGCTGAAACCATTGCCTGCATCGGTTAAAAAAGTATCGCATTAGTTTGTTGGCATTGTTATTGCGCACGGCATTATCGTTGTAAAACCTATCGTTATTTTAAAATTAAAGTCGTCGTATACTTTAAAGGCCAACATCAACGTTTTAGGACGCATACTAATTAAGCATCATACAAATAAGCAAAACAGCTATGAAAAAAGCCGTGTTATTATTCAGTCTGCTTGCCATACTGGCGATCCAGGCAAACGCGCAGAAAAAGAAAAGCTATCGCAGTTATGGTACCGACAACTACAACACCGCTCTCGGTGCCCGCGTGAATCCGTGGGTAGTTGGCTTTACCATAAAACATTTTATTCAGGGACCACATGCTATTGAAGGATTAGTAACTACTAACCATTCTCACAAGACCAACGTTACGTTCACTGCACTGTACGAATACCATTGGAATATTGGTGTACAGGGACTTAACATGTATGCGGGCGGTGGTGCGCATGTAGGCATCTACGATCGCCGTGATTATGACTGGGACCGTTATATAGACAAAGGAAAAGGTTCTTATGTATCTCCTGGTCTTGACGGCATTATCGGTGTTGAATACACTTTCAAAAAGATACCTCTGAACATCAGTGCTGATCTGAAGCCTTATGTACAGTTTGTTGGGCCAACCAACTACCTGGGTGAAGAAATCGGCGGATTATCTGCCCGATTTGCCTTCTAAAACAGCGGAAACGCTAACCCTGTAAACGGATCATGAGGCAAGCATGATCCGTTTTTTTATGTTCCTCATTTTGAAGTATTTTTATTATTCAACTACGGGATATGAAAATCTTCACTGCTGCACAGATCCGGGAGGCAGACGCGTTTACTATCCAGCATGAACCTATCAGCAGCACTGACCTTATGGAAAGAGCAGCCTGCAGATGTGCAGCGTGGATAGGAGAACATTATACGCCTGATCATTCATTTTATATTTTCTGTGGAAAAGGAAACAATGGCGGAGACGGACTCGTGATTACCCGGAAGCTCCTGGAAGACGGATACATTGCCACTGCCTGCCTCCTGCAATACGGTAGTAAAGCCAGCGAAGATTATCTGCATAACCTGCGCCTGTTGCAGGAAAAATTTCCTGGTAATATGCTGGAAATAGCCGCGCTGGCAGATTTCCCTGAAATACACACCCCCGCTGTAATTGTAGACGCTATCTTCGGCACAGGTCTGAACAAACCTATTGACGGCTGGCTGGCCGGTATTATTCATAAGATCAACGAACAACGCAACAGACTTACTATATTGGCTGTAGACATGCCTTCCGGGCTGATGGCCGACAACAGCTCCCGCGGTATGCCTGTGATACAGGCTCATCATACGCTAAGCTTTGAGTTTTACAAACTGGCATTCATGCTTCCTGAGAATGCCGCCAATGTCGGGCAGGCACATATTCTGCATATTGGGCTGCACCATGACTATATAACGCAGACGCCTGCACGCTACCATATTACAGACAGGGAGATGATGCGCACCATCTATCAACCCCGCGATCCTTTTGGCCATAAAGGTACTTACGGACATGCCCTGCTGGTTGCAGGCAGCTACGGTAAATTAGGCGCAGCCGTATTGAGTGCGCAGGCTTGTCTGCGGGCAGGTGCAGGCCTGCTCTCTTGTTACGTGCCTACGTGTGGGTATGATATTATGCAGATGAGCGAACCATGCGCCATGTGCATTACTGATCAGCAGGCAGACCATAGCACCCATTTCCATGAACAGGCTGACGCCCGCTACAAAACAATCGGTATAGGTCCGGGGCTGGGCACCGCTTCTGCCACCGCCCGCTCTCTCGAAAAACTGCTTGATGCCTACAAACGCCCGATGGTGATTGATGCGGATGCACTGAACCTGATGTCCGTATATCCGTTCCTGTTATATAAAATACCGGCAGGTTCTATCCTTACGCCACATCCCAAAGAGTTTGAGCGACTGTTCGGTCCCACTGAAAACGATGTGCAACGGCTTGAATTACTTTCGAAGCAGGCCGTTGCGCTACAGATCTATATATTGCTAAAGGGAAGGTATTCAGCCATTGCCTGTCCTGACGGCGCCGTGTACTTTAACCCCACGGGTAATCCCGGCATGGCCACAGGCGGCAGCGGCGATGTACTTGCAGGCATCCTCACCGGCCTGCTGGCACAGGATTATTCACCCAAAGCGGCAGCCATACTGGGTGCGTGGCTGCACGGTTATGCCGGCGACCTTGCAGCCGCTCAACTATCGCAGGAAGCCATGACAGCAGCCGATATTATACATTTTTTAGGGAAAGCTTTCCAGGAAGGAATTTACCGCTGACTTATTTTTCCGGAAACCCCCTACTGTAGCGGGGGTCTATAATTATGTACCTTATTGCACCTACAATTAATGATTTATGTTTTATATTTATTTGAAACAGTTTCGGAAAACTCTTATTTTTTAATGATTAAATCACTTTTGTCAACCTTGCAAATTTAAATACGCTTCTATGAGTATCGTCTATCTCGTTCCATGTTTTGGATTATTGGCTTTGTTATTTACCGCCGTCCGTAGTGCCTGGGTTACCCGCCAGGATGCAGGCAGCGACAAGATGAAAAATATAGCACAACACATTGCTGAAGGGGCTATGGCATTTCTGAAAGCAGAGTACAAAGTACTGATCTACTTTGTAATCATTGCAGCCCTGTTGTTGGGTTATATGGGAGCGACCAACGAAAACTCTCACTGGTCAATAGCCCTGGCATTTGTTATAGGAGCAGTATTTTCAGCTACGGCTGGATTCATTGGGATGAAAATAGCCACTAAAGCTAATGTGCGCACGGCGCAGGCAGCACGCAGCAGCCTGGCGCAAGCCCTGAAGGTATCTTTCACCGGAGGCTCTGTGATGGGCATGGGTGTGGCAGGCCTGGCAGTATTGGGTCTTGGCTCATTGTTTATCATCCTGAAAGCATATTTCGGTGCGGAGAGCATTGAGACGGCTGAAATGACAAGAACTATTGAAGTACTCACCGGCTTCTCACTGGGCGCGGAGAGCATTGCGCTGTTCGCCCGCGTAGGTGGTGGTATCTATACCAAAGCAGCTGACGTAGGCGCCGACCTGGTGGGTAAAGTAGAAGCAGGCATTCCTGAAGACGATCCCCGCAACCCCGCGACTATTGCGGATAACGTGGGCGACAACGTAGGTGACGTAGCTGGTATGGGCGCCGACCTGTTCGGTTCCTATGTAGCCACTGTACTGGCCACTATGGTACTGGGCTCTGAAACCCACTCTGATGATGCATTTGGCGGCCTTGCTCCGATTCTGTTGCCGATGATGATCGCCGGTATGGGTATTATATTCTCTATCATAGGTACTTTCTTTGTAAAGATCAGCGACAATGCCGGACTCAATACCAACGTGGTGCAGAAGGCCCTGAATATGGGTAACTGGGGCTCCATTGTTCTCACTGCCATTGCATCCTGGTTCCTCGTTAACTGGATGCTCCCCACCAGTGACATGCATCTGCGTGGCCATGCCTTCACACGCGACCAGGTTTTTGGCGCTATCGTAGTAGGCCTTGTAGTAGGAACACTCATGAGTATCATTACTGAATATTATACGGCTATGGGTAAACGCCCGGTGCGTTCTATCATCCGCCAGTCGGCTACAGGTGCTGCTACCAATATCATCGGTGGCCTCTCCGTAGGGATGGAATCCACTGCCCTGCCTATTCTCGTGCTGGCAGCCGGTATCTATGGCTCTTACGAAATGGCAGGCTTATACGGTGTGGCTATTGCCGCCGCCGGTATGATGGCCACCACTGCTATGCAACTGGCGATAGATGCCTTTGGTCCTATTGCTGATAATGCCGGCGGTATCGCCGAAATGAGCGAACTGCCCAAAGACGTACGTGAAAAAACAGACATACTCGACGCCGTAGGTAACACCACTGCCGCTACCGGTAAGGGATTTGCCATTGCCTCTGCAGCCCTCACTGCGCTGGCTTTGTTTGCAGCATTTGTGGGTGTGGCAGGTATCAAGGGCATCGACATCTACAAAGCAGATGTACTGGCTGGTTTGTTTGTGGGTGGTATGATCCCATTCATATTCTCATCACTGGCCATTGCAGCTGTTGGCCGTGCCGCTATGTCGATGGTGGAGGAAGTACGCCGGCAGTTCAGGGAAATCCCAGGCATTATGGAAGGTACCGGTACTCCTGAATACGATAAATGCGTGGCTATCTCCACAAAGGCATCCATCCGTGAAATGCTGGCGCCTGGAGCCATCGCTCTTATATCACCGCTACTGATAGGCTTCCTCCGCGGCCCTGAAGTACTGGGAGGCTTTCTCGCTGGGGCAACCGTGAGCGGCGTACTGATGGGTATTTTCCAGAACAATGCCGGTGGCGCCTGGGACAACGCTAAAAAATCCTTCGAAAAAGGTGTTGAGATCAATGGCGAAACCTATTACAAAAAATCTGAGCCACATAAAGCATCTGTAACCGGCGATACCGTTGGTGATCCGTTCAAAGACACTTCAGGTCCGTCCATGAATATCCTGATCAAACTGATGTCTATCGTATCACTGGTTATCGCTCCTACCCTCGCTAAAAAATTCCATACCCGGGAAAACAACAACCAGCACACAGTTGCTGTAGCAAAGCAAACCACACGGCATAACAATACTTTCGATTTTTCTGTTGCTGCAGATAAATCGAAAGTGAAATAAAGACCAGCACTCTTGTATTGTGATACTGACAAGTGAAGATTGACGTAGAGATTAGTGCTAATATTTTTAAGGCGATCCGTTTCCAGCGGATCGCTTTTTTTATGTCATCAGGAAACTCAAAAAAAATAAATTCAGGATCGTCAAAAAAAAACCAGAGAATCAAAGTTTTCCTTTACCTTCGTACTGTAATTATTTTAGTTACAGATTAACCAATCTGTATTTTTTATCACCATAACTGTAATAAAAGTAATTACATATAAAGGAAACGCCTTATCAGGCTGTATTTAATTCACTATAAAAAACCATCAAATGAAAGTAGCAATTATCGGAGCATCCGGATTTATTGGTTCAGCTATCCTGAACGAAGCATTGAACAGGGGCCATGAAGTAACTGCCATTGTTCGTCATCCGGAAAAAATCACTATAAAAAACGAGCGCCTGACGATAAAACAAGGCAATGTAGCAAACGAAGCGGAGGTGGTCGCATCGGTAGCTGGTAACGAAGCTGTTATCAGCGCCTACAGCGCACATGATACTAATACTTATGTGCAGGCCATTACAGCAATAATTAATGGTATCAAGCAGGCCGGTATCAAAAGGTTGATAGCCGTAAGTGGTGCCGGCAGCCTGGAAGTTGCTCCTGGTCTTCAACTCCTGGACACGCCTGATTTTCCGGCACAATGGAAAGAAGGCGCAACCGCCACCCGCAATGCTTTCAATATAATCAAACAGGACACCGACCTGGAATGGACTGTAGTCAGTCCGGCAGCGATGATAGAACCCGGTGAGCGCACAGGTACTTTCCGGCTGGGCAAAGATCAACTACTTACTAACGATAAAGGTGAAAGCCGTATTTCCACAGCAGATTATGCAATTGCGTTGCTGGATGAGCTGGAAAGGCCCCGGCATATCAGGCAGCGTTTCACGGTTGCTTACTAAATCCTCTCAGGCTGGCAGGGTTAACGCCGAATTTTTTCCTGAAAGCGTTGCTGAAATGCTGAGGTGAAGAATAGCCGGTTTCATCTGCAATCTCCGCCAGTGGCTTACTGCTGTCTAGAATCAGTTCCTTCGCCAGGTTCAGGCGATGATCATTGAAGTAGGTGAAAACAGTGGTATCGAAGAGCGACTTGAAGCCTGATTTCAGTTTAAACTCATTCAGGCCAGTCATACGGGAAAGCTGTACCAGGCTGGGTGGTTGTTGCAGATTCTGCAACAGCAGTTCACGTGCATGGTGCAGTTTTTCAATATCGCTGGTATTGATTTTATAGTATATAGGACTGTCTTTCACCAGGCCGCTTTCAAATTGTTCGCATTGCAGGGCAAGCAATTCAATCGCTTTAGATTGCAGGAACAGCTTCTTCAGTCCGCCCTGAAACTGACAACGCCGTATGTCTGCAAGTACAGTCTCCATACGCGGCGTGATCAAAGGGTTGATCTTGTCGGAAAGGATGGCAGCTTTATTACCGGCGACATTATTAGCCAACTTGTCCAGCGTACGGCCGTTGTTATTGGCGAGGTCAAGGAAACGCTCATTGGTAAAGGTGAGTCCGTAAAAACGTATTCCGCTTTGTTTCTTTACCAAGGCTGTTTCAGTGGTCACCGGGGAATATAACAGGTTGTGTTCGTGAGAGTTAAAGTGGCAGCTGTGATAATTATTGGCATTGGTGGCTACATTCCCGTTTTCCATAAACAGCATTATGACACGCGGGTTGATTTCGTCCACACTGATACTTATATTCTCATATACCTCTGCTTCAAAGGAGGCGATATGAAATCCGTCAAAGCTGTATTCCTGTACACAGTAACTTCCAAAAGCAAATTCCTTCTGCATCCGCTCTTCCACTATTACCCTGGAGTCGATATGTTCCTCCACAGCAAAGGGGATTGCCGTATCCCTGAGAAGAACATTCTGTGCATCATTTCTGACTACTACAGTCATAAAATAATCCTTTTAGTATAAGTTATTATCCGTTTGGTGTAACTGTTATATTGACGACCTGTAGCAATTTTGTACAAATATATTCCGCAATTCTTAAATAATATAAACCATGATTGGAATATTCCGGACAAACATTAACACCGTTAAAGATAAAACAGCCGTAATCAATGCCATAGCCACCAGCTTTACCATAAATGACTGCAGTGTTGATATTGAAGATTGCGACAAAGTGCTAAGGGTAATCAGTCCGCAGGAGCTGACCGAAAATTCCATTATAGAATTTGTAACACGGTTGGGCTTCCGTTGTGACATTCTTGATTAAAACCACCACTCTAAACGAAAAAATGCAGGGAATATTGATCAAAAACTGAAAATCCCCGTCAGTCAATATTCCCTTTTTCTTTCCTCCTTCCCGTTCTTATTATATATTTACCTCCCGGAATGTTACTAATCCATAAATTATGTGCACCGGGTAGGGGTAACTGTTCCCTTTCACGTCATATATGCATGCTGCACAATTCAAGCATTAGATTCCTAATTCTATAAAATCTCGATTTACCTATTTATGAAAACAACGGTAATCATGTGGATGTCGCTGCTAGTGACAATACTGGCAGTGCGTTCCGCCATGGCACAACAACGCTTTACTGTAAGCGGGTATGTGAAAGACAAACAAAACGGCGAAAGTCTGGTCGGCATTTCGATCGGCAAACCCGGTACCAGCACCGGAACCGTTACAAACCAATATGGTTTCTACTCCCTCACTCTCCCTGCGGGTGCGCATGAACTACAGTTTTCTTTTATTGGGTATGCCCCTTATAAAGTTACAGTAGACCTTACCAGCAACAAGACCCTGGACGTCAGGATGGAAGGTAACAGCAGCCAGCTTAATGAAATTACCATCAACGGACAAAAACAGGAAAAGCCTATCAACACACTCAATACCAGTATTAACAAACTGGATATAGCGCAGATGAAAAAGATGCCCACTTTCATGGGAGAGGTGGATGTACTGCGTTCCATACAGACGCTGCCTGGTGTAACTACTGTAGGTGAAGGCTCTTCAGGCTTCAATGTCCGCGGTGGTAACAGCGATGAAAACCTGATTATTCTCGACGAAGCACCGGTGTATAACTCCACCCATATGCTCGGGTTTTTCTCTGTATTCAACCCTGATGCGGTGAAAGGCCTCGATCTGATAAAGGGTGGTTTTCCTTCAGAATATGGAGGGCGCATTTCTTCCGTGCTGGACATCCGCATGAAAGATGGTAACGACCAGGCCTTCAATGTAAACGGCGGTATCGGTAACATCTTCAGCCGTCTCTCTGTAGAAGGTCCGCTGGTAAAGGATAAATCCTCTTTCATTGTGGCTGCTAGAAGATCTTATATAGACATTCTCATGAAGCCCTTTATGAAAGGTGATATGAAAGATACTAAGCTGAATTTCTATGATGTTACCGCCAAAGCCCACTACAAGTTCAACAAAAACAACTCACTCTTTGTGAGCGGATACTTTGGACGCGATGTATTCGGTTTTGGTAAAGATGTGAATATGAACTGGGGCAACACCACGGCAACCATCCGCTGGAACCATGTATTCAGCAACCGTCTGTTCCTCAACCTCACCACCTACTACACTAAATATGACTATAGTCTGGATTTCAGCAATGAGTCCAAGAAAGAAGCGAATGAAGCTAAACAGGGCTATAAGTGGACATCCAACATTATCAACTACGGTCTGAAACCTTCCTTCTCTTATTACATTAACAGCACCAACAGCCTGTACTTTGGCGTGCAGGGAGTATACTATACCTTCAAACCAGGTAAAGGTGTGGGTACGGAAGCTGGTGTTGACCGTGTAAAAGAACTTACTGATAAGCATGCACTTGAATCGGCCGTATATATAGATCATGAATACAAACCCGGCAAGAAATTCGGCATCCGCTATGGTGGCCGTCTTTCTGCCTATCAATACCTTGGCAAAGGTACCGCCTATTACTTCAACGATACCACACCCGGTATACGTAAAACGCTGACCGGCTCAAAAGAATATGGCAATAATGAACTGATCAAAGGCTACTACTACTTTGAGCCAAGGATCAGCGCCCGTTATGCCTTCTCTGATCAGCACGCTGTGAAACTCGCCTACGCCAGAACTACACAGTTCATGCACCAGCTCTCCAACACAGCTTCCCCTACTCCATTAGACATCTGGACACCCAGCACCAACAATATCCAGCCGATGGTAGCGGATCAATATACAGCGGGATACTTCTATAATTCGCCTAACGATAAATATGAGTTCTCTGCAGAAGTATTTTATAAGAAGACAGATCATCAGCTCGATTATATTGACAATGCCGACCTCCAGCTGAATCAGTATATAGAAGCGGACCTGCTTCCATCTGAAGGACGCGCTTATGGGCTGGAACTGTATGCCAAGAAAGATGTGGGTAAAACCACAGGATGGATCAGCTATACGCTTTCCCGCACTGAAAGGAAAACACCGGGTATCAGCCTGAGCGAATGGCACCTGAACCGCTATGATCGTACGCATAACCTCAACCTGGTGGTAACACATACATTCACCAAACGGACTTCCCTGTCTGCTAACTGGGTGTATGCAACCGGCGCGCCAGCTACCTTTGCCGATAACAGACTCGAATTCCAGGGCTGGGATGTACCTTACAACAGTACCGAAAAACGCAACAACTACCGCCTTCCTGCATTCCACCGCCTTGATCTTTCTCTCACCCTCAAGGGTAAGCAAACCAAGCGCTGGAAAGGAGAATGGGTATTCTCACTGTACAACGTATATGGCCGCAGGAATGCCTATACAATTTATTTCAAACAGAATGATGATGATCCTACCAAACGTGAATCGGTTCGCCTGTCTATCATAGGTTCCATCATCCCTGGTATTACGTACAACTTCAAATTCTAACTGCCCAAACGACGCACACAATGAAGAGACTATCACTATATATAGCAGCAGTGGCCCTTACAGCATTAACGGCCTGCGAAGACAAAGTAGATCTTAATATAAAAGAAGGAAAATCTTACCCGGTAATGGATGCATGGATCACAACAGATCCCGGCCAACAGCATATTAAGTTCACGATGTCGGTTCCATATACAGACAACAACCCGGCGCCTATTATCAATGACGCAACCATCACGTTGTTTGACCTCACTGCCGGAAAGACGTATCCGTTTGCATTTAAAGACAAGATGTATACCTATGATGCAGGTACAGCGTCTATCGGCGTAGTGGGCCATGCATATAAATTACATGTGGAATATAAAGGGGAGATATTTGAAGCATATGACACTATCAGGAGAGTGGCAACAATTGACTCCATCACTTCTAAATTCAAGAAAAAAGAAGATGCCAGAAGTGGTAAGGAAGGCTACTATGCTACATTCCATGCAAGGGACCCACTCGGCGGGCCGGATTATAACTGGATACGCTCCTACCGTAATGATACCCTGACCAGACTAAAGGACATGCTTACCATTGATGGTTCTTTAGCCGAAGGCGTGTCAGACGGCCAGCAATTCATTCTTCCGGTAGAGGAAGGTATAACCCGTGAAGACAAACCTTTCCAGCAGAATGAAAAAGTAATTGTACGATTGTTTTCTGCCACATACCGCAGTTATGATTTCCTGTTGCAACTGAACAACCAATTGGAAAGCGGCGGTCTTTTCGCAAAAGTGCTGGAAAATGTAAAGAGTAATATGGACAACACTACCCCTAACGGGAAAATAAAAATGTTAGGATGGTTCGGCGCTTCAGCTGTAAGTAGGGCCGAATATACGTTCAAATAGCATGGAAATCCACGCCAGACGATTTTGAAAATACATAGGCCAGGATTAAATGTGGACGGCCGGTCAGGGATAAATTCCTGACCGGCCGCCGCTTTTTACATCAATGTGAAAAGTGGGATGCAGCGGTATTTCTTTACCTGAAAATCCGTAACTTCAAATGAAAGTTATATTGCATGCCTCCCGACCTGATTGTATATGCCATTCCCGGATTTGTGCTGCTGATACTGCTGGAAATTATCTTCACCACAATAGATCAGAAGCACCTGTATGAGCCTAAAGACGCCATCAGCAGCATTGCGATGGGGCTGGGTAATGTCTTTATTGGCCTGTTCACAAAAGCGGTCGTCCTGGGCATTTATTTCTTTATTTACCAGTTCCGCTTTTTCACGCTGGACTTTACCTGGTGGGCATGGCTGCTGTGTCTCTTTGCAGACGACTTCAGCTATTACTGGTTCCACCGCAGCAGTCATAGTGTTCGCTATTTCTGGGCCTCGCATGTGATACACCATTCCTCTCAGACCTATAATCTGGCCACTGCATTACGACAAACATGGACGGGTAACCTTACCGGCACATTCCTGTTCTGGCTGTGGATGCCCCTGGTCGGTTTTCATCCGCTGATGGTAATGAGTATGCAAGCCATCAGCCTTATTTATCAGTTCTGGATCCACACGGAAGTAATAAACAAACTCCCTGCACCATTAGAATATATATTCAATACACCATCACATCACCGGGTACATCACGGCTCCGATATTGATTACCTTGACCGCAACCACGGCGGGATACTAATTATCTGGGACCGGATGTTCGGAACCTTTTATCCGGAAGCCCAGCGTCCTGTTTATGGACTTACCAAAAATATTCATACCTACAACCCCCTGCGCATTGCAACACATGAGTGGCTGGACATATTGCGCGACCTCCGTAATGCCCGCTCAGTAAGAGATGCCTGGCATTACCTCTTCTCGCCTCCCGGCTGGAGCGCAGACGGCAGCCGCAAAACCACCAGACAACTGAGAAAAGAAATGGAAAAAACTGCCGCTCATCCCCTGAAATAATACAGACATCAACTTTTTTTTTGTCATTACGAAAACTGTCGTACATTCGTTTACGAAGAGATTCGTACAACAATAAATTATACAGTCGTGAAGAACATCAAGCCTACAGAAAGTGAATTGGAGATACTCAGCATCCTATGGGAAAGAGGCGCATGCACCGTACGGGACGTGCATGATGCATTATCTGCCACCAAGGAAGCCGGTTATACCACCACCCTGAAGCTCATGCAGATAATGCATGAAAAAGGCTTGCTGCAGCGTGATGCCAGCAGTAAAACGCACATATACACGGCGGCTGTATCGCAGGAAAAAACACAGGAACAGTTATTGAATAAAATGATAGATACCGTATTTGGCGGATCTGCTTCCAGGCTGGTGTTACAGGCATTGGGCAATCACCGCTCTTCTAACGAAGAGTTGGACAAGATCCGGGAATACCTGGCAGAAATGGAAAAAAACCAAAAGCGATAACGGGTAAACTACAGACCATGAATTTATTACCTATTACCGGCGATCTGGCTCGCGCCCTTGGTTGGGCCATTCTTCATGCAATATGGCAGGCATTTTTCGTATATGCGTGTCTGAGAGTAGTACTGAAGCTGTGGCCGCAAGCCAGCGCGAGGATCAAATACAATCTGTCCATGTTTTCCCTGGCGGGTATATTTACCTGGTTCCTGATCACCTTATATCAACAGTTGCAATCCGTACTGGAAGTACGGCAAATGACATTACAGGTTGTCATGGATCATGCTATTGCCGTTCAGCCCGCCGCCATATATCCCAGTGAAACACAAATGGTCAGGCTATTTCCAAACCTGGAGATGTGCTTCCCCATATTGGTCACACTTTACATCATTGGCATTGTTGTAATGACTATCAAACTGATATCAGACCTCCTCCAACTACAGCATATACGCACGCACCAGGTACAATCAATGGGCGAAGCCTGGGAAAAGCATCTGGAGCGCCTTGCAGCCCGTTTAAAAATACCGCGTAGGGTACAACTGCTGGTATCCGGCTATGTACAGGTGCCGGTAATGCTGGGTTTTCTCAAACCAGTGATATTGTTACCTGTTGCAATGGTGAACAATCTTTCCGAGGAGCAACTGGAAGCGATCCTGCTGCATGAACTGGCCCATATCAGACGTAACGATTACCTGCTGAATATCCTGCAATCTATTGTTGAAACAATACTCTTCTTTAATCCTTTTGTGTGGATGATTTCCCGTATCATCCGGCAGGAAAGGGAACACTGTTGCGACGACCTTGTTATTGCAAGTACCGTACAACCCCTGCATTATGCCCAGGCGCTGGTTGCGTTGGAAGAATACCGGTTAACCGCCAACCCGCTTACCATGGCCGCTGCAGATAATAGACAACATCTGTTTCACCGTATTAAACGCATCATGGAAATGAAAACAAAACATCTTAATTATAGTCAGAAATTCTTAGCTGTTCTCATCATCACTACCGGCCTCATTTCCATTGCATGGCTGAATCCTGTAAAAGGCAAAGAACAGAAAAAAGAAATTGTTGTGGAGAAAACCTCCCTGCATCATAAAGGCACTGCAGATTCCAGCCTGCCCGTAAAGGCGGCTCCCGTAGCCGTGCCTGCACCCGAACCACTCCCTGCTCCTTCCGCCGATGTAGCTCCCGCCGCTGATCCGGAAACAGCCCTCGCGCCGCTGTCGGCCCTGGCAGCAACGCCTGACACGCTTGATCCTTTGGATACTAAAACCGATGTACAGGTGAAGACAAATGTAAAGACCAATGTAAATACACGCGTGAAGAGAAATATTATACTGGATACAGACGAATCGCTCTCTCCTGCTGCACGTGAAGAAATACGCAAACAGGTAAAAGAAGCGCAGAAAAGTGTTGAGGTAGCAATGCGCCGTCTGAAGGAAGTAGACATGAAACGGATACAGGCAGAAGCCAAAGCCGCCACTGAAAAAATTGACTGGAAGGCCATTTCAGAAGCCACCCAAAAAGCGCAGGCGGAAGCTGCCGCCGCACTCAAAAACATCAACTGGGACAAAATCAACCTGGATGTTCAGAACGCCCTCGATAAAGTTGACTGGAAAGGAATGAATGAAAAAGTAACCAAAGAGCTGGCGGAAAGCAGGGTGGTCATGGAAAGGAATATGAAAATTGCCCACGAACAAATGCAGTTAGCTCATGACAGAGCCATGGCAGTAAATGATGAGGCAAGGCAGGCGGAAAGATCTGTTGATGCATCCAAACGTGTCGCAGAACGCGCTAAACGTGAAGCTGAACATGCACAGCTCTTTGCTGAAGACGCCAGAAGACGCTCAGAAACCATTACCAAGAAGTACCGTGACCTCATTTCCCAAATGAACAACGACAAACTGCTGGATGCCAGCAAAGATTATACTGTGGAGAAAAACAGTTCCGGTCTTTATATCAATGGCGTAAAACAACCAGAAAACGTCTTACAGAAATACCAAGGCTATCTTCAGAGCAATAAAATCACCATCAGGAAAAATGGCACTTCCGGGTTTAACGTTAATTCCGAAGACTAACAATGATTCTCTGATACTGATGAGCGAGAACAGGGACTCATTTAGTTGATATGAGGATAAATGAATTATTATTGTTTGGTTTTACCTGATATAAAAAAGAAGAGGTTAAGAACATGATCTTAACCTCTTCTTTTTACATTAGGCCCTGTATTAACATCTCTTAACCTCTCATAAATCAATAAATCCCGGTTAATATCCGCTCATCAGAATCATCATAAAAATCAATCGAATCTCGCCGCAGTGATGTTTTATTTCTGCTAGTTCCGTTATCTTTATTCTTGTCAAACTTTGAAATAAGATATGAAAGGACTATTTATCGCCTTCTCGCTTTTTGCTGCTGTTGCAGCCAATGCCCAGGAAAGGCTGCTGATTCCCGAAAAAAACAATGCTGCTACACCTGTTAAGAACCAGGGTGCTACAGGCTCTTGCTGGTCGTTTTCCACTACCTCATTGATTGAATCTGAAAGCATCCGCAAGGGAGTTACGAATGTAGATCTTTCGGAGATGTTCACTGTTCGCAATATTTACCTGGAGAAAGCAAAAAACTATGTGCGCCGCCAAGGAGATACCCGCTTCGACGAGGGAGGACTGGCTCATGACGTGATCCACTCTGTAGATCTGTATGGCATTGTCCCTGAAAGTGTATACAGCGGTCTGAAAGGAAACGCCAAAACCCATGATCACTCACAGATGGTACCCCTTATGAAAAAATACCTGGATAGCATCATTAAATCGCCTGCTCCAATACCAGACAACTGGATAGATCATATCACGGCTATTCTGGATGAGCATATGGGGAAACCACCAGCCAGTTTTGAATACAACGGAAAAACCTATACTCCACAAACCTTTGCTAAGGAAGTACTGAAATTCAATGCCAACGATTATGTCGGCCTTACTTCATTTACACATCATCCTTTCTATCAGTCATTTATTGTTGAGGTTCCGGATAACTTCTCCAATGGCGCCTATTACAATATTCCCCTGAATGACCTGATCAGTGCTACCGAGAGCGCTGTAAGAAAAGGCTGCACAGTAGCATGGGATGCAGATGTAAGCAACAGAGGATTTGCTTTCGGCAAAGGCTATGCGCTCTATCCTCCTGCAAATACCAGTATTTCCGAGGGTAGCATCAATCCTGATATGCAGGAAGGTGCCTATACACAGGAATCTCGCCAAAAGCTCTACGAAGAGCTGGTTACACAGGATGATCACCTGATGCATATTACCGGTATCGAAAAAAGCAAACAAGGCAAAACATTCTTTGTAGTAAAAAATTCGTGGGGATTAAAAGTTGGTCCTTTTGAAGGCTATGTAAATGTTTCTGAGGCCTATTTCGCCATCAATACCATTACATTAATGCTTCCTAAATCTGCTCTGGATAAGGAACTACTAAAGAAAATAAATGCTCAGACAAAATAAGTAATCATCAGAAGCTGCCGGCAAAAGGCATTGCAGCCATAAAATAAAAGAAGCGCAAAGAACAGTATACGGCTGAAATAATAAACAATCATTCGTATATGTTCTTTGCGCTTTTTACTGATATACATTGCTTATATAAATGTACACCACATCCAGGGGCATAGGATGAACACCTGTTATCTAACCAGGCATATTTCAAAGGATAGTTTTTATGATTTCTGTGAACAGTATCTATATTGATCACCGTTCCTGCCAGCCCATAGGATAACCCATCATTAATTCAATTTACGCTAGCTCATGCATGATATATGGTTCTGATCAATCATCCACCAGACATTTGCCGCACTTATCCATGAAGTATCGTGAAGCCATTAATATGTTGTACTTCTCCGGTAATGATGTCAACTTCTTTTACTTCAGATAATGCAGGCCCTTTCCTGCACCAGTTAAGGAAATCATCCAGCACCTGCGCTTCGGCTTCTGCCACAATCCATACATTTTTATCAGGAAGATTCTTGATATACCCTTGTATCCCCAGCAGGTCAGCAATGTGTTTGGCATTGGCCCGGAATCCAACACCCTGTACACGGCCTTTTACCACGATCTCTTTATGTATAATTGGTTGAGTTGTCATAAAACAACTGATTAATATATAGTTAAACTAATTTAGTACGAAAGTATTGAGGTATGAGGTTATTATACTCATATGATGTTATGATAATCAACGGCGTTAAGTATCATTCTAAGTGAGCTTCATCATTATTGATTTCTATTATAACAGGATTAATTAATAACGTTACGATATATTAAAGAGTATCTGAAACAGGATTTACCGGAAGTGATTTATTATTGTACTCCACTATATGCATCTGGCTGTCGTAGACAGAGCCACCACATCGCTATATCATGCAGTTATGCAGTAGTGCTGCGTTACGCATTTAATACGACGTGATAATGTAATAAACAACAATATCTCACTTATACTTCGCTTTGACGATAACGTCAGGTCACATTTACCAGCCATATAACAAACTGGTCTTATGAGCTACGAATTTAGCTATTAATATGTAATTGCATCCAAACTGATACGTTGAATACAAACCGGGAAGTAGGAGAATGTACGCGGCTGGTGTTGGGGATAACAAACCTTCCCTTTCCCGATACATCCTGTTTCAGACAATTATTTTCTAAAGCCATACAATTCGTCGGAACTGTCCTGGCTGGGGATTTAATTATTCGTCTTTTAACAACTATCGCATTTAATAATTACCATTAGCCATGCTACCAATGATAACATCAACAATTTTATCACGATACTATAATTATCAATCATCTACCTTACTGCGTCAATGTTATAATGCTCAATTTAGGCTCATCTACGTTTGCCTCTCCAGGCAATATACAAGTAATCTATATGTCCTTCTCTGCAATAATAAGATGCTATAGTAACTGCCCCGTTGAAGATCAACGATGCTTATCTTTTTACCCGGCATCTCATTGCGAATATTCAATGCAAATAGCGATAAAGATTTGCGAGACAATAGCTTATCAGGCTGCTCCAATCAATCAAGCTGCGTAATTGAACAATGATCCTGTCAAATGCTCAATATCTCCAAACACAAAGTCTCTCACTCTTTCATATTTTCCGCCTGTGGTTGGCCTTTTCATCAAAGTAAAGCAATGACAATTGAAGCTACGGACAAACAACTGCTGAGCTAACGTCGGTAAAACCTTATCTGCTGCCTCCTGCTGAATATTCCTCGTGAGCATAATATGCGGCCGGAAAGCCTGTGGCTTCAGATCAAATGCCAGCATAATGCTCTTGTGCAATTCCACAATAGGCTTCGGGTTGGCAACATTAATACCAATACTCTGTCTTCCATCCGCATGCTTAAATGACTCCAGGCGTGATGTATATATTGCAAAGCCTGACTGCTTCCGCGCCACATCTTCCAGCATAGTAATGAAATCCTCTTCATACCGCTCCGGAAATGCAGAACGGAATAAAGCTATATGCAAAGGCCCGGCCGTAACCCGCTCATCACTCAACGTACCAGCTATATATTGCCGGATACGGGTAATATCTTTTGCGACCAACACATCCGGATTCACTACCAGCAGATAATCAAATTCTTCAGAAATTTCATAATTCGTATTCATAACCTGATATTTTAAATCTTCCTGTTAGAATGACAACACGAATATACAACCTTTTTTCAGAAATACTAATTTTTTTAGCATTTAATACTAAAAAAATGTGCAGCTTTAGTAACTGCACATTTTCTCAAATGACTTATTAAGCGAGTTTACGTACGATCTCCACAAAATCAGCCGCCACCAGCGAGGCGCCGCCAATCAGTCCGCCATCCACATCCGGGCTGGCAAACAACTCTGCTGCATTACCTGGTTTCGCACTGCCACCGTATAAAACAGTCAAGTGCAATGCCGCTTCACGACCATACTTTTCCGCAATCCTGGAACGGATAAAGGCGTGCATATCCTGTGCCTGCGCAGCACTTGCAGTAAGTCCTGTACCTATCGCCCAAATTGGCTCATAAGCAATCACTACATTCTTTAACTGCTCTGCTGTAAGATGATAAAGGCTTTCTTCCAGCTGTTTGGCCACATAAGCATTCTGGGTTTCCGCCTGCCTGATCTCCAGTGGCTCGCCGCAACAGAAAATCGGCTTGATGCCGTTGGCCAGCGCCTGATCAACTTTCTTCGCCAACATTGCATTGCTCTCTGCAAAATATTCCCTTCTTTCAGAATGCCCCAGGATAACATAATCTACTCCTACTGACTGCAGCATTTCCGCTGATACTTCACCAGTATAGGCGCCGGATTTTTCACTATAACAGTTCTGTGCAGCAACAAAAAACCCAGGATAGTTTTTCAACAGGGATTTGGCTTTTGCGAGATAGGGGAAAGGAGTAGCAATGACTACTTCTTGTCCTTCTTCCAGCTTCAGACCAGCCTGTAGAATGTCGTTGATCAGTTGCTCTCCCTGCGTCAGCGTCAGGTTCATTTTCCAGTTACCTGCAACAATTTTCTTTCTCATAAATACTGTGATATTAAGTTTTAAGGTCGTTTTGTAAATGCATATACAGCCTCCAATATTCTGCTGTCGGCCATATCTAGCTGCTTGTTCTTCATTTTCATCCAGGCAGCGGCATCCCGCAGCGCTTCCGGCAACCGATAGGTAGCGTCTCCCCCCCAGCTGAAAGAAGGTACAAACACCGGTGGAAAATGTGCACCGAAAATGTTACAGGACACCCCAATCACTGTTCCGGTATTTAACATGGTATTGATACCACAGCGACTGTAATCCCCCATCAGTACCCCATTTTTAAATCCGGCTATTGCAGCCTCTCCACGGGCTTCCAGCCACACTTTCACATTGCCTCCATTATTCTTTACATTAGAGCAGGAGGTATTCGCCCCCAGGTTACACCATTCTCCTATCACAGCATCTCCCAGGTAACCATCATGCCCCTTATTGGAATAACCGAACATCACGCTGTTCTTGATCTCACCACCGCCTGTGCAAAAAGGCCCCAACGTAGTGGCACCATATATCTTTGCCCCCATTTTCAGCACAGCCCCTTCACATAATGCAAGCGGCCCACGAATAAGACACCCTTCCATTACAATTGCATTCTTCCCTATATAAACAGGTCCGGATGCGGCATTAAGCAGACTACATTCCACAGTAGCGCCGGGCTCAATGAAAACCTGGTCTCTGTTAACCACCTGATTAGTAGCCGGTATTGGTGCAGATTCACGTCCCTGGGTAAGTAATGCAAAGTCATCCCTGATGGCTTTGTCATTTAGCTGGAAAATATCCCAAGGCATCTGGATACAGGCAATTGCTTTTGTGTAATTCTTCCTGTCTCCCGTCGCCAGCAGATGTACTTCACGGCCTTGCAACGACTTTGCAATCAGTTGATTGTCTTTATATAACTCCTGGTCAGGTTGCATTGCTTTCACAGCGGCCACAATGTTTGCATCAGGCAGGATATGTCCGCTCAACAGGATATTCATCGTGTTCTCTTCGCCATTACGAAGCGGAAATTTCTCTTGCAGATGCTGCACTGTAAAATGACTTACCGCAGCCCCCAGCCAATGTTCCCACTTCTCCTGGATGGTAAGTATACCAACCCTGCAGGCTGCAATAGGTCTTGTATGTGTAAAAGGGTATAAGAGTTCACGGGCGGGCGTGTCGAAAAGAATGTAATTACGCTCCATAGGGGCTAAAAATAAAAAATCCCATCGATAAGCCGATGGGATTCTCAAAAAAATATTTACAAGAAGACTATGCTTTCTTTGCGTAACGTTTGTTGAATTTGTCGATACGACCCGCGGTATCCACCAATACATTCTTACCAGTATAGAACGGATGAGATGTATTGGAAATTTCCAACTTGATCAACGGATACTCATTGCCATCTTCCCATTTAACTGTTTCTTTGGAAGGAGCAGTGGAACGGCTCAAAAAGCTATGCCCGTTTGACATATCCTTAAATACCACAAACCTATAATTTTCTGGATGGATTCCCTGTTTCATATCAAAAGTTATTGTAAATACAGGGTGCAAAGGTAACTATTTTTCTTTTACACCCCAAAGTTTATTTAAAAAAAATTAAGCCTTCATATTAATATATTGCAGGGGGATACCCAGATTCGCCTCTCTGCACTTATGTATAACATCCTGTAAATCATCTATTTTCTTACCTGTTACCCGCACAATATCATCCATAATGGCGGCCTGCACCTTTAAGCCGGAGTCTTTTATCAACTTTATGATCTTCTTCGCGTCTTCCTGCTTAATACCATTCCGGATAGGTATTTCTTTCTTATATACCTTACCACTCTGATAGGCTTCCTTGCTCTGGTCATAAATGGATGCTTCCAGTCCCTGGCGCATGGTACGGCTGATCAATACATCCAGTACCTGACTCAGCTTCATATCACTCTCCACCTCTATCTTCAGTAACATATCCTTCTTATTCAGATCAATTTCCACGTGCGACCCTTTAAAATCGTACCTATTGGTGATCTCTTTCTTTACCGTGTTAATGGCGTTATCCAACGTCTGTAAATCAACTTTGCTAACAATGTCAAAGGATGGCATAACTTAATTATTTTTGTATCGGACAGCAAAGATAAAAAAAAGCAGGTAGTGAACTACCTGCCGTAATATATAAATCTAAATCTAAAAAAATTACATCCTGCTCACTTTGCCCATACCAGAGATGGACTGGGTAACAACCGGCTCACCTTTGTACTTCACTTTCCCCATACCAGACACACTTACATTCAGTTTCTTTTCAGCAAAAACGCGGGCCTTCCCGGTTCCAGAGATACCAATCTCTACATCATCAGAACGGAGATCTGTAGCTGCGATGTCAGCAGCACCAGATATACCGTATTCTGCACTGCGGCTGGTTCCTTTCAGTTCGATATTGCTGGCTCCTGACAAATCAACGGCTACTTTACCGGTGTTCAGTTCCAGATTAGCATTGGTGGCGCCGCTGAACTCAAGTTCCAGCTTATCTGACCTGAGTGTACCCGTACTGGTGAAGCCGCTTGCCCCACTGGCGGAAAGGCGCTTCACCTTTTCCAGTGTAACATAAACGGTTATAGGTTTGGTAGGATTGATGGAAATCCCTTTACGGCTCTTTATTTCCAACTCATCACCACGGACTTCAGTCAAAATATACGGCAGCAGATTCTCTTCCGCCTCTATTTTAATACTGTGGGTGCTACCCTGCTGAACTACCACTTTATAAACGCCGGAAGTGCTTATTTCTGTAAATGGAGAAGCATTCCGGTTCTCCGATTTTATTACACCGTTACCCTTGATCTGCTGGTCAAATGCAGTACGGAAAGACGATAACACAGCTACCAGCAACATAAAAGGCAATACATAGGCAGCCAACTTTACAATTTTTTTCATGTGGATTTTTTTAGATAGTTTATATATGAAGGTTTTAGAATGGACTTCTGTATTTAGTAAGTACCCAGCTTCACATCACAGTTGCTCCCCTTTACACGGAAAACGGCGGACTGCTCATTGCCACCTCCCGCCTGGGCCGTATAGGAAAGGGCTCCGCCTACTGATTTGTTAGAGACAACATTCTTCAATTCCAGGTCTCCCGTATGCAAGTCTCCATGAAACAACCGCACTTCAATACGCATAGGCAGCCGTGAAGGCACATTCGCTTTAAGATCTGCATAGCTCAGCTGAAGATCCGCTCCTTTAAAACCGGAACCGATCTTCCGGATATTGACATCACCATAGGTTGCTTTCAGATCTATGCTTTGTTGCAACTCGCCGGTAACGAGGTCAGTGTAGGCAAGCGCTCCTGTAATGGAACCAAGACGGTCCACTTTATAATCATCGTAACTGGCGGACATTTCCACAGTTCCCACATTACCAATAGTATAATTACCATAGCTGGAATGCGTTACAAGGCTTCCAAGCTGATCTGCACGCAGGTTCGAATAACTGCTTTTCATCACCACCTTTCCGGCTTTACCTATTTTACCCTTATCACAGTAGCTCACTGTCAGCTGCAGATCTTCCGCCTCGCGGATATCATAAGTACTATAGCTGAGTACCATTTCAGCAGGGAATGAAAACCTGTCTGCGATTACGTCTCCAAACTGGTTGAGCACGCTCACCTTGGAAAGGCTCTGTGGTAGGTAAACATCATAGTCAATGTTCACATACTCCTTGGAGTCTCTTTTTCCTCCCCACGAAAACCAGGATCCACCTGAACCGGAGGGATTATAAGCAGATTTCAGACTCACTGTATTCCCACTCTGGTCTTCCTGTATCTTTACTGACTCCGCAGTTTCCTGTGCTTCCCTGTCACTTTTACCGAAACCGGTGATAACAATGGTTGCCTTGATCGTATTCTTATTCCAGGTATGAAAAACGATCTTCCCATATTTGTTGGCAACATTAAAAACAGCACCAGCACTAACAGTATATTCTTTGTTGATCGTCTTCTTATAGTCTATACCGGTGTTCCGCGCCTGTACGAGCAATGGAAACAGAAAACATAACAGGAGATTAAATTTCAGCTTCATATCGTTTTTTTAATTGAGCGGGGGCTACCTGTTTTTCACGTAGTTCCTCCAGTATTTTGTCAAGTAAGTCAAGTTTCAACTGATAATAGCGTATCATGGCAGCGCGGATCCTCTCGTTGCCGGGATTGTTTTTCAGTTCTTTTTCAAGTGCATTGTAAGTATCGTTGCGAAGTTCCAGCTCCTGACGGGCGGTACTGTCCAGCCCAAGCGTGGACGCGGGATATGCATTGATTTGCTCCAGTTTTTCGTTTATACGTGACGTATAGTATGCAGTTGCTTCGTGCACTTCCGGGGCCAGTACGGCCAGGTCCTGCTGACGTTGATGATTTTTGGCGAAATAGAAAAAAGCAGCAGCGTTAATTATCAATACAGCTATAACGGCGGCTTTAAACCAGTTACGGCCCAACATCTGCACTACCCTGCCTTTCCGGCTGTTCCCCAACTCCTTTTCCAGCGCTTCCCAAACCTTGGGTGAAGGACCGGGACCTTCAAACTCCTCCCGGTGCTGCCGGATAAAACTTTCAAAATTGTCTGGCATTAACGGATTAAATTTTGCTGTTTTACAATCTGTCTTACTTTCTCCTTTGCACGCATATACTGTGTTTTAACAGTAGATTCAGAAATACCTAGCATATCTGCTATTTCGCGGTGTGAATAATCTTCGAAGAGATAAAGGTTCAACACCGTCCGGTATCCGTGTGGAAGGCTACCTATGGCCGATTTTACTGCGGCCACGGTCCAGGTGAAATCGGCTTCATCCACGCTTCTCTCTTCCGCGACTTCCACCACCTCTACATCTTCAAAATACACTTTTTTCTTCCGCAATGTGTTCAGACAGTGGTTTATCACCACCCGTTTGATCCAGGCGGTCAGGCTACTGTCGTTTTCCAGTTTGCCGATATTCTTGTGTACCTGTATGAAGGCTTCTTGCAAAGTGTCTTCTGCATCGTTAACATTACCGGTCATACGCAGGCAGATATTATACATCGCTGCTGAATAAGCATTATACAGCTCGCGGAAGGCGCGAACATCTCCTTTTTTGCAACGATCGACTACGTTCTCTGCTAATGGCGTCTGGTTCAAGTTATTGGCTGATGCTTTCATTATAAAGACAATGATTATAAAAAAGGTTGCACGAATGCCTGACTTTTGATCCGAAATCTGACAATCTGAGTGGGACGGGCAAGGATATGTAGATTGTAAATAATTATAATTCAATTAATTACAATAAAATATCCGTTATATGTTTTCTCGAAAAAATTTTTAATAAAATTAGATGAATACCCATGATCCCATTCTTAAATTCCACCAATCGCTCTTTTTTTGTGACGAAAAGAATCCCTCCTGCTTTTAATCAAAAAACGCGGCCTGACGAGAGGCCGCGTTACTCCATCCTTATATATACCTAAAAAACCATTAAGGATGTTAGTTGCCCCCCTGTTTCACGCGGTTCTGCTCTGCTTCAAGGCCCGTCTGACGATTACGCGCCGCCTTCACATTGCTGTTACCAAAGCGGTAGGTAAAGTTGAGGCGTACTTGCTGGGCATCCCAACGGCTACTTACGGAGGTATATTTACCCGCATTGTCGAAGGAGCCGCGGAAATATTGTGTTTTCAACACATCTGTCATACTCAGCTTCAGGGTACCTTTTCCTTTCAGAACTTTCTGTTGCAAACCCAGATCCAGCGCACACATGGACTTCATACGAAATAAACCCTCATCGGCCACCTGCGGCGATACATAGAAGAAAGTGGCTTCTGCTGTCAGGTTTTTGTTAATGATAAATGTCTGCTGGGTGCGGCCGAAGAAACCGAAGGCATACAGTTTTACATGGTTATTATCAACAACCGTTTCAAATATGTTATAAGCGCCGGATAATGTTGTGAAACTATTCCACCATTTCGTGATCGGGAAAGGCACGGATACGTTCATGTTGA
This sequence comes from Chitinophaga sp., assembly GCF_035538455.1. Classification (GTDB taxonomy): domain Bacteria; phylum Bacteroidota; class Bacteroidia; order Chitinophagales; family Chitinophagaceae; genus Chitinophaga. The sequence goes on from NZ_DATLKJ010000176.1 coordinate 27,390, forward strand.
AATTATCTGCCTTAGCTACATTCTGGTACTTGTACTTCAACACTGTGGAGTCACCTGTTGCCATGTCTACATCGGATGACAATATCCTGGTCATCATATCTTTCGTATGTGCATATCCGATAGAGGTGATCAGAAAATCTTTGAACGTATGTGTTACTTCAAAGTTATTAGAGTATTGTGGTCTCAAACTGGGATTACCTGACACCTTTGTATACCTGTCGAGATAAAACTCAAATGGATTCAGATCTTCATAACTAGGACGCTGTATACGTCTGCTATAGGTGATACCCAACGTGTTGTCCTTATTCAGTGTATAAGTAACCGCCGCGCTTGGGAACAGGTTAAAATAGCTGGAGTCGTTATTGACAACCACATCCTGATTCCCTTTCCTTGACTCAGAGCGGCCAGTGATATGCGTCTGTTCACCACGTAAGCCCAGCTGTACAGTCCACTTTTTGTATTGCTTATTGAAGTTGATATATGCGGCGTTAATATTCTCCTTATATATGAAGTGATTGGAACGATTATCATCCAGTATCCAATTACCTCCTTTGAGCGAATCAAAACGCGCGTCATTGTCTGTTTTAACAAAGCTCAGTTTCACACCTGCTTCCAGCTTGGCTTGCTTTTTCAGCGGATGCGTATAGTCAACCTTTATAGTTTTGATTTCGATAACTGCTGGCTGATTATTACGCGATGTATCACGGTTTAGCGTTGCCTTTCCATCGCCGCCTGTAGTAAATGCATAGATATTGTTACCCTGCCTGTCCGAATTCTTCGCATAGTCCAGATCCACGTTCAGCTCCTTTCCGGTAGAATCCAATACACCACGATAATTCAGGTTATAAGCGCCACGCCTCCATATTCCTCCTTGATTCGTATTGGTACGCAGGATTGAGTCTATAATCTTGCCGTTCCCCATCAATGTAGTGGAAACACCGGGATCTTTGTAATCCCTGTAGGCAACATCTGCCATTACACCGATAGTGTGGCCCTTTGCAAGGAAATAATCCAACCCTATTTTACCTGCATGGTACTCAGACTGGTTATGCATTTCGCTTACCTGATCATACACCCGATAGCTGTTCTTGTCTGTCAGAGAGCGGAAAAGACCCAGATTCTGCTCTTGCTCACGGTGATTGTAGTTATAAGAACCGTATATATTAAATTTCTCGTTACGGTGATTCAGGTTCAGCCCTGCATTGTAACGGGGCTTTTTACCATGAGAGGCTCCCAGAGTCAGATTACCATTGGTGCCATAGTTTTTGTTTTTCTTCAGTTTCAGGTTAATGATCCCCGCATTGCCGGCTGCATCATATTTGGCGGAAGGATTGGCTATCAGTTCAATCTGCTCCAGGTTAGTACTGGGCATACTTCTGAGCAGCTCGGCAATATCCTGGGACGACATATTGGTTTGCTTGCCATCAATCAATATGATCACACCGCTCTTACCTTTCATGGAAATATTACCATCCTTATCTACATTAATAGTAGGAGACTTTTCCAGTACCTCCATAGCATTACCACCAGATGCACTGATGCTATTTTCCACATTTACCACCATTTTATCAGCTCTTTGCTCAATAAAAGGCTTGCGGGCAGTTACATCAACAGCTTTAAGACTTTTGGAGGAGGCCTCCATGGAAATAGGCGGTAGTTGTACAGCGGCAGTTACCACGTCAAAGGCCTTACCATAGGTCTTGTTCATTCCTACAGCTGCAGCGGCTATGAGGTACTTACCCTGCTTTACATTCTCAAATTCATACTTACCGCCGATATCGGCAATAGCGCCTTTTACCAGGGAAGAGTCTTTTGCTTTCAACAAAGTAATAGTAGCAAACTCTACAGGTTTCGACCCGGTTTGTACAACCTGTCCAGACACTCTTGGACCATTCTGAGCCTGGGAGTTAAAGGAAGCGCTTAACACAGTGACTGTCAATGTAAACGCTTTAAAAATCGCTTTCATATAAGGGCGGATTTAGATTTAGTTTTTTAGGTACTAGCTATGTTTTAGATCCTTACTTAATCAACTACAGTATATAATACACTACAGTATCTTAAATAATACATTGTAAAGATAGGTATCTTGCATTACATAGTACATAACTTTACACAAACGGTCTATTGGTAGGGACGATTGGTAAAATCTGACGGTAACGAAATAAAGACGACTCAGGGAAATTAATGTTGCATGGAGGTTTGAAGGATATTAGACAGCGGTGTTAATGCAGGATAGACGGTAAAAAACAGCTTTTAGCATTATCTATGCTAAAAGCTGTCAGTCATTTATATAACAACCAGTTTATTTTTCGAATTGGAGGCTGTTGAGGAATTCAGGGAACAATTGCTGCAGCAGTTCAAAAAACTGGCGCTCTTCTTTCCGGATGTGCTCTTCAAGGCTCGTAGCCAGGCGATCCATATCCTCATCCAGCTGGCGACTATCTGCCAGGGTACTATACATCCCGGAGATAATGCGGTGCTCCTGTTGCAACTCCTTAATCAGTGCATCCACAGCAGGATCTTTACCCATACATTTTTCAAAAAGATATTCTTCCTTCTGAATATGCGGTACCATTAATTCCTGGAACACTTTCACCACATATTCAAACTTCGCTTGTGTTTCTAACGGAAACCCCTCGTAAGGGGCCGCATTCTTTTTCAGATACCGGCAGACAAACAGAAGACGTTTATGCTCATGTGACAATGGTATCAGTGACGGATGACGCTGCATATCAAATTATCTGGGAAGAGTAACTGCTGCCGCATTTTTCTTGCGGCAATACCAGATAAATACGATACCGCCAATCACCATCAGGGAAGAAATGATCTCTGCCTGCGTAGGATGAAAACCGAAAATATCGTACTTGGTATTCACTCTTATCTTCTCAATAAAAAATCTCTCTATGCCGTTCAATACCAGGTAAACACCAAACAATACACCTGGAATCTTCACTTTTCTACGAATTGCCCATAATACTCCGAAAAGAAGCAGGCAGGCAATAATCTCATATAGCGGCGTAGGATATACGCCAACTGGCAGCACGCGGCAATATTGTCCATCGCAACCAGGCAAAGACACCCCTTCCCGGATTACATTATGCGGATATCCGGAAGCAAAGAACCAGTCAGGCAGAAAACCCAGTGCAGCAGGCTTACTGAAAGCAGCGTGGGGAATATGACTAGTATCGCTATACTGCTGCTGAAAATAAGCAATATTCTGTTGCACAGCTTTATTGAATTCAGCTGGTGCCACATTTACAACGCGACCAGTAGTATCTGTGATGTAAGCACTGTTGTAGATACCCCAGTCACCATCGCCGGCAAACTGACACCCCATCCTACCTATGCCGTAAGCCAGCATCAGAGCGGGAGCCGCACTATCAATCAGTTGTTTTATACTGATCTGTTTCTTGCGTGCATAATTCAGGATCACCACAGTGGCTACAATCAGGCCACCATAAAAAGTCAGTCCGCTGAAAGATACCAGTGAACCCAAAGGATCCTGCATGAAATCATTCCAGTTCTCAAGATTATGGAAGATCTTAGCACCGATAAGACCTGCAATAGCAGCCATGACAACGATGTCAGGAACACGCTGGTGCGGCCATACCGAAACCACTTCCTTCCCCGGTGTGGTGGCCTTCTTTTTTTTGTTGCTATTATATTTAATATATACAAAGCCGGCTGCAACCAGCAGTCCAGCCCAAAAACTCCCCTGTCCTGACAACATATACCCCTGAAGGTCCTGGGAAGCAGCGGTCCAGTTGAGCATCAGACCAATGATCTTCCATCCCAGTAAAAAACCTATTACGCCATTTCCTATGAGCTCGCCTCTGGTGGCAGGCCCGCCAACAGTTATAGTCTCCTGAACTGGCAGCATCAGCCCCATCTTTTCCCGGCGTTTCAATTCACGGGTAAGCACATACGCAGCGGCAAGAAATGCCACCGCCACAAAAAAGCCGAATGTCTGGAAAATCTTTAGTACAGGAATTTCTAACCCTAACAGATCTCTGAGTGCGTAATATAAATTAGGATACATAGCCAAAAAAATTGGTGATCTGAGTTTTCCTATGAACAAAGCCGAATTTAATCAAAAGGAAAATCAAACCACCAAAGTACGATACAAATTCGAATGTATGAATCCGAATAGTGAAATTTTATTATTTAACAATATTGTTCAAATGCATCTGCGAGGTTAGCAGCAATCATTTGAGCCGGGCGACCTTCGATCATATGACGCTCGATGAAATGAACCAGCTGGCCATCCTTAAACAGGGCAATAGCCGGAGAAGAAGGAGGATAAGGCAGCAAGTGTTCACGAATCTGGTTAACTGCTTCTACATCAAAACCTGCGAAGCTGGTTGTGAGTCTATCTGGTTTCTTTTCGCTGTGCGCTACTGCCATCAGTACGCCCGGACGGGCAGAACCTGCAGAGCAGCCGCAAACAGAGTTAATCATTACAAGGGTAGTTCCTTCTTTCTTCAGCGTTTCATTCACACTGGTAGCTGTCAGCAGCTCGTCGAAACCATTATCAGTCAACTCTGCCTTCATGGGCATTACTAATTCCGCTGGGTACATATAATTATAATTTTTTCTGTTTGGATGGATTATTTATTGACAAAGTTAAATATATAGAACCGAAAATTAAAAAAATACATCTCAAAAAAGACTTTTTGACACAACACAAACAATTAAACAGACATTATGTCATAATCTGTAACGTTTTTACTAACAAAATAGCAGTTTTTGTGGCATGGTATCCCATTTGATCTACAGCCGATACAGAAACAAAAAATAGATTTCACACTAAAAAATTTATAGAAGCTATGACACATGTTAAATTATTCAACCACAACCCTCTTAGCAGAAACATCGGTGATATCCTGAACGGCGGATGGACCAAATTTGTAAATGATGATTTCCTGACCGGCGATTTCTTTGCAACTCATCCTCCTGTAAATATTACCGAAACCAAGGATGCCTTCCTGGTAGACGTAGTAGCTCCCGGCTTCTCCAAAGAAGATATTAAAATCAACACTGACGATAAATCCTTAACTATCAGTGCTGAACGTAAAGCTGAAACCAAAAACGAAGCCGACAAACAGGTTCGCCGGGAATTCAGCTTCAGGTCTTTCAAACGCTCTTTCAGCATCGGTGATGCTGTAGATACCACGAAGATCAACGCAAAATATGACAATGGTATCCTGAAGGTTACGCTTCCTAAGAAAGAAAACAAACAGGATTCCCCGAAAGAAATAGTAGTGGAATAAGGGAAACATGTCAATTTTCTCACGAAAACTGGCAATGACATGGGGGTTAAAGGAGGTACATTCGTGTATCTCCTTTTTAAATTGTGTATAATTCACACAAACGTTTAATCTCCATCGCACTATAATGCAATAATTTGCTTATAATAAGCAAGCATTGATGGCAAAGCAATTTGGCAGGGAAGCCTGGTCATTCACCAAAAACATCTATCACGGTACAGAGCAGACTGTGATAGGGAAAGTACTGTTACGTACCGATGATACCTATGAACAAGCAAAGATCCGGCTCATCTACGATTATATCTTCTTCTATATTATCCTGCTCATGGCAATTATGCTGCTGGCTCTAATCAGCCAGAATGAAGTGAATATGATCCTTGTTCCCTTTCTGACAGCCACTTTGCTGATGTGCCTATTCCTCCTTAAAAAAAGAGTTCCGGCTGCAGCCGTAGGGCTGCTCACCTCTTTCAGTACTGTGATCATGCCCGCCCTTTCCTCCTTTTTTAACAACCAGGACCTATCCCCCAAATATGCTATTATATGGGCTATGAGTATCTTACTGTGCTTTATCACGGTTAATTTACGCGTCGCACTCATTCTCTGCACGCTGCTTTGTGTTTATCTCTCATCAGTAGCATACATCAAACTGAATCATATTGAAACCTACATCACTCCGGGCTATTCAGACGCCTTTCAGTACGTTTCCAACCCAATCATCGTTGGCTTGTATATCCTGTTCCTGCTGCGTGCACTGGGACAATATTACCGCAACATCATATCCATGGAACAACAGCGCACCCAGGAGAAGCAGAAACAGCACCTATCGCTGATCAACCAGAATCTGACCAAACAGTTCCTCCTGGTGAAAGGATTCTCCCGCTCCGGTAAATCAGCTTTTATAAATGGTGAACTGGAATTACTTGAAGCATGTTTTACGGAAATAGAAAAGCAATGTGGCACGGCCATCAATTATCTCAATGAAGAGGCACAAGAACCCTAACACCACCTACACGTCTGTGTGAGATATGAGAATTTTTTTTCTTGATAATCCCGGAATCAGGGTAATATTATTATATTACTATTCTCAACACCAGATCCGGTTAGTTAATAAAATGTTAATACATTGATGATAAATTGATCTCCATTCAGGAAATTCTGTTAAACTGAGGTTAAAAAAAATTACAACTTTTTGGTCTTACCCTTCATACCAGGGCACCCTATCTTTGTGCTATCCTATTGTCCTTATGCTATTGAATATCATCTAACCTATGCCAGCTAAGGCTTTCAATAAATGGGAGCCTTTCTTTTCCGACCAACCATCTTCGCAACGATAGAAAAAATAAGCCCCCCGAAAAATCGGGGGGCTTTCAGTAGGATTACTAACCCATTATTTTAATAACCCAATATCTTTAACATACTCTGAGCCGTCTGTTCTTTGGCATATAACCAATCTTTCAGCTGACCATTTTTGTCGTATCCCACAATCACATGTTTGGGTGAAGGAATCAGGCAATGCTTGATACCCCCGTACCCGCTCAACTGATCCTGGTAAGCGCCGGTATGAAAGAAGCCAATATACAAAGGCTCTGCAGCCGACTGTTGCTTAGGCAGGAATACAGCATTAATATGTTCCTCAGATGTATAAAAATCGTAACCGTCACAGGTAAGTCCACCAAGATGCACTTCCTGATATTCCTGATCCCATTTGTTGATGGGCAACATCAGGAATTTTTCACCGATACCCCAGGTATCAGGCAGTGTAGTAATGAAAGAGCTGTCAATCATATACCAGGACTCCCTGTCGTTCTGCATTTTTTCACCCACTACGCTGTAAATCACAGCACCACTTTCACCTACTGTAAAGGACCCAAACTCGGTGTAGATGTCGGGAACAGGAACTTTGTTCTTCTTGCACATACTCTTGATGTTTGCCACGATCTCATTTACCATGTAATTGTAATCGTAGTCAAATCCAAGTGAGTGTTTGATAGGGAAACCACCACCGATATTGATACTGTCCAGTTCAGGACAGATCTTCTTCAGCTGGCAGTACAGGTTAAGTACCCTGTTAAACTGGCTCCAGTAATAAATATCATCCTTAATCCCTTTGTTCATGAAAAAGTGCAGCATTTTCAGCTCAAACTTTTCATTGCCTTTGATCTTGTCCACGTAATACTCAAGGATATCACGGGGAGGTATACCCAGACGGGAAGTATAGAAATCAAAGCTGGGCTCTTCTTCAGCAGCTACGCGGATACCAAGCTTTACTTTTTCTTTGGATCTGATGTTCCGTTTGTAATCTTCCAGTTCTTCCTTGTTGTCCAGAACCGGAACCACATTTTTAAAGCCGCCGTTGATCAGTCTTGCAATAGCCCTGGTGTATGCTTTTGTTTTGAAGCCATTACAGATCACGTAAGTTTCCTTACTGATCTTCTTCTTCTCATACAGCTTATTAACAATGTCAATATCGTATGCGAAAGAGGTTTCTATATGCACCCCGTGTTTAAGGGTTTCCTCCATAATGAAGGAAAAATGCGAACTTTTGGTGCAGTAGCAATAATAATAATTCCCATCGTACCTGTTCTTCTTTATGGCCTCCTGGAACATCTTCTTAGCCTTATTGATCTGCATCCCAATCTTCGGGAGGTAGGTCAATTTAAACGGCGTGCCATACTTGTCTATCAGCGCCTTAATATCTAACCCATTAAACTCCAGGTAGTTGTCTTTAACTTCAAAGCCCTCCTGGGGAAACTCAAACGTCTGTTTAACGAGGTCTGTGTAGGTGTTGTTCATTTAAAATCAGCAAATGAATAATAAGTAATAAAAAATAAACTACAGGAAAAATGCTCCTTTTCTCCGTCGCTGGAAACTCCTGGTTTACACACCTACGTCAGTTGGGACCCAGCAAAATTGGTTGCAAATCTAAATATTTTGTTGATTGCTGCAGTAATTTTTTTCGTGAACGGGCATTGCAATCAGTACAAATATATAAATAATTACATGTCAATTTATTGAATAAAATTATTTAATGTTTTAATCAAGCATTTTTTATCACTTCCAACGCCTGTTTTCCCTCACAGAAAAGCAGGTCCAGAATACTTAATCCAGGCAGAAAACCGGTGCGGTCCTGAAACACCTGGGTGTATTGGATACGATTGTCCTGCTCAACATTGGGATGCATTGTATCCCGTGCGTCAGTAACCCCAGCTACTTCCTTCTGATAGCTTTCTGTAAACCTCGTAGGTATATTAATGTTGAGTTTGCTGTTTATCCAATCAAAACATGCCATGTTCCAATCCAGTAAAAAATTGAATGGCCTCTCAAAAAGTATTTCAAGGTCTGCTTCATAATATTCAAACCAAGGAGAACGTCGGTAAGCAGACACGAGCGTTTTCCAGTGCAGTGCCTGCCATTTTTCCTCGTTACTGATCCTGACGTCCTTTGTCACTGTACGCTGATTCTTTCCTTTTGACAGAGGTACACTCAAAATCATTCTTCCGTTTGGCCCTGCGAGATAACAACGGTTCCTGAAACTAAGCTTTTGATAGTGTTCATATTTCTCGATCTGTAATATATTGTGATTAATTAAAGTCTTATAGAAATTAATCGATGGAAAATATTGTGATTCAATTAATAGTATTCTCGAATTTGCACCCTCTGTCATAATGTCAAAATTTAAATCAATTGATGGAAATATGTAAAAGTCTACCTGTTAAACTACTTATGATTATTCACTTAATAATTAACTTTAAGCATCTGGTAAACAATTCATAGACAAACTAAAAATATGCTAATGAATTTAGCAAATAGAAGTTTCAAGCAAAATTTTAGGTAAGTGCAAAAATACTAAAGATATTAGTGCTTTTAACAGGCTTTTTTAACAAGCACAAGAGGAGTAGCAAGGATAAAGATTCTTTCTAAAGGATTTATTTTTTTATATGTATTAAATGGACTATACCATAAACTCCGTGTTGATCCTCTCTCCTATTTCTCCCCGTTAAATGTTTCCTAATTCACCCCACTGCTTTTTGAGAAATAAAACCTTTACTGTAGGTTTGAAAAATATAATCGCCATTTTTCAATGAAATCGTTTCGTTTTGCATTAATCATTTTTGCCATTTGGGGGCTTGCCAGCGCCTGCGAAAAAATGAAGGACCTGGAGTTCGTGAGAGTAGTTGGCGTAACTATGGAAGAGTTAGGTATGTCCAAAAGTATCGTACGACTAAACCTTGCTTACTATAATCCGAACAATTTCCGCCTGCAATTAAAGGATGCCAAATTCGATTTATTTTTTGACGATACCCCCGTGGGCCATTCTATCCAGGACACCTTGATAGCTATACCAGCAAAGGATACTTTTTATTTCCCAGTGAAGCTGGAAGTGAATATGGGCAACGTGCTGAAAAATGCCTGGAGCGCTTTCTCCAGTAAAGAGGTCACTATCAAAGCAACCGGGAATTGTAAGGTGGGTAAAGGGGGAATTTTCCTGCCATTCCCTATCAAGTGCGAAACCCGTCAGCCTTTGAACTTTTTCTGATTTTAGTTTATACATCAAAAGAAAGGGAGAAGGTATTACCTTCTCCCTTTCTTTTGATAATTATCTTCGGACTTATTGTTTCTTTTTATCCATTCCTCCACCATCTTCAGGCTTTTTGCAGCAAGTGGGTAGCTTTGCGTAAGACTCCGGATTAGCGCTTACATTGTCTGCATCATAACCAGTGTTGGCAATTCCCGTTTTAATATTCTCAATATTCGTACGGTCCTCCCAGTATTTCACAGTAGTTACATGCTTTTTAAAATCCACTGTTACTTTCTCTACGCCTTCTTCCTGCGACATATATCTTTCTATACGTTTCTTACAGGATTCGCACTGTACGGTAGGAGTGCTGATTTTAGCTGTCAGGAGTGTTTTCTTTTTCTGCTGTGCCATGGCCACACCTGTAACTGCCAGTAACAACAATGTCAGTAATTTCAAGATTCGCATAGTGTAGAATTTAACGACCGAATATACAAAAAAATCTATATTCAATTGTGCTTACCTTCCCCATTGATCAGGTGCTGTTCTCCATGCCTGCAACGTCGTGATTTCTTCAGCAGACACCAGTCCCTTTTCTTCAGCAAGAGCAATCATCGCATTATAATTGCTCAGGGAATGGAAAGGCACCCCCGCCGCTTCAAAGGCCTTTACCGCTACATCGAAACCATAGTTGAAGATAGATACCATACCTATCACCTCGCCACCAGCAGCACGGATTGCCTGCACCGCCTCCAGACTGCTCTTACCCGTAGAGATCAGGTCTTCTACAACCACAACCGGTTGTCCTGGCTGCAACACGCCTTCTATCTGGTTACCCATACCATGCTCCTTCGGTTTGGACCTCACATAGATAAAGGGCAGTTTTAGTTGATCAGCTACCAATGCTCCGTGAGGAATACCCGCTGTGGCAACACCCGCAATCACAGCAACATCCTGAAAAGTTTCAAACACCAGGTTACACAGCTCTGACTTGATATAGTCACGCACATATGGATATGACAGGATCTTCCTGTTATCACAATAAATCGGCGACTTCCAGCCTGACGCCCATGTAAATGGCTGTGCCGGGCTTAATTTCACCGCCTGCACCTGCAGTAACTTTTCTGCAACTTGTTTTTCGCTTACTGTACTCATACAAGCGCCAAAATTACTATGATTTATTCTGATATAATAAATTGTTTACGCAAAAAATAATCATCCATCATTACATTTGCAGGCATGCAAAAGAATATAACCATTTATCTGAACGAACGTCCGCTAATCATCAGCGAAAATATAGAGACAGTATCATCAAACATAACAGGAGTAAAGGTTTACGAGTACCCCGATGCTGAGAAAATAGAGAAGGTACTGTTAAAAATGGAAGATGGCAAACGCGAAGCAGCAGTATTCCTCACTTCAGATGTGAAGCAACTATTCAAAAAAGTAGCGTTGCATTTTAACGTGTTGGTAGCCGCCGGCGGGCTTATCAGCAATCCCGAAGGCGAGATTCTCATGATGTTCCGCAGAGGAAAATGGGATCTCCCCAAAGGCAAACAGGATCCCGGCGAAGACCTGGAAACCTGTGCCGTTCGCGAGGTTACGGAAGAAACTGGCCTGTATACGATCAACCTCGCACACAAAATAACCGAGACCTTCCATTACTACCCCATGAAAAACAAAAAGGTATTGAAGCATACGCATTGGTACCGCATGCAGTTCACCGGCACAGAGCTTACAATTCCGCAGATAGAAGAAGATATTCAGGATATACAGTGGATCAAGCCGGTCAATGTCGAAAAATACCTGAAATACTCCTATGAAAATATCAGAGAAGTATTCAGGGCAGACAATATCATCTCTTAGCCAATACTGCTACAGTAAGGCGACTTATACATACCAGCCTGTGCTGGTCGTCTGTTATACGGATGTCCCACACATGGCTGGTAGAACCAATATGGACCGGCTTTGCCGTGGCATGTACATATCCCTCTTTCACACCCCTGACATGGTTCGCATTAATTTCCATTCCTACACAGATCTGTTTTTCCTGATCAATGATCAGCGCGGAGGCCATGCTGCCAATCGTTTCTGCCAATGCAACAGAGGCGCCGCCATGTAATAACCCATAAGGCTGTATAGTTCTGTGATCAACCGGCATCATCATTTTTAAATAATCAGGGCCTATCTCCGTAAATTCCATTCCAAGGTAAGCCGCCATGGTAGGGCGCCCTATTTCATTTAACTGATCGAGTGATACATCCAGTGAATGCCAGATTGCTTTCATAGTTACAGCTTTTAAGGGTTTATGATTTTTTTCTGATCCCGTTCAGCACCTCTTTCGGCAGGAATGGCGTTACATCACCACCGTGCCGGTGTATATCCCGTACCAGCGTAGAAGCAACACTTGAATATTGCGGCGTTGTGGTAAGAAAAATAGTTTCAATATCCGGCGCAATGGTGCGGTTCACATCAGCAATCGCTTTTTCATATTCGAAATCACTGACATAACGGATACCTCGTAATATGAACTTTGCGCCTATCCTCCTGCAACAGTCAATGGTGAGCCCGGAATAGGCCTCCACTTCTACCCGGGAGTCGTCTTTATAGATTTCCCTGATCCAGGCTATCCGTTCTTCCAGCTGGAACATCGGCGTTTTACTGCTGTTGATTCCGATACCTACCACCAGTTTGTCAAACAGATCCAGTCCGCGGTTGATAACATCAGTATGCCCCAGCGTAATGGGATCAAAAGTTCCCGGAAATAAACATATCCTCATGATTGCTTCAAGATTTATGATCAGCGCTTCAGTTCTTCCCGGTTAATAAAGATGGAAAATGTAGTTCCACCATAACTACGTTCTGAACGGAAATAAGACTGATTGGTGAAATTATGCTGACTGGTATGCTCAATAACAAGCCAACCTTCGGTTTCCAGGAGCTGGTGTTGAAAAATAATTCCCGGTAGCTGATGCAGCGTATCCATCGCATATGGAGGGTCAGCAAATATAAAATTGAACTTGTCTGTGCATTGCTGCAGAAATTTGAAGGCATCCGTCCTGATAATCTTCAGGTCATGAATATCCAGCGTCGCAGCTGTTTTGGTGATAAAAGCGGCCATGGCAGGGTCTTTCTCCACGATGGTCAGGTCCGTTGCGCCCCGCGATGCCAGCTCATAGGTAATGCTGCCAGTACCGCCAAACAAGTCTAACGCTTTTAATGACGGAATGTCCAGATTGTTTTCGATGATGTTGAACAGCCCTCCTTTTGCAATATCTGTAGTGGGCCTGGTATTAGGCATCTTTGCAGGCGGCTGTATCTTTCTGCCTCCACTCGTTCCTCCGATTATACGCATAAAGCTAACGCATACAAATTATGAAAATAGTAGCCGGGTATCTCCTGCATCTTTGTAATATAGTTGAAGCCGGGTAGTCTCTGCACCCATTCCAGATGCGGGATAAATTTAAAAAGTTCCTGGTAAACCAGTGAATCCTTGGCAATTGCGCCACCCAGCTTCACTTTCACCCGACGTTCATCCAGGTTCAGTTGCCGGAGCGTATTCACCAGCATGTATACAATATCCAGTCCGCCCTGATATTCATGCTGCTGTTGGATCAGCAGTTTTCCGGCGGCATAAATGGTAAGGGTAAAATGATGCACCTGCAGCTCCAGGAAAGTGATACCATCCGGGGCATTGAAATCAAGGTCCAGCGGATATGATCTCAACAACGCAGATCCTGCATGTATGGCTGTATCTGTGGAGAACTCCTTACGCAGGAAACCCAGCAGGTCTTTGTCTACACTATAAACATTTACCATCGGCAATGACGGCAGCATGTCTGCCAGTACTGCCTCTTGTACCTTTTCGGGCTGTGATAAATGCAGGTAGTCCTTTTTAAGAGAAGGCATATAATACTCCTGCGGCACAAGAATGCTGCCACCAGTATCAAACGCCAATAAAACAGATTTAAATGCAGTCAGCAGCAGCTTATCCACATCAAACACCTCCTCTATCATTTCCAGATCGGCTGTAGCCAGCTTCTGTGGCTGGAAATGATAAGATTTCAAAGCAAGGAATTTACGTGCCGCCGGGTCGTACACCGCATAGCTGAAAACACCACTGCCCACCAGCACCAGGAGATGACAGGCTGTAAGGTCTGTTTCCAGTAAAGTTTCATCATCTACTGTAAACGCGGGATGGATATTATAAGCCACGGGCATGTTTTACATTTCAAATGAGCTACAATAATAATCTTTTTAGTTAATTGATACAGCTGTTTTATTGTTTTATATTGTATAGCAAGGATGCTGGACGGATAACGCTATATTTGTTTTTTGATGACCATCAGACTAGCTATATGCAACTGGAAGCAACGAACCGGCAGATATACAAAATCGCCTCACCTATATGCCTCGCACTAATTATTCCTCAGTTTAACCACATGACAAATACCGCTTTCCTGGGGCGACTGGGAGAGCTCGAGCTGGCCGCCAACGGCATTGCCGGTATCTATTACCTGGTAATGTACATGATAGCCTATGGATTAAACAATGGCATGCAGGTACTGATTGCCCGGCGCGCCGGACAACAACATTACGAAGGAATAGGCAAATTGTTTTCCAACGGACTGGAAGCAGGACTTGTATTTTCCGTTATTGCCATCCTTGTTACCCTGCTGGCAGCTCCTTATTTCTTTTCGAAAAGTCTTCATAATCCCGATATATATACAGCAGCCATCTCGTTTATCCGTATCCGTATCTGGGGTTTTCCTTTCCTGATGATGCTGAGCATGGTAGACGCCTTTTATATTGGCAGCGGCCACTCAAAGGTGCTGGCTGTAATATCCATATGCCAGGAGTTTGTCAATATCTTCTTCGACTATTCCTTAATCTTTGGTAAGCTTGGCTTTGAGCCTATGGGACTGAATGGCGCCGCCTGGGCATCTATCATTGCGGAAGCCACAGGCTGCATGGTGGCCTTCAGTATCCTTTTCCTGAGAAAATTCCATCAGCAATACAGCCTGTTCCGCTTCTGGCGGCCCGGATGGGAAGTAATGCGGAATATCCTCAATGTATCTGCACCATTGATTGTACAGTTCCTGTTCAGCATAGGCAGCTGGTTTGTGTTTTTTATTTTCATTGAACATCTCGGAGAACGCCCTTTAGCGGTATCCAATATGTTGCGCAGTATTTTCGGATTCTTCGGAATATTCACCTGGTCGCTTGCCGCTACATGCAATACCATGGTGAGCAACGTCATTGGTCAGGGAAGATCAGACCTGGTGTATACAGTAATAAAGAAGATTGCCCTTATCAGCCTTGGTTGCGCTACGTTCGTATGTATTATGGTTAACCTCTTCCCTTATACGTTATTACATATCTATACCAATGATGCCGGTCTTATTGCCACAGCTATCCCATCTATCCGGGTTATTACCCTAAGCACGCTGCTTATGGCCGTTTCAGCCGTCGCACTCAATGGCGTAACGGGAACCGGTAATACGCGAATGAACCTGCTGATAGAAATCTCTGCGGTAGTAGGTTACCTGATTTACTGCGATATAGTGGTGGAAAAAATGCGCAGTCCACTGTACATCGCCTGGGGCGCGGATTTCATTTACTGGATTGTAATATTCACCATGAGTGTATGGTATCTGCGAAGCGGAAGATGGAAGGGGAAAGAAATATAACGAAAAGCGAAAAGCTAACCGTCTTCAACTGTTAGCTTTTCGCGGTACTGTTATTGAAGATCATCGAGTAATTTTTTGCAGTCTGCCTTAATACTGGCGTCATCCTGTGCAGTGTTCCGGAGAGCGAGCGCTTTTTTCAGCACATCGATGGCTTTGTCCTGTTGGCCGTTGCCTTTATAAGCTCTTGCGAGCTCGTAATAATTCAGCACAAAACCAGGATCAAGCTGCCTGCACTTTTCATAGTTTGCGATCGCATTCTCCAATGATCCGGCGGGGAGACCACCGAAGAGCATCTTGGCGGCGCCTCGTTCAAACACATTAAGGTTAGCCACTTCATAGTTCCATTTGCCAAGCACATGGTATGCCTGCGCCAGATTTGGATTCAGCTTAATGGCACGTTCTGCATAAGCCTTCACATCCTTGGAAGCCGCTACTTTATCTTTTGCTCCGGAGATAAGCGCCATACGTCCCATAGCCACAGCCATAGCGAGATTAGCATCTGCGCTGTTCGGGTTTACCTTCAGCGCCAGCTGCGCATATTCCTTTGCCTGTTTGAAGTAAGTGGTTTTACTGTCCTTGCTTTTCTGACGGTTACCTACCCGTGAAGAAAGCTGACTGGCCTGCGTGAGCGCTTCCAGTTCATTGGGTTGTACTTTAAGTATCTCTTTGTCTTTTTCAAGTGCCTGCTCTTCTTTCATCTGTTTCTCCAGTTGTTTTGCTTCCTCTACCATTTCGCTTACACTCTGGGCTTTTACTGTGAGGGCAGTGAGCGCAACAAAAGAAACTGTCATTATCCATTTTAACATAGGACAGGTTTTAGATTGAGAAATGTTGATGATCGTATTGATATAAATCTACGAAAATTACAGATTTAAACAGCAGATGCACTGCAAAAGTTCGGCCAGCTTTAGTAATCCTTTTCCAACGACACCAGCGAGTTCCGTATCTCTGCCCCCATAGGAGGATTCATTTTACGCAGTGTAACAATACATTTTTTGATGGAAGGATATTTCTCTTTCAATGAGTCAGACAGGGAATAAACAACTTCTTCAAGTAATGGTTTTGGTTGAGCCATTATGCTACAGGCTATTTCGTAGATACCCTGATAATTTACTGTATCCGACAATTCATCGATGGGTACGGTACCGGGTATACGAACACTGATATCGAGGAGAAAGTCATTCCCGAGAATGGCTTCTTCGGGATAATAACCGTGAAAGGCACGGAAAGCCACTTGTTCCAACGCAATAGTAAGCATGAGTATTTTGTTATTTAGGTATTTAGGTATTTTTTTATTGGATTTACGAATAATTCCAAAATTCGTAAATCCAATAAAAAAATACCTAAATAACAAAATATTAATGGTGTTCTTTGGCAGATAAATATCTTTCTGCATCCAGCGCAGCCATACAGCCACTACCTGCAGCTGTTACTGCCTGACGGTATATTTTATCCTGTACATCACCGCAGGCAAATACGCCTTCAATGCTGGTGCGGCTGGTGCCGGGTACAGTTACGATGTAATCCTGTTCGTCCAGTTCCAGGTAGTCCTTGAAAATAGCGGAATTCGGTTGGTGACCGATGGCTACAAAGAACGCACTCACAGGAACATCCTTGGTTTCGTTGGTTTTGTTGTTACGTATTCTTACAGCTTCTACTTTTTTGTCACCCAGCACTTCATCTGTTTCAGAATTCCAGTACACGATGATATTGGAAGTTTTCAGTACACGGTCCTGCATCACTTTGGATGCACGCATTTCACCGCGGCGTACCAGCATATGCACTGTACTGCACATTTTGGAGAGATACAGCGCTTCTTCAGCAGCAGTATCACCAGCACCAACGATGGCTACCTCTTTACCACGGAAGAAGAAGCCGTCACATACAGCACAGGCGGAAACCCCGCTGCCATTGAGACGCTGTTCGGAAGGAAGACCCAGCCATTTAGCAGATGCGCCGGTAGCGATGATCACTGCGTCAGCAGTAATCTCCTTCTCTTCGTCGATAATTACTCTATAAGGCTGCTTACTGAAGTCTACGGCAGTGGCCAGACCGTAGCGAATATCAGCGCCCATGCGGGCTGCCTGTTTTTCGAAATCCACCATCATCTCAGGACCCTGAATACCTTCAGGATAACCTGGGTAGTTTTCTACTTCTGTAGTGATCGTAAGTTGTCCCCCAGGTTGAATACCCTGGTATAATACTGGTTTAAGGTTGGCTCTTGAGGCATATATGGCAGCGGTGTAACCGGCAGGGCCGGAACCGATGATCAGTAAATGCACATGTTCTTGTTGCTTGTTTTCCATTTGTTCTTTTATAATTATTTCCTAATGACAATTCTTTTATAGGTTACTGCATATCCCCCCCAGTAGCCCAAAGCGCCGGGCACATTACCCAGTATTCTTGTAGGAGATGAAAACGGATTGCTGTTGCTGTTGAAGGCAAAGTCCATTGTACGCCAGAAATCGTACGTGGCCTTATCAATATTACAAAACTTCAGCGTTATGGTGTCACCTCTGTCGAAATATCCCATTGTTTCAATGTCAATGGATTTATTCTTATCTACACCGGCTTCCAGAGGAATTTCAAATGTTGTGCCGTTCACGACCTGGTCATCGTATACAGAGTTGAGTCCGGGCAGAAACCGTTCGTTGTTACGTTTTGTAAAGTACCGGATATAATTGCCCTGCTCCGGCGGATCGGTGATTTTCACAAGGATACGCGCTTTGTTGGTATCTCCGTTTACCCTTACCCGTTGCCATTTTACGCTGTCAAGTACCATGCCTGCCAGCGGAATGGTTGTCACTGACTCATATGACTTATTGTCAGTGCTGATACGTAATACGTACCTGCCGCCGCGCTTTCCTTTGAAAGTGGTCGCCAGTGTGGTATCCGGCATGTATACAGGCGCTCTCACTCCATTAACATCTACAAAGGTTTCCTTCAGGTTCATCGTGTTATTACCATCGGATACTGTTACGAGCGCATTGTGCACCAGCGAACCTAATAGTTGTTGCGGATCAATTTTGGAAAAGTAATTCAGGCTGCGGGTAAGCAATACCTGTGGATAGCGGTCGTTTTCAAACCTGCCTTCCACGACTAATTGTGGCTCCTGGTCGCGCACGTGAATATCAATCTTCTTTTCACATGCGGACAAAGCCAGTGCTACAATGAGTATGGTGAACAGATTGCGCATAGTCTGCAAAAATAAGGGGAGTTCATTAAATAAGAACACCGGCCGTGTATTAACAAGGCCGGTGTTCTTATAGAATAAAGAGGATTTATAGACTTATCACCGGATATGCTGCCGGCGCTCTACTCAATTATCCCAGGTAGGATTTCAATGCGCCGCTATAGCGGGCTTTTTGCAGCCTTTTGATAGCGCGTTCTTTGATTTGCCTGATCCTTTCCTTGGTCAGATCGTATTTCTGTCCGATTTGTTCGATTGTCGCTCCATTTTCACCATCCAGACCAAAATAAGCATTCACTATCTCTGCTTCGCGGGGGCTCAGGGACTTCAGTACCCGGCGGATCTCTTCGCGAAGTGAATCTCTCATAACATCATCATCGGTGATATCGCCCCCTTCCAGGAGGTCGCCCATAGCCACGTCTTCAGCTTCATGTACAGGAGCATCCAGCGACATGTGGCGGGTATTGCTCTGGAAGATATTGTTGATCTCCGATTCAGACATTTCCAGGATTTCTGCGAGTTCCTCGGTAGACGGTTCACGCTCGTTTTCCTGCTCAAATGCCATGTAAGCTTTGTTAGCTTTATTATAGGTGCCAATTTTATTTTGCGGGAGACGAACAAGACGACCTTGCTCCGCCAACGCCTGCAGGATGGATTGGCGAATCCACCATACTGCATAAGAGATAAATTTGAAACCTTTTGTTTCATCGAAACGTTGTGCTGCCTTGATCAAGCCAAGATTACCTTCATTAATGAGGTCACTGAGGCTAAGCCCCTGGTGCTGATACTGCTTTGCAACTGAAACAACGAAACGGAGGTTTCCTGTAGTCAATCTTTCAAGAGCCTTCTGATCGCCCATTTTAATGCGCTGCGCCAAAACGGTCTCCTCCTCAGGTGTTAACAAAGGGATCTTCGAGATTTCCTGCAGGTACTTTTCTACCGCCTGCGAATCACGATTGGTGATCTGGGTGGCAATTTTAAGTTGCCTCATATGAAAAATTGTATTGGTTTATAAATAAAATAACAGCAAAGAATAAATTTTGTTTGAAATTTGAAAATTATATAACTTACAAAATTTCCTGTGCGTTATTCGTTTGTTTTAATTTAGCCTGCAAAGATCGTGCTAACCGATCATTCTACCAAATCCATTTCTACCCATCTCTGCTATACAACAAAATACAGTTTTATAACGAATTTTTATAGCCCTTTAGTCCCTGTAATGGCTTGCTTTAAACAAATTTTAACAATTGATAAATAATCATTATTAAATTAGCAACTTAACTAATTTATCCGTTCAGCCATTGCAAATTTTTCAATAACATGATCGACTACCGCAGCGACACTTTTACACGTCCCAGCCCTGGCATGTTACAGGCCATGTTACAAGCCGAAACCGGGGATGATGTATTTGGAGAAGATCCAAGCGTCAACAAACTGGAAGCCATGATGGCAGATTACTTTGGCAAACCGGCAGCCCTCTACTGCCCTTCCGGCACTATGAGCAACCAGATCGCCATCAAAGTACATACGTTGCCGGGGGATGAAGTGGTTTGCAGTAACCTGGCCCACGTATATATATATGAAGGCGGCGGCATTGCCTTCAATGCAGGCGCCCAGGTACATCCTATCGAAGGTGACAGAGGCATGATTACTGCCGGCCAGGTGAAAGCCGCCATCAATCCCGATGATGTACACAAAGCACGCACCAGCCTCGTTTGCCTCGAAAACACCTCTAACCGCGGTGGCGGATGCTGCTACGACTGGGACGAAATGGTCACGATCGGCGCCCTGTGCCAGGAGCACAACCTCGCCTTCCATCTCGACGGCGCCCGCCTCTTTAACGCACTGGTAGCCACCGGCCAGGACCCAAAAGCATACGGACAACTGTTTGATAGCATTTCTGTTTGCCTTAACAAAGGCATGGGCTGTCCTATGGGCTCAGTACTGCTTGGCAATAAAGAGTTTATCCGCACCGCAAGAAGAATACGCAAGAAATTCGGCGGCGGCCTGAGACAGGCCGGCTATATGGCTGCCACAGGTATATACGCCATGGAAAACAATATCCAGCGACTGGAAGAAGATCATACCCACGCCAAACAGATCGCACTGGCCCTCCTGGAAAAAACTTTCGTGGGGCACATGCTCCCGGTGGAAACCAATATCCTCATCTTCGAAATAAGAGGTGAATGGACCCCACAATTGTTCACCGAATACATGAAACAGCAAAACATAGCAGTAATACCGATTTCCTCCACACAGGTAAGGATGGTGGTACACCTCGACATCACCCCTGAAATGGTGGAAACTACATGTAACGTAATTGCAGAGATGATCTAAATAAGCTTTCGGGATTAAGGATTTAGCCTTCCAAAGCTGTATCCTTAATCCTAAAACCTTATTTTTGCTCCTCATATTATGAATAGCATGGAACTTTCGAAAAATTATCTGCCTGCAACGGTTGAAGAAAAATGGTATCAACATTGGATGGATAAAGGCTATTTCAGATCTACACCTGATAGCCGTAAACCCTTTACTGTCGTCATTCCTCCACCCAATGTCACCGGTGTGCTGCACCTGGGACATACGCTCAATGAAACCGTCCAGGACATACTGGTGCGCCGCGCACGTATGAGCGGGTTTAATGCCTGCTGGGTTCCGGGTTCCGACCACGCCTCTATTGCTACCGAAGCAAAAGTGGTAGATATGCTGAAACGTGAGAAAGGTATTGAGAAATCACAACTCACCCGTGAAGAGTTTCTGAAACACGCTTTTGAATGGAAAGAAAAATACGGCGGGATTATCTATCAGCAAATCAAAAAGCTAGGATGCTCCTGCGATTGGGATCGGGTGACCTTCACCATGGATGATCATTACTATGCCGCTGTTATCAAGGTATTTGTGGAGCTTTATAACAAAGGCCTCATCTACCGCGGCGCACGTATGATCAACTGGGATCCCAAAGCTAAAACAGCGCTTAGTGATGAAGAAGTAGAATACAAAGACCTCCAGGGTATATTGTATCATGTAAAATATGCCATCACCGACGCAGAAGGTAAAGCTACCGGCGAATATATCACCATCGCTACACAACGCCCTGAAACCATCATGGGCGATACTGCCATCTGCGTAAATCCGGAAGATGAAAGATATGCGCACATGAAAGGTCACTTTGCCACCGTACCATTGGTAAACCGCCGTGTCCCCATCATTTTCGATACCTATGTAGATAAGGAATTCGGAACCGGCGCACTGAAAGTAACGCCTGCCCACGATATCAATGACTATAATCTCGGTCTGAAACACAACCTTGAAATCATTGACACCCTGAACGACAACGGTACGCTGAGCGAGGCCGCTGTCGTGTTTGTAGGTGAAGACCGCTTCGTGGCCCGTAAAAAAGTAGTTGCCGCCCTCGCGGAAGCAGGACTGCTCGTAAAAGAACAAGAATATACTACACGCCTGGGTTACAGCCAGCGAAACCCTGATACCGTAATAGAACCACGCATCTCCACCCAGTGGTTTGTGAAGATGGCCGAACTGGCCAAACCCGCCCTGGATGCAGTAGTTTCAGGTGATGTGAAGATCCATCCCGGCGACCGCTTCCTGGCTACATACCGTTACTGGATGGAGAATGTAAAAGACTGGTGTATCTCCCGCCAGCTCTGGTGGGGCCAGCAGATTCCTGCCTGGTACGCGCCAGACGGCACTTTCGAAGTAGCTGCCACCGCTGCTGAAGCTGTCGGGCAATTCGCGAAAAAAGGAGTCACCATCACTGCAGCAACACTCAGGCAGGACGAGGATTGCCTCGATACCTGGTTCTCTTCCTGGCTCTGGCCAATGGAAGTGTTCAACGGTGTCTCCAATCCGAACAACACAGATATAAATTATTATTATCCTACCTCCGTATTGGTTACGGGTCAGGATATTATATTCTTCTGGGTGGCACGTATGATCATGGCCGGCCTGGAATTTAATGGTGTCAAGCCTTTCAGCGACGTATACTTCACCGGTATGGTGCGTGATAAACAAGGCCGCAAAATGAGCAAGCAGCTGGGGAACTCACCCGACCTGCTGGAACTCATCCACAGCTTTGGTGCTGACGCCGTTCGATTCGGTATTATGATCTCTTCCCCCGCTGGCAACGACCTCCTATACGATGATGCCAGCTGTGAACAAGGCCGCAACTTCTGCAACAAAATCTGGAATGCGCTGAAGCTGGTTAAAATGTGGGAACAACGTCAGGGGAATGATGCGGAAAATGTTGCTGAAAGCGATTTTGCAGTGAAATGGTTTGAAAGCAGACTGCGCGAAGTACAGGCCGAAGTGGCTGCGCTCCATAAAGACTTCCGCCTCAGCGAAGGCCTGAAAGCTATATACAGCCTTATCTGGGACGATTTCTGCAGCTGGTATCTTGAATGGGTAAAACCTGGTTACGAACAACCAATCGCAGCTGCTGTCTACAACAAAACCGTATACTTCTTTGAGCAACTGATGCAATTGCTGCATCCATATATGCCATTCATCACAGAAGAAATATATCAACTGCTGAATACCCGCGACACCGCAGATTCTTTGATGATCAAACAATTTGAAACGCCCGGCGCACCAGTTCATGCCACCCTGCTGGAAGGTGCACTGGCCAAGGAAGTGATCAGCAGCATCCGCGATGCACGCAACAAAAATCAGATCAAACCAAAAGATCCGATTGTGCTGCACATAGAAACCAAACACGAAAATGCTTTCAAACAAATCGAAAGCATGCTCGCCAAACAGGTAAACGCCAAAGCCATACATTATGTGCAGGAAGCGGTTCCCGGCTGTATTACACTCGTTATCCAGAAAGATAAATTCTACCTGGGCACGGAAACAGAACTGGATACTGCTGCACAGAAGGAAAGCCTGCTCAAGGACCTCACTTACCAGCAAGGCTTCCTGGCATCAGTAGAAAAGAAACTGACCAACGAACGTTTTGTTCAGAACGCCAAACCTGAAGTAGTGGAAGCAGAGCGCAAAAAGAAAGCTGATGCGGAAGCGAAAATTAAAGTGATAGAGGAAAGTTTAAAATCCTTATAATTTTTCCAATCGCCCGGTCGTTACTATACCGGGCGATTTTTTATCCCCTCTGATCAGCATGATTAAAAAACTGTTACTATATTTCTTCTTCTTCGGAACCACTGCCATACCGGCAATCGGCCAGTCAGTCAGAAAAAATCCTTCTCCGGTAAAACCTGCAGCGATACCTTCCAAACCTAAAAAATTAAAAAGCAGCTGGGGACTGTTTCTCAGCGATACGCTTCCTAAAAGTGAAGTGATCAGACTGCTGGATTCTTCATTACAGGTGCGGGATGAAAAAAATAACAAGTACAAGGTAGTTTCGTTTGCTTTCACCTATGAGAAACACGAGCCTTACCTTAATGATACAACTGGTCAACCAGGCGTCTATAAAGACTTCACCGGCGATAACTTCAAATCCTCTTCCCTGCCCGCATTATGGAGCAACCGTCTGAAACAGACGCTGGATAAAGGGGATGTGCTTTATTTTGATGAAATCATCATCCGCTATCCGCCAGATAAGCTCTACATGGCGCCTTCACTACGCATTAATATCAAATAATATCATATCAATAGCTGAACAACTGTTGTAGCGGAACAATAAACTCTATCCTGTTGTCACTATTTCCACCCGGATCTCTATCAAATAAGTGGCTGTAACGCACGCCAAAACTAAATGGAATGGTATTCCCGATTTTTGTATCCAGGTATAATTCAGTGCCGGCGGAAGTATAACGTGTGTCAACCGCCTGTGGATTAGCATAATGTCCCATACTGTAGTCATAGAACAGGTTGGCTCTTACACGGTTGAAATAAAGAAGCTGTGCAAAACCCCAGTCAGGATAGAAAAGCGGGAAATGATAGTTGGCGCCCAACTTATAGATACGGGTATAGAAGGGCTTGCTATACCCTCTCGCATACACGAAATTATCAGTGTAGCTATAGTTGAACTCCTGATCCCGCTGCTGAAACGCTGCTTGTAACACAAGGCTATGATTGGGCCACAAACCCGGAAGGTACTGATCCAGCCTGGTATATATCTGATTAGCCACAGTACTTGTAACAGATGTGTTATACTGCACTGCCAGGTATTGACCGAAATGCGTATAGATGTTTTGCCGCGCTTTAATCCGCTGGTTACTGAAGATAAATGTATTGCTGAGGTACTGCAGATCGTTTATCTTGAACTTAAAATTGCCATTCGGATAACGGTGCAGAAAATTGTAGTTACTTCCCAATGATATGCTGCGGCTGTAAAGACCGGAGGAAAGATTCAATGGAATAGTGAATCCCAGTCTCCATTTCAGCTCATTCCAGTATACCCATGAACCATTGCTGGCACGGGCATTACGGTTAGCCACATAATTAAGTCCGGTTGAGAGGTAAGGGAACCAGCCCCCGAATGTAAAGGACGCGCCTATATCAGAGCTGGATTCGTTGTTATTGTATGTATAGCCGATACTGGTGGTGGTGGTATTAAGAACGTTTTCGCCAATGAGCGATATACTGTAATCCGGATCATTGAAGGAAGGCACCCAGCTGTGGAAATTAAAAGGATGGCTGAACAGCGGGTATTTCCTGGCCGGCAGCGAATCGTGCGGTACCGTGTTCAGTATATTACCCCCTTCCTCAAACTGAGGCTGTAGCCATTTACTGTGCTGAGCCTGCGTAATGTCTACCTGCTTCCATTTACCCGGTTCCAGCTGCGCGTGATACAGCTTGTATCCCTTTGTGGTGAATTCGTTGAAAAGAAGGTTGCCGTACTGTCCATCTGCCGCCATATGCAGGGCGCTGTTTCCCCGGTCGGTGACTTCATACACTTTTTTGTCTGTCAACGTTAACGCATATACGTTATTTACGTCCCTGTAGCCTGAAACAAAATAGATGGTATCCTTGCTGACAGACGGTATACCCAGCACGGTGAAGCTGAAAGGTGTCAACTCTTCTGTTTCACCGGTGACAAGTGATTGTCTGATGAGGGCCATTTCGCCTTTCTTATTGCGTACAGCACTCACAATCGTTTTATCATCTGCCGAAAAACGCGGATACGTATAATACCAGTTGTGCGGATTAGGAAGAACTTTTTCTACTGAGGATGTTTGTGTGTTGATTAACTGCAGACTGTATTGCTGATCGGGAGAAATAGCCGCAGCAATCACATAATTTCCGTCGTTACTAATATCGGGAGAATAGAATTTACCACGGGGAGAGATCGATTTCGTATAACCGGCAGCATCATCGTGCACGCGGATCACGGAAAAATCTTTCCAGCCCCAGCGTACGTCAAAGCGGGCAGCTGCCCATACGATACGCCCGTTGCGATAGCTGAAAAAATCGTCGTACACAATACCAGGTCTTACCAACAACTCTTCCCGGTCTCCCTGAACCCTGAAGATACCAGGCACTTTATTATATGAATCCTTCAACACTATCCATTCATTATTACCGGCGGCATAAACATACTTATAGTTGGTAACTGTGCGGGCATCAGGACTAAAACACTGTGCAGGCGTCGTATCCGGCCTGACGGCGTAGTTATTCCAGAGTGGTTGATACGCCTGTAGCATGGCCTGGTAAAAGCTGGTGATATTCTTTCCGGTCTTTTTCTTCAGGCCGTGAGACATCGGGTAGAAAACGCCCCGGTAACGGACTGCATCAGTAGTCACATCCTTCCAGAAGGATTTGCCATAGTGATCGCGGCCGTAAGTTGCCATCAGGTAACCCAGCGGGTAATGATCAGGGATAAAGTCCTTGTAAGACCCGTTACGGATTTTCATATAGTCGTAACGTTTATGCTCCAGCGAGAGTGCTCGAAAACCGTCAAAGAAAGCAGGGAGTCTGCCCCTGCCCTGCGGGCTCAGAGCAGTTTCCATTACTACGGCATCACCTTCCCAAAACCAGTTGGGTACAGCAATATTGGTAACAGCCGCCTGTCCGAGCTGTCCACCAAGGTAAGAGAACACTTTAGACACGCCCTGCCGGAAGTTCATATTCTGCAACACATGCCGGTATTCATGCAACGAAAGTTGTTCTATCCAGTTGAGTGATCCCAGATCCTGTGAGGAAGGGGATGGCGCCAGGTAAAATTCGGAGCGGAAAGGCCCCAGCTTTACATATCCGTTAGACTGCATTGTCTGATTCTGCAATACGATGTCTATCTTCCTTTGAAGCGGGCCAATGGAATTCCTTGTATTCCTGTTCAGGTAAGTCACAATGTTGGCTACACGCTCACCTGCACTGGCCATACCTTTGGGGAATATGACGCGCACGGTATCTGTGTTGATCTGTTGCCATTTCAGGGAAGGGGGATTGCCGCCAAACTGCTGTGCAGACAGGGTTACGGGCAGCAACAGGGTAAACCATAAAAGATACCGCATACAAATTATCAGATTAATGATCTAAGCGTATAAAAACGAAAATATGTTTCTTTCCGTATATTTTTCGTTTTAATACCCGCTTAGATCAATAATTCCCATTTTTATGCTAGCATTCCGGCAGGCTGATAGGAATATTCACTGCCAGACCACCATCTGAGGTTTCTTTGTATTTGGAATTCATATCGAGCGCAGTGTCCCACATGGTTTTCACCACTGCATCCAGTGATACTTTTGCCAGTTCGGGGTTGCTCTGTAAAGCCAGCTGGGAAGCAGTGATCGCTTTGATGGCGCCCATGGTATTACGCTCAATACAAGGGATTTGTACCAGTCCTCCGATAGGATCACAGGTAAGGCCCAGGTGATGTTCCATGGCTATTTCTGCCGCCATCAGCACCTGGCGCTGTGAACCACCGAGGCATTCTGTAAGAGCAGCAGCTGCCATGGCAGACGACACGCCTATTTCCGCCTGACAACCACCCATTGCAGCAGAGATGGTAGAACGTTTCTTAAAGATGCTGCCTATTTCAGAAGCAGTAAGCAGGAACTGCAAAATCTTATCATCGTGGAAACCGTCGCAGAAAGCGATGAAATACTGCAATACGGCAGGTATTACGCCGGCAGCGCCATTCGTAGGCGCCGTTACCACACGGCCAAAAGATGCATTCTCTTCATTTACAGCCAGTGCAAAACAGCTTACCCAATCAAGTGTATAGGTAAAGTGTTCTCCACCAGCGCGGATAGCATCAATCCAGGATGCATAATCCGTATAGGCGCGGCCTTTCAGTAATTTCTTGTTGAGTGCTGCAGCGCGGCGGGCAACCTTCAATCCACCCGGAAGCTCACCTGTGGCATGGCATCCGCGGTATATGCATTCCTGCATAACACGCCAGATGTTCAATACGCCATTACGTGTTTCTGCTTCAGAACGCCATGCCAGCTCATTTTCCATAACCACCTCGGAAATACTGTAGCCCGTTTTGATACACCATTGTAACAACTGGCGGGCTGTGTCAATCGGGAACGGAAGATCCACCTGCTGCCCACCGCCATTGATATCACCTTCCTGTACCACAAAACCGCCACCAATAGAATAATAGGTAACTGCACGCTTGTCGCCGTCAGCAAAGGTTACAAGGAATACCAATGCGTTGGGATGGAATGGCAAAGATTCTTCAAACAAAAAGTCAATGTCTTCCACCGGATCAAAATCTATTTCATACCTGCCCGCCAGCGTCATTCTGCGGGTACGGCGCATAGTATCTATCTTGGAATTGATCTGATTCACATCAAAAGTAACGGGATCATCACCGCAGAGCCCAAGCTGGACAGCGATATCTGTACCATGCCCATGGCCGGTCTTGGCCAGTGAGCCATACAATAATACCTGCACGTTGGTAACAGAAGAGAGTTTGTCTTCGGCTTCCAGCCCCTGCAGAAAGCGCAGGGCTGCGCGCCATGGTCCTAAAGTATGAGAGCTGGATGGACCAACGCCTATCTTAAAAATATCGAATACAGAAATACATTCGTGTGCCACTGCTTGTCCTGGTTTAGTATGTAAAATTAAAGCAAAAAAGCTTCTCGCAAAGGCTCAGAGGGAGCAAAGAAGCAAAAGATCTTTTTAAGTTAGCTTCTTTGCTCCCTCTGAGCCTTTGCGAGAAATTCTTCTGCTTTATTTCCTCACTACTTTTTTCAATGTT
>NZ_DATLKJ010000177.1:0-79346 GCF_035538455.1 Chitinophaga sp.
GTCCCGGCTCATATTCAGAACCGGGACCAGTAAGATAGTCAATTTATTTTATTCAAGGCCCGTGCCTTATTTTGCTTTCTCAGCATTCATCCCTTTGATTACATCAGCTGTAATATCGTAGGAAGGATCAGTGTAAAGGATATTGCTGGCTCCTGTACGATAAGAGAAAATGAAAGCATAACGCTTGTCAGCGTTGTATGATTTAAGAAAATCGTCCAGTCTTTTCTGCAGCTCTTCATTGAACTCAGCTTCCTGTTTGGAATAAGAGGCGCGCAGGTTCTGTGCTTCCTGCTCCAGTTGCTGCTGTTTGGCCATCAGACTACGTTGTGCAGTTTCGCCCTGCTCCTGGGTTAGTGTGGATGCTTTACGCTGCAGATCCTGATACTCATTCTGCAAAGCCTGTACCTTGCCCTGCACCTGGTTTTCCATTTGCTTCTGCTTCTGTTCCAGCTGAGCTTTTTTTTGCTTGAAGTATTCAAAATGCGTTTCCAGTGAATCCAGATCTACGTAAGCAATTTTGAAAGCTGCTGCTGCGGGAGCACTGGTGGCGCCAGATGCAGCAGGAGCGGATGCAGGTGCATTATTACCTGTTTTGTTACCCTGGCAGGACATGAATAAACCGGCTGCTAATGCCGCTAAAAATCCTTTTGTCACTAATTGATTACGAATGCGCATGTTGATAGGCAGATTACTCTTTTTAAATACGTTTTTTAAATAGAAGGGCTAAAATAAGGCTTTTACCGGATTTTCACATTCGGTGCACTTATTTTTTGCGTGGATTTAACTATTGAGATTAATTATGCTGAATAGTATAGACCTTGAATTTGGTGGGATCAAGTAAGTTTCCGGCTGTAACTAGTGTATATACTTTGCCTGCCTGCACCGGGAACTGTATCTGTTTCAGTACTCCGGTAGAATCTATCCAGCGGAAATAAAGGGAATCATCACTGTTGGCGGGCCATGCGCCAAAAGGCGTCAGCGTGGCAAATGAAACAGCTCTTGCATAACGCACGGTGTCTCTTTTCACGCTGTTTATCCGTACCACGTCCATGTTCATGGCGCTTTTATCCGGCTTGTATGTCTGGCTGATGTTCAACACCCTGAATTTACCGGTGCCCTCTCCCAATGATGTCAGGTCATCTTCAGTAGTACGCATCAGTAACTGTTTCCGCGCCGTGTCCAGAAACAGGTAAGCAGAGAAATAACGGTTATTGCGCAGATTGATTTCTCCTCCATTGATAAGTTGCGTAGGGTTATTTGCTTCATACAGATATATGTTATACTTCTGTGCTCTGAATGACTTATAGGCAGTATATTCTGAATAAGCTACCTTATCAGTAATCACGTTGGTATCCAACATCACCTTGAACTGCGTACCTTCCACACCATTGAAAAACATAAAACTGGAGCGGGTTACAGGGATGTCGGTGTCACTATTTTTTTTACATGCCGCAAAGATTAACAAAGCAGCAATAACAGGAAGGATCAGTTGTTTCATGAAATCCGTTACGTTTTACAGTCTCAAAAATAAGGGACTTTGGGGATTTAAGGACGCTGAGATTCCCCGATTCAGGAATTTATATATCTCCATATCCCCAAAAAGCAAAGCCCTCCGTTATAACGGAGGGCTTTACAATATTATTGAATGAATGCGTTAAGCACTATTCTTCTTCATCAAACTGGAACACTTCCTTAGAAGATGCGAGGATATCGTATTCTTCCTTCGATCCTACGATCATGTTTTCAAACTCACGCAGACCAGTACCGGCAGGAATCAGGTGACCAGTGATCACGTTTTCCTTCAGACCCATCATATCATCGATCTTACCGTTGATAGCTGCCTGAGACAGTACCTTGGTAGTTTCCTGGAATGATGCGGCAGAGATCCAGCTGCGGGTGCCCAGAGACGCTTTAGTAATACCCTGCAGCAGCGGGCTGGAAGTAGCCGGACTTGCATCGCGGAATTCAACCAGTTTCTTATCTGCACGGCGCAGGAGGGAGTTCTCTTCACGTACCTGGCGCAGTGTCACAATCTGACCTGCTTTCAGTGTTGTTGATTCACCTGCTTCAGTTACCACTTTCTTATCAAAGATCATATCGTTTTCTTCGAAGAAGTCGAACCTGTCTTCGGTATCGCCTTCCAGGAAGCGTGTATCTCCAGGATCTTCGATGTTTACTTTACGCATCATCTGACGAACGATCACCTCGATATGTTTGTCGTTGATCTTCACACCCTGTAAGCGGTATACCTCCTGGATCTCATTCACCAGGTATTCCTGAACGGCAAACGGACCTTTAATAGCCAGGATGTCTGCAGGAGTGGTAGAACCGTCGGACAACGGAGTACCGGCTTTCACGAAGTCACCATCCTGTACAAGGATGTGACGCGTCAGCGGCACCAGGTATTTCTTGATCTGACCTTCGCGGCTTTCGATGATGATCTCACGGTTACCACGTTTGATGTTACCGAATGCTACCACACCGTCAATTTCAGAAACGATGGCAGGGTTGCTTGGGTTACGTGCTTCAAACAACTCCGTTACACGTGGCAGACCACCCGTAATGTCTCGCAGTTTACCAATTACACGAGGGATCTTCACGATTACCTGACCAGCTCTTACATTATCACCTTCAGAGATAACGATGTGAGAACCAACCGGGAGGTTGTAAGATTTTACCTCTTTATTACCTTCTACGTAGATAGAAGGGATCTTGTTTTTATCTTTTGTTTCAATAACCACTTTCTCGCGGTGACCTGTCTGTTCGTCAGCTTCTTCACGGTAAGTAATACCTTCTATGATGCTGTCGAAACGGATCGAACCAGGGATTTCAGATACGATCACGGCGTTGAATGGATCCCATGTACAGATCTGATCTCCTTTGGCTACTTTCTGACCGTCTTTAACGAGCAGGGTAGAACCGTAAGGAATGTTGTTGGTTACGAGCAGACGATCGTTCTTCACGTCCATGATACGAAGCTCACCGGTACGTCCGATAACCACCTGTACTTTTTCACCTTCGTTGTTTTCGTAGGTGGTTGTACGTAAGCCATCGAACTGGATAGTACCATCGAACTTAGCAGCCAGGCCGGATTCAACAGAAGTAGAACCAGCCACACCACCCACGTGGAAGGTACGCAGTGTCAGCTGTGTACCAGGCTCACCGATGGACTGAGCAGCGATGATACCTACAGCATCACCTTTCTGTGCAGTATAACCGGTTGCGAGGTTTTTACCGTAACATTTCACACACACACCACGACGGCTTTCGCAAGTCAATACGGAACGGATTTCAACAGTTTCGATCGAGCTGGCATCAATCCTGTGCGCGATGTCTTCTGTAATTTCCTCACCGCCGGATACGATCAGGTCCTCTGTATGAGGATCGTATACATCGTGGAGGGATGTACGGCCAAGTATACGGTCGTACAGTGTTTCGATCACTTCTTCGTTATCTTTCAGTGCGGAGATCGCGATACCACGCAGTGTGCCACAGTCTTCTTCGTTGATTACCACATCCTGGGCAACGTCCACCAGACGACGGGTCAGATAACCCGCATCCGCTGTTTTCAGCGCCGTATCCGCAAGACCCTTACGGGCACCGTGCGTAGAGATGAAGTATTCCAATACGTTCAGACCATCTTTAAAGTTGGACAATACCGGGTTCTCGATAATCTCAGAACCAGTAGAACCACTCTTACGCGGCTTGGCCATCAGACCTCTGATAC
The DNA here is from genome assembly GCF_035538455.1 of Chitinophaga sp. Classification (GTDB taxonomy): domain Bacteria; phylum Bacteroidota; class Bacteroidia; order Chitinophagales; family Chitinophagaceae; genus Chitinophaga. The sequence goes on from NZ_DATLKJ010000177.1 coordinate 3,728, forward strand.
CAGCCAGCTGTTTAATCTGCTGTTTGGAACCACGGGCACCGGAATCAAGCATCATATATACTGAGTTGAAACCTTGCTTATCTGCTGCCAGCTCACGGATCAGGGTTTCTGTCACCTTGGTATCCACACGGCTCCAGATATCGATGATCTGGTTGTAACGCTCGTTGTTGGTGATCAGACCCATGTTATAGTTATCCCAAACCTCGTCAACTTCACCGGCAGCGCCATCAATCATTTCCTGTTTAACATCCGGGATGATCAGGTCATTGATGTTAAATGACAGACCACCGCGGAACGCCATACGGAAACCTAATTGTTTGATGTCGTCCAGGAACTTCGCAGTTAATGGGATGTTGGTAGCTTTGATGATATCACCGATGATTTCACGCAGTGATTTTTTGGTCAGCAGGGCGTTTACATAACCGGCAGCTTTAGGAACGAACTGGTTGAACAGTACGCGGCCTACAGTTGTCTCGATCAGTTTTTTCTCCAGCTCACCGTTTGCATTTCTCACGTCAGCTTTCACGCGGATATGAGCATGCAGATCAATGCGGTCTTCGTTCAGCGCGATGATTACTTCTTCAGCAGAGTAGAATGCTTTACCCTCTCCTCTCACTATTTCAGTAGCAGTGGATTTTTTACCCTTGGTAATGTAGTACAGACCAAGCACCATGTCCTGTGAAGGCAGGGTAATGGGCGTACCATTCTGCGGGTTGAGGATGTTGTGAGAAGACAGCATCAGCAGCTGTGCTTCAAGGATAGCTGCGTTACTCAGCGGCACATGTACCGCCATCTGGTCACCGTCAAAGTCGGCGTTGAACGCAGAACACACGAGCGGATGCAGCTGTATCGCTTTACCTTCCACCAGTTTAGGCTGGAATGCCTGGATGGACAAACGGTGCAGCGTCGGAGCACGGTTTAACAGAACCGGGTGACCTTTCAGCACGTTCTCAAGAATATCCCAAACCACGGCTTCTTTACGATCTACCAGCTTCTTCGCTGATTTCACGGTCTTAACGATACCTCTTTCTATCAGCTTACGGATAATGAATGGTTTGAACAGTTCCGCAGCCATATCTTTAGGCAAACCACACTCATGCAGCTTCAGTTCAGGACCTACCACGATTACAGAACGACCGGAGTAGTCCACACGTTTACCCAACAGGTTCTGACGGAAACGGCCCTGTTTACCTTTCAGTACATCAGAGAGTGATTTCAGCGCACGACCACCTTCCGCTTTCACCGCGTTAGATTTACGGCTGTTGTCAAACAGAGAGTCTACCGCTTCCTGCAACATACGTTTTTCGTTACGCAGGATTACCTCAGGTGCTTTAATTTCGATCAGACGTTTCAGACGGTTGTTACGAATGATCACCCTGCGGTACAGATCGTTCAGGTCGGAAGACGCAAAACGGCCACCATCCAGAGGAACCAACGGACGCAGTTCTGGTGGAACCACAGGAATATATTGCATTACCATCCACTCAGGACGGTTTTCTACACGTGTATTAGCTTCACGGAAAGCTTCCACAACGCTCAGACGTTTCAGCGCCTCAGCCTTACGCTGCTGGGAAGTTTCGGTAGCAGCCTGGTTACGGAGCTGGTAAGAAAGACTGTCGAGATCAATACGCGCCAGCATCATTTCCACCGCTTCAGCACCCATCCTGGCAATGAACTTGTTAGGATCTTCATCCGGCAACAGTTGATTGTCTTTTGGTAAAGTATCCAGGATATCCAGGTATTCTTCTTCAGTAAGCAGGTCTCCGTAGTTCAGACCTTTCTCTTGTTTAGCGCCTGCCTGTATTACTACATATCTTTCGTAGTAAACGATAGTCTCCAGCTTTTTGGAAGACATTCCCAGCAGGTAACCGATCTTGTTAGGCAGCGATTTGAAATACCATATGTGTACAACGGGAACCACTAAACGAATATGGCCCATTCTTTCACGACGTACTTTCTTCTCTGTTACTTCCACACCACAACGGTCACACACAATACCCTTATAACGGATACGCTTATATTTTCCGCAATAGCATTCGTAATCCTTTACGGGTCCGAATATTCTTTCGCAGAATAAACCATCACGTTCCGGCTTGTAAGTACGGTAGTTGATGGTTTCAGGTTTCAGCACTTCACCGTAAGAACGCTCCAGAATTACATCGGGAGACGCCAGACTGATGGTAATGCTGTTAAAATTTGATTTAGGACGATTTTCTTTTTTGATAGCCATCTGTAATTAGCTTTTAGCTGTTAGCCGTTGGTGTTAAGCCAGCGACAAAAATTTTATTCCTGCAAAATATCCAAGCTATCAGCCATCAGCGCAATTGCTGACGGCTGGTAGCTAAAAGCTCTTTAGTCAAATTTCAGATCCAGACCCAGACCACGCAATTCGTGGATCAATACGTTGAAGGATTCAGGCACACCGGCTTTCGGTATGTTATCACCCTTCACAATTGATTCGTATGCTTTCGCACGACCTACAATATCATCTGATTTAATTGTGAGCAACTCCTGCAGGATGTTGGATGCACCATATGCTTCCAGTGCCCATACCTCCATCTCACCAAAACGCTGACCACCGAACTGTGCTTTACCACCCAGCGGCTGTTGTGTGATAAGACTGTACGGTCCGATAGAACGGGCGTGCATCTTATCATCCACCATGTGGCTCAGTTTCAGCATGTAGATAACACCTACGGTTGCTTTCTGGTGGAAACGGTCTCCGGTTTCACCATCATACAGATAAGTGTGGCCAAAGCTTGGCAGACCTGCTTCATTGATATAATTGGCTATTTCTTCGGTAGTTGCACCGTCGAAGATTGGAGTAGCAAAACGTACACCCAGTTTCAGACCAGCCCAACCTAATACGGTTTCGTAGATCTGTCCAAGGTTCATACGGGAAGGTACCCCCAGCGGGTTCAGTACGATGTCAAGTGGTGTACCGTCTTGCAGGAACGGCATGTCTTCATCACGCACGATCTTGGCAACGATACCCTTGTTACCGTGACGTCCCGCCATTTTATCACCTACTTTCAGCTTACGTTTGCTGGCCAGGTAAACCTTCGCCAGTTTCAGTACGCCTGCAGGCAGTTCATCACCTATAGAGATGTTGAACTTCTCGCGTTTGTAACGACCGAGTTCTTCGTTGTATTTAATGTTATAGTTGTGCAGCAATGTGTTGATCTGATCGTTAGTCACTTCGTCTGTAGTCCAGCCGAGTGGATTCACGTTCATGAAGTCAATGTTCACCAGGTTTTTCTGAGAGAACTTAGAACCTTTGGAGATCAGCACTTCACCATAAGTGTTGGTAACGCCCTGGGATGTTTTATCCTTCAGCAATACCAGCAGTTTGCTCATCAGCACTTCCAGCAGGTCTTCTGTGTTCTTCTGGTGTATTTTCTCCAGTTTCTCGATAGCTGCCTTTTCGCGGGTCTTGGAGTTCTTATCCTTCTTCGCACGGCTGAACAGTTTCTTATCGATCACCACACCTTCAGTTGATGGAGGTGCTTTCAGAGACGCATCTTTCGCATCAGAAGCCTTGTCACCAAAGATCGCTCTCAACAGTTTCTCTTCAGGTGAAGGATCAGATTCACCACGCGGAGTGATCTTACCGATCAGGATATCACCTTCCTTAATGTGTGCACCAACGCGGATAATACCGTTCTGGTCCAAATCCTTGGTTGCTTCTTCGCTCACGTTCGGAATATCCGGAGTCAGTTCTTCTTCGCCCAGTTTAGTGTCACGCACTTCCAGTTCATATTCGTCAATGTGGATGGAAGTAAAGAGGTCCTCACGTGCAACACGCTCAGAGATTACGATCGCATCTTCAAAGTTGTAACCTTTCCAGGGCATGAACGCCACTTTCATGTTACGTCCCAGTGCCAGCTCACCACCGCGGGTAGCGTAACCTTCCGTTAAGAAGTCGCCCACCTCTACGCGCTGACCTTTCTTCACACAAGGTCTGAGGTTAATACAGGTGCTCTGGTTGGTCTTAACGAATTTGGTCAGGTTATATATCACCAGGTCGTCTTCGAAGCTCACAAGTTTCTGGAGCTCATCACGCTCGTAACGAACGTGGATCTCTCTTGCATCTACAAACTCAACCACACCTTTTCCTTCAGCAGTGATCTGCAGACGGGAGTCGCGTGCAGCTTTTGCTTCCAGACCAGTACCAACAATAGGTACTTCTGGATTCAGCAAAGGTACCGCCTGACGTTGCATGTTTGATCCCATCAACGCACGGTTGGCGTCATCGTGCTCCAGGAACGGAATCAGCGATGCACTCAGACCTACGATCTGGTTAGGCGCTACGTCCATGAACTCCACTTCCTGTTTGTCCAGGATCGGGAAGTCGCCGGTTTCACGTGATTTAATTTTATCATTCAGGAAGTTGCCTTTGTCATCCAGTGGAGCGTTGGCCTGCGCGATCTTCACAGTATCTTCTTCCTCAGCGCTCAGGAATTCCACTTTGTTCATATCCACACGACCTTCTTTTACCTTACGGTAAGGAGTTTCGATGAAGCCCATTTCGTTCACTTTCGCGTGTACGCAGAGCGTGGAAATCAGACCGATGTTCGGACCTTCCGGTGTTTCAATAGTACACAGACGGCCATAGTGGCTGTAGTGAACGTCACGCACCTCAAAGCCTGCTCTTTCACGGCTAAGACCACCGGGACCGAGAGCGGAGATACGACGTTTATGTGTGATTTCAGACAGCGGGTTTGTCTGATCCAGGAACTGTGACAACTGAGAGGTACCGAAGAAGGAGTTGATCACGGAAGACAGTGTCCTGGCATTGATCAGATCTACCGGTGTGAATACCTCGTTATCACGTACGTTCATCCTTTCACGGATGGTACGGGCCATACGGGCCAGACCAACACCAAACTGAGCATACAACTGCTCACCCACAGTACGTACACGACGGTTGCTCAGGTGATCGATATCGTCGATCTCTGCTTTACCGTTGGTCAGCTGCACCAGGTACTTGATGATGGAAATGATGTCATCCTTCGTCAACACTTTCATGTCGAGCGGAGTGGTCAGACCCAGTTTCCTGTTGATTTTGTAACGGCCTACATCTCCGAGGTCATAACGTTTGTCGGAGAAGAATAATTTATCGATGATACCCCTTGCTGTTTCATCATCCGGCGCATCGGCACCACGCAGTTGGCGGTAGATGTGCTGAACGGCTTCCAGTTCAGAGTTGGATGTATCCTTATTTAATGTATTGTAGATGATAGAGAAATCACCGCTCACCTCTTCCTTCTGTACGAAAACGCTCTTCAGGCCCATGTCTACGATGGTCTCGATGTTCGCCTCGTCCAGAATGCTATCGCGCTCCAGCATGATTTCGTTACGCTCGATGCTCACTACCTCACCGGTGTCTTCATCCACAAAGTCTTCTACCCAGCTTCTCAATACGCGGGCAGCCAGCTTTTTGCCGGCATATTTATCAAGACTTTTCTTGTCTGCTTTAACTTCATCTGCCATGCCAAACAGCTGCAGAATGTCTTTATCTGTTTCATAGCCGATGGCACGCAACAGCGTAGTAACCGGGAATTTCTTCTTACGGTCAATGTAAGCGTACATCACGTTATTGATGTCCGTTGCAAACTCCATCCATGCCCCTTTGAACGGGATTACCCTTGCAGAGTAGATCTTCGTTCCGTTCGGGTGAACAGATTGACCAAAGAAAACACCAGGAGAGCGGTGCAGCTGGGATACAACTACGCGCTCAGCACCATTTATAACGAAAGTTCCTCTTGGGGTCATGTAAGGAATGTTACCTAAGAACACGTCCTGCACAATAGTCTGAAAATCCACATGCTCCTCATCGTTACAGCTGAGGCGGAGTTTCGCCTTCAACGGTACAGAATAAGTCAGCCCACGTTCAATACATTCCTCGATGGTGTAGCGCGGAGGATCAACGAAATAGTCGAGAAACTCCAGATTAAAGATATTGCGGGTATCAGTAATCGGAAAGTTCTCTTTAAACACTTTAAAAAGGCCTTCGTTATTTCGCTTGTCTGGTGTGGTTTCTAATTGGAAGAAATCCTTGAAAGATTGGATTTGGATAGCCAACAGATCCGGTGTCTCAGTAACTTGTTTGATCTTTCCAAAATTTACTCTTTCGCTTGTTTGGGCTTTTTTTAGAGACATATTCGAAGTTAGCAGTTATATGACTTGTAAGAATTAGGGAAATTAAGATTTCTTTACCAATATTCCATCCTAATAATTTGCCTTCTGCACATTGTCAAAGTCACCTTAATAGTGATTCCCTATTTTGACTCTCTGAAAAAGACACTTTCCCAAAGGGAATAAGGCCAAAAGTGCGGAGGCACTTTTGACCTTAAAAGATGTATACTAAGCAAAGAATTACTGAATTTCAACGTCAGCACCAGCTTCAGTCAGCTTAGCTTTCAGATCTTCTGCTTCTGCTTTGCTTACGCCTTCTTTCACTGATTTAGGAGCGCCGTCAACCAGTTCTTTCGCCTCTTTCAGACCCAGACCGGTCAGGTCTTTAACAACCTTAACAACGTTCAGTTTGCTGGCACCAGCAGATTTCAGAACTACGTTGAATGCAGTTTTTTCTTCAGCAGCAGCAGCTCCGCCACCACCGTCAGAAACAACTACTGCTGCAGCAGCTGGTTCAATACCGTACTCATTTTTCAGTACGTCTGCGAGTTCTTGTACTTCCTTAACAGTTAAACCTACTAATTGTTCGGCTAATGCTTTTACGTCTGCCATTTTATAATGTTTTAATGTAATGTTTGTAATGTTTGTTAATTATATTGTGACTTGGAAGCCAGTTTTGTGAGCTTTCGGCCACCAGGCATAAGCCGTAGCAGGCCAATTGCTGTGATTATTCGGCTGCAGGAGCTTCTGCGCCTTCCTCTTTCTTGCCTTTTTCCAGCAAAGCAGCAATAACGCGTTTTGCAGGAGATTGCAGGAGGCCAATAACTTCGCCAACGAGCTCGTTCTTGGTCTTGATCTTAGTCAGATTAACCAGCTGGTTGTCGCCAATGTAGAGTTCTTCACCTACAAAAGCAGCCTTCAGTACAGGTTTCTCCAGTTTGTTATTTTCCTTACGGAATGAAGAGATGATCACAGCTGGCTCTTTCGGGCTGTCAGAGAACATCAGGGCAGTTACACCGTGCAAAGCATCAAATATACCAGCGTATTTCTCGCTGTCCAGTGATTCCAGTGCCTTGCGGATCAGGGTGTTCTTTGCCACCTTCATTTCCACCTTCTTGTCGAAGCATACTTTCCTCAGGTTATTAACCTGCGCTACCGTTAATGATTCGGTGTTAGTGATATAGAAGTTGCTATATTGAGAGAACTTACTTTTCAGCAGCTCAATCACTTCATTTTTTTGATCTTTATTCATATTATAACGTTTGTAGCAAGCCCCGTCCTTGCGGATTAAGAGCTACACACTCGTGATCAATTAGTTTTGAACAGATTTAGTGTCAATTGCAATACCAGGGCTCATAGTGCTGGCCATAGACAGACCTTTCAGGTATGTGCCCTTTGCAGTCGCTGGTTTCAGCTTAATAATAGCATTGATCAGCTCCTGAGAGTTCTGTTCAATTTTATCGGAAGCAAAGGAAACACGGCCGATAGAAGCGTGAATGATACCAGCTTTGTCAACCTTAAAGGTAATTTTACCACCTTTTACTTCAGTCACTGCTGCAGCTACATCGTTAGTAACAGTACCGGTTTTAGGGTTCGGCATCAGGTTACGAGGACCTAAGATCTTACCCAGTTTACCGATTTTAGGCATAACTGCAGGAGTTGCCACGATAACATCGATTTCTGTCCAACCGCTTTCAATCTTCTGGATGAATTCGTCCAGACCTACAAAATCAGCACCTGCTTCTTTAGCAGCAGCTTCTTTGTCAGGAGTGCAAAGCACCAGAACGCGTTTGGTTTTACCAGTACCGTGTGGAAGCGTTACGGAACCACGGATAGCCTGGTCTGCTTTCTTAGGATCTACGCCTAAGCGGATATGTAAATCGACAGAACTGTCGAATTTAGTACAGTTAATATCTTTAACTAAGTTTGCAGCCTCTTTCAGGGTGTACTCCTTATTTTTGTCCACCTTTGCCTGAGCTACTTTTCTTTTTTTCGTTGCCATTTTTCAGAATGATTTAAAGTTCCTGCCTTAACAGGGTGAAACAATTAGTTTTCCCAAGGGGCTTTACCATCAACAGTAATACCCATGCTACGAGCAGTACCGGCAACCACTTTCATGGCGCTGTTCAGTGTAAAGCAGTTCAGGTCAGTCATCTTATCCTGAGCAATTGCTTCTACCTGAGTCCAGGTCACTTTACCCACCTTATTACGGTTAGGTTCTTTTGAACCACTCTGTAATTTCGCCGCCTCCAGCAACTGAACCGCCGCAGGAGGAGTTTTAATTACGAAGTCGAAGGATTTGTCAGTGTAAACGGTCAGCAATACAGGCAATACTTTACCCATTTTATCCTGGGTACGGGCATTGAATTGTTTGCAGAACTCCATGATGTTCACACCTTTGGAACCCAGTGCGGGACCAATTGGAGGTGCAGGATTGGCCTGGCCGCCTTTTACCTGCAATTTCACGTACGTTGCGATCTCTTTTGCCATTACTTTTTGATTTAATTTGGTTAAAACGTCCTCTACAGAGCAGAGAACTCCCAAAACTAAAAGGAACCGAAATAACCTTTTAAAGGGGATGCAAAGGTATATAATAATATGAAATTGACAAAAACAATTTGAATTTGGGCATCCTTTTTGCTTAGACAGATCTTTTTTTTTACAAATCCATTGCATTTCAGGAATTTTTCCCCTATATTCCGAAGCTTGCAAAGGTACACCTAAAATGCCGTTTTATAAAATAAGGTCTTCCTGAACAACCTTCCCGTCTTTATATATCTCATTACAAACGCCTGCTCATCCGCCACCCGCTTCTCCAGACTCCTCGCCGCAGCTCTGATCTCATTCGCATTCCGCTTCAACGACTCATCCTGAACCGCCACTTCGTTCAGCAGCTTCTCCGTATCAGCCAGTTTCACAGCTATTCCATCAATCCAGTCCCGTATCTCTCCATCCGGTCTCGATGGGGAAAACTGCCTGTTCTTGTACTGTACATACTCATTAAAGCTGTTAACCACCTCATTATACAGGTGACTGCTACGATTGATTTTATCCACCCACTGGTTGTGTTTTGCAACCGTACTCGCATTAACCCTGTTCGTTTCTTCCACTCTCATATAATTGATCAGGTTAGTAAGCTCGGTAGTGATCAGCTGATTGGTAACTCCATATTGCTGGATTCTTATCGCCATATTCTGAATACGGGCATACTCATCCCGCGCCGCAAATGCAGCCAGCGTGTCCCTATAGGCAAATACCGGACGGCTTGCTGCTTCTGTAAGCCGGTTATCCCGGATCTCATCATGCCGGAACGGATGGTCTGACATCTGAAACAAAGGATCAAAAGGCACATGTGTTTTTATAAATACCGCTGGCGACTGTAGAAAATGCTTCCAGTCTGTGTGCTGTACAAATTTGTTATTGGTCAGATACCCCGCACCCCATGTAGGGTCGGCTAATTTCCACTGGCCATCCACAAACACTGCTACCCAGGCATGACTGGCACCCTGTTGCCGGCCATTCACAACCGTGTAGCCTGATACAAGCCACGCGGGGATACCTGCACTACGGCAAACAGCCATAAACAAAGAAGCATAACCCTGACATACCGCCGATCTGGTCCTGAGAGTTTTATTAACTGCATCTGCAGTGTCTTTATAATAATCAGGCTGATAAGTGTTCACTACATCATAACTGATATGATTAGCCATCCAACCATATAACGACTGCAACAGCACTTTCTGATCTGTGGTATGTGCAGTCAGGTAGCCCGCAATACTGGCAGCTGAACGGGTGGCTGAATCCGGAATAGGGATAGTAGTAACTACAGCTGGTTGCGGTTTAATAACAGGCTTCTTTGAGGACTGAGCTGCAAGGGTAAGTGTCATTGTCATCAGGACGACACTGCAGGTTACATATTTCATCATTTAAGGATAAATGTTTCAGGAAAGGGTAAAAATAAAAAGCGTTCCGTGTTACCGGAACGCTTTCAATAAAGTATATTAAAATATAACGAAGGTTAAGCTAATTTCTCTACCTGCATGAAGTTAAGTTCTACAGGAGTAGCGCGGCCGAAGATCTTCACTGTAACTTTCAGCTTCTTTTTGTCTTCGATCACTTCTTCGATCACACCGTTGAAGTCATTGAACGGACCATCGATGATTTTGATGGTTTCTCCAACGATAAACGGCTCACTCATAGTCAGGCCCTGATCACTCAGCTCGTCCACCTTACCTAACATTTTGTTCACCTCTGCCTTACGCAGTGCGATGGGTTTTTCTTTACCCAGGAAGTGTATTACCCCGGACACGTTGCGGATAGCCTGGATTACGTCATCGGTCATTTTGCCATCTATGGCTTCAATCATCACATAACCGGGATAGAAGTTTTTCTCGCGCATCACCTTCTTACCAGCCTGCACTTTATAAACCTTTTCTACCGGCAGAAAAACCTGTGTGATTACGCTACCCCAGTCGGAACGGCGTACTTCGATATCCAGGTATTCCTTCACTTTCTTTTCCTTGCCACTAACAACGCGGAGTACATACCACTTTGTTTCCTGAGCAGGAATATTGGCTGCATCCATTTATCTAGTTTTGTTGAATATCTCGTAATAGTGTGTTAACACAAAATTGGAGGCGGCATCCATACCCCACACCATGAAGGTAACAACAACAGTTGCTATCAGTACCACCATAGTAGAAGACTGGAGTTCCTGCCAGGTAGGCCAGGACACCTTGTATACCAATTCATGATAAGACTCGCGGAAGTAGTTTCTGATTTTATTCATTCTACTAAGTTAACTTTTTATGGTCAATTGTTAAAAGCCTAAAAATGGTTGAATTGTTCTATTTTATTAATAACAACAATTCAACCATTTAATTCTTAATTAACCTTGCACGGGTACTAGGATTCGAACCCAGATCAAAGGTTTTGGAGACCCGTATGCTACCATTGCACCATACCCGTGTGTGAGCCATTAGCATTTAGCTGTTGAGCCAGCAAATATATTAAATAAATACTGAAGCTAAAAGCTAATGGCTACAATATTATGTGATGCTTATTTCAGGATTTCAGTAACCTGACCAGCACCTACTGTACGACCACCTTCACGGATAGCGAATTTCAGACCTTTGTCCATAGCGATAGGCTGGATCAATTTGATAGTCAGAGAAACGTTATCACCAGGCATAACCATTTCAACACCTGCAGGTAATTCAACTTCACCAGTTACGTCAGTTGTACGGAAGTAGAACTGAGGACGGTATTTGTTGAAGAACGGAGTGTGACGGCCACCTTCTTCTTTGCTCAGTACGTATACTTCGCATTTGAATTCAGTGTGAGGAGTGATAGAACCTGGCTGGCAGATAACCATACCACGTTTGATCTGAGTTTTCTCAATACCACGCAGCAACAGACCAGCGTTATCACCTGCTTCACCTTCGTCCAGCAGTTTTTTGAACATTTCAACACCTGTACAGGTAGATTTCATTGACTCAGCCTGCAGACCAACGATCTCAACGTTTTCACCAACTTTGATACGACCGCGCTCGATACGACCAGTAGCAACAGTACCACGACCTGTGATAGAGAATACGTCTTCTACAGACATCAGGAACGGCTGATCAACCGGACGAGGAGGCAGCGGAATGTAAGTGTCAACAGCGTCCATCAGTTTATCGATAGCCTCAACCCATTTAGCCTCACCAGCCAGTGCGCCGGTAGCAGAACCCTGGATTACAGGAACGTTATCACCATCAAAGCCGTTGGAAGTCAGCAGGTCACGGATTTCAATCTCAACCAGCTCCAGCAGTTCCGGATCGTCAACCAGGTCAACTTTGTTCATGAATACTACGATACGAGGTACACCTACCTGGCGAGCCAGCAGGATGTGCTCTCTAGTTTGTGGCATAGGACCATCTGTAGCGGCAACCACGAGGATAGCACCGTCCATCTGGGCAGCACCGGTGATCATGTTTTTTACATAGTCAGCGTGACCAGGGCAGTCAACGTGAGCATAGTGACGATTAACCGTCTGATACTCAACGTGAGCTGTATTGATAGTGATACCTCTTTCTTTTTCTTCAGGAGCAGCATCGATCTCATCATAACCTCTCTTCTCAGCCAGACCCTTGTTTGCCAGAATGGTGGTAATGGCAGCAGTCAAGGTAGTTTTACCGTGGTCCACGTGGCCGATGGTACCAATGTTTAAGTGGGGTTTATCCCGCTTAAAGGTTTCTTTTGCCATTGTATTTTCTTTTTAGATGGTTTGTAAAGATTGTATTGATAGTTGTTTTAAAAAAACGGTTTTACAAACTTGTACCGTTGATGAGAATTGAACTCACGCCCTTCCCGGAACTGGTCCGGAACGCTCAACCATTGAGCTACAACGCTAAGTTTAATTTCGGAGTGGGAATTGAAAAATTCGAATCCCGAAATTCGAATCTTATGGAGTGTGTTGATGCGATATGTCCTCACTACAACTAATCGTCTCTTCTAAAATTCATGGAGCTGTTGAAGAGAATTGAACTCTCGACCTCTTCCTTACCAAGGAAGTGCTCTACCCCTGAGCTACAACAGCTTGAAATCATTATGCGAGCGGGAGACGAGGTTCGAACCCGCGACCTACAGCTTGGAAGGCTGTCGCTCTACCAACTGAGCTACTCCCGCATAATTACTTTAAACCCTATAAACACCTCACAGTGCCTATGAATTACAGAATAAATAAAAGAACATTAAAAGGCTGTTGTAACACAGGGCACAGGGCAATTTCTACCGATAACTCCCCCTCCTCTCAACAACTATGTTCCGCCTCTGCAAAGGGCAAAAGCGGAACAGGCCGTTTGGGTGGGCAGGATAGGATTCGAACCTATGAAGTCGTAGACAGCGGATTTACAGTCCGCCCCATTTGGCCACTCTGGAACCTGCCCTAACATTTTCAGATCTTATTCGTTTCCCACCATCTCAAATCAACATATGAGAAAACTTAAAATCGATGAGCCAGCAGAGGGATTCGAACCCCCGACCCACTGATTACAAATCAGTAGCTCTGGCCAACTGAGCTATGCTGGCATCTTTCAAAAAACAATCTCTTAAAGTATGTCCCTTAAAAGAGAGCGCAAAATTAAGAGAAAATTTCAATTCTCAAAATCTTTTTTTTCAGTTCGTAACAGATATTTTTTAATTTATTTGTTTCGCCTAAAACGCCCTACCATAAAGAACTTTGCTACCTTTACCGACTCCCTTTTTGAATCGGGATGGCAAAGGTAGCAAAGAGATTAATATTTCCAAAATTATTTCAGAAAATTATTGAAATTTCTTTTCCTTTTGTTTTTTAACCTGGCTCACGAGAGAGTCAAATGCCAGATCAAAGGACTCTTCGAAGGACTTGGACTCATGCTTCACAAAGAGATCCTGACGGGGTATACGTACTCTTATTTCGGCAATTTTATCTTTAATCTGATGCGCTAAGTTATCCAACTTTAAAAATACATCCACACTGACTATCCGGTCATGAAAAGTGCTCAATTTCTGCAGCTTTTTATTCACGTGATCAATCAGTTTTGAATCAGCATCGAAATGCACAGTTTGAATTTGAACGTTCATAGCACTATTTTTTTAAATATTTAACAATCTAGGTTCTAATTAGTAAACTATGGTCATAGGCATTCTCGTTTAATGTGAAAGAACTTATTACTAATATACTCACTTTTGCAATGCCATGCTATTTCAGTGTGAAAATTTTTGTTAAAAAGAAGAATGAACACTTATGCCTTAGGGTGCGCCTGCTTATACACCGCCTTCAGCTTCTCTATCGTATTATGCGTGTATACCTGCGTGGCAGCAAGACTTGCATGCCCCAACAACTCCTTTACTGCATTAAGATCCGCACCATTGTTGGTAAGATGCGTAGCAAAAGTATGGCGTAATACATGCGGGCTCTTTTTCTTCAGTGTAGTAATTTGATGCTCCGTAAGATAACGGCGTACAGTCAGGTAAACATATTTGGGATACAAACGCTTGCCGCTCGCCGGATGCACCAGCAGCACACCAGGATCAAATCCTTCCAGCGTACTCCTCTTCAGCGCTGCATAGGCACTTATCTGTTCCATGAGTTTCGTGTTGATCGGAATAATACGCTCTTTACCACCCTTCCCCATCACTTTAAGAGTCAGACTACTGCTGTCAATCTTCCGCTCCTCCAACGCAATCAGCTCTGACAGGCGGACACCCGTCTGGTAAAAGATCTCAAATATCAACCGATGTGTAACACCCTCAAAATTGTCAGAGAAGATATGAAGCGAGGTTACAGACACCGGGCTACGATTATCCTCCAGTGCACGCATCCCTTTCTCCTCAATAAATCCAGGCAAGCGCTTACTGATCTTTGGCGCCACTACTTTCAGCATGGGCGACTGCTTAATCAACTGCTGCTGCAAACAGAACTTATAGAAAGATTTCAGAGTGGAGATTTTCCGGTTCACACTTTTGGCTGTTATGGCTTCTTCCATCAGCTTCGCCAACCAGCTCCGGATCATCACATGCGTGATGTCGGCCATAGAAGTGCCGCCATATGTGAGTGTAATAAAATCAAAAAATTGAAACAGGTCATTACGATAGGCTGTACAGGTATGTCCTGAATATCGCTTTTCGAGCTGAAGGTAGGAGATGAATCGCTCGGCCTGGGAATATAGTTCTTCGTTCAACGCAAAAAGATTGATGATTGTAAAGTTATTAAATAACCTTACAATCATCAAATATTTTGAGTTGCCACCCCTTGGAGGGGTAAGACAAAATTAATCTTCTAATTTACCAGAAGCCAGCTGTTGTTTGTAAACGGCTTTCAATACCTCATTACGACGTTTAACA
Organism: Chitinophaga sp.; assembly: GCF_035538455.1. GTDB lineage: Bacteria > Bacteroidota > Bacteroidia > Chitinophagales > Chitinophagaceae > Chitinophaga. Next base: position 18,734 of record NZ_DATLKJ010000177.1, read on the forward strand.
GATGGTTTGGTATAAGACTGACGCGCTCTCAGCTGCAGCAGAATGCGAGCTTTTTCGAACTTCTTCTTGTATTTCTTAAGCGCTTTGTCTATGTTTTCGCAATCTTTAGAATCAATTATCAACATAATTTTTGCCTCTTATTTTTAGGAACGCAAAGATATTATAAGATTTGATAAAAACCAAAAGAGGATCAAAATTAATCTTTCAGTTTCTTTTTCAGCAGGCTTACCTGGTCCTGCAGATGGCTCACCATATCTGCCAAATGATTGACACTCATACGGCTCTGCTGACCTGCCTTGCTGATGACAGCATCTGATTGCCAAAGTTCCAGCACATCTTCCATCTCCACCGGATAAGGTTCAAACTGAGGATTGTCTGACACCAGGGTAATCCTGGATTTACTGCGGTTACTCTTCAACACACGCTTAAAAACAATCCCTCCACGGGAAGTGACCACTATATAAGTTTCATTATTCTTAATCTCTTCCCAGCCATCTATTTTATGACAGACAATTACAGAACCCGAAGTGACTGGCAACATCGAATCTCCGGCTATTTCAAATGCACGGTAATCCCCGGCGCCCAGCATAGGCAACGTAAAGGTGTTCAGCTCCTCGATGAACTCATCATCGTTATAACCAGCCAGGTAACCGGCGGCAGCCTTAACCGGCACAAACTGGATGGCCTGACGGGAGCTCCCCAGCTTCTGCTGGCGGCGTTTCTCCAGGAAACTATCCTTCTGTGAGCCGAGATCACGACGGAGCAGATCATCAATAGAAACACGGAACATATCACTGACCTGTTCCAGTACCTCCGTTCGCGGCTCTGCACGCTCTTCCTCGTATGCACCCAGCAGTGAACGCTTGATGCCCAGTTTATCGGCAAACTCTTGCTGCGTCCAGCCTTTTTGCTTACGCAGGTATTTCAAATTCTGGCATACTACGGACATAACCTAAATAATTTAGTACCTTGCTAACAAAATTAGCAATTATTTTTATAAATTCCCAAATATATTCGAGACGCTTCACTTATTTTTGTCCGGTAAAATCAACTTATTATGTTACTTATACATTCGTTATTAAGGTGGGCAATAGTACTTGCAGGGATATGGGCTGTTATCCGCGCACTGAAAGGCGTTAACGGGAAAACACCCTTTACTGGTGCCGATAACAAGGCAGGGCTTTTCTTCATGATTTTCTTTGACCTCCAACTCCTCGTAGGTCTGGCATTGTATTTCTTCTTCAGCGATATCGCTAAAACAGGCCTCGCTGATATGGGCGCTGCCATGAAAAACTCCACCCTGAGATTTTTCACAGTAGAACACGAAACGCTGGCCATCCTGGCATTCATACTGGTACATGTTGGTAAAGCCAAAGTAAAGAAAGCTGCCTCCGATGCCCAGAAACATAAACTGGCGCTGATTTTCTACGGTATTGCATTGCTCCTCGTGCTCATCCTAACACCCTGGCCGTTCCGTGCCGCACTGGGCAAAGGCTGGATATAAACATTCCAATACACCAACTTCATAAAATACAATGGCGGCCTTGTCAGAGCCGCCATTATTTTTTTATCGATTGACCACTATAATAATTGCTGGTTTGTCGTTACCCTTTATCCTTGTTGTACAAACGGAATGAGTAAATATACGGTAATGCCGCCAATATTACTGATACAAATATAACAATGAAAACACCTGTGACCAGCGGCAGAAAAAAACCTGATATAATAATTACAATACCAGTACTTAACCATAATGTACTGGCCATGCGATGCGTCTCCTTCCATATATCACTGCTCATTAGCGTCCATGGAGTTCTGATCCCTACATAATGATTAGGCTCCAGCTTCCGCAGATAATACCCAATGCCGCCTATTAGCACTCCTACCCCCAGAAATGCCCAACGCTCCATTACAAAAGACCGGCCCTGGCTTACCATAAATATGATGATACAAGTGAAAACTGCCATGCAAATGTGGATCAGGAAACGTATACGGTAATAATCCCGCTGATCAATGTTAGGTGTAGTGTAGGAAGACTCCTCCGTTCTGGGGATATATCGGAACAGAAAATAGACAAGGGCATTGGTAAAAAACAGGAAGATCATCAGCAACAGAAATTCACTTTTCCCCCCTACCCGCTCAGGAATCCCGCCTGCATTAAAATTAGTGGGGATAATGGCTGGCAGACTATTCCAGACGATGGCAAGATAAGCCATAGGAAGGATCAACAGGGCCAGAATCAGTAATTCATTAGTTATGATAGGCTTTTTCATGGAACCACAGTTTTAAAATGAACATTCCTCAACAGCATCCTTCATTTCCATCGTCCTTATCTAACTACATAATACATGCCCGTTATGTTGTAACAAAGTTACTGAAATTGCCAATGGGGATAAAAAACGTTGTTTATATTACTAATTTATTTAGTAAAACTAAAAATATTAGTATCTTAGCACTCCAAGCCAAAAAGTGATTCCGGCTGGCAGACCCTGTTTCACTACTATCCCCGCTGGTTCTATCCCACGGCCTGCCATCCGCATCGCTTCCGGCTCTACAGTCACCTTATTGCCCTATGCCCGGCAGTAAACCTTAAGTTTATGATTGCGTTGCAACAACGCGCTATCGCGCATTTTGATCTGGACTGCTTTTTTGTATCGGTAGAATGCCAGCGGGATAGCCGGCTGAAAGGAAAACCATTGCTCGTAGGCGGCAGCAGCGACCGTGCTGTGGTAGCCGCCTGCAGCTATGAAGCCCGGCGCTATGGCATACATTCCGCCATGCCCATGAAAACAGCGCTGCGGCTTTGCCCTCACGCTATCATATGCCGCGGCGATATGGAAGCATACAGCCGCAAATCCAGAGAAGTAACAGACATCATCGCAGACAATGCCCCCTTGTATGAGAAATCATCCATCGATGAATTTTACCTCGATATCTCCGGCATGGACAAATATTTCGGCTCCATGAAATGGACCACCGAACTGCGGGAAAAAATCATACACGAATCAGGACTCCCCATTTCATTCGGCCTCGCCTCCAACAAACTAGTATCAAAAGTAGCCACCGACGAAGCCAAACCCAACGGACAAATGGAGATCTCTTTCGGCAACGAAAAAATTTTCCTTGCCCCGCTGGCCATCGAAAAAATTCCAATGGTAGGCCGCGAAACCGCTGCTCAGCTGCGCCGCCGTGGCGTCGAAACAGTGAAAACACTCAGCGAAGTACCCATCACACTGCTGGAAGCATGGATGGGCAAGAACGGCATCTCACTGTGGAGAAAAGCCAATGGCATCGATGAATCTCCCGTAGTTCCCTACTATGAACAAAAATCCATCTCCACAGAAAGTACATTTCCCGCAGATACTATCGATATGGAATTTCTACACGCTGAACTGGTACGCATGACAGAAAAAATCGCGTTCGAATTACGACAACAGAACAAACTGACAGGCTGTGTCACCGTGAAGATCCGTTATTCCGACTTCGAAACGGTCACCAAACAGATGAGCATTCCCTACTGCTGCTCCGATCATACACTACTGGAAAAAGTAAAAGAACTCTTTAAAAAACTATACGACCGCCGGCAGCTCGTACGGCTAATAGGCATACGTTTCAGTCACCTCGTACAAGGCAATTACCAGATCAGCCTGTTCGACGACAGCCAGGAAATGATTGCATTATACCAGGCAATTGACAGCATCAAGAACCGCTTTGGATGGGAATTCCTGATGAAAGGCACCAACGTACCACTTCCGGGAAAAACGAAACAGCCTGAAAAAGATATTCTGCCATACTATAAAGGTTAGTCACATGTATCTCAACTGTAAAACATTTTTCAGCCTGCGGTACGGCACCATGCATGTAGAACAACTACTGGAACTGGCGCATCAGCAGGGCATTACCTCCCTGGCACTTACCAACATCAATAATACTTCCGATGCCTGGGCGTTTGTGGAAAAGTGCCGGGAGAAATATATCAAACCTATACTGGGACTGGAATGCAGGAATGAAAGTGATTTCAGATATATCCTGCTGGCACGCAATCAGGAAGGCTGGTACAACATCAACCGGTTTCTCTCTCATCATCTTCATCAACAGATACCTTTCCCTGAACAGGCGCCTGCACTGGATCATACCTTTGTTATTTATGCCTGGGGAAGCCGGACCGTTAATGAACTACTGCCACATGAACTACTGGGCATAAAACCCCGTGAACTCAACAAACTGTTCAGAGTAAATACTGCCGCCATCAGTGATAAACTGGTAGTGCTCCACCCTGTTACCTTCCAGGATAATGATCATTATGAACTTCACCGCCTGCTGCGCGCAATAGATCAGAATATCCTGATCACCCAACTGAAACCCCATACTGCCGGGCATCCCGGCGACAAGTTCATTCATCCCGCCAACCTGGTAGCATTGTTTGAACAACATCCCCATATTGTGGAAAATACATTGCGCATCATGGAACAATGCCACATCGAAACAAAACTGCATATTCCACGCAATAAAAAATGTTTCACCAACAGCATAGAAGAAGACAGACAGATGCTCCGCCAGCTCGCACTGGAAGGGATGCAGTACCGCTATGGCCCCAATCATACTACAGCACTGCAACGTATAGAAAAAGAACTCGACATCGTTGCCCAACAAAATTTTGAAGCCTATTTCCTCATCACCTGGGATATTATCAAATTTGCACAGCGACGCGGCTTCTTCTACGTAGGACGCGGCAGTGGCGCCAATTCCATTATTGCCTATTGCCTGAAGATCACTGACGTAGATCCGGTAGCGTTAGATCTCTATTTTGAACGGTTTCTGAATCCCTACCGCGCTTCCCCTCCGGATTTCGACATCGACTTTTCATGGCGTGACCGCGATGAAATCATCCAATATGTTTTTGATAAATATGGCGCAGATCGTACCGCACTACTCGGTACAGTAACCACATTCCAGACTAATGCCGTTATTCGTGAGTTGGGAAAGGTTTACGGCTTGCCTAAAAAAGAAATCGACAAAATTCTGGAAAACGGTTTCGATATCCGGCTGGATGGGGATGATATACAACATAAGATCGCACACTTCAGCAAACTGATGGACAAGGACAAAGCATTCCCCAATCATCTCAGCATACACGCCGGCGGCATTCTCATCAGTGAAACGCCTATACATCATTACTGTACTACCTATCTGCCGCCCAAAGGCTTCAGCACTGCACAGCTGGACATGTTGCAGGCAAAAGCCATCGGCCTGTATAAGTTTGACATCCTCAGTCAGCGCGGCTTAGGTCATATAAAGGATGCCATGGATATCATTGAAGAGAATAAAGGTATAGAGATAGATATTCACAATGTAAAAGCCTTCATGGAAGATCCGAACGTGAGACATAATCTGAAGAATGTGAACACGATCGGTTGTTTTTATATAGAATCACCGGCCATGCGGCAGTTGTTGCAGAAGCTGCAGTGCGACAACTACCTCTCCCTCGTAGCGGCCAGTTCCATCATACGCCCGGGAGTAGCGCAATCAGGTATGATGAAGCAATATATTCAGTCTTATCGCAACCCGGACAGGGTTACTTACCTGCATCCTATTCTCGAAGAGTTGCTCAGTGAAACCTTCGGTATTATGGTATACCAGGAAGATGTAATCAAAGTAGCCCATAAATATGCCAACATGGAACTGGCAGATGCTGATACCCTGCGCAGGGCGATGGCAGGGAAATACAGAGGCACCAGCGATTTTGAGAACATCCAGCAACGTTTCTTCCTCAACGCGGCCAAACTAAATCGCCCCCATGATGTTACGGTAGAGGTGTGGCGGCAAATTGCCAGCTTCGCCAATTTCTCCTTTTCCAAAGCACACTCCGCCAGCTTTGCTGTAGAGAGTTATCAGAGCCTTTACCTGAAAACCTATTTCCCCGCTGAGTTTATGGTAGCAGTGATCAATAACTTCGGCGGTTTTTACGACAGAGAGCTGTATTTCCGGGAACTGGAAAAAACCGGGGCAAAAATATCCCCCCCTTGTATCAATAACAGTGACTACTATACGAAAATTAAAGGCACAGATGTATACGTAGGACTGATTCACATAGAAGGACTGGAACAAACACTGGCAAATCGCATACTGGAAGAGAGAAAAGCCACCGGCCCCTTTCTTCACCTGGAAGATTTTACCGGCCGGCTGGCGCCAGGCGCAGAGCAATTGGAGATACTGATCCGCATTGGCTGTTTCAATTTCACCGGTCAAAGCAAAAAAGCTTTACTGTGGAAAAGCAGCCTGCTGGTTAAACAGAAAGAACCAGGCAACACACAGAGCATATCATTATTCAGATCCGGTCCCGTTTCCTGCGAGTTACCTGAACTGGCTCATCATGAACACGAAGATGCTTTTGATGAAATAGACCTGCTGGGTTTTCCCCTCAATTCTCCATTTGATGTACTGGCTCATGATCAATCTTCGTATACCCCTGCCCGTGAGTTCGGTAATTACATCAATCAATCTGTTGTCGCCCTCGGATATCTCGTTACCACTAAATCCATGCGCACATCCAAAGGAGAGCCAATGTGTTTCGGCACTTTCCTGGACAGAGAAGCCGCTTTTATAGATACAGTCCATTTTCCGGAGAGCTTGCGGCGATATCCCTTTCAGAAGAACGGGTTTTATATTCTTCATGGAAAAGTAGTAGCTGAGTATGGCGTTCTAACACTGGAAATCAATGAAATGCGGAAAATCGGATATTTTGAAGATAAAAAGTTATAAATCGGACAAAATGTTCTATTTTTGTGTCAAATGTCGGGTATTATGAAACATATTAAAGGATACCATGTGCAGGAGAATGCATTAATGATCATTGAAGAGCCAGGTGCGACCTATGTGGCCGGCCACGGGTACTTCGAATATATACAGCTTTCCCGCAGCGGGATTATCAAAAGAGCCCTGCTGAACCTGAGTAGGCAGTTATCATTTTCACTGGCGGAGCTGGCACAGGTGTTACACATTTCAGAAAGAACCCTGCAACGCTACTCAGACGACGCCAAGCTTTCCGCAGACACGTCAGAACGGGCTATTTTGCTGTCACAATTGTACCAGAGAGGCACCGAAGTATTTGGTAACCTCGAGAATTTCAAAGAATGGATGAGAACTCCATTACCTGCCTTCAACTATCAACTCCCTATTTCGCTTTTAGACACTACTTTCGGCTTTCAACTCATTCTGGATGAGCTGGGCCGGATTGAACATGGCCTATTTGCATAATTAACGATTTCTCCCTCATGGACGTATACAGGATCAGTAAGTGCGCTTACATCAATGACCTGAGCGGAACCGGTGCGCGTCTTTATGGTGGCCGCTGGAACAGCCCGGGACATGCAATTGTCTATACAGCCGGTAGCAGAGCTTTATCTGCGCTGGAAGTGCTGGTGCACATTCCACTGAAAAATATCGTGCAGGATTTCTGTATCGCTACTATTCATATTCCGGATGATATTACCATCAAGGCAATGGCCAAACAGGATCTGCCCTCCGGATGGCAGTCACTGGCTCCGGATCCTGAGTTGCAGTGTATTGGCGACGAGTGGATCGAAACCTCCAAATATGCCGTACTCAGGATTCCTTCCGTGGTAATACCGGAAGAGTTCAACTATCTTATTAACCCTTTGCACCCAGAAGCAGAACGGATCACGATTACCAACATGCAGCCCTTTTTGTTTGACCAACGTCTGAGCAAAAAGTGACAGTGATTTATTTTGATTCTTTTGATTGTCCTGATGAGTGAAGGCTACAGATACGAACGGAGAATAATAAAGATAAAAGCGGAAGGCACATTTAGAATCAATCTAAATGGGCCTTCCGCTTTTATTTTCGCTCATCAGGACAATCAAAAAAATCACAAAAATCACAGTCCGAAGAGACCTTTATTCAGCACCTGCAATGTTTTTGTTTTATACTGACCATTAATGAGGATAGAAATGTTATGCCTGCTGCCACCATAGGAAATCATACGCAAAGGAATCTCGTCCATGGCAGAGAAAAGCCTGGTGATGATAGAAGGCGTAGCGGCTACTTCGTTACCCACAATAGAAACGATAGTCTGGTTATAATCCAGTTCAACAGTACCGAAAGGCTGCAGTTCTTTCAGGATCTGATCCAGGTGCTGCTCATTATCAATCGTAAGAGAAACGGCCACTTCAGAGGTGGTGATCATATCGATCGGTGTGCGGTACTTTTCGAACACCTCGAAAATCTTACGCAGGAAGCCATAAGCCAGCAGCATGCGGCTGGACTTGATCTTGATAGCAATGATACCATCTTTTGCAGCTACCGCTTTAGCACCGCTGCCATTGGGCAATTCAGTGATAATTGTGCCTTTAGCTTCAGGCTGCATCGTGTTCAGCAATTTCACCGGGATGTTGAAATGCTGCGCTGGCCATATAGAAGCAGGGTGAAGGATCTTAGCTCCAAAGTAAGCAAGTTCCGCAGCCTCATCAAAAGACAACTGTTCGATCGGGAACGTTTTATCCACAACACGCGGGTCGTTATTATGCATGCCGTCAATATCCGTCCAGATCTGGATTTCGGCTGCCTGGATCGCTGCCCCGATAAGAGATGCTGAATAGTCGCTGCCACCACGTTTCAGGTTATCCACTTCGCCCCTGGCGTTACGGCAGATATACCCCTGCGTAACAAAGATCAGCTGGCCCTTGTTGGCATTGATCAGATTACCCAGTTTAATCTTGATTTTCGGAATTTCGGGCTCCTCATATTCGTCAATGCTCATGAAATCGAGCGCTGGCAACAGCACTGCCGGGATACCCGTTTCTTCAAGATAAGCTGAGAACAGGCGGGTAGACAATAATTCGCCCTGGGCGAGGATGTCTTTATTCAGTGCCTCATTGAAGGAGATCTTCAGAATAATATTCAGAAATTCGAAGTGTTCATCAACAATGACCTTGGCATTGTTACGGCCGGCCTCAGTTCGCACCAGTTCATCACAGAAAGAGCGGTAATGCTGTTCCAGCTTATCTATCTGCTGCTTGGCCTGTGCCTTCTTACCTTCCGACAATGACTGGCCAATTTCTACCAGGGCATTTGTAGTACCCGATAATGCAGACAATACCACAATTTTTTGGTCCTGATCCTGTGTGATCAGCTGTGCTATTGACTTCATACGCTCTGGTTTTCCCACGGAGGTTCCACCAAATTTTAACACTTTCATCTGAGTATATTTATTTTTAGCTGGCTACCTGAAATCCTGCATAAGCCTTATTCCGGGCGGTTTATGTGAATGAATGAATTTTAAAAGTTCAGATTGAATTTTGTAGCGACGTCCTTCATATCCTTCACCACTGGCGCTAAAACGGGGATACCGTCCTGCAACCGCTGATGATACATTTCCCTTTCCGGATCTCCCGGGATCAGCACTTGTTTTCCGGCCACCGGCGTGGCATTTCTGAAACGGTTGATCCAGGTATCCATGTGCGTTTTAAACTCATCTGCCGGCCTGAATGCATCTACCCGCATAGCGCCGAAGAAATGTCCCAGCCCTTCCCCGACAGGATCGGGGGCCAGCGGAAGGAAACTTACAAACGGAGGCGCCCACGGGCCATAATTAGCACCGGAAAGAACGGCCGAAAATATATCAACAATTGCTCCCAAACAATACCCTTTATGGCTTCCGTGCTCACGGTCACCCCCCAGAGGCAGCAAAGCTCCCCCATCCTTGAGTTCATGCGGGTTGGTACTTGGGTTACCATCTTTGTCCTGTATCCATCCGGAAGGCGCTTCCTGGTTTTTACGCTGCAGTATTTCCAGTTTGCCATTCGCCGCAGTGGTGGTAGCAAAATCTGCGACAAAAGGCGGTTGCTCCTTGGCCGGTATAGCCACAGCGATAGGATTAGTGCCCAGCATACGTTCTTTGGCGAATGTCGGCGCCACCAGCGGGCTGGCATTGGTCATAGCCATGCCGATCATATCATGTTCCAGGGCTTTCATTGCATGATAGCCCGCAATACCAAAGTGATTGGAGTTCTTCACACTCACCCATCCGGTACCTACTGCGCTCGCTTTCTGTATCGCTACTTCCATCGCGTAAGGCGCCACCACCAGCCCCAGGCCGGCGTCGCCGTCAATTACAGCAGTACTGGGCGTTTCGTGAACAATACGGATATTGGGTTGAGCATTGATACGCTTGGCCTCCCAAAGGCGCACATAACCAGACAAACGCGCGATACCGTGCGAATCGATTCCTCTGAGATCGGCTGCCAGTAATACTTCACTGGCCAGTTTCGCATGCTCAAGCGAGCAACCCATGCGGATAAACACCTCTTTGGTAAACTCCCACAGGTGATGATAAGAAAAGCGCTGTTCCATGCTGAAAAATTAAGCCTGTGCGGTAGGTCCACCAAAATTCATGGGTAATGAAACCGGCTCCTGATCCTGAATAGTACCATGAACAGATTCATATTTCTTGATATTGTCAAGCATTGCCTTCATAAAGCGCTTGGCATGCTGAGGAGTGAGTATTATGCGGGACTTGACTTTTGCTTTAGGCAGGCCAGGCATCACATTTACAAAATCCACCACAAATTCTGCATTGGAATGGGTAATAATAGCCAGATTAGCGTATTGACCTTCTGCAATTTCTTCATTCAGTTCGATATTGAGCTGATTCTGTTCTTCATGCTGATTTTCCATATTGAAAGATTTAGCGGTACAAAAATAGAAAAAGAGGGCTCACTTGGCCCTCTTTTTACTAATTAATATTAACCCGACCACTATTTTATCCTGTTTTGCCAGTGTTTTCAATATTGTCGAGCGCTGAACTTTTTTTGCAGGGAGATAAAAAACATTTACTTTTTTGTTACTGACAGGCTTTTCACCCACAGCTCCAACCTCATTTTTCCTTCGCCAGTCTATTAATTAACCTGATAAACATTCCGCCATGAAAGAAAAAAAGTTTTCCAAAAAGCTGCTGCTTGACAAAAAAATCATTGTTAATCTCAATCATGATGAGATGAGATTCGTAAACGGCGGCGTAGATGTAAAGGATACCATACAGGCAAACGGTCCTTGTATGGGCTCCGGCCAATGCCCAACCGTGCAGGTACGTTGTAACATGGGCACCTTATACGAAGGCTGCTCCCAGAACAATGTATGTACTACACCTGCTGTCTGCGGTTATTCCGTACATCCGCTGTGAGACGCAGTCCCTGAAAATGAAAAGCCCGCGAATAACCGCAGGGCTTTTCATTTTCAATATCATCTGTTTTTATTGATCCCACCACATTTTTGTAGTCAGGGAAATGCCGGTGGGCACATTGGCCAGATTGTAAGACAGTTCTGACTGCGGGTAAGGGAAACGCCTGGGAATTTCCACTCCGGGATTTTTAGAGGTCAATACCGGATAACCAGTACGGCGCCAGTCTGTGAATGATTCTGATTGCAGATACATAGCATAATACTTCTGCGTCATGATCAGTTTCAGCTTGTCTTCGTTTGTTGCAGCAGCATCGAAGCTCACCGCTGGTTTGCTGAGATAGCTGCCCGGTGTGGCTTTCACCATTGCAAAAGAGCCAAGTACGCCAGCTTCATAGTAGGTCTTTGCTTCTGCAACGTGACCAAGACGTATGTGCGCCTCCGCCAGGATAAAATTCACCTCATAGTTTGTCATGAGCAACACGGGTGATGCTTTGTCATCGTAGAACCCACCCGGCAGATACTTGGCCACACGGGGATCGCTCAACGCCTTCATCTGGGTGATCAGGAAAGAGTTGTCATACTCAACATAACCTGTACGCTGTGCATTAAACTGCTGAATAGGGTTGGCTCTTGAGGGATCGTTCAGAAATGCAACGGTAGCTTCTTCGCCAGCCTCTATCAAGCCTCCTGCTGCATTTGCAGCTGTTATCACCTTCTGAGCTGCTCCCGCCGGATCTTTCTTTGTAAGATGGATAAGATTACGCAGACGGAATGAATTGGCAAACTTGATCCACAACGAACTCTCACCACCATAGATCACATCATTGCCACCAGGGAGAGCACCCGGCTGCGGCTGGTTCAGATCTGCCAGTGCAGATGTGAGCAGCCCATCAATGGTTGTATAGATGTCCTGTTGCTTGTCGAACTTAGCTTTGTATTGTCCCGCTATACCTTTGAAAGCATCACTGTATGGTACATCTCCCCACATGTCGGTGGTCGTTCCGAGTATATAGGCCGTAAGTATTTTACTCACGCCATTGTAGAAGTACCATTTCTTAGGTTCTGCGATTTTCCGCAATTCCCCCAGGTCGTTCAATGTCCCCTGGTATATGCTCGCCCACGCGTTTGTAAAATTATCCGCCACTAGCTGGTATTGCTGATAGGATTCGAACTGCTGGCTGGCGCCATCTACCTGGTTGGTAAGCACACCTGCTGCAAGAGAAAAGTCTGCGCCGCCGAGCACAAACCCTGCTGTAACTTCCGCGCCTGTTAAAATAGCGGCTGGAGGGGCGTCCACCGGGTTATCAGGATTAGTATTAACATCGAGGTATTTTTTACAACCCGAGCCAATGGTTAAAAACAAAGCGAAACTCGCAACGGCTATTGCTTTATTTATGATAGTCATAATTTTCGATTTTAATGATTGGGTTAGAAGTCAAACTTTGCACTGAAACCATAAGTCTTGGAACCAGGATTGTTGAAGTAATCAAACCCTTGTGCTTCCTGCGTTCCGAACAGACTTGTTTCAGGATCCACGCCAGTGTACTTGGTATGTAACCAGAGGTTTCTGCCGATTGCAGTCAGGGTGATGGCGCGGAACCACGGTTTCTGTTTCTTGAAGATTGCCTTTCCTTCCAATCTGTATCCGATAGATACTTCTCTCAAACGCACCCAGCTCGCATCCTGAATAAAGGGTTCATTAACTGTAAACCCGCTGCCAATACCCCTGTAGTATCTGTCAGTCAGGTTTCCTTTCAGATCATTTTTCTCTCCCTTCGTTACGAGATTTCCGTTATCGTCCAGGTGTCCTTTAACGCCTTCAAATACTTTCTGGGTACCTCTTTCCAGCGTGTTAGCACTGGTTCCAAAGTTTGTCATGGCTCCCCATGTACCATTCCACATATCCATCCCTTGTTTGGTTTCAAACAGGAAGCTGAGAATAAATCCTTTAACGTTGAGTGTGTTGCCAATAGAACCTGACCATTTAGGATTCACATCTCCCAGGTATTGAAGAGGGGTATATACGATAGGCAATCCCTGGTCAGCTCCAGGTTGATCGTTAATAACAAGGCGACCCTGGTCATCTTTCACATAACCGGTTCCATATAAGGAACCATACTGTTTACCAACTATCGCAGAGACAAAGATGCCGGTAAATCCGTTGAAATCAAATCTGTCAATACCTTCTGCCAGTTCCACTACTTTGTTGCGGTTCTGTGCATAGTTGACAGTAATGTTCCAGTCTACATTTTTATTACGTATAGGTGTAATACCTACAGTCAGCTCATGCCCCTGGTTGGTCATAGATGCCGCATTCAGAAATACAGAAGTGTAACCACTGCTGGGCGCAATACTTACCTGGTTCAGCAGGCCTTTACTTTTGCCCTTATAATAGGTGTAATCAATACTGATCCTGTCTTTGAGGAAGCGCAGTTCTGTACCCACCTCAAATTGGTTTGTTTTCTCTGCTTTGAGGGTGGAGTTACCCAACGTCGCACTTTTGGAATAACCCACAAGACTATTGAATGGGAAAACAATACCATTAGTCCAACCATCTCCGGGTGCAGTCTGACCATAGTAAGTCTGAAGCCTGTATGGGCTCAGCCCCCGCCCCACACTGGAAAATGCCAGACGCACTTTACCATAGGAGAAGAAGTCATTTTTAAGTTTCAATCCATCGGAAAAAACATATCCAAGACTTGCAGTTGGATAGAAGTACCACTGATTAGATACAGGTAAGGTGCTGCTGGACTCATACCTGCCGGTTAATTCCAGAAACAGGTAATTATCGAATGCCACGTTTGCTTTAGCATAAAACGCCACCCTGCGCTGTTGTGAATTCTTGATGGATAATGAATTACTGCTGGTGTTGGTGATTCCCTGGAAATCATTACCGCTCAGTCCATCGCCCTGTAAATGCAGATATTTTGTCCTGAGATCATAAACGTTCTGACCAACGAGCAGTGAATAATCAAAAAGACCAGCCTTCTTTGTAAGGGTTGCATACAGATCGTTGTTGATCACCAATGTGCTTAACTGGTCTTCAAAGTATTGGCCATCCGGGAATCCGCCTGAGTTCTTTGAGAAGATCTGTTTACGGTTATCGAGAGAGTAATCGCCACCGAACCTTTCGGTAATCGACAACCATTCAAATGGTCTGTAAGTACCCCCGATTGTGCCGAATGCGCGTTGCACATCGTCTTTGTAAGGGTTCATATTGATCGTCCAATATGGGTTATCATAGATACCCCTTCCGCGATAACTACGTTGGTCTCCGCTGTTGTCACCCAGTAAATAGGCAGCAGGATCAGTAGGATCAGAAACGCCATTGGAGTTATCAAATGTAGGCGTGGTTCTCAAAAGCCCCAGCATGATACCACTAAGGTTACTACCCTGCTGTACACGGCGGCCGCCTGAATTAACATAGTTCAAAGTAGTGAATAGACTGAAGTTGTCTGTAAACTTATAATCTGTGGAAAATGAAATAGTGGTCTTTTTAAAATTGCTCAGGGGAATCATACCTTCCTGATAGAAGTGTGATACGGAGGCACGATAACCAAGATTTGGGCTACCACCGCTCACTGACAGGTTATGCTGTGTACCAACACCGGTGCGGAAAAAGTCATAGGGGTCATAAACGATAGCCGGCTTTCCGCCAGGGTTCTGGCTCTTGCCTACCAGCATACCATTTTTGTCCCATAGGTAATTACTGTTACCATCAAATACCAATGTATCTATAGCAGGTCCGAATGAATATTGTTTGGGACCAGAGGGATCACCTGGATGTGATAAGGCGCCGATACCCTGCCCGTATTTATTTTGTCGTTCCGGTAACTGGCTTACTTTGTCAAAGTTTACGGTAATACCATAAGATACATTGAAAGTCCTCCCATCAGTGGTTCTCTTCCCTTTTTTGGTAGTAATAATCACAGCGCCATTGGATGCCTGGCTACCGTACAATGCCGCTGCTGCCGGTCCTTTCAGCATTGTAATACTTTCCACATCATCCGGGTTGATATCCACCATCCTGTTGGATTGCATTACACCAGCGGTACCGGTAGCATCACCCGACGTATTGGTTTCACTGTTATCAACAGGCAGACCATCGATCACAAAGAGAGGTTGGTTACTTCCGAGAATAGTGGTAGCACCGCGCATCTGTACCCTTACTGCAGCGCCAGGTGTACCTGAAGCGGAGATAATAGTAGCACCGGCTACCTTACCGGAGAGTGCAGCGAGTGGGTTAGATGGCGCCGTTCTGGTCAGTTCTTCACCTTTCAGATCTTGTGCAGAATAACCGATAGCTTTCTTTTCTTGTTTGATGCCCAATGCAGTTACCACTACTTCCTGCAAGGCTTTGTTATCTACCTGCAGCACTACAGAAAGAGCAGATTGAGTACCTACTTTCACTTCCTGACTTATAAATCCAACGCTGCGGATAATAAGTACAGTGTTATCATTTTTTACATTGAGGCTGAAATGACCTTGTTTGTCAGTGGTAGTACCGGTAGAAGTACCTTTAACCTGAACAGTGGCCAATAAAACAGGACTGCCGTCGCTGCCTGTTACAGTGCCTTTTACCTCCCGCTGCTGGGCATAGGCGAGAGTGACACAGGCCATAGGGAGGGCCATAAGGAGTGACACCTTTTTCATAAAAAGATTCAGATTTTGGTTGAATAAGAAATAGGGGGGCATATCCCCAGTTAATTTGATTGCATACGAAACAAACCAAGCTAGCTGTTAAATCATTGGCCGGTAGAAATACTTATATGATTACGCTGTTTGTTTATGTCCCAATTGACAGAAATCATTTACTGGAAGCGTGACAAGATGTTGTGGGTAAACCTAAGCAAAATGATAACTAACCACCACGGCGAAGCACGAGTAAAGTAGAAGTGACCATTGATGAATAATTTTGATTTAGATTTTGGTTGAACAACTCCAAGATATAAAAAAATTGCATTCCATACTAATTATAGTTAACATTATTTTAACAGACACTAAGAAATAGGTCTCAATCATCTCATTATCAATCATTTATTTTTTCCACATCGTCATTATCCTATGATAATAAAAAATAATCTCAGGGAAAAACATACTGTATCTGTAACTGCAGTGTAAATTTTATATGCCCATTTATCATATCCCAACCACTCCCGATACCGTTTACCCCTTCATACCAGGTCTGATGAAACCTAATCCAGGACGACATCCTACGACTTATCTTGCATTTCAGATTAACATAGTACTGCCAACCATTACCATATAACTGGGAAACTGCATTTTCATACAATACCCCGCTTTCATAAGCATATATCCGGGTATTATAGCTGTCCGTCAGAAATCTTGCTATCCGGGCATTTACGGAAAACGGCGAATGTCGCAGCTTCCAGGCAACATCAGACAGAAACAACCAACCCTGTTGCTGACCACTTGCTGATACATACACATTACAGTCTCCCCTTACTTTGATCAGCAATTGCCGCCCGCACTGCCGGCTACACTGAAATCGTATGCTCGTTGACGTTATATCAGACAGAACTCTCAGCGGATTACCCGGCACAGTAGTATTGGTATTCCCTTTACGATAAGTATACCTTAGTAGCGCAGTAGTACTTTTACCCGAAGTGTAGATCCCCTGCAAGAAAAACTCCATTCCTCCCGATGGCGCACTACTACGGTATTTCAGCCAGGGAAAACGAAAAACGTCCGCATAGGCATCCAACTGAACACGTCGTCCCGGCCTCAATGATATAGCCGTATAAAATCCCTGTTCATTCACCGTCCGGTAGTTATCCCCAAACCCTTTTGCATAAAAAGACTGATAACCTTTATCATAGTAGCGGTATACCAGCGCAATATCTGCGGCAGGAGCAATACTTACCAGCAATCCCTGCATCACAGCCGGTTTTCCGTTATTACTAAAAGCCGCCTCTCCAAAGAGATGCATATTCTTCCAGGTACCACTGTAATCAAGGCTCGCTGCATATAACCGGTTCCCGGTAAAATCAAACTGATTATAAGGTTCCCTTACTTTCTGTAATGCTGGTTCCAGCATATGACAGATAGTATTTACGCCAACCTGCCATCTGCCGGCAAAATATCGGACAGCACCTCCCCCGCTTAACTGCCGCAATGTTCCTTTCTTTTCCACCTCCGCCTGTGAACGGTGATACCCGCTGCTGATCAATGCCGCTGCCACCGCATCATCTGATAGTGTATCCGCTGACGTTATTGTGCCATCGAGTTGGCGCCACGATGCAAAAGCAGTGAGCTGAAATGCACCCTGCCGCAGCGTAATTCCTCCTCCCCTGAAAAAGTAATACTCCCCTGCAGAGGTGTATGGCCGTAGAATATCTCCTTCTCTCTTCACCTGCATCACAGAAGCGCCTTTCCCATACGCCTGCGATTGCCAGTTGAGTAGGCCCTGGCCAAGATTCACAGTGAAGTCGCCAATAGCGAGGGCTTTTATATTCCTGTAATCCCTGATAAAAAAATGTGCACTGTAGAAATCAAATCCCTGTCGCTGTGCACCACTAAAAAAAGACTCTCCGCCATCTTTCTCCATGGTGATACCCCAGCTGACATGCCGGGGCAAACTATAACGGTAACGTATAAACAGTTTCAGCGGACTCCCGTTATAATGAGGCAGCGTACTATCAGTATGCAGATAACCTTTAGCCTTCTCCAGAGGCATACTGCTACGAAGTAATACCGAGTGATCACCTCTGTGCAGATAATCATGCAGCGTGTATACCGGCTCGAATCCTTCCTCCACTTTCACGTAAGGCAGTATGCGTTTTATTAAGTTCAGTTCAAAGCCAGGAACAGCCTGTAATTCATAGATACTTACCAGGTTGCCCAGAAGCTTCCTGTAAGTAAGAAGATTACTGATCTGTATTGGCGTAAGCAATCCTAACGATTGTAACTGTACCTCATCCGCATCATTCAAAGAGATCTTATGCTTGGTCAATGCATCCAGGTGTTGCCATACAGCATCATCTTCCGGCGCCATGGAAGACGCCGAAGCCTCACGTTCCAGCTGGTTCTGGATAGCAACAGGCAAGTCCGGTTCCTGCGCAAAAACACAATGCCCTGCACATAACAGTAGCAGTGCTATTACTCCGCGGATGCCTGTTGCCATATGATAGCGGTTGAAGGAGTGATACCCAGTTGAGGATGAAAACCGGCGCCGGTGATCAGCCGGAAAGTACGTAGCTGCAATACCACAGCGGCGTTATTATAGGGTGGTTGTGTGGCCACTCCCAACTGTAGAGCCAGCCGGGGCACTATCTTGTAATAAGCAGCCACCTTTACCCAAGCCGGCTCACCCCCCGCTTTTACTAGCGACGAAGACAGAAGGCAATCCCGCGATGCCTCAAAACCTACTCCTACACTGTAATCCAACTGCCTATCCGCAGTTCTGCTAAGTACCGCTCCCGCATGCACCTTTTCACTGATGTGAAACAAGACCCCTAAATCAAAGGAAAAATTATCCCGCGCTCCATATCCCCTCAGCGTTTCTGTTATGTAATTAAACTGTACGCCGATCCCCGCACGTTTCCCTATTGTTCTTCCATAAGCGCTGCTTACACGCTGCTGATAATAAAAGCTATTGCCTGCCCGCACAACACCAGCGCCAAATGCACCACTCCGGGCAGGAACAGCTACAGACAAAGCATACAATGGTATTGCTGCCAGCATAAACCGCCTCTCTGCATATGCACCTGCACTGAAATGCGCTATACATGATAATCCGGCTGGCGAATATGCCGCTGTAAAAACGTCCTGAAAATGTCGGCTATAGCTTCCTCCGGCATTATCCTTACCAAGAGGAGCCAGTAATGATTGCGCACACAACACAAGAGTCTGTTGTGTACAGAAAAGGGTCAACATCAATTTTTTCATGGTTAATCAGTAACCGGGTTTAACAAACAATAATATACAAGCGAAAATAAACAACGGGAAAGTGGCAGCGGTTAACCAATTGTAAACTGCGGTTTTTTTCCGGTTCTTTCGATTTTAACCGGAAATAGAGAGAGGTTTCTACGGTCAATAGTATAGTAATATCGGATGTATAGTATACTAATATCGAATGAAATGCGGAGTATAGGTGGACTTAATGCTACGATTGAAATATGAAAAGCGAAAGACCCGTTTAGAAATCATTCTAAACGGGTCTTTCGCTTTTATCTTCGTTCATCAGAATAATCAAATCAATCACACCAATCACAGTCCTGACAATCACTCGCTGACATCTTTATTTATCAGACTAATCAATGCTAAAAGAGACCATATAACTGCGAATCTATCTTGGAAATAATCTCCCCAAGATCTTCATCACTTTCGGGAAATTTATTCTTGTCGATGTCAATTACCAGGAGTGGTCCTTCTTTATACTTCTCAATCCAGTTGTTATAATATTCATTCAGGCGTTTCAGGTAGTCGAGGCGGATGTTCTCTTCGTATTCACGGCCTCTTTTCTGAATTTGCGCCACCAGGGTAGGTACAGATGCTTGCAGATAAATAAGCAGGTCTGGTGGTTTGACCATACTCTTCAGCGTTTCAAAGAAATTGAAATAGTTATCAAAATCTCTTTTAGTCATCAACCCCATCTCATAGAGGTTAGGCGCAAAGATGTGCGCATCCTCATAGATCGTGCGGTCCTGAATCACCGTTTCTTTCCCGTTCTGTATTTCAAGCAGCTGCTTCAATCTTCCGTTGAGAAAGTATATCTGGAGATTGAAAGACCAGCGGGGCATGTCTTCGTAGAAATCATTCAGGTAAGGATTATGCTCCACATCTTCATATTGCGGATGCCATTTGTAGTGCCTGCAAAGCATTTCCGTTAATGTGGTTTTGCCGGCGCCAATATTTCCCGCGACAGCTATATGCTTGATCTTATTTTGTTTTGCCATGCTATGAAAGGTGATACATATTTATTGAAAATAACTACAAGTAGTGATAATTTCAATAATAATTTAGCCCAATGAGTTTCCTCGCCTGTTGCAAAGTCTGTGCCGCATTTGCCCGCGCTTTCTCTGCTCCGGTCTTCATTATTTTCTCTATGTAGGTGGTATCACGCTGCAATTCGGCCGCTTTATCACGAATAGGCGCAACGAACTTCACCATGTCTTCACCCAGCTGTGTTTTCATATCTCCGTAACGGATCGACTGATTATTATAGGCCTCTTCAAAAGATTTTATCGTATCAGGAGTAGATACGAGTTTCATCAGCTCGAAAAGATTCTGTATGGATTCCGGCATAGGCTCACCCGGAATACCGCTACCACTGTCCGTTTTAGCCTTCTTCAGTTTCTGACGGATCTTCTCATCGCTGTCGTTGAGATAGATAGTCGCCATTTCATTTTCACTCTTGCTCATTTTGCCTTTACCATCGAGACTCTGAATGCGGATGAGGTTATCTCCATAGTTAAATGCTACCGGCTCAGGGAACAGATCCCCGTAGCGGTGGTTAAAACGCTGCGCGAAGTTCCTCGCCATTTCCAGGTGTTGTCCCTGATCCTTTCCTACAGGCACTTTCACGGCACGCTGGATTAATATATCCACACTCATCAGTACAGGGTAAGTAAGCAGGCCGGCATTAACGTTCTGCGGCTGCTGGCGCACCTTATCTTTAAAGGTAGGCACCTTCTCCAGCTCGCCTACATAAGCCAGCATATTCATTAAGAGATACAACTCAGCTATTTCAGGAACATCGCTCTGTGCATAGAGCGTTGCTTTTTCGGGATCAAGGCCAGATGCAATATTCTCTGCCAGCACACGTATCACATTTCCCTTCAGGTCTTTAGGATCAGGATGTGTAGTAAGGGAGTGCCAGTCCGCCACAAAAAAATAACAGTTGAACTCCTCCTGCATCCGGATATAGTTACGGATGGCGCCAAAATAATTACCTAAATGTAAGTTTCCAGTGGGGCGTATGCCGCTCACTACAATTTCTTTTTCTTTAGTCATAACAGGACGCAAGATAATTAATACTGACAGCTTTTTGCGCTGCGAAGGCAGGTTTTAGTTTAAATAGCGTTAAAAGTAAGGCTCCCTTTATACGAAAGCTATTGTATTAATCCATTTATCCCTAATTTTGAGAATACATCCTTTTTAGCCTTTAGAATTTATTATCTTTTGATTTAATTTGATTATGGAAGTGAACGACGCCCTCGTGCAACAACTGGCAGACCTGGCAAGATTGGAATTTAATGCAGCAGAAAAAACGGAGATCCGTGGAGACCTGCAGCGGATGATTACTTTCGTGGAAAAGCTGAATGAGCTGGATACCACACAGGTAGAACCCTTATTGCATCTGACTGATGATTATAATGTGTTCAGGGAAGACCGTGTACTCCCTTCCATAACACGAGAACAGGCGCTGCAAAATGCACCGGCAGCTACTGATGAATATTTTAAGGTGCCGAAAATCATCAAGAAATAACCCTGCATGAAAAAGTCCGTCATTCACCTCGAAGATATCAGGAAAAGCTATTTCCTTGGAAAAAATGAACTCCCGGTACTCAAAGGGGTATCACTGGACATTTTTAAGAACGAATATGTAGCGCTGATGGGCCCTTCAGGTTCCGGTAAATCCACCCTGATGAACATCCTCGGATGCCTGGATTCCCCCTCCGCCGGAAAATACATTCTCAGCGGACATGATGTAAGCACAATGGACGACAACGCCCTTGCCCTGGTGCGTGGGAAAGAAATCGGCTTTGTCTTCCAGCAGTTCAACCTCATGCCTCGTCTTACTGCACTTGAAAATGTGGCTGTTCCACTTATCTATGCTGGTATAGGCAGGAAGGAAAGAGAAGAAAGGGCCATGCACATGCTGGAGAAAGTAAGGCTGGGCGACCGCGCCAAACATAAACCCAATGAGCTTTCCGGTGGTCAGTGTCAACGTGTGGCTATTGCCCGCGCACTTGTAAATGATCCCTCCCTGATACTGGCGGATGAACCTACCGGAAACCTGGATACCAAAACTTCTGTGGAAATCATGGAAATATTCGGCAGTATCCACTCATCCGGCAATACTGTAGTACTGGTAACACACGAGGAAGACATCGCAGACCATGCCAGACGCATCATACGTCTGCGCGACGGCATCATTGAATCCGACAGGGTCAATGAAAAAGTAGCCATGCACGGATAAACTATCATCATCATGTCACTCAAGATATACACCAAAACGGGCGACAAAGGAAAGACAGCGCTCATAGGCGGCACCAAAGTACCCAAAAGCGATATACGCATTGATGCCTACGGTACCGTTGATGAACTGAACTCTTTTGTCGGCCTGGTCAATGATCATATCGCTGATCCGGATACCAGGCTGCTGCTGAAAGAAATTCAGGACCGCCTCTTCACCATAGGCGCAGCATTAGCCTGTGATCCTGAGAAAGAAACCAAGCTGCTTATCCCCGACTTACACGAAGAAGATATTACCCTGCTGGAAAAGCGGATCGATGCGATGAATGAAGAACTGCCTGTCATGAAATCATTCATCCTGCCTGGCGGCCACGTTGCGGTATCCACCTGCCACGTAGCCCGCTGTGTATGCCGCCGTGCTGAACGCCTCTGCGTAGGCATGCAACAGCACGATATGTTCATAGAACCATTGGTACTCAAATACCTCAACCGTCTCAGCGACTACCTCTTTGTACTCGCGCGATGGGTGGGCCACAAACTCGGCGCCGAAGAAATTCCCTGGAAACCCCGGGTCTGATTTTTTTCTTAAATTCGCTGCTATGTTTACAGGAATCATAGAAACACTAGGAGAAGTAATAGCTACCAGGCAGGAAGGCGGTAACCTGGTAATCACAGTGCAATCAGCTATTACCGGCGAACTGAAAGTAGATCAGAGCGTAGCACATAACGGCGTATGCCTGACCGTTACCAACATCAGCGGAAACACTTACCAGACCGTAGCCGTCGCAGAAACACTGCAGAAAACCAATATCGGCCAACTCGCTACCGGCCGCAAAATAAACCTGGAAAGGGCAATGGTATTCAACGGCCGTATCGACGGACACCTTGTACAAGGTCATGTGGATAGCACCGGTGTATGCCTTTCCCGTGAAGAACAGGATGGCAGCTGGCTTTACCGCTTCTCTTATCCGGAAGAATTTGCCGGTCTCATCGTAGAGAAAGGCAGCATCTGCATGAATGGTATCAGCCTCACCGTATTTAATGTTACCGACAGCGAATTCTCAGTAGCCATCATACCATATACTTTCGAACACACCAATGTATCAGAAATCCACCCGGACGATGAAATCAACCTGGAATTCGATATCCTCGGCAAGTATGTGGCAAGACAGCTGGCGGCTGTAAAGATCTAACCGTTACAAATCCGGAACGGTTTTTTCTTATCTTCTGCAAAAAAAACACTTTGAAAGTATACCTGCTGGTCTCCGCTTTACTCCTCTCCCTGCTGGCAAATGCCCAGCAGGCAAAAGTAATAAGGATAAACGCCACGTACGACACTACTGCGATGGCAGAATTGTATAACCGCATTCCCATCGGCCTTCAGTTCATTTACAGTGACAGCTCGCACAAGCAAACTGCCGGATACCTCCGTGGCGACTACCGCTGGAATAAGATCAACATCGCCACCTCCAACGGCTGGATCGTCAATGGTGTCCTTACCTTCAGCAGAGCGCAGCTGGCACAGGATCATTATCGTATAGATCTTACCGTTACCCCCCCGCAGCAAGAGCCGGTACAAACCGTGCTGGTACTGCCAAAGCTGACCGGCATCCGCTTCAACCATTATGCTGACAGCGTCAAACGAGACATACGTTACTACCTCAATGTGGAAGGAAAATTCAGCAGTGGAAGAATATTACCGCTGGACACCAGCGTAATCAGTTTCAATACATCTGACGGACAAATCATCGGGCAGGACCTGCTGATAGATAAAAATGATACCACCCGCCTGATAACTGTGGAAGCATGGTACAAACCCAATCCCAATATGTACCTGCGTTCTGTGCTTCCCGTAAAACAACTTCCTGATCCGGACCTTCCCCCCGCAGATCTGCAACAGAAAGGAAGAAAGTCCAGGAAACCGTAGTATCAGATCAACGCACGCGCCTTCAGCTCCAGGTATTTGTTCACTACATTCACCGTAAGATGTTCCGGTGCACTCAGTAAAGACATAATACCATATTTGGCCAGCTCCTTTACAATCAGTTTTTTATCATACGCAAACTTCTGTGCTATAGTCTGCTTGTAAATATCTTCTATTTCAACAGCCTGTTGTTCCGTTACTTTCTTCAGTTCCGTATTCTCAAAAAATACAACCAGCAACAGGTGGTACTGCGCAAGTCGCCGCAGGAACGGTAGCTGCCGCTGTAACCCGGACATGGACTCAAAGTTGGTAAACAACACCAGCAGTGACCGCTGCGACAAATTACTACGCAGCTGTACACTCAGCGCTTCGAAGTCACTCTCCTGCCACTGTGTTTCCTGTGCATATAACATCTCCAGGATCTTGCTCAGTTGAGCTTTCTTGTTACTGGCCGCCAGTATATCCACCTTCTGCTCAGTAAATGTTGTCAATCCCGCTTTATCACCTTTATTGAGCGTTACATTGCTGAACACCAATGCAGAATTAATCGCGTAATCCAGCAATGAGAGACCATTGAACGGCATCTTCATCGTACGGCCTTTGTCGATTACACAATAAACCTGCTGGGATTTTTCCTCTACATAATTATTCACCATCAGATTGCCGGTACGCGCCGTTGCCTTCCAGTTAAGCATACGCACATCGTCTCCTTTCACATACGGTTTGATATGATCAAACTCCATGCTGTGACCAATTACACGTCGTTTATTGATCCCCGGCTCATTCAACGGGTTCATGGGCGATAACAGGGAATGATTACGAAGCAGGTGATAACCGGGATATACAGCGATCGTTTGCGTAGTATTAAAAACGAAGCGGCGGCTGATAAGTCCCAGCGCGCTTTTCACAAACAGATTACTGTTACCGAATTCATAACTGCCTCTCTCCACCGGCTTCAGCGTATACCTGAAAGTATGTTGCTTCTCAGCCTCTATTTTCGTATTCAATGAAAAGTTCCGTTCCTGGAACTGAAATGGCAGCTCCTCCAGCAGCGTTACAAAAACCGGAAAGGGATAACGATTGGTACAATGTACCAGCACTTCGTTATTATCACCGTTGCTGAAACGCGCACTCGCCAAACGTTCCAGCTGAATTACCCCTGCAGGACGCACCACCAGCAGGAAAAAATCCAGCAGCAACAACACCACCATTGAAAAGAAAACAATGAGCGCAACAGTATATAATGCAGGTATAAAGAAAGAGACAATAAACGACAGCACATTCCCACCCAGCGCCAGGTAGAGGCGATTGGTAAAGAAGAGCTGCTGATATAGATTATTTTTTACAGTTGCTGACATGATTCTTATGTTTAGCAGTTAACTTCAGCTATTAATCTCACAGCTAACTGCTGCCAACTATCTTGGTATTTCCACCATCTTGATGATCTGTGCAATTACATCGTCTGTTCTGATGCCTTCCATTTCTTTCTCAGGCGTCAGCATAATACGATGGCGCAACACATGCGGTACCATTTCCACCACATCTTCAGGTATTACGAAATCGCGGTTGCGCATAGCTGCAATCGCTTTCGCACAATTCATAACGGCAATGGATGCACGGGGAGATGCGCCCAGGTACAGGGAAGCATTCATCCGCGTTTCGTGAATAATGGAAGCGATGTAATGCAGTAACTTATCATCCACACGCACCTGGCGTACCAGCTGCTGGAACTCAATAATCTGTGTGGCGGTAAGTACTTTCTCTATCACGTGAATGAGATCTGTGGTACCATTGAACTGATGAATACTTTGCAGCACGGCCACCTCTTCCTGCAAATCCGGATACTTCACTTCTATTTTGAACAGAAAACGGTCCAGCTGCGCTTCCGGCAGACGGTAAGTACCTTCCTGCTCTATAGGGTTCTGCGTGGCTATCACCATGAAAGGTCGGTCCAGTGAGTAAGTAATGCCATCATTGGTGATCTGTCGTTCTTCCATCACCTCAAACAGGGCCGACTGTGTTTTGGCCGGGGCCCGGTTAATCTCATCAATCAGCACGAGGTTACTGAAAACAGGACCTTTTTTATATTCAAATTCACGTGTCTGCGGGTTGAATACGGAAGTACCCAATACGTCTGCCGGCATCAGGTCCGGGGTGAACTGTATCCTGGAAAAGTTCGCGTCTACGCATTGCGCCAGCAGCTTGGCCGTTAAAGTCTTTGCAACGCCGGGCACCCCTTCAATGAGCACATGGCCCTGGGTAAGTAGTCCCGCTATCAGCAGGTCTACCATCTGGTGCTGCCCTACTATCACTTTCCCGATTTGTTCCCTTACAGCCTCCACGCCTGCATGCAGGGCGGTATAATCTGTACGTGGGTGAAAGGTATTGGTATCCATTACTTAGTATTTAAATAAAAAAGTTGAATGCGGTTATATAATTCGCGCAGCTGCTCATCACTGACATGACCATCCAGCTGCACGCTGTGAATCATCTGTAATAAAGTGCTGATATCAGTATCGGCTACGCCGGATTTTTTTGACAACGCTTCCACGAACTGTTCGTTCAGTTCGTGCGTATTGATATAATAATGCGTGCGCACATATTCCAGGAAATGCACGATCATCTTATGCGCCAGGTTGTAGTTGTCGTGCTGCTGATAATACAGCTGTCCGATAGCGTCCACAAACTCAAGGGACGTATTGGTAAGCGGTACCTTATCGGGAATGATCCTTTGTCTGCGTTTACTTTCAAAGATCACATAGATTAGCATCAGTACAATAGCCAGCCACAAAGCCCAACGCATAGCCGGATAGCGCATCAGCACCTGCCACTCACTGAAATCGCCGTCAGAGTGCGGACCAGTGAGATGCGAATAGAAATCATCCCAGAAGAGGTTGCCTACATCCGCCGGCAGGTATGACAACTGTGTTTCCAGCGCTGCCACATTCTGCTTATGCAGCAGGAAGTAGTTCGTGAACGTATACGGATTCAGGGAAACATAGATGTATCCTTCAGCGTAATTGACGCGGATAAAGTTGATCTTTCCTTTATAGTTGGTACCCAACACCTGAATAGGCACATAAGTAGAATCTATCTGAGAAAAATAACTACCGCTGATCATACCTGCATAGCTGAAGGCAGTATCCACAGGTATTGCAGCATCTTTGAACCGCTGGGCGTCCATGATCTTCTTAAACTGCTGGTGCTCACCGTCAACCACTGCCACCTGCAGCTTCTTTGCCAACGCACTGTCCATCTCATTGGCAGCTATAAACAGTATGTTTCCCACAGATACATAATTGAACAGCGCTTCAATATCTTTCTCTGAAGTATACAGATGATCAGCAACAATAATATAGGCATTGCCGGGATAGTTCAGCTCCTTGTTCTTATTGAAGCTTGTGGCAAAGGGTTTGGTTACCACCTGCACGGAATGACGCTGAAATAATTCCGGCAGCATCTTATAGGCAGCATAGGCTCCTCCCGCTTTCTTATCGCGGTAAAAGAAAGTAGATGCTTCCATATCGGTAGTCTGTGTTTCTTCCTTGCGGGGCAGATTACCAACAACGAGCAGTATGAATATCAGCAGCCCGAATGCAGCTATTGCAATATAGATGGCCTTTTTCACGAATCTTTTCCTAAAATGTTATTAAAATCCCTGAACTGTCTGTCTATCTCTCTGTAATTTTCTTCACTCACATTAAATCCTCCGTACCAGATATATTCATAGTTCATAGTCAGGGTTGAAAATGTTTTATAATAAGGCGTATTGCGTATGCCTCGCACATAGTCATTGTTCGTTTTCTCTCTTGAAGGAGCTATCAGCTGTCGGTTGGCTAACTGAAACAATGTATAGAGATACCACCAGCGCACTGCCTGTCGGATATCTCCATCCTTCACGGCCGCCTTTATTTTCTCTTCATATTCTTTTGATGACTGCAACGATTCGTCCTGCAGCTCTTCTACTCCATCTATCAACTTAGGCTTACGGAATATGCTGATACCATTGTTTCTCATGAATGTATGTAACAACCATCCCAGCCCCCCTATCAGCAAAACGATCACTACTATCTTAATAACATGACGGAGTGAGATCAGCACCTCGAATATCTTCATCAGAAAAGTTAACCTCGGCGGCTCCACTTCTTTTACATCCTTATCATGATATTGTAGCTTCTTATCGGCTTTCAGCCGTTGTACCACTTCGTCCGGAACCTTTCGCCTGTCGTACAGAGGCGCATATTCAGCCGTCTCCGCCTGTATAGTACTGTCCTGGTCCTGCGCAATACCTGTCACGGGGGAATATAGCAGTAAAAGCAGCAGCGTTCTTATCCAATATTTTCTGAGTGCAATAATTTTCATGGTAACTGCTTTGATCGCATAAACGGTGTCAATACTTTCCCTTCAGCGCTCAGCGCATAACCTTTGCGATGCAGGTAAATGGGATAGAAGATAAAATACCCAAGGATGAAAGTCAGGGAAGCCAGCAGGATAAAAAGGCTCAATGCCAATGGCATGGTAGTATAACGGGTTACAAAGCCTTCGAGGAAAGCCGCTACAGTTAATATAGGCACCAGTGTTACCATAATCTTTATACCATCTTTTGCGCCTTTACGCAAAGCATCCACACGTTTGCGTGTACCGGGAAACAGGATACTGGCGCCCAGTATAATACCGGCGCATCCGGCAATCACAATGCTGGAGATCTCAAGCGTACCATGTATCCATATCACCAGCACTGATTTAAATCCGAGACCATGCGCAAAGAACAGAAACTGGAATACTCCTAACATGATAGCATTCTTCATCAGAAAATATAATGACCCTACTCCCAGGAAAATACCGCCTATGAAGCAGAAGAAAGCCACCTGAATATTATTATTAGCAATCCATACAAACATCCATACCGGATTCTCTCTTTTATATACGCCAAAGGGATCTCCTGCAGCAATATTACGCTCAGTCATGTTTACATATTCATCACCCAGCACACCGCGTACAAATGTCTCATCATGAGCGGCAGAGAAAGCGCCTATGATACAGAACAACAGGAAGAAGCACAATGTGAACAGCAATAGCTTATGATATTTGCGGAACAGTAATGGCAACTCATATCGAAAGAAAAGCTGAAAACGACCTACCTCTTCTCTACGGTTCTGGTAAATACGTTGATATATGCCTGCGGCGATACCATTGATATAGCGGGTTACCTTACTAAAGCTGTAAAATGTTTTGGCATAGGAGAGATCATCCAACAGCGACACAAAACGCTCTGCCATCTCATCTGGGTCATCTGTGTGTTCCTCCTGGTATTTTTTCCAGCGGGACAGATTTTTCTTAATAAACAATGATTCTCTCATAGTGAGTCATTCCCTTTTTTAATCCTCATAGCTACCTTAGCGTAACGGGTTACTGACGGGGATGTCCAGGCAAACATACTAAACGTTAAACAATATATAAACTAATATGTAAATTTGAACATGAGCAATATAAAAATACCCACCTCATTCAATATAGACCTGGAGTTTGAAACGGCGGATGTAATGCGCCGTTTTTTCGCATGGCTGATCGATTTTGGTATAAGATTGTGTTATTACCTGTTTGTACTGCTGACGCTTACCTCATTCCGGATGAGTTATGAAGGAAATGCAGTGCTGTATATTCTGGTGATCTCTATTCCTGTCATGTCTTATTTCCTTGTAACGGAAATAGCGATGGGCGGACAGACACCAGGCAAGAAAATACTACAGATGAAAGTGGTGAGCCTTACCGGCAATCAGCCAACCATCAGCCAGCACCTGATACGCTGGATATTCAGACTGATAGAATCCCCGTTGATGGTCTGGGCGATGTTTATTCCCGTGATCATTCCGGCAGTATCAATGGCCAGGTCGCCGTACACACAGCGGCTGGGCGACGTAGTGGCCGGTACAATTGTTATCAGCACCAGGCGGAAAGGCAGCATTGAAGAAACCATCTTCAGAGATATGTCTGAAATAGACTATCAGCCACAGTTCCCACAAATCATGAAATTATCCGACAGGGATATGAATAAGGTAAAGGATCTGCTGGACAGAGCGCTGAAGGCCCGGGATCACGAGCTGGCGGCGCGCGTGGCCAGCCGTGTCAAGGAAGTACTGCATATAGAGTCAGATCTTCCGGACACCAGCTTTCTCGAAACAGTACTGAATGATTATAACTATTATACAACGAGGAACAGCTAAGTATTTTTTTATGTGGTTATTTTTTATTTGGCTATTTATAAATGCAGCGCAAGTTGATATTTGTTGAACATAACATGATCTCCGCTGCATTTATAAATAGCCAAATAAAAAAATAACCACATAAAAAAATTAATCAGGCCGGTTTCTGACCAATCGCGTTAATCTCGTCGAAAGGATTATTCTTGTTCGGATCGCCGGCAGGCCCGTGATACACAATGGTACGGTCAAACGCCATGATAGCGTAAAATATGGGAGACAGAAAAAGTAATCCCAGCGTAAAACCTATATCTTTTCCAAAACTTTTGCTGAGTAGGTTGGTTGCCCATATAGCGAAAATGATGTTCACCAGGGGTATACAGAATAATAACAGCCACCACCAAGGCTTACCTACTATTTTCAGCAGGATATAAATATTATAAATCGGGATGAGAGATGCCCAGCCAGCCTGTCCTGCTTTGGTATATATTTTCCAATGGCAAATAATGACAAAGACTGCTAAACCAAGGCAAAAGAGAACAAACGGAAGCGCGAATAGCGCATATACCGCACTGTCTTGGGATGTTTCCATAATGTAAGTAGGTTTTAAGGGTAAATAAACGGGTACATGACAAACTCTGCTTATACATAGTTCGCAGATTAAAAATAGAAAATGAATTTGCATTCTCCACCTTTTAAAAATTTTTTTATCGTTATTTCTTTATAAAATTTGGATTTTCATAGGATTCCATTACCTTTGCAACCGGCAAGTCTTATACGACCAGCTCCTGCTGAACTCCCCCAGGACAGGAATGTAGCAAGGGTAGGCGGTTGTAGCGGTGCGATATAAGTAACTTGCCTTTTTTCTTTTAAAGGTCATTAGTTGCTTGTCAATAGTCATCTGGTTGCTATTAACTTCACCTCCTCTTAACTAATGACAGAGCACTCCTCCATGATGAATTTTTTCCGGACAAAATAATATATAGTATGAAATTCTTTATCGATACAGCTAATCTGGCACAGATTCAGGAGGCTCACGATCTCGGTGTTCTGGATGGTGTTACCACCAATCCTTCCCTGATGGCCAAAGAAGGTATTAAGGGAGAAGCGGCTATTATGAAACACTACGAAGCTATCTGCGAAATCGTAGACGGCGGTGATGTAAGTGCAGAAGTAATTTCTACTGAATATAACGCCATCATCGAAGAAGGCAAGAAACTCGCTGCCATTCACCCCAACATCGTGGTGAAAGTACCGATGATCAAAGACGGCGTTAAAGCCATCAGATGGTTTACTGAAAACGGTATCAGAACAAACTGCACATTGGTATTCTCTGCTGGTCAGGCTATCCTGGCTGCAAAAGCAGGCGCAGCTTATGTGTCTCCCTTCATCGGTCGTATTGACGACAGTAACTGGGACGGTGTTGAACTGATCGCCCAGATTTCCCAGATCTACAGCATACAGGGCTTCAAAACTGAAATCCTCGCAGCATCCATCCGTAACGCACTCCACATTGTTAGATGTGCTGAAGTAGGCGCTGACGTATGTACATGCCCGTTAGATTCTATCCTTGGCCTGCTGAAACATCCTTTAACGGATATCGGCCTGGCTAAATTCCTCGAAGATGCCAAAAAGACCATGTAGTCTTTAATATATTTTTTAGATGGTGTATCCCCGGTGCAGCTTTTGCGCCGGGGATTTTTTTTCGTTATATTGTTATTCCTAAAATTTAACCGGATGGAGAAATATATTCTCTCTTTAGACCAGGGCACCACCAGCTCACGCGCCATCATCTTCGATCACCACGGAAGTATCAAGGCTACAGCACAGAAAGAATTCAAACAGATATTCCCGCAACCCGGATGGGTAGAACACGACGCCATGGAAATATGGACCTCCCAGGCCAGCGTTGCCGCAGAAGTATTGCTGAAAGCACGTATCACCGGCGAACAGATAGCCGCCATCGGCATCACCAATCAACGTGAAACCACCATCGTATGGGACAGAAACACCGGCAAACCCATACATAACGCAATCGTATGGCAGGACCGCCGCACAGCCGCTTACTGTGATACCCTGAAAAAAGAAGGGAAAGAACAATTGATCAGAGACAAAACCGGACTCCTCATCGACGCCTATTTCTCCGCCACCAAAGTAAAATGGCTGCTGGACAATATTCCCGGCGCACGCGCCAAAGCCGCCAACGGCGAACTCGCATTCGGAACCGTAGATAGCTGGCTCGCCTGGAACTTCTCTAACGGAAAACTCCATATCACTGACGTAAGCAATGCTTCCCGCACGCTGTTGTTTAATATCCACGATATGAAATGGGATCAAGAGCTCCTGCAACTCTTCGATATACCCGCATCCATGTTACCGGAAGTAAAGCAGTCAAGCGAAGTATACGGTTATTCCGAAGCCACACTCACCCCGTATCGGATTCCCATTGCAGGCATCGCCGGCGATCAACAGGCCGCCCTGTTCGGACAGCTCTGCACTTCACCCGGTATGATAAAAAACACCTATGGCACCGGCTGCTTCATGGTGCTCAATACCGGCTCCAAACCCATTCCATCTAAAAATAATCTGCTCACCACCGTCGCCTGGCAGATAAATGGAAAAACAAGCTACGCACTGGAAGGCAGCATCTTCATCGGCGGCGCCGTTGTACAATGGCTCCGTGATGGCCTCGCTATCATCCGCCACTCTGCCGATGTGGAAAACCTCGCCGCTACAGTACCCGACAGCGACGGCGTATACCTCGTACCGGCCTTTGCCGGACTAGGCGCCCCCTACTGGAACCAACATGCACGCGGCACCATGGTAGGATTAACACGCGGCTCCACAGCTGCACATGTATCCCGCGCTGCGCTCGACAGTATCGCATTCCAAACAAGAGACGTACTCAAAGCTATGGAAGCCGATGCAGGTGTAACCATCAGCGAATTGCGTGTAGATGGCGGCGCTACCAAAAATAATCTGCTCATGCAATTCCAGGCAGATCTGCTCAATGCACGTGTAATACGCCCCGTGATTACAGAAACCACCGCCCTCGGCGCCGCTTACCTCGCCGGCCTCGCAGTAGGCTTCTGGGATAGCATCGAAACCCTCACCGGTCAATGGCAGAAAGATGCCACCTTCACGCCTCAGATGGAAGAGCAGAAACGCAACAAACTGTGCAAAGACTGGAAACGCGCCATCCGTGCAGCTCAGGCTTGGACCGAAGATGTAGAATAATCCATGTTATTGATCACTTATACTCATTATGCAGATGTCTCCTTTTTTGGCCGAAATGATCGGAACAGCGTTCATCATTGTGCTCGGTGATGGCGTTGTTGCCAACGTAATCCTCGATAAGTCCAAAGGCAACCAGGGCGGCTGGATCACCATCACCATGGGATGGGCCATGGCCGTATTTATTGGCGTATACAGTGCCGCGCAGTACAGCGGTGCGCATCTCAACCCCGCCATCACTTTTGCCCTGGCGCTCAAAGGCGATTTTCCCTGGGAGCAGGTGCCCACCTATATTACTGCTCAGATGCTCGGCGCAATGGCTGGCGCATTCCTCGTCTGGGTTATCTACAAAAAACACTTCGATGCCACCGTTGATGCAGCTACCAAACTAGGCGTCTTCTGTACAATACCAGCTATACGAAATCCGTGGTATAATTTCCTCACTGAATTTGCAGCCACACTTGTATTTGTACTGGCCGTATTCTTCATCAGCAAACCTACCACTGGGCTAGGTTCACTGGACGCCCTGCCCGTGGCTTTTGTGGTGCTGGCAATCGGCCTCTCACTCGGCGGACCAACAGGCTATGCCATCAATCCCGCCAGAGACCTGGGCCCTAGAATTATGCACGCCATACTACCCATCTCTCATAAGGGAAGCAGTGACTGGCGCTACTCCTGGATACCCATCGCCGGACCACTTACCGGCGCTGCCGCAGCAGCGCTTCTCTTCTACTACTTATAATCACATAAATGATTTGATACTTCTCATATACCAGGATAATGGCATTAATGATAAACAAAAGGCCCGTTTAGTATTATTCTAAATGGGCCTTTCGCTTTAATCTTCATACATCAGAAGAATCCGATTAATCACACAAATCATAGTTTAATTTCATTTTTTTCTGAAAGTTCCGTAATTTTGATATTATTCAACACTGGTACAACATTTGACGAACTGCCATAAGGTACCTGTTGTTTAATAGACAGCAAACGATTTCTGCATTTGCGTTATATAAACAGATGAATTATGATCCAGCCCAACATTCCGGCGACAACGAAACCGCGCGTAGTTATTGTAGGTGGTGGCTTTGGTGGCGTTAACCTTGCCAAACAACTCAAGCATGCCCCCGTTCAGGTAGTTTTATTAGACAGAAACAATTATCATCTATTTCAACCTCTGCTATACCAGGTATCTACTGCCGGCCTCGAACCGGACAGTATTGCCTTCCCGCTCCGGGGCATTTTCAGAAAGCAGAAAAATCTCGTATTCCGCATGGCGGAAGTAACAGGAATAAGAGCTACTGAAAATATCCTGGAAACAGGTATCGGGGAAATATCCTACGACTACCTGGTGTTTGCCACCGGCAGCAATACCAATTTCTTCGGCAATAAAAATATTGAAGAACATGCCATTGGAATGAAATCACTCATCGAAGCAGTACAAATCAGGAACTATGTAATAAAACAATTTGAAGAAAGCCTGCTGCTGAAAGATCCCGAAGAGATAAGGCCAAAGCTCAACTTCGTGATGGTGGGTGGTGGCCCTACAGGAGTAGAACTGGCAGGCGCCTTCGCCGAACTCCGCAAGTACATCATGCCGAAAGACTACCCCGATCTGCCACAAGATCTGATGAACATCTATCTCATTGAAGCCGGTCCCAGACTACTGGCATCATTCAGTGAAAAAACATCTGAAAAAACACTCAAAGGTTTACAGGAACTCGGTGTACGTGTGATGTGTAACACCGGCGTAAAAGAATACGATGGTTCCATTGTAACACTTAGCAACGGCCAGCAGATCAAAAGCCAGTCGCTCCTATGGTCCGCTGGCGTAAAAGGGGTGCCTCTAACAGGTTTGCCACAGGATATACTATTACCCAATGGCAGAATACTCGTCAATGAATTCAACCAGGTAAAGGGATATACCAATGTATTTGCTATTGGTGACATAGCACAGATGACCAACGACCCTCGCTTCCCTAAAGGCTACCCAATGGTAGCACAGGTTGCCATACAACAGGGCCAGAATCTCGCCTCTAATATCCGTCATATACTGGAGAACAAACCGCTGAAAGGTTTCTATTACAAAGACCTCGGCAGTATGGCCACCATCGGCCGCAACAGAGCCGTGGCAGAGATTTCCAACATACGCCTCAGCGGCTACCTCGCCTGGATCGTGTGGATGATCGTACACCTCATGAGCCTCCTTGGTTTCAGAAATAAACTGGTTGTATTTATTAACTGGTTCTACCGCTATTTCACCTACGAAAGAGGTACACGTATCATCATCAAACGTGGTGCCGCCAATATCGTGAAGCTGCGACAAACAGTCGGAGTGTGACTATGATTATTTTTGATGCTTGCATTGAACTAAAGGGCTGGTTGAAAATCCTTTCAACCAGCCCTGAAACTTTTTTCTTCTTGCAGTTTATTGCGGATATAAAACCTGCGTTGCACGAATATCTCCGTTCGTAAATCCGTTCCATGGGAGCACGAATGAATTCATCACAGAGTTCGGATCTACAGAAGGCGTTCCGGGTATTAATGTACCACCCTGATCGGTGTGAAGAAAGCCAATTGTATGGCCAAACTCATGGGTTATTGCGAACAACTTCTCGCTGGGGTCAAGGTCATTGTATCTGCCATTAATTTCTACAGTTACACCAGGCCTGCTATTTTGTTCCGGTAAATAAGCCCTCGCGATCCAGCTCGCATCTTCATAACCCATAAAAACCTGAGTGTTTGCACTGGCCTGATTGTTTACAATAGACATCCCAAGACGGGTACCATTCACAGCGTTCCAGTTGTCCACTGCTCCCTGAATAGCATCTCTCCAGTTGTCAGGTACTGCAGGATCAATGTAGAACTTAATGTTGGTATTGTAAGCATTGCTTACAATATAAGTACCCCTCCGTTGTTCTGTTTGGGGAACACCAGACTGCATTTCTCTTTTCCAGGTAGCAACACGTTGCTCAAGGTCAGAGGTAGTCATGACAATATCATTTTCGATAACAACGCGGTCTTTATCAAAGACAATACGTTGTCCGTCAAATCCCCGGCTTACCAGGTAATTGGTCATTTCCTTTACATCAGGTGTTGGCGATAAGCCGCTTACGTCCTTATCGTTCTTTGAACAGGAAGAGAAGAAAAGCATTAAAGATGCAAGACAGATTGCGAAGCCAGCATGGGCTCCAGTACAGTGTTTCATGTTGGATTTAATTTGGTTGAAAAAAGAATTACGGACTAAAACTAAAACCGGCAACAGCAATATCTTAGCAGTATCAATAAATGATTATTAACCTTCTCGCAATTCATTTTAAAGCATGTTAAAACCACAACTTGCGAGGCCAAATCCGCCTAATTATGCAAGCACTCCTAACTATAAACAACCAAAATCATCCAGTTAGGTTGTAAAAAACAACAGAGGATGTTTCAAACAAGAAACATCCTCTGTTGCTTTTTACAATTATTTATCTTTCTACATCACCTCCGCTCATCAGGACAATCACAATGATCAAAAAAATCACAGTCCTATTTGCGGTTCAGTATAGAATTCAATGTTACGCTGGACACCAGTTCATCTGCTCTGCCCCCAAGTGGACGAAAGTATAACAGGATCGTGTAATTGTTTTCTGTTTCCCAGTAGTTACCTTCTGTAAGTTCTGAATCAAACTTCGCATTGGGAATAGTTTTATCAACGAGCCCGTAAATGTAGTTATAGTACCCCTGCTTCAGGAAAAGCGATCCTTCATAAGCACGGGTAGCGCCATTGTAGATAAGTTTGCTCTTGTCGTTCAGCTCATAATCGGTCATTTGCCCGAGAATGTACATATCGTAACCGGCGTATGGCTCTGGCGCTGCGAAAGAGAAATGTACAGTTGCATAATCTCCTTCAAAATCAGGATTATAATTTTCCAGTGTAGCCAGGTAATAAAGACCGTTGATGTCTTTGATAAACTGGTATACCTTATCGGCTCTTTCATGATCTGTAACGGCATATACATCTGTGCTCTTTGCGTGGTATTCTGAACGTTCCACCCTTTCCGTCTGAAGTCTGAAGCTGCGCAGATCTATCCAGCGGTATTCCTTTCCTCCAGGAACGATACAATTTAGTTCCGCATTATACTTTATCACATTTCCATTGATGTACTGTGGCCTTATATTAAACAAGGCATTGTCCCAACGGTAATTTTGCAGGATCACTACTTTCAGCTGATCAAAAGGATTCTGGATATTCAGGGAGCTGGTGTTGATCTCGAAGTTCACCTTCTGATTAGTGCGGAACAGCTTGGGATTCATCGGTTGCTGGATAAAACCACTGATACCCGCTTTATTTTCCACTACATACATACGGCGGGTAAATGCAAGCCGGGATGTATCGCTGTCCTGGTAAACCTTCAACAAATAGTTACCGGACTTTACGGGATAGCTGTTTGTACCCGGCAATTGTACACTGTAATGTGTATAACGCTGCAACGCTACGCTCGACAAACGGTAATTCAATATCCTGGTTTCAGAAAAGCCCCGCATATAATCAAACTGGTTCACCGCTGCCGGCGTCCAGTCCGCATTACAGAGGATAAAGGAATAGTAGTAGTTTTTTACATCATTGTCCATATCATCAAAAGACAACTCCAGCTTCTCCCCTGTTCCGATGGTATACATGGGCAGGCTTAGCGCATCGCCTGCCTGGTTAAACTTTACGGACCTGATATTATTCTGATAGATATGATCCGGGGTGATAACATCAACCTGGGCAGCTATACGACCGGAAAACAGGATCTGCATCAGGACAGATAAAAAAAGAAACGCTGCTATACGCATACTCATCATTTGATATTCTTCAAGTTACGATTAAAAGCTAATTCAGGAAAGTAATTCCTCATTTATATTACATTTGCTGCATGGGTTTATCATCATTTATTGCCAGACGAATTGCTTTCAATAAAGCATCCTCATTTTCTAAATTCATTATCAACATCGCCGTGGCTGCAACCGCAGTAAGCGTAGCCGTAATGATACTGGCAACAGCCCTGGTAAACGGTTTCCAGCAGGTAATCCAGGACAAGATCTTCAGCTTCTGGGGACATATCCGCGTCAACCAGTACCAACCAAATGCCGGCCCGCTGACTGAAGAGATTCCCTTCACTTACCGCCTTTCAATGGCCGACAGTATACGCAAGGTTCCCGGTGTTAAAACTGTCAGTAACTATGCCTCCAAATCGGCTATTATCAAGTCTGAAAAGGAAATAGACGGCATCATATTCAAAGGGGTCGATAGAAATTACGACTGGCCTCAATTACAGCGCTTCCTGCAAAGTGGCGCCATGCTTCACTATAACGACAGCAGCTATTCTCCGGAAATCATGATTTCCTCTACTATGGCCCAGGAGCTCCTGGTGAAGGTAAATGATAAAGTCATCATCTACTTCATCCAGGGAGGTGGTCTGCCGCCGCGTGCACGTAAACTCACCGTTGCCGGAATCTATAAAACCGGCATTGAAGAATATGATAAAACCTACGTCATCGGCGACCTTGGTCTGATACGCAAACTGAACGACTGGGAGCCTGACCAGATCGGCGGATATGAAATCACCGTTACCGATTACCGGAAGATGGATACCATCAGCCACACCATCGATAATACAATCCTCACCGATGCACTCTTCAGCCGTACTATCCGCGACATCTACCCCAACATCTTCGACTGGCTGCAACTGCAAAACCAGAACGAAGTGATTATTATCGTGATTATGACTATCGTAGCGGTGATCAATATGATTACGGCCATCCTGATCCTTATACTGGAGCGGACAAATATGGTGGGCATTCTCAAAGCACTGGGCATGCGCAACTGGAACATGCAGAGAATATTTATATTCCAGGCCGCCTATATCATTCTTATGGGTGTGATCATCGGTGACATCTTCGGATTGGGACTCGCATTGCTGCAACTACAGACCGGCTGGTTCAAACTGCCGGAAGAATCTTACTATATGTCAGTAGCCGCTATCTCCATCAACTGGATGGAGATAGCGCTGATCAACATGGGCACCATCGTAATCTGTGTAACAGTGCTGCTGATCCCATCCCTGATCATCCGACGGATCACACCTATGAAAGCTATTCAGTTCAAATAACGGTTACCTCCTGGTGCTTCTTACATAATCGCGCAGATAGCTGCACTGGCCGTATACCTGCTTGTAGAATTTCGTTTGTCCGTAATTCTTCATGAATACGGGGAAATAACGGTTACGTACCAACGCTGTATAGTAAGCCGTACTGTTCAGAAAGTTGGAAGTATGTTTTTGCGAACAACGCGCCGCCATGAAAAAGCATCTCGCCCTCAACTCCTGATCTGTAGCAGCCTGTGCTGCCTTCAGGTAATAACTCTCCGCTTCGTAGCACCCGAAATACTGTTTGGTGAAAGGGTCTTTTTCATGCTCCGTTCTGTACCAGCTGGTGGACGGTCTGTAATCCTTCAGAAAGGGCCAGCTTCTGCCGTAGTAGGAAATGTTGAATAATGCAGTGGCATATTCATAATACATTTTTGCGTCTACCGGTGTGGCTTTCATCTTCTCCTGCAACGCCAGCATGCGGTCGCAGAACTGCAGCTGATTGATCGGTTTCTTATGATATTGGTCGGCGGTATCTTCTCCGAAATCCTGCAACTGATCCTGGAATACCTGGTATGAAACGCTCTGCTTATTGGTCTTCCTGAACCACTCCTGTGCGTTTTTAAAATCGTGTACACGCAGATAGCTTACCCCAATGATGTTCGGCATATTTAATTCTTTCGGGAAAAAACCTGTCAGGTATGATTCGTAAGATGTCTTGGATGGCTGCTTCAGGAAATTGTACAGCTTCAGCAGCTCTCCCGAATTCATATCGTCTTTCACCAGTTCCCGGGCTGTAATACCGGATAAAAAGTAATCGTACATCTTCAGCGAATCAATACGACCTCTCACCAACGCTTCTTTCACGAGATCGCCCTGCATATGGTAACGCGGCGCCAGTATAGATCCCAACAGGTTGCGGTAGGTCTTGTCAAAGAAATACTTAGTTCCGTGATAATCCCATTCATTATCCTTTCTCTTATTCAGCTTGCCGTCCAGCCATTTGAAGGAGGCCAGCAGTTTTTCTTCGAATGCAGCATCTATAGTTTTTTGTTGATTGATGTTGACAAGAAGATTGACGATTTCCCATTGATCCTTTATAACGGGGTCCTTTATTTTGTCTTTGTCGAGCTTAGCTCTTGCAGTAGTGTAATCACGACGCAGGTAGGCCAGGTAGGCTGACGAAACCCTGAAAAGATCTTCGTTCTTCAGTCCGCGTTTTGCGAGTACTTCATCCAGCCAGTTTTCCAGCGGTTTCACGGCATTGTTCAGCGCCGCCGATTGTCCGGCAGTCAATGATTTTACTACGATAGAATCACTGGGTACGCCAAACTCATAGTTGAAGATCATGTCTTCCAACTTATTGACCTCTCTTGTCAATAACACCTCTAGCGCTGGTGAAGACGGATCAAAGTTATACACCTTCTTCAACGGAGAAAGATCAGGCTTCATAGGTGCGAACCCATAGATGGCCGCTACCATAGCTTTCTCGCGGTCATCTTTACATAATTTGTAAACATCCTGCTCTTTAGCGCCAGACCATGTAAGGCTCAGGTAACTGCTGAAGCGGATGGAAGGAGCTTTATCAAACACACGTGAAAACAGGTAGGCGCTCTGCACAGTATCCCTGAGATGCTGCAGCGCGCCAGCTTTCAAAGCCAGCGCTTTATAATATATCAACGAAGAAGCCGGACGGGTAAACAGCTCATCGAAAGATGCTACGGCATCCCTGTAATCAGTGTTATAATGCTGCAGCCTTACCAGCTGAAAAGCATAACGGTCACGGATATCTTTATTTTTAGTTTCTGCCAGGCCTGCTTTCGCATCCTCAAGCAGGCTGCTCAGCGTAAAAGATTCTCCTTTGGCTTTATCCCAGGGATCGGAATTGCTTACGGAAGGTTCACAGGTCTTGGCAAACACCAGGTAGCGGGCAGCTTCTTTGTCTTTCAGCAGGTATTGCGCGAAGCTGTTACGTTTCACGCTATCGGGCAGCACAGCGTTGTTGTCCAGTGCCACCGCCTGCATCTGATCGAACTTATAGGTGTAAATATATTCCCGTATATCCGGTGCCGTTATCTTACTGCCAGCATAGCGCTGCCATTCAGATACGTTCACGGATTCTTCAGTCGGTGTAATATCACCATAAAAACGGGACAGGGCAGTATAATAGAAAGGCTCATAACCTTGTCCTTTCGTGGCCGGATTAAAGAAGGAAATGTAGTAATCATACGGGTCCATATCCGGTCCGCAGGATACGGAGTAAATCACGTTGCCTAAAAATGCGAGGCAAAAGCTAATTGAAAAGACGATAAATTTTCTGTAATTCATCCAATGGATAATTATGAAGCGTTACTGAATCAAGATGATAAAAAATAATAACCGGGTTATATTGTTGCCTTTGCTGAGCTACCATCCGGGCAGCGGCTTCCAGCTCTTTATGGGTACTGGTTTCGCGGCGAATCGTGCTACCGGTGTGGAGATAATAACCATTCAGCAGCGTATCTTTCTTCACTGTGAATAATTGTTTTCCTGCTGGGGCAAACAATGCAGTATCATGCAGTTCTGCACTACCTACATTTCTCAGGATACCCTCATAACGCCCCTGATAGAATAATACCGTCCATTCAAACAAGGGTAAGGCAATGTCCAAAGGTAAAGGATATTCTGCAATACGGTTCTGCCCGATATAAGAGGCCAGTGTGCTGGGATCGATGATAGAATTATGATCACCCTCCTTACGCAGGTCGCCCATATTGTAGCACATCAGCAGCCCCTTTTCCACGGGGGGAATACCACTGCTGCCCACATATTTCACCTGGTGCATACGTATGGTGGCAGAAAGAAGATGTTCACGAACAAATGGTTGCCGCCGCAACGCTTGCAGAAACGCGAAGTAAACATCCCTGGAAGTCTTTGTCCAATCGCAATCCAATTGTATCTCCGGTATGCGGGCAGCAGGAATACTCCGGCAGAGGTGTTGCAGCAGCTGTGCCACTTTGGTAGCCAACGTCGTATCAGGATGTTCCCATACTTCGTTCATGAAAAACACAACGGGCACAATGTCCATACTGTCGGGCAATGGGACTTGCTGTCGGAAAACAGCCACGGGAACCGGCTGCTTCGTCATCTCATCTACGTCCACATCAAACATCTTTATATACAATCTACCCGCAGGTAACTGGCGCAGGTACGCATTCTCGGTGGCATTGCCCGTCCAGATACTTTTCCAGAAATAAAAAGCCGGTGTAACCTTACGCGGCACTGGATGTTTGCAGGCGGCCAACAGTAATAAAATACAGCACAGAAAGGTGACAGATCTCATAATGGGGTCAGATTAGCAGTCGTCCGCAGATGATGCCCGCAGCCACAGCTGCATTCAGCGATTCTGCCCCTCCCAGCCGGGGAATAGTAATACGGTGTGTAGCCATGTCCGTTATATCAGAGGTAAGCCCTCTCCCTTCGTTGCCGATCAGGATAATGCCTTCACGGATAACCGGGTAGGTTGTAATGTCCTTTCCATGCAGTGTGGCCGCATAAGAAGGCAGGCTTGTATGCTGTAGCAGTTCTTTTATATCATATTCGGATATGCCGACACGTGCAATACTCCCCATAGTAGCCTGTATCGTTTTAGGGTTATACACATCCACACAATCGGGAGAGCAGACAATCTGCGGGATACCGAACCAATCAGCGATGCGTATCAGCGTGCCCATATTACCGGGATCCTGTATAGCCTCCAGAGCCAGTACAACGGTACCTGGTTGAGGCAGCTGTACCTCCGCCCGCGGCATATCCAGTAGTGCCATTGCATTGTGCGGAGTGGTGAGCGCTGATAACTGTTTCAGTACAGCCCCATCTACTTCCTTTACACTATCAGCCGGCAGGCGGCTAAGTAAATTGGCGTGAGCTTCCAGCCAGTCTTTAGTAGCATATACCACTTTCACGGGCATGCCCGCCTGTAGCAGCTCCTGCACAATTTTATCTCCTTCCGCAATATACTGGCTGGATTT
The DNA here is from genome assembly GCF_035538455.1 of Chitinophaga sp. GTDB lineage: Bacteria > Bacteroidota > Bacteroidia > Chitinophagales > Chitinophagaceae > Chitinophaga. The sequence goes on from NZ_DATLKJ010000177.1 coordinate 62,577, forward strand.
TTGACGGTTTTTTTTGTTCTGTAATGATTGAATATATTTAATTTGCGCCTTTGACAACATGGGCCAAACCTACACGATTTCTTTTAATCAGCCAAGAAGGGCGTGGTTAGCGGCTCTGTATAGGTTTACCTTTTTAAAATATTAATAACGCTTTGCCCGTGATGCAGCCGCCACAAAAATCAAAATTTCATCTGCCGGAATATTTGTTGCTTATGGCTGCACTGCTGTTACTGGCTGCCTGCTCCAATACCAAATACCTTCAGAAGGATCAGTCTCTATATATCAGCAGTAAGGTAAATGTGAAGGGAGAGATCCTCAATTCCGAAAAGCAGGACCTGAAGAATGCCCTTAGCTCTAAATCACTGATGACACAGCAGCCCAACAAAAAGCTGCTCAATACCCGCATTAAGGTATGGCTGTACAATCAGAAGTATAACGAGAAGAAATCAAACTGGTTCTGGAACATCGTGCTGTCCAAAAGAAACCTGGAAGCACCTGTGATCTATGACTCCGCCAAAACCCGCGAGTCTGCAACCCGCATGACCAGCTACCTTCATAATCAGGGATTCTTTTACGCCACTGTCACCTCAGAACAAAAAGAGGCACGTCATAAAACCAGTGTTACCTATAATGTAGCCACAGGCAGGAACTTTGTAATGGACAAGATCACTTACAACGTCTCGGACACCGCCATACTGGACATCGTAAAAGCCAATCAACAGCTGTCACTGCTCCAGAAAGGTATGCCCTATAAGTCCTCCACATTGTCATCCGAAAGGGAAAGATTAATGCGCCTGATCAGAGATGCCGGCTATTACAAATTCAACCGGGATGCCATAGAATATACTGTGGATACAATCAATAAGGCATTGTTCCGCAATACCCTCAACCCATTCGAAGGATTTGTAAATATCTTCAACGAGAATAAAGGAAGAGAGAAATCCACCATGGATGTGGAGGTGATCATCAAAAATCCGGAAGACTCCTCCAATGCTCTCTGGCATAAATATCACATCGGCAGGATCTACGCCTATCCCGATTTTCCACTGAATGGCACTCCCAACGACACCTCCCTTAAAGAAGACGTTAGGAAATATATCACCGTAAGATCGCACCAGGAAATACTGAAACCACGCATACTTTCAAGGTCCATACTGCTCAGGCCCGGAGAAACTTACTCCATGCAACAGTACAATAATACCGTCAACAAGCTGTACGACCTCGGCGTATGGCAGTTTGTAACGTTGCAGTATAAAGAAAACAAAGACTCCTCCAACGTACTGGATGCCTACCTGTTCCTTACGCCCCGTAAGAAACAGGAAATGGGTGTCAACTTTGAATTGAGTAATAGTTCTGATTATCTCCTGGGTTCAGGTATCAGCATTAACTATAAGCACATTAACCTTGCGCGCAGCGCTACACAGCTCGGCCTCACCATACACACCGGTATCGAGCTGATACAACCTTCCAACCAGGGATGGCAGGTACAGGCCAAAGAATTTGGTGGCGAGGTAAGCCTTTCCTGGCCCCGCTTTGCACTGCCTTTCCGTATAAAACAGGCAGGCCGGTCCAACGTAAAAACAAGACTCACACTGGGCGCCAATTATCTCTCCCGCGTAGAGAAGTTCGACATCAAAAGTATCAACGCCTCCTATGGCTACGACTGGAATGAAACACTCTACAAGCGTTGGATCGTGAAACCTTTTACGCTGAACTATGTTGGCGTAACGCTTAACCAGGAATTTAGAGATTCCACCGTAGATAAAAACCCCTACCTGAAGCGCAGCTTTGAGCCTGCACTTATTGGCGGGGAAAGCGTTTCCTTTATCTTCAGCAATAATGATATTCTGCATCAGCGTCATTACACCTATTTCAGAATAAACATCGAAGAATCAGGTCTCTGGCTCAATGGTATCAATAGTGCATTAAATGGCATCTCCGGTAAAAAGACCAACCTCGAAACCCTTACAGACGTCGGTATATCTAATTTCGTGAAGGTGGAGCTGGACTATCGTCATTACTGGAAGCTGGGTATTCACAGCGGAGTTGCTACCAGGGCCTACGCCGGTGTAGGTATCCCTTACAGTTACTCTCAGGTACTGCCTTATGTCCGTCAGTTCACAGCAGGCGGCCCTAACAGTATCCGAGCATGGCGCCTGCGTACGCTGGGCCCCGGCTCTTATAAAGATTACTCCACAACAGCCCAGATATTCCCCGACCAAACCGGCGATCTGAAGCTGGAAGGCAATGTGGAATATCGTTTTGATCTGTTACGTATGTTTGGTGGCACCATCAACCTCAAAGGTGCTACCTTCCTGGATATGGGAAACATCTGGATGGTAAACAAAGATCCGGACAGACCCGGCTCAGAATTCCATCTGAACCAGCTCTATCATGACCTGGCAATTGGCACCGGGGCAGGCCTGCGCCTCGACTTCTCCTTCTTCCTCATCCGCATGGACTGGGGTATACCGCTGAAAGTGCCTTACTACACCGGCAACAGCAACGGCTGGTATCTCAAAGAGTGGGATCTGGGAAGCGGCAAATGGCGCAGGGAAAATATTATCTGGAACGTGGCTATTGGTTATCCGTTTTAGGGACGGTATTGCTCGCAATGAAATGATCCATGTCTTCAGCATCCTCCAATCTGAATTCCCCGATACGGGTTCTGCAAAGGCTGCTCAGGTAAGCCCCACAACCTAAAGCAGCACCATAGTCGTTGGCCAGGGAACGTATATACGTGCCCGTGCTGCACACTACACGGAAATGTACAACAGGCAGTTCTATCTTCGTGATTTCAAATTCGTTGATAACAATTTTGCGTGGCTCCACTTTCACATCCACACCTTTTCTTGCCAGCAGGTAAATAGGTTTACCGTTCTGTTTGATAGCAGAGTGAATCGGAGGCAGCTGCATAATTTCGCCCGTAAATGCGGCAGTAGCGGCTTTCAGGGTAGCCTCATCAATTCCGCTGATGTCTTTGAAATTTTCAGGTTCAGATTCCTTATCGAAAGTAGGCGTGGTGGCGCCCAGCGTAAAGGTCCCGGTATACTCCTTCTCCTGTGCCTGGTATTCATTTATTTTCTTCGTCATTTTACCGGTGCAGCAAATGAGCAATCCGGTGGCCAGCGGATCAAGCGTGCCGGCATGACCTATCTTGGCTTTGGTGAGATTTCTGATCTTACGTACTACATCGAAGGAAGTCCACGTTAAAGGCTTGTTTATCAGGATCACTGCTCCTTCCTGGTAGTTTACTTTGTTGGTATGCATTTCGCAAAGATAGAGAAGATGCAGGCAATAAACAGCTTTTGAACGGGTCAGGAAGAATTACTACCAAAGTAAATTGACAATAAGGCGGATAAATGAATGGCTTTTCCCTATTTTCACACAATTTTCAGAATATGTCATTAGAACATCACAAAGACGCATCGCTAAGGTTTCAGCAACAGGTGGACAATTCGAGAGACTATGTAATTCCTTTCATTCAGCAGGAATTCCCTGAACTCAGGGGACTGCGCGTAATGGAAGTGGGTTGCGGAGAAGGCGGTGTGCTGGCTCCATTGCTGGAGAAAGGCTGTAACTGTGTGGGCGTGGACCTGGTGCCCTACAGAATTGAGCTTGCCCGGAACTTCCTCGGGCAGTACTCGCAAAATGGTCAGCTCAGACTTATTGCAAAGAATATCTACGATGTGGACTTTCTTGGCGAATTCCGGAACTCATTTGATATCATTATCCTGAAAGACGCCATAGAACACATTCCTGACCAGGAAAAGATCATCGGCCATCTCAAACAGCTGCTTAGTCCACGCGGACAAGTATATTTCGGTTTTCCACCCTGGTATATGCCGCATGGCGGTCATCAGCAGATCTGTGAAAACAAATTCCTGAGCATGGTTCCATATATCCATCTTCTTCCCAGACCCTTATATAAGGGCGTACTGCGCATATTCGGAGAAAAACAGGATACTATCATCGATCTGATGGATGTGAAATCCACTGGTATTTCTATTGAACGCTTTGAGCGTATTGTAAAGCGTCAGCAATATAAAATTACACAGCGCAGGTTTTATCTCATCAACCCGATCTATAAATATAAGTTTGGCGTTAACGCCAGGAAACAATGGGGCCCTATTGCAGCCATTCCATATGTAAGGGATTTCCTGACTACCTGCGTATACTATATGATCAAACCCGAACAATGATTCTTATGATTTTTGAGATTTTTCCTGATGCGCGAAGATGGTAAGATCTGATTAACAAAAAATGATAAAATCGAAAGCCACTTCCAGAAAAGGTTTCAGCTGGAAGGAGCTTTCGATTTTATTAAATATCTCAATCTTCACTCGGATATCTCAATCTTCACTCAGAATAATCAGATGAATCATATAAATCATATAAATCACAGTTCAGACAATTATCCATCGCAATCTTCGCTCATCAGGAAAAACCTCAAAATCACAATGATCATTGTCCCCAAATCTCCCATGATGCTTCTGCCTGTAATATGAGCATTTCATGCCCGTTCTTGATGGCAGCGCCTTGCGCAGCTCCCTTCTGCAGGAACAGCGTTTCAGCGGGATTATATACCAGATCATACAGCAGGTGCTGCGAAGTGATATACTGGTAAGGGATTTCAGGAGCGGTGTCTACACGGGGATACATTCCCAATGGTGTAGTATTGATAATAAGTGTATGCGTTGCTATGATATCCTTGTTGAGAGAGTCGTAGCTGATGGTGCTGTCAGATGCCTGACGGCTTACAATGGTAAAAGGTATCTCCAGCTCTTCCAGTGAAAACATCACGGCTTTGGCAGCTCCACCGGTGCCCAGTACGAGCGCACGGGTATGTTGTGGCTGCAACAAAGGTTGCAGGGAGTTTTTAAACCCGATCACATCAGTATTGTAGCCAATCTTTTTCCCATTGCTGAAGCGGATACAGTTTACGGCGCCTATACGGCCAGCCGCCTTGCTCAGTTCATCGAGATGGGGAATGATAACTTCTTTGTAAGGGATGGTCACGTTAAGTCCGCAAAGATCCGGGTGTTGCTGCAACAGTGCCGGAAAATCGCTGATATCCGGGATAGGGAAGTTTTCGTATATGCATCCCGCGATATTCTCCTGTTCAAATTTTTTGGCGAAGAATCCTTTGGAGAAGGAATGGCTAAGCGGATAACCAATAAGGCCATAGACTTTCATGAAGCAGTGTTGAGTTTTTCATCTTTGATTTTTGCATGCAGCCATATTCTTTGACGGATCTGCATACAAAAATCAAAAAAAAAGGGAATGATTTATTCCTTATCGAGGAACAGATGGAAGGTATCGCCTCTTAAGCCGATGCGCATGGCTTCCAGGGAAATCACTTCATTAGGCGCCAGGTTGCCGAGGTTCGCGTTACAGCCAACCAGCTCCAGGAAGTACAGCTGTTGCGCTTTCTGGGGAGCTTCCCAGATGATCTTTTCAGCAGGTATCTGTGTCAGGATTTCCTGTACGAGGCCCTCGCGTACTTCGCCGCTGCCACGGTAGATACCAACGTTACCGCTTTCGCGTGCTTCCGCGATTACGTAAGAAGCACCTGCAGAAAGTTCTGCACTCATCAGTTCTATCCATTTATACGGAGGAATGATGTGTTCAGCATCTTTGGAACCTACTTCGCTGAGCACCAGTCCTATTTTGGATAGCTTTTCAATATAACCGCATTTCTCTGCATGAGGTATAATGATAGATCCGTCTGATACTTCCATGTAGCTGATACCGTAGTCTTTCACCAATTTTACATACTCATCAAACTGGTTGCGGATCAGGAATGCTTCAAATAAAGTACCGCCAAAGTATACCGGAATATTTGCCGCTTGGTACAGTTCTATCTTTGCGCGGAGGTTGGGCGTGACAAAAGCAGTACCAAAGCCCAGTTTCAGAATATCTACGTGCGGGCTCGACGCCGATAAAAAATTTCTTGCTTCTTCCAAACTTAGCCCCTTGTCCATCACCATAGTAAGCCCATGGGTGCGGGGTTTCTTTGTCCTTTCCGGGATTTGTGTCAGATTAAAATTCATTTGAAATATTTTTATCTCCTTATACGGTCAGTAAAACACTCACTGGTTTAGCCGGAGGTAATACGGAACACCTTAGCAACCATTTTAGTAACCGGAAAATACATATGGCTTCCTCTATGACAATTATTAAAAGCCGCGCGCAAAAATAAGAAGTATACTTTATTTTAAAAGTAAATAACATTGGTTAACGTTTGCGGCGGTACTGAGCGATCAGGTCAACCACACTCACATGTTGCAAAATGGCGGGGTCAAGTTCCACCAGTTTCTTCAGGATCTTGGGAGCCTGCTGCAGCGCTGTTTCCAGATGCAGTAAGCCTTCTTTGGTTTTTCCCATAGCTATTAAGATAGCTGCACGGTAATAAACAAACACCGGTTTGCGGCCGGCTTTTTCTTCAGCTGTAGTCAATTGGGTAAGCGCCTCATCCAGGAAACCTGATACATAGAGCCCTTTTACCAGCTCCTGCCAGGGTTGGGCACTCTTCGGACGGATGCGCACCGCATTCATGAAATACATCAGCGCATCCTTATCCTTGCCCATTTCCAGGTAACATTCGCCCAGGCTCATGTTGTACTCTGCGCTTTGCTTGTTCAGCTTGAGTGCATTCAACAGCGACTTAGCTGCGTTCTCCCAGTTTTCCTCCATCATATAGGCCACCGCAATTTTGTAATACAGCTTGTCATCATTAGGGCTCAGGTGGGAAGCCTTACGGTAGTAATAGCGGGCCTGGGTATACTTGCGTTGCCGTTCATAACAATGTCCTATGGCTTCATAGATCACGTCTTCCGGCTTAGCTATCTCCAGGTGTTTTTGAAGTACTTCTATGGCGTCAGCATATTTGCGCAGGCGGATATAGGCATCCCCCATGTTGCGATATGCATAGTCAAATTTCTCGTCGATGGCCACAGCATACTGATATGCATCGATGGCCTTCTCATATAATTTCAGCCCCTGATAAGCCGTACCCAGGTTAAACCAGGCCAGGTGATTAAAGGGGTGCTCATCTATAATATGGTTATGCAGACGGATGCTTTCCTCATTACGACCCGTAAACTCTGTCCAGAAGCAGATCTTGTGAAGCGCCTCCTCATTGTTGGGATCATGCTCCAATGCCATTTTCAGACAATCGAACACTTTCTCAAACTCCTCCCAGTCGTCATACACATCTGCCAGTTCCAGCAACAGCTCTGTCCGGTCCTCCCCGTCAAACTGTTCAATCTTCTCATTCAGCAAATCAGCAGCCTTCTGGTGCTGGTTCAGAGCCAGGTAAACGTCTGTCTGCAGTATATAAAGGTTAATATCGTTTCGGTCAAGAAGTGAGGCCTTATCCAGCAGATCCAGGGCTTCCCGGTACTTTTTGGTCTCTATCAGCAAGTTGGCCTTTTTAAGCAATAGTGCAGATGAATAGGGGAATTGAGCGATAGCGATCTCTGCAGCCTGCAATGCCGTCGGCATTTCGTCATGCTCGTCATAATAGTCGATGATCTGTTCAAAGGAATCCTCGTCCAAAAAAGAATGAGACTTTCCCGCCCTGAGATTTTCAAACTGTTGCAACAAATCTCTCAGATCATCAAAATCCTCGTTTAAAAAAGAAAAGTCCTTACTCATTTGATGTAAATATAAGACATTTATCTATCTACGTCATTGCAGTTGTGTTAACCGTTTATAAACTTTTTAACATTTTATTAAGAATTTATCGTAAATTGCGTTAAGAATTTGTTATATAAACGAATCAAAAAGTTCGTATATTTGTGATACAATGAAAACGAGAACTAACATATTGCGCACATTTTCATTGTCCTGCCTGCTGGTAGGGGCTTTAGCGCTTATAGCCCACAGCGCGCTGGCCAATAGTAACAACTCTTGGCTGACAGATAATGAAAAAGATAAGGTCAAAAAGACCGACAACACCTTCTTCGTGTTGAATACTGCCATTCCTAAAACTAACCTTAGACTGGATGCAAGCTATCGTTATGGCGGCAGTTATACCTCAGACTTTAAGTTTACGAATACCAATACAATCAACGTAAAGTCTGTAATGACATACACCAAAGGTAACATCACCTATGTTGTTCCTTACTCTGTTTCCGTGCCTCAACAGATGCCTGGAAACATGAACTTCCAGAAACTGCAGATCATTCTGCCACTTAAAAAAGGCTAAATTTTACGTTTCTTCAAGTACAAAATATAAAGCCGGTCAGACATCTGACCGGCTTTTTTATCGATAAATCAAGTATTTACATTACATCTTTTTCAGCTCTTCCTGACTAATTTCCTTATACCCCGTTTTAGGAATATCGAAATAGGATGCCGGTATTGGGAACAGTTCCACCTTGGTGGCCACCATCTTCATTTTCGAGCCGGTTTTAGTAATGATCTCAAATTCCAGCGGTAAACCCTTCAGGTTTACAAAACGCCTGTTATACTGCCTGTTTTCCGGCTGCAGATCCGGAGTGTAATACACGTCAAACGTCTTTCCGTCCGCCATCGTACCAATAGCCTTCTTGCAGCTGTATCCTGCAATCTCCTTACTGCCCGCCTCATCTTTAAAAACAACACTCTCATATTGCTTAAGATCTTTCTCGTACTGGTCTTTGCCAGCACGGATCAGATACTTGGTGCCATGCTGGTCTATCAGCGTAGTCATTGTTTCATCTTTACTGTTGATCAGGTAAGTATAGCGAACAATATTGAAATCCATATCTACCCTGCTTAATGGCCCCCGCATATATTGCGTCAGGGTGCTGCCTTCCAGCATAGCGTCCATTTGCAGCTGCTCTGGCGGCAGATCTACTTTATAAACAATCTTCGCATCAGAAACAGAACGTTGTGCCAGCAGAGAACCTGCAAAACACAAAAGGAAGAAAGTTAAAAACAACCGGTGTGACATAATTCAGTGTTATTGGTTTGTGGTGTATCTGTTAATGGTTATACTACCAGGTAATTTTCTCTTTATTCAGGAAAGAGGCTATTCCTCTTTTACAATCATCATGTCCACGGGTGGCGGCATTCAGTTCCGCTGCATGCTCCAACCCTTCATCCAGGGATAAGTCCAACACTGTGCCAATCAATTTTTTGGTCATATTCAGCGAATTGGCAGAAGCCTCGTTACACAAGCCAGCAGCTACTTTCGCCACATGTTCACTAATTTTCTCCGCGGGTATCACCGCATTGATCAACCCATCTTGTGCGGCTTTCTCAGCCATGATAAGCCTGCCCGTAAGCAATAATTCACGCGCCCTTCCCTCTCCTATCTTTCTCACCAGGAATACTGCTACCAGCGCCGGAATAAAGCCGATCTTCACCTCTGTATAGCCCAGCATAGCCTCAGGCACAGCATAACTGAGATCGCATAACGTTACCAGTCCGCAGCCGCCTGCTACCGCATGGCCTTCTACCTGCGCGATCACTATCTTGTTCAGCTGATAAATCTCACGGAATAACTGCATGAGTTGCCGGGAATCGGCCAGGTTTTCATCATAGGTGTTCTTCTGCAGCTGTTGCAGATACTCCAGGTCTGCCCCGGCACAAAATGCCTCCCCATTGCCTTTCAGTACAATAACTTTTACCTGGTCATCTGCTGCTGCCCTGCGGATAGCCTGGTATAACTCCTCCACCAGCAGGGCGTTCAGGGCATTTCTTTTCTCCGGGCGGTTCAGGGTAATGGTGGCAACCCGTGAAGACACTTCATACAGTATGAATGAATAGGACATAATAATAGCTTTAGCCTTCAAATTTTAGCCTTTAGCTCTAACTCATACAAGTTATAACTAAAGGCTATGAAGTATTATTATGGCAATCTAAGAAAAAATTACTTATTGGTGATCTCACCGATGACCTGCCCCACATTACCGCTTGGCATCTGTATATGCAGCAACGCAGCCAGGGTGGGCGCAATATCAGTCATACCAACAGTCCGGTTGGTTTTACCGGGATGAACGCCCCATCCCATCCATACCAGCGGGATATGCGCATCATAGGGATACCATACACCGTGGGTGGTGCCTGTACTGCCGCCGTCAATATATCCGGGGGTAAGCGCAATTTGTATGTCCCCGCTTCTTTTAGTATTGAAGCCGTTGTTCATCATCGTGCGCATAGGTTCTGGCAGATTGGTCACCATAAGATCTTTCAGCGGGAATGCCTTGGCTATAGCAGGAGATTTCAGCAGCTCCGCGATAATAAAGTCCTGAATATCAGATTTATTCTTGCCGGAATTGGCAATAGCGCCATTATTGAGCCATATCTGGTAGTTATCCACACCCTCGACAGCATTCTTCAAGCCAAATCTCTCTGCCACCTTATTGTTCAGATCTTTCTGGGCAGCGCCGTCATCCCAGGTACCGCCCGGAAGCTTGTTCTCCTGCATAAAGCCAGGAACATGTGCTACCCCGTGGTCTGCTGTGATGAAAAACAGGTACTTCCCTTTACCGATCTTGGCGTCAAGATACTGGAAGAAGGTAGCCAGGTCATGATCCAGGCGCAGATAAGTGTCTTCCGCCTCTATAGAGTTAGGCCCAAACTGGTGACCTACATAATCCGTAGAAGAAAGGCTGATAGCCAGGAAGTCGGTTACAGGCCCTTTGCCCAGATCGTAGGCTTCCAGGGCCTTTTTGGCAAATTCCAGGGTCATGGTGTTGCCAAAAGGAGAAGCCGCAATGGAACCATTGGCCATATTGCTCAGGTCATGCGGGAATGAGCTGCCGGAAGCATTTTTATATCTGCCTTCGTACGCTTTTTCATCTGCTGTGCTGAGGGTATAGGAAGAAGCCGGATACAGCGTGGTCCAGGGCTTGCTCAGGTACTGCTGTGGCCATTTCTGGTTATTGAACGCCTGTGCCCATGCAGGCAGGGTATTCATATAGTAAGTGCTGGTTACCCAGTTGCCGGTACTGCCGTCATACCAGTAGGCCGCATTGGCACTGTGTCCGGCCGGGAGAATAGCTCCACGGTCCTTAATAGCCACACCAATCACTTTACTCTGGAAATTATTGGATAACTTTAACTCATCGCCGATTGTGGTCACCAGCATATTGCGCGGACTCATTTTACCGGCTGCGGAGGTACTGCCTACCGTAGTTACCGTAGAATCTTCAGCACAATATACCTTGCGTCCCAGTTCCCTGCTATACCAGGTGTTGCCGATAACACCATGAACAGCAGGCACAGAACCAGTATACACACAGGTATGACCACAGGCTGTAATGGTGGGTGTATAGTTGATCAGGGTATTTTCGCAGGAGAAACCCTCCTGTAACAATCTTTTGAATCCACCGGTACCATATCTGCTGCCATAGCGGTACAGGTAATCCCAGCGCATCTGGTCTACCACCATTCCTACAATTAATTTTGGCCCGACTGTTGCCTGTTTGTTTTTTGAAACGTCATGATGATTGAATGGCTTTGGCGAAGTAGCTTTCTGCGCTTGTACAACCGGCGCCAGGAACATTAATCCGGCCGCCAACAGATTGTTTAGTTTCATTGGATTGTCACTGAGTTTTAAGGTGTGCGTATTGTTAATTTACCGGTTATCAGGGATCTGGCCCGGAAAGACGATGGCAAATGTAATCCAAGTTTACAAAAAGTAATATTTTAATACCTTTGTGACCGTTTTTATCGCAAGCATTTAACCATTACATAATAATAGCGTATGGATATTTTCGAGAAACTGCTGAAACATATGGGTCCCATCGGGGAACATTCAGACAGAGCCCACGGCTATTTCGCATTCCCTAAATTGGAGGGTGAAATAGGCCCCCGCATGAAATTCCGGGGCAAAGAGAAAATCGTATGGAGCCTGAATAACTATCTGGGTCTGGCCAACCACCCGGAAGTTCGTGCCACTGACGGGCAGGCAGCCGTTGAATATGGTCTCGCTACGCCAATGGGCGCCCGCATGATGAGCGGTAACACCAATTTTCATGAGCAGCTGGAAAGAGAGCTTTCCGAATACATGGGTAAAGAAGATACCACACTGGTTAACTACGGCTACCAGGGGTTTATGAGCGCTATCGACGCTATCTGCAACCGCAGAGACATCATCGTTTACGACGGTGAAGCGCACGCCTGCCTGATCGATGGCCTCCGCCTGCACCAGGGACACCGCTACGTGTTCAAACACAACGACATCGAAGACCTGGAAAAACAACTGAAACGTGCTACTGAACTGTCTAAAACCAGCGGCGGCGGTATCCTCGTGATCACCGAAGGCGTATTCGGTATGGCCGGTGACCAGGGTAAACTGAAAGAAATCGCAGCTTTAAAGGATAAATTTGAATTCCGCCTGCTCGTAGACGATGCCCACGGCTTCGGTACGATGGGTAAAACAGGCGCCGGTACCAGTGAAGAACAAGGTGTTCAGGACAAGATTGACCTCCTGTTCAACACTTTCGCCAAATCCGGAGCTTCCATCGGTGGCTTCATCAGTGGTGAGAAAGCTATTATCAATTACCTGCGCTACAACATGCGCTCTCAGATCTTTGCCAAATCACTGCCATTGCCTGTCGTGATAGGCCACCTGAAGCGCGTACAGCTGATGCGCAACCATCCTGAACTGAAAGCCAAACTGTGGGAAAATGTCAATAAACTGCAGGAAGGCCTCAAAGCCCGTGGATTCAACATTGGCCGCACTAACTCCCCCGTTACGCCAATCTACCTGCAGGGCGATATTCCTGAAGCGACCGCCATGTGCCTCGACCTGCGCGAAAACTATAATATCTTCTGCTCTATCGTTGTATACCCGGTAATTCCAAAAGGCCAGATCATCTACCGCCTGATCCCTACCGCAGCCCACAACGACGAAGATATCGAACTGACCCTCAAGGCTTTCAGCGAAACTAAAGCCAAACTGGATCAGAAAGTATACGAAGTGGCAGAAATTCCAATGGTATAATTTCGTTTTATCTGCAATAAAAGTAACCGGAAGGTGCTGGCTTAAGCCATTAAAAGGCTGAAAACCAGCACCTTCCGGATTTTTATGGTACTACACATCCCCGGGTCATACCCGTATCAACCCCGTATCAAGTCCACGTATACTCCTGTAATCCAGTACTGACGCGGGATACAGCGTGGTGGTTTCTCACTGGTTAACGCCTGTCTTATTAGCTATCAGGTATTTACTCAAAAACTGTCAAATGGAGAATTTATGGCATTTTCGGGGCATACAAAAGGGCTGAGTTTCCTCAGCCCTTACTACAAATCGTTCTTTCACTAGGTGTAAAAAATCACTAAATCTTCATCAGGACATGGTATATATGGTCTTCATAGAATTTGGAACTATTGAATGATTCCAACTGAATAGATAGTTTATATAGATTTACTATAATGCTGGATGTGATTTATTCGATCGTTTTCAAAAGTAGCGCACAATGGGCAGGATTAGCTACAACTAACGTTGTATTTTGTTAATAGGTTGTTAAAGTATATAAACTGCTACAATAAATCAGAAGAATGTCAAAAAAGCCCCTTTTTTCAGTGCTGACGGATAATTTTCCCTTTTGCGTAAACGCGTAGCCGCTTCCTGCGGTAACTTTGCGCCACAATGATAATAAACAGCACCCATTCTGTTTGTAACGTGTGTGCAACATAGACAACAAAGAATATAGCACTTTCGTGCCCCCTTTACTTGTCTTGTGAGGTCAGTTAATAAGGAAAATTCATTCGATTGAAACAATATCTGCGTAAGCAATTATTCCGTATACATCGTATCATCGGCCTGCTCGTAGGCGCCCTTCTGTTGTTATTGAGCACAACAGGAGCTATATTGGTTTTCAGCGAAGAAATTGATCATTCACTTCATAGCAATATTTATCACATTACACCAGGTACGCAGCCCAAACCGCTACAGGAGCTAATGAACCAGGCCAGGCTGTCGCTGCGCGGTAATGCACCCTACCTATACTTCCTCAGGCTGCCACAGGAACCGCAGGAACCGGCTGTCATACGCGCTGAATATTCCTCCGACCATAAGATATACATCTACCTGAATCCGTACACTGGAGAAGTAATACATCAACATACCGGTAAAGGCAACCTGAATGGGTTCCTGCTTTACCTCCACTTTACACTGCTCAGCGGGAAAACCGGCGCCACCATTATCCTTATAGGCGGTATACTGCTGCTGATTTCCGTAGTCACCGGGATACTGGTTTACCGTAAAGCTATCAGTAAAGTGCTTTTCTTCCGTGTGAAGCTGGAATGGCACAGCCGTACCCGTCGCTGGCGCAACCTGCATCGCATTGTAGGGGTATGGGCGCTTCTCTTCAATCTCCTGATCGCATTTACCGGCATCATGATAGAACGGAAGGTATTGGATGCCCGTAAGAAAGGCGACGATACAATAGCTACTCCTGCACTTGCTGTCAGCTATGAAACACTGCTGAGCAAAGCCCGGGCGCAGATCCCTGAATTCAAGCCGGTAAGCATACGTCCTCCTAAGAAGAACGGGGACCCGGTTCGTGTGCTGGGACACGCCAGGGAAGCCGCTTTCTGGGGATTATACAGCTCGTCCGTATTTTTTGATGCACATACCGGCAATGTTAAAAAAACGGTTGATTTCAGCCAGGCACCCTTCACAGATAAATTCAACGCCTGTATCGTACCGCTTCATTTCGGCAACTATGGCGGGATTCCGGTAAAAATACTCTACTCCCTGTTTGCGCTTACACCTGGCCTCTTGTCTGTATCAGGTTTCCTGATCTGGTATCGCAGGAAATACATTATTAAAACGCATCAACGCTAAACATGAATAAATTTCTAACACTGGGTCTCGTGGCCATGATCGCATGCCTGCATGCAACGGCACAAAAAATAGAAGGAACAATCAGGGATACAGCCCATACAGCAGTACCACTGCTGCGCGTATACCTGGCCGGTTCACAGAAACACGCTGTAACCGGCGCCAATGGCGCTTTTGTCATCAACGGTGTCAAACCTGGTAACTATACGCTTGTTGCTACCGGTATCGGCTATACGACACTGGAACAGCCCGTGACCGTAGCAGACAGCATCGTAAAGTTGGCGCTTACCATACAACCTTCCGACGTAGGGCTTAATGAAGTAGTGGTAACTGCCAGCCGCAATAAGGAAACACTGGGCACAGTTCCTTCTTCCATTACAATCATCAGCGGAAAACAACTGCGCGAACAAAGTGCCATCACTACAGACATCAACCAATTGCTGGGCATGAATGTGCCCGGACTTACGATGGGTACCAATACCTCCGCCAACAAAGGACAAACCCTGCGCGGGCGCGGCATGCTCATCATGATAGACGGAATACCGCAATCGACCCCGCTTCGCAACGGTGATAAAGACATGCGCAGTATAGATCCTGCTGTGATCGAAAGAATAGAAGTGATTAAAGGCGCCACCGCTATCTACGGTAATGGTGCAGACGGTGGTATCGTCAATTTCATCACCCAAAAAGCCAACAAGGACAAAGCATTCAGCGGCAGCACCGATATCAGTACCAGTGGTTCCCTTTCCAGTACGCCCAATAGTCTCGGCGCACGTGTATCGCAAACCTTCTCCGGCAAAGTGAATAAGTTTGATTATGTGATGAACGGCACCTATGAACAAACCGGCGTTAATAAAGACGCCAAAGGTGGCGTAATTGCGCCTTTTCAATCGCTCAGCCAGAACGAGAACGTGAATATCTTTGCAAAGCTGGGCTATGATTTCAACAGTAACAACCGGGTAGAAGTAATGTACAATTACTACCGTACCTTGCAGAACAGCACCTATATTGATTCCGGTGGCGTATACGGCAAAAGCCCACGTGTAGGCATTCCTGGCTCAGGTCCCGGTGACAAACAAGGCACGCCTTATAACCATAACGCCTATGTGAATTATATCAGTAAGAATATCTTCAAAAACACAGCACTCACTGTAAACCTTTACTACCAGGAATTCTACACCGTGTTTGAGTATTCCGACTTCTACTCTCCTCCCGGTAATTCGGCCATTACTTCCAAAAAGAAGGGCGTCCGCGCTAACTTCAATACCGTATTTAATTTCAGTCCCAATGTATTCGGAGACATTACCTGGGGTGTAGACATCCTGAATGATAAAACAGTACAACCCCTTACTGACGGAAGGGGCTTTGTACCGCAGATGGACATGAAGAATATTGCGCCCTATGCACAATTGAAAACATACCTGTTCAAAGATTTCCTGCTCAAAGCAGGTGTACGCTACGAAAATATTAAACTCGATATTCCTGACTACACCACCATCCGTTACGGTAACACACCGGATGCTTATCCCGGCGGTGTGTTTGTAAAAGGCGGCCGTCTGCCTTATGACGCACTGGTGTTTAATGCCGGCCTGCGTTACACCAAATTCCAGGCTTTCAATCCATTCGTAAGTTTCTCACAAAGCTTTTCATTGTATGACCTGGGACGTACACTGCGGCTTGCAAAAGATACCAGCATCGGGGCCAGTATCAGGACAATTGAAACAAAAGCGATCATCACCAACAACTATGAGATTGGCTTCAACAGTAATATCGGTCGTTTCAATGCGTCGGGCTCTTACTTCATCAGCACCTCCGAACTGGGTACCAGCCTGAAAGATGTAAACGGTGTGGCAGTACCGGAACGGGCGCCAGAACGCGTACAAGGCTTTGAGCTGACTGCTGCTTACCAGTTCCTGCCGAACCTGTCTGCAAACGCCTCTTATTCTCATGTAGAAGGCAAGAAAGAAGTAGACACCGGTAAA
>NZ_DATLKJ010000178.1:0-13717 GCF_035538455.1 Chitinophaga sp.
AGTCTTAAATCTCCTCCAATGAAAATTGTTGTTATTGGAAACGGCATGGTGGGATATAAATGCTGCGAGAAACTGCGAGCCAAAACCACCCCCGACACAACAGAGCTGATCGTATTTGGTGAAGAGCCGCGCCCTGCCTATGACCGTGTTCACCTCACTTCCTGGTTTGATGGCAAAACAGCAGAAGACCTGCTGCTCGCCACACCTGAATGGTATCTGCAAAATGATATACGCCTGCACCTCGCCGATCCCGTGGTTGCCATTGACCGGGAAAAGAAGACAGTGCATTCTTATAAAGGAATAGTGGAAACTTATGATTATCTCATCCTGGCCACAGGATCTGCAGCCTTTGTACCTCCCGTACCAGGCATCGATAAGAAGGGTGTGTTCATTTACCGCACCATTGAAGACCTCGAAATGATGAAAGCCTATGCTCCACGCGCAACAAGCGGCACTGTAATAGGCGGAGGCCTCCTCGGTCTGGAGGCAGCCAAAGCCCTGCTGGACCTGGGCATTACAGATACGCATATCATCGAGTTCTCCTCCCGCCTGATGCCCCGTCAGATCGATGATAAAGGCTCTGACCTGTTGCAGGAGAAATTATTACAGCTCGGACTTAAAGTACTTACCAACAAGAATACCAAAGCCATCACCGGTGATGAATATATTACCGGGTTGCAGTTCACCGATGATACATTCCTGTTAACGGATATATTAATAGTGTCTGCAGGTATCAGGCCGAGAGATGAGCTGGCAAAGACCGCCGGGCTGGAAACCGGCATCCGCGGTGGCATTGTGGTGAATGAATATATGCAGACGTCTGATCCCTTTATATATGCCATCGGTGAATGCGCGCTCTTTAATAATATGATCTACGGCCTTGTGGCGCCAGGCTATGAAATGGCGGAGGTAGCAGCAGCACATATCAATGGAGAAGAAAAGATGTTCACCGGTTTTGATATGAGTACCAAACTGAAGCTCATCGGTGTGGATGTGGCCAGCTTCGGCGATCCGTTTACGCCGGCTGAAAGCTGCCGGAGCATTACGTTTGAAGACAGACATAGAGGCATCTACAAGCGCATCGATGTTACACCCGATGGAAAGCAGTTGCTGGGTGGTATTCTCATAGGCGAAGCGTCCGCTTATAATATACTGCTGCAAACCGCAAAGAATAAACTGGAACTGCCGCCAGACCCCGAGTCTTTACTGATGGGGCCTGCCCGCGAAGGTGCACCCACGGGCGCAGGCATTGCCGCGCTTCCGGACGAAGCCGTCATCTGCAGCTGTGAAAACGTGAGCAAAGGCGCTATCTGCCAGGCCGTGACCGATGGTCATGAAACGCTGGATGATGTTAAGAAATGTACCAAAGCCGGCACCTGCTGCGGTGGCTGTGCGCCTATGGTAAAAGACATCATCACTGCTACGATGAAGGCGCAGGGTAAATACATCCGCAACGTGATCTGCGAACACTTTCACTACTCCCGGCAGGAGCTGCTGGACCTGATAAAAATAAAGGCACTGTACTCATATGACGAAGTGTTGGATCATTATGGTCACGGTGAAGGATGCGAGATCTGTAAGCCAGTGGTGGCCTCCATTCTGGCAAGCCTCTGGAATGATATGATCCTGAAAAAAGGGAATGATACTGCGCAGGATTCCAACGACCGCTATCTTGCCAACATCCAGAAGGGGGGTACTTACTCTGTGGTGCCACGTGTTCCAGGCGGAGAGATTACACCTGAGAAGCTGATCGTTATCGGTCAGATCGCACAAAAATATCATCTCTATACAAAGATCACCGGCGGCCAACGTATCGATCTTTTCGGTGCACATCTCGTTGACCTTCCGAAAATATGGGAAGAACTGATTGCGGCAGGTTTCGAAAGCGGCCATGCATATGGCAAAGCACTACGCACTGTAAAAAGCTGTGTAGGTTCCACCTGGTGCCGCTTCGGCCTGCACGACAGCGTAAGCTATGCGATCCGCATTGAGGAACGTTACCGTGGCCTGCGTGCCCCACACAAAATCAAGTCGGCCGTATCCGGCTGCATCAGAGAATGTGCAGAAGCACAGTCAAAAGATTTCGGCATCATCGCCACAGAAAAAGGCTGGAACCTATACGTGTGTGGCAATGGCGGCTCTAAGCCCCAGCATGCCATATTGCTCGCTGCTGATCTCGACAGTGAAACCTGTATCCGCTACATCGACCGCTTTCTGATGTTCTATATCAAAACAGCGGACCCGCTTACCCGCACCGCTACCTGGCTGAACAAACTCGAAGGAGGCATAGAGTATCTCCGCAACGTAGTAGTGAACGACAGCCTGGGCATTGCCGCACAGCTGGAAAATGAAATGCAGCAGCTGGTAGACAGCTATAAATGTGAATGGAAAGAAGTGGTGGAAAACCCGGAGCTGCGCAAACGCTTCTCTCACTTCATCAATGCTCCGGAGGACAAAGATCCTACCGTGAAATTTGAGACTATGCGTGGTCAGAAAAAAGCGATTGACTGGAAATAATTTTCTTCATAAAAACATATTGCTATGTCTGTTTCTTCAACAACGATTCACTGGTTCTATGCCTGCAAAACATCGGACGTACCCGGCAATGGCGGAGTATGTGTAAAGTATGGCGACGAACAGATCGCCCTGTTCTTTTTCGCCCGTAGAAATGAATGGTATGCAACACAGAACATGTGTCCGCACCGGAGGCAGATGGCATTAAGCCGTGGGATGACCGGCACGGTTAAAGATGAGCCGAAGGTGGCTTGTCCTTTTCACAAAAAAACATTTTCCCTGCTTGACGGCCGTTGTCTTACAGACGAAGCGGAATGCGCACTTACCGTATATCCTGTACGTGTGGTGAATGATCGTGTATACATCGGCGTTAGTGAGGGCACAGAAATGGCAGCAGTATAATGACGAAACCCGGCAGCGGGCAGGCTAGCCGGGCTTCTGATCTGAATTGATTGGCTCAATTAAAATCAACCAAAGGTACATGAAAAAATGGTATCGTGGCGGCAAATGGCTCATGCTGCCCGGGCTACTGTTATCGCACTGTGGCTATGCCCAGTTTATACTGGGTGCCCAGGTGCGTATACGGCCCGAACTACGCAACGGGCAGGGCGCTCCGCAGACACAGGGAGCGCCGCCCGCCTTCTTCACTTCTCAACGCACCCGGCTGATGGCCGGTTTCAGTGCCTACCGTATCAAACTTGGACTAACAGTACAGGATGTACGTGTCTGGGGGCAGGATGTTTCCACCATCAATCGTACTACTACGCCGGATAACAACGGCATCATGCTTCATGAAGCATGGGCAGAGATCATGCTCACGGATACGGTTATTAAGAGCCGGAGTTTGTCCATCAAAGCTGGCCGGCAGGAACTGGTATATGACGATAGCCGCCTGCTGGGAAACCTCGACTGGCTACAGCAGGGGCGGCGGCATGATGCGGCCGTGATCAGGTATGAAAGCAGCAGCTGGACCATGCATGCCGGATTTGCATTTAATCAGAATAAAGAAAAGGCGTCCGGCACAGAATACAACCCTGTACCGCCTGGTAACTACGCCGCCAATACAAATGGCGGCATGGCTTACAAGAGCCTGGAATATTTGTATGTATCCAGGATGTTCAAAACAGGTCATCTCTCCTTCCTTTTCCTGTCTGACCAATTCCCGAAATATCATATCGACAGCGTAGAGCATACAGCTGTGAAAGTGTGGGAGAGCGCCACTTATGGGCGGTTTACTACAGGACTGTTTTATACAGGCAGGAGTGATCGGTTGTCGTATACTGCTACCGCTTATTTTCAGGGTGGAACTAACGGTAACGGGCAAACGGTAAGTGCATCTTTGTGGTCAGGAGTGCTGCAATATGCTGTCAGCAAGGTTTTTAGTGCCGGAGCTGGTGCGGATTATATCACACCTGATTTTGATCCTTTGTACGGTACGCCGCATAAGTTCTGCGGTACTATGGACTACTTTTATGCAGCCAGTCCCTTTGGCAATAAAGGCCTGCAGGATTACTACATCCGGAGCAGGCTGAACGCAGGCACCCGCTGCATTATCGCGGCAGATGTCCATGGATTTTACAGTACCGCTGCTTTGAATGGCAAGAAAAGATACTTCGGTACGGAAACAGATATCACTGCATCTTATACACTAACAGACATAATCGGATTGGAAGCGGGCTACAGTCACTTCTGGAGTACAGTTGCACTGGCGCAGGTAAAGAATGTTGTCAATGCTGCGTCTAACAGTAATTGGGCCTACGTTATGATCAATATCCATCCCCAATGGAAGATTAAGTAATCCTTAAAAAATAAAACAATGCCGGTTCTCGATAGATTAAAATTATTCAGTCTGAATACGGTGCAAATGCGCACTTTTCATATTACGTGGCTGATGTTCTTTGTGTGCTTTTTCGGATGGTTCGGCCTGGCGCCTTTGATGCCAACTATCAGAACAGATCTTGGTCTTACAAAAGCGCAAGTGGGAAATATTATCATCGCTTCCGTATCGGGTACAATTATAGCAAGGCTGGTAATAGGCCGCCTCTGCGATACCTGGGGGCCACGCAAAACCGCTATACGCCTGCTGTTGATAGGTTCGTTGCCGGTATTCCTGGTAGGACTGTCAAAGGATTATACCTCTTTCCTGTTGTTTCGGTTAGCTATTAGCATCATAGGTGGATCTTTTGTGATCACTCAATTCCATACTTCTCTGATGTTTGCACCAGCCATCAAAGGTACAGCCAATGCCATCACCGGAGGATGGGGGAATTTGGGAGGCGGCGTTACCAATATGGTGATGCCACTGGTTTTTGCTGCAATTGTAGGTTTCGGCTATACTAAACCGGAGGCGTGGCGTTATGCCATGATACTACCCGGGGTGATGATGCTGGGTGTCGCCTGGCTATATTATCGTTATACAAAAGATACGCCGGATGGAAATTTTGATGAGATAGACCGTGGCAGGATGCAAAGCAAAACAGATTGGTCCGTATTGGCGGATTGGCGTATATGGGCACTCACACTGGCTTACGGCGCCTGCTTTGGTATGGAGATCACGTTTGATAACGTGGCTGCTCTGCACTTCGTGGATACTTTTCATCTGCCACAGGGTGCTGCCGGTTTCTGGGCTGGTATCTTCGGATTCATGAACCTCTTTGCCAGGGCACTCGGAGGTATGGTATCGGACAAGGTGGGCGCCCGGGCCGGTATGAAAGGGAAAGGAATATTGCTGGCCTTTGTGCTATTGCTGGAAGGAATCGGTCTGGTATTTTTTGCACAAGCGGGATCATTCGCTATGGCTATTGTGTCGATGCTGGGATTTGCACTCTTCCTGAAAATGGCTAACGGTGCTACTTACGGTATAGTACCCTTCATTAATGAGAAGAATGTCGGGTTGGTGAGCGGAGTTGTAGGTGCTGGCGGGAATTTAGGAGGTATGATGTTCGGATTCCTTTTTAAATCGGAACACATTACATATGTACAAGCGTTCACGTATATCGGGCTGGCGGTGATAACGGTCGGCTGTATTGTGCTGCTGACGAGATTTGCACCTAAAGCGGAAGGAGAGGAGTTAGTAACAGCTCCTCCGGTAGTGGCTTCCTGATAATCTTAAAGGATGAATATGTTGTCTACACTTAAAACGACCTGTTGTTATTGCGGTGTTGGTTGTGGTATACTGGTGCATAAAGACCGGCAGGGGAAGTTGCATGTGGATGGTGATCCAACACATCCGGTTAATAAGGGAATGCTATGCTCCAAGGGCATGAACCTGCATTATACGGTGATGGATACTTCCGACAGGTTGCTTTATCCTGAGATGCGTTATCACCGGAGCCTGCCGCGGCAGCGAGTTACGTGGGACCAGGCGTTGGAGCGTGCGGCAGCTGTATTTTCTTCCATTATAAAAAAATATGGCCCTGATGCGGTGGCATTTTATGCATCAGGTCAATGTCTTACAGAAGAGTATTATGTAGTGAATAAGCTGATAAAGGGTTTTATCGGCAGTAATAATATTGATACCAACTCCCGCCTTTGCATGAGCAGCGCTGTAGCGGCTTACAAGATGGCGCTGGGAGAAGATGCAGTTCCGGGTACTTACGACGATATAGAACAAGCGGACTGTATTTTCGTGGCGGGCGCCAATCCTGCCTGGTGCCATCCTATACTTTGGCGCCGGGTGGAAGCTGCCAGGGCGGCCAATCCCCGGTTGAAGATCATTGTCAGCGATCCGCGCGTAACACAGAGTTGCAGCATCGCGGATTTGCACCTGCAGATCATTCCCGGGACAGATATTGTATTGCATCATGCTATCGGCCGCCTGCTTATTGAAGACGGTCATATTGATCACACGTTCATCACGCAACATACCGATGGTTTTGCAAAGTATGAGCTCACCGTGATGCAGCGTAGTATAGAAGAAGCTGCGGCCATCTGCGGAGTAGAGGAAACTGCCATCCGTGCAGCCGCTGATATGATAGGCGGCGCCGGGGGATTTATGACATTATGGACGATGGGACTGAATCAGAGTGTGATAGGAGTGAATAAGAACCTGAGTCTTATTAACCTGCACCTGATCACGGGACACATCGGAAAGCCCGGCAGCGGTCCGTTCTCTTTAACCGGCCAACCCAATGCGATGGGTGGTCGGGAAGTAGGTGGCCTGTCAAACTTATTACCAGCACACCGCGTACTGAGTAATGCAGAACATCGCCGCCAGGTGCAGGAGTTCTGGGGCGGCACTACTATCTCAGATAAACCCGGACTTACCGCCACTGAAATGTTTGACGCGCTGGATGATGGCCGCCTGAAGGCGATCTGGATTATGTGCACCAATCCGCTGGTGAGCCTGCCCGACGCACGCTTCGCGGAGGCGGCATTGCAAAAGGCAAAGTTTGTGGTGGTCCAGGAAATATCTTCCAAACCTGAAACCCTGCACTATGCAGATGTGGTGCTGCCAGCCGCTGCATGGACGGAGAAGGAAGGTACTATGACCAATGCCGAGCGCCGTATCAGTTACCTGGGGCGGATTACAGCCCCGCCAGGCGAAGCGCTGCCGGATGCGGAAATCATCTGCCGGTTCGCACAGAAAATGGGATATAACGGCTTTGGGTATACAAATATGGAAGATATCTACAAAGAACATGTGCGTCTCACTGCGGATACCAACATCGACATCAGCGGACTTGACTATACGGTGCTCAGGTCGCAACGCAGTGTGCAGTGGCCTTATCACGAAGGGGCAGGCACACAAAGATTATTTGCTGATCACCAGTTCTATACAGACAACAGCCGCGCTAAGATCCATAGCTTTGACGATGCAAATCAGTCCGAGCCATTATCATCAGAGCTGCCACTGATACTCACTACCGGCCGCATACGGGACCAGTGGCATACCATGAGTAAAACAGGTAAAGTGAATAAGTTGAAGCAGCACATTAATGCAGCCTTCCTGGAAATACATCCTGAAGACGCCGCCGCGCGGGGAATCAGTGATGGTGACATTACAGCGATTACCAATGGCAGGGGAGCTGTACGTGTCAAGGCAAAGCTCAGTGATACCATCAGGAGGGGAGTGGTGTTTCTTCCTATGCATTGGGGAAAGATCCTGCAGAATGACCTGCACAGGGCCAATAATCTTACCCATAAGTTACTCGATCCTGTATCAAAGCAACCAGATTTTAAGTATGCGGCAGTGCAGGTGCAGCGCTATCGAAAGCCGGTACAGAAAATTGTGATAATAGGTGCAGGAGCTGGAGCCTGCGGTTTTGTGAAATCTTACCGGGAGCTGAATACAGAAGATGAGATCGTGGTATTCAGTAAAGAAGACCTGCCCTTCTACAACCGGGTGATGTTACCGGATTACATCAGCGGTACACAACAATGGCGGCAGCTGGTGAAGATGACCAGTGCGGAAGAAAAAGAGTACAATATCACATTGCATCGCGGTGTGAGCATCGTGCATATCGACCGCTCCAGAAAAGAAGTGACCGATAGCAATGGCAACGTACATACGTATGATATTCTGTTGCTGGCCACCGGCAGCAGGGCCGCCACACTGCGGGACGTGCCGCCGGTTCCGGGTATTTTCACTATGCGTACACGGATGGATGCAGATGCTTTTAAGGCGCATATTGATCCGGATAAGGGTCGGGTCATGATCGTGGGTGGAGGATTGCTGGGCATTGAGCTGGCCGCCTCGCTGCGGGAGATGGGCATACCAGTTGGCGTTATACAGCGAACTTCCCGCCTGATGGACAGACAACTGGATACGCTTGGCGGCCAGTTGCTCTTTGAAGAGCTGACAGACCGCGGCATTGAGATCTGTTATAATGATGAAATAGACCGGTTTGCCGGGCGGGAGCAACTGGAAGGTATCCATATGAAAAGCGGCCGCTATATTCCTTGTCAGGCGGTGGTGATGTCCATAGGTACCATACCTAATATTGAGCTGGCCCTGGCAGCACAGTTGCAATGCAATCGCGGCGTGATTGTCAACGAATACCTGCAGACCAGCGACCCGGATGTTTTTGCTGTTGGCGAGATCGCATCATTTAATGGCATGCTGTATGGTATCACAGCGGCAGCAGAGCAGCAGGCAGCTGTGGTGGCGCGCTTCCTGAACGGCGACATCGGCGCCTGTTATCGTGGCTCGCTGGCGATGAATATTCTCAAGATGCATGGCACAGACCTTTGTTCCATTGGCATGGTGGAAACCCCCAAGGATCCCGCTTATGAAGAAATATTATTCATCGACCGGGCCAAGCGCTTTTACAAGAAATGCATCATACATGAAGACCGGCTGGTGGGCACTATTTTAATTGGAGATAAGACGGAGTTCCTGGAATTCCGGGATCTCATCGAACAGCGCATCGAATTATCTGACAAGCGCCTTGAGCTATTGCGGTCTGGTAAGAAGGGAACGGCCGTGATGGGCAAGCTGGTCTGTTCCTGCGGGAATGTTGGAGAAGGAAATATACAGGAGAAGATAGCATCCGGTTGCGATAACCTGCAGCAGCTGTGCCAGGCATCAGGTGCGGGAATGGGCTGTGGTAGCTGCAGACCGGAAGTGAAAGCGCTGTTGGAAAAACATTTACAGAAAGCTAAACAGGTAGCAGTATCATAATGGCAAAACAGGTACACACACTACAGGTCAACTTCACTGGAGGGATCATCTCTCCCGGCAAATTGCATGAGTTGCTGGACATTGTATCGTCTATGACGATAACGTATATACGTTTTGGATTACGTCAGCAATTGTTAATAGATGTGCCAGATAAATATATGCCTGATTTCATATCAGCTTGCAGTGATCACCAGATCAATCTTTCCACATATCCTAACATCCTCAGTTCCTATCCTGCGGCAGATATTTTTATCAATAATACCTGGCTGACGGAGGGTATTTACAAAGACGTATTTAACCTGTTTGACTATTCTCCGGCATTGAAAGTAAATATCTGTGACAGCCGTCAGACATTTGTTCCGCTGTTTACAGGGCATGTCAACTGGGTGGCTTCCGGAAGTCTGCATTACTGGTATCTTTACCTGCGGCCGCCGGGTAGTCAGCAGCTGTATGCATGGCCGGAACTGATTTATACCAACAACATCGCCATTGTGACAAAGGCGGCCGAAATCCTCTTACAGGAAGGGGTACAACCGGATGTTATTTGTCAGAGCGTAAAGGAATCCGTATCGTATATCTTCAAGGAGAAGACTGAAGATCCTGCTTTACCTGCCTTCCGGCTGCCTTACTATGAAGGGTTTAACAGGCATCATAATACTTACTGGCTGGGTATTTATCGCCGCGATGAAGATTTTTCAGTGGCATTCCTGAAAGAGGTGTGTAAGATCTGCATGCAGACCCGTATAGGACAGTTGTATGCAACGCCCTGGAAGTCTCTTGTGATCAAGGATATTGAAGCCATGCACCGTAACCTCTGGGATTATGTGCTGGACAAACACGGTATCAATGTGCGGCATGCTGCCAATGAACTGAATTGGCAAGTGGAGGATAACTGTGAGGATGGTCTTGTACTCAAGCGGCACATCATTCGTTATTTTGATGTGGCGGATGTGCGCACATATGGATTATGCTTCAGTGTGAAAATTCAGCGGCCGGCGAGTCTATTTGGTAATATTATCATCCGGCGCAGGGAGAACCGCCACGGCAGTCAGCTGAAATATATGCAGCGTTATGACATCTTCCATACAGCGGGTTTCAGCGCGAATGCCGCCACAATAGTACCTTACCGGCAGAACGTATCAAAAGAGCATCTGGGGCCCTATGTGGCAGCCCTTTGCAAGTTATTTTATGAACAGAAGAGTGAAACGGATATCCTGGAACATTTTGTGCAGGAGCAACAGCAATCCATACAGATCAACGAGCCGGAGCATATCGTTTATCAGTGCAGCAGTTGCCTGACAGTATATGACCCTGCTGCGGGAGATGCTGCCCAGGGGGCACCCCCCGGAACGCCATTTGATGCATTGCCGGCTGAGTATAGCTGCTCGGTATGTGATGCAGGAGTAGAAGTATTTAAGGAAGTGGGATACGAAAAGTTAGTTTATCAGAAGAGATGAGATTCTGATCTTGTTAAAACATTTTCTCCAATAGTCTTTTATTGGCTATTATAATCCTGCCGGTGGCGGTCATTCCTTCTCTGATTAGCAGTGGTTTTCCGGCGTCGTCTTTCAGACCTGATGGGAAGGATAGCCATACCTGGTAAGAAGAGTCTGTCAGGACATTATTGATGAGCACCACTCTGGCAGGTATCGTAAAGTTCTCTCCTGCTATCTTTACCAATGCCTGCTGGCCTTTCCTGATTTTTATTATGTCATCAGGCGATATATGCATAATTCCAAACGGATTATAAGTGGCAGGCATTATATAGAGCAGAGGAGTGCCTACCGCAGATGATACCATATTTTCAGACGGAACGGCGAATGATGCATTACCGTCTATGGAGGCGGTCAGCTGATGTTTTTCGTTCCCTGTCCATGCCAGAATTTGTCCTTTTGTTACCTTTTCCCCGTCCTGTACCAATACCTTAAATGTACTGTCACTGGCAGGCATGGTTATCACCTGTGGTGAAGCAGCCAGGTTAAGTTTTAGCGGATACTCAATTGTCTCCGGGTACCTCACTATCCAACTTACAGTAAAGAGCAATAGCGACAGCAGGAAAAAAGCGCCTGTTCCGCTTCGCACGAGCCAGTGTGGCGGTCTGCCGATCAGTTCCTGGATTTCGGTACTACGGAGCGGCAATGTGATTTCATTCTCTTTTTCTTCTGCCATAGTTAATAGTTTCATTAGTTCCCTAATTCCAGTTGATTCCTCACAAGTTCATAATAGGCACCTTTTGATGCGATCAGCTCCTGATGAGTGCCAGATTCAATTAAACGGCCTTTATGCAGCACAACTATCTGATCGGCATTTTTAACTGTGCTTAACCTGTGTGCAACAACTACAACAGTTTTTCCTTTAAAGAATGATTCAAGATTTTCCATAATCACTTTTTCGTTGTTAGTATCGAGGGCGTTGGTAGCTTCATCAAAAAATATATACTCCGGATTTTTATAGATAGCCCTGGCGATTAAGATCCGTTGCTTCTGTCCCTGGCTGATACCGATGCCTTCAACACCTATTTTTGTATTGATACCCAGGGGCAATTCTCCGATGAAATCTTCAATATTGGCCATCCTGATGGCATGAAGGAGCTTTGCGGGGTCCGGCGCTTCGTCACTTATGGCGATATTGTTGGCTATGGTATCAGAAAAAATGTAATTGTCTTGCAGCACAGCACCGAAGTTATCGCGCCATGTCCTGGTGTTGATCATGTGCAGTGGATAAGCGCCTACTTTGATGATTCCATCCTTGGGATGATAGAACTTCATCAGCAGTTTCAATAGCGTAGTTTTCCCGCTTCCGCTGGTGCCAACGACAGCGGTAGTTTTCCCTTCGGGGATATGAAGCGATATGTTTTCCAGCACAGGCGGAGTTTCTGTTCCGGGATATCTGAAGGAAATATCTTTTAAGTGGATACTTTTATCTGATGGAATAATTAATATCTGCGGCGTATTGTCGGTATTTTCACTGGTAATGTTTTCCCTGCTTTCAGCTGGTATTTCATCCGGCATGGAGTGTATCTCGTTCAGTCTTTCCAGGCTGATCATGGCATCCTGGCTACTTTGAATGAAGTTAATGAATTGCTCCAGCGGACTGTTTAATTGTCCGATAATATATTGGATGGCCAGCATGCCACCTAGCGACAGAGAGCCGTCAACGACTGCTTTTGCAGATAAAAAAGTGATGAGTATATTTTTACCCTGGTTGATAAAAAATGCACCTCCCTGCTGAAGTTGTGACAGCGACAGCGCTTTTATACTAATTTTAAAAAGCCTGGCCTGCAACCTTTCCCATTCCCATCTCTTCGATAATTCACAATTATTCATCTTGATTTCCTGCATGCCATTTATCAGTTGGATCACCTTACCCTGGTTCTGCGCGGCAATATCAAAGTGTTTATAGTCCAGCGCTTTCCGGCGTTTAAGAAATAGCAACACCCAGAGCACGTACAGCACACTGCCTGTAATGAAGGTGGAGAATATTTTTATATCATAGGAAATAATAACAATGCTGAAAACAAAAAAATTAAAGAAGGAGAATAGTGTATGTAGGGCAGGACCTGTGAGAAAGCTCTGAATTCTTTGCTGGTCGTCCATTCGCTGCATGATGTCCCCAATCATTTTGCTGTCAAAAAAAGATATCGGCAATTTCATCAGTTTGATGAGGAAGTCAGAAAGTATGGATACATTAATGCGGGTATTGATGTGTAGAAGTATCCAGCTCCTCAGAAAGTCGATGGTTGCCTGCCCGGTAAATAACATCAGTTGTGCCAGCAGGATCAGGTAGATGAATCCAATGTTCCGGCTGTTAACACCAACATCTATTATTGATTGGGTCAGGAAAGGGAATATCAGTTGCAATGTACTTCCGATAACAAGCCCCATCAGCAATTGCAGCAGCAATCTCTTGTACATCCACAGGTAATTGAAAAGCACAGTGAACTTCATCCGGTTATCTTTCTCTTCTTCTGCGAGATAGAATGACGGGGATGGTTCCAGCAGTAAAGCAATGCCCTCCTGTTGGGCGCCATTTGCCGTACTTGCCCAGTTGCTGTTAAATTCTTTTTTACTGAAATCTATCAGTGATTTACCCGGATCAGCGATATACACTTTATCTCCTTTAATTTTCCTTACAACTACGAAATGGTTTTGCTGCCAGTGAGCAATGAAAGGAAATGATCCTTCTTCTTCCAGTTTATCAATACTTGTTTTTACAGCTACTGTATGAAACCCGAGCGCTTCGGCTGCACGTCCTATTCCAAGCATTGAAACGCCTTCCCTGCTGATGCCACTTTTGTTTCTCAGGTTTTGTAACGAGTAACTTTTCCCATAATGTTTTGCAATCATGCGGAGGCAGGTGGGACCGCAATCCATGGCATCAAGCTGTTTGTAGAAAGTAAAACTCATGGTTGAAGAAGTATGAATGCAGTAATATAACGATAGTAGTTATTATAAAATAAGGGTATGTTGACAGTTGAAATAAATTACATTGTTCATAAAGTAATTTTACTAAAAAAAATTTATTAAAAAATAGGAAAAATGAAAAGAAGCCTTATATTTGATTCATAACAGAAAAAAGTTT
>NZ_DATLKJ010000179.1:0-6806 GCF_035538455.1 Chitinophaga sp.
GCACACTCCATCCAGTCGTCCACGAGAAAACGGATGTCCGGGAATGATTCCAGAAAGCCCTCCACAAAACGCCGGAAATCCGTAATCCCTTTCAGGCGACCAGAAGTACCGTACCTGATAAAATCAGGTGACAGCACTTCGGCAGCCTTCTCCAGTCCATCTTTAGACCAGAGCTCATTGTAACGGATCATGATATTCAAATGCGCTGTACTTGTCATACATCAGATTTTTTAACGGCAACGACTACACTCTGTTCCAGTTCTTCAGTTGGCACACCGGGAATGCCCAGTATCTCCACCTGCTCAAAACCATTGGCTTCCAGTATGTCCCTGAGGGTGGTATTCTGCAGCAGCGGAGAATGCGGAATGCGGACATGGCCATCTTCAAACTGCCACCATCCTTCTGTCAGACCGAATGTCACCGTGTTATAATCCTGTAAACGGGTTATCTGGTTGATCACAAATGCGCCGCCTGGCTTCAACAGCCCGTGTACCTGCTTAATGGCAGTGGCAACATTTCTCACTCCCTGCAACATATTGCCGGCTATCACCACATTCATACTTCCAGGTTCAAAGCCTTGCCGTTCCACAGACTTCTGAATATCCAGCTGTTTGAAATCAACAAACGGGTATTTTTCACGCAACTTTCTTTCGCCGGCGCTTACAATACCTTTGCTGCTATCGGTATACAGGTAGCGAACCTGCTGCGCATAGTTTTTCAACACCGGCAGCAGGCCTTCATTGCCGCTGCCGCTGCCGGCGCCAATTTCACAGATATTGATCACTGAGTTGGGATATTGCTGTTTCCGCATAATCATAATATCAGCCACATACTGTTCTACAATTTCATTATAGAAGCGGGCCTGGATGTTATCGTTATACAGTCTCCCCACAAGTACGTCGCTGCCTTCCGGAAATATCACATCCGTCCCTTTTCTACGGCCGGCCATTACTTCGAAAATATTTTCCAGACAGGCCAGCAGTAACGGTACATATCCTTTAATATCTTCCGGCTGGTTCTCCTCCAGCACGTGCTGCTGGTCTGCCAGGGCTTCCAGCTCCGGCGCTACGGCTTCTGCCGTAACGGTAATAACAGCACCTTTAATACTGATCCAGCCCCGTCTTTGTAATATGTCCAGCAAGGCAGCCAGCAATGCGTGATAAGACGGTTGTACAGACAAGCTGGTAATGATGTCATCCATTGTATACGACTCTTCCTCGTACTGCAACAGCCCCTGCTCCCGGAAACGTTTCAGCAGCAATGCCTGCAGGAAAGTGGTGAGTGAACCGAAACCATCTGCGAAGGCAGTGTAAGCCGTTTCGTCAATGGTGCGGAAAGTGCGGAACACCCGCTTGATGGCGTCGATGATCGTTTGCAACTGAGGCTGGTTCAGCATTTCGAAGTGATCTGAATCCACCTCCACCAGTTCCAGTTTGTTGGTAACGATCCCGCGCCATGGCGCTACGTAATCGTACATCGCATAGAGATCCAGTGCGGGCCAGTTCATGAAGTTGTCTTTCCCGATAAACCCTTTCTTCGTTTTCACAAACGTTACATCAGAAGCGCTGTAGGAATCAATCCGGTAAGTGCGGTAGGCTTCTTCTGAATAATCAGAACAGATCAGCCCTCCGCGGATATAGTTGAAGATATCATCCATTGAGATCATGGTCCTGGCACGTTCTTTCACGAGCTTGCAGATATGCCCGATATGAAGCCTGGGCGAGATCCCTGCAATATCTTTCCTGGTGATGGTAAGCTCAGGATTATCCGCCACTTTCAGGAAGAAGTTAGCCAGGTATATTTTCAGAAAATCGAAATCATAATGTTCTAGGAAGATATTGTTTACTTCTTCTGTAGTGGGGAATGTTTCCAGCAGGAAGAGATGACGGATCTTCTCCCCTTCTTCTTCCAACCGCTTCGACACCGCAACGGCGATCAATCCACCGAAAGAATATGCACATAATACATAAGGCCCATGCGGCTGCACCATCCTGATACATTTCAGGTAATGCTCCACCATCTCATCGAATGTCTGCGGCACGGTTTTGCCATCTGTACCGCGCGCCTGCAACCCGTACAGCGGGTAATCAGGCCCCAGCGCATCAGATACATTCTTGAACAATGTAGCAAAACCTGTGGCAGGATGGAACCAGAAAGAAATAGGTTGCGTTCCTGACGTATTGATCGGTATTAACTCCGGTGGATACGTCACCGTATTTTTTTTGGCAGCCGGTCTTGCCGCGGGTATGTTTCCTGACGGTATAACCATCTCCCCACTGTCCAATAATTCATTATGAACATATGCTGCCAGCCTGTTGATGGTAGGATGCTCCACGGCGGCAGACAACGAGATCTGTTGTCCGTAGCGGTCCTGTATGGCCTGCATAAAAATCAGGGAGAAGATAGAGTCCATGCCCAGTTCTGCGAGGTCATCATCTCCATTAACATCTTCTTCCGCTACTTTCAGTTTATCCGCCAGAATGGATTTCAGCTCGCGGACAATATGCTCCCTGCCCATTTCTGCTGATGCCGTGGTCTCGCTTACCACGGCCTGTTCCTGCTGCCGGGCTATTACTGGAATGCCAGCTGTCAACGGTACGCGCGGCGTAAGCCAGTAGCGTTTCCGTTCAAAAGGATATACCGGCAGCGGCACACGCTTCCTCACCTCTTGCGGGAATAGCTGCTGCCAGGGAACTACAGCGCCACGCAGCCATGCATCGGCCAGCGACAAATAATCCGCACTTTCGTCCACGGCGGTAACCGTTGCTGCTACTCCGCCATTCTGTTTATACGCCACAACGCTGCCACTCAGTACGTTGATATCGTATAGCCCTTCCAGGTAGTTATTCAGCGCCGCAGCCAGTGCAGCCGGACAGTCTGCCACCACAGCCAGGCGGCTGTCCATCTCCTCACGGCCAATCGCCAGCGTATATGCCACCTGGTGCCAGTACAAGGGCGTAAATGCGCCGGCGCCCTCCTTCTCCCGTATAAAATCCAACCAGCGGGTAACATATGTTTTCAGCCGTTCTTCATTTTTTGCAGACCATACAAACAGCCGCGGCGTAAAAGGCAAGCCCGCTGCCGGTGTTGCAGGAATATATTCTTCGAGGGCCACATGCGCGTTTACCCCACCGAAACCAAATGAGCTGACGCCCGCCCGCCTTGGCAACTCCCTGCCCTGCGCATCCGTAAGCGCCTGCCAGGGTTTTGTTTCAGACACGATATAAAACGGGCTCCGCTCGATTTTTACAAACGGATTCAGTGTCTTCAGGTTAACGATACCCGGCAGCGTTTTGTGCTGCATAGCCAGTACCACTTTTAACAGGCCGGCAATACCTGATACCGGCTCGAGGTGGCCTATATTGGTTTTTACCGTACCCACACCACAATAGGGCACAATGCCTTCGCCGGTTGCGGGCCGTTGCCTGGCAAGTTTCTTAAAGGCGCTCTTGATACCTTCTATCTCCACCGGATCGCCCAGTTTGGTACCTGTGCCATGTAGCTCCAGATAACTTACCGTAGCCGGATCAAAGCCTGCCTGCTGGTGCGCCTTCACAATCAGATCAGCCTGCGCGGCTGCATTCGGCGCTGTCAGCGAACTGGCTTTACCGCCGTGGTTCACTGCAGATCCTTTGATCACCGCATAGATATGATCCCCGTCCGCCTTTGCTTTTTCCAGGGGCTTCAGTAAGACCAATCCGATTCCTTCTCCTCTCACATAGCCGTTGGCGTTAGTGTCCAGCGTTTTACAGCGGCCATCCGGTGAAAGGATACCCAGCGTTGCGGCGCTAACGGTAGTATATGGATTCAACATGAGCGTTACGCCGCCTGCCAGCGCCATTTCGCACTCACCTCTGCGGATAGAGTCAATGGCTCTGTGCACTGCCACCAGGGCACTGGAACAGGCTGTATTATATGGTTCGCTGGGACCGTGGAAATTAAGCAGGTAAGATGCGCGGTTCACAAGGATAGACAACTCATTGCCCAATCCCATCTGCGCATTGTTCTCTCCATTGGTAATCAGCAGATACTGGTAATCCTGGAACTGCACGCCCGCGAAGATCCCGATATGACGCCCCGCCAGATCAGCAGCGCGATAACCGGCATCTTCTATCGTATGCCATACCCCCTCCAGAAAGACACGCTGCTGCGGGTCCATTGTTTCCGCTTCCCGGGGAGAAATATTGAAAAACCGGGCGTCAAACTTATCCGCATCCCGGATAAAGCCACCCCAGCGGCCTGCGGCCTGTCCTTCGTCGTACTCACTTTCAAAATCCTTCCAGTTCCACCTGTCTTCCGGCACTTCTGTAATAAGATCAGCCGCCGCTTCCAGTTGCTGCCAGTAGGCATCCAGGTCGGGCGACTGCGGGAAGCGGCCGTTCATACCGATGATAGCAATGTCAGTCACTTCACGTATAGCCGTTTCTGTTTGAGAGGACACAGGTGCACCGGCGCCTTGCGTAATGGCAGCAGCAGCAGGCGCCTGCTGCCGGTAATGCCTGCTGATTGCTTCCGGATGCTCTTCCAGCAGATGGGCGGATAACAGCAAAACAGATTGCTTCTCAAAGAATACTGCCGGTGTAATATCCAAACCGAAGGCGTGGTTGATCTGCTCGCTCAGCTGCACAAAAGAAGTAGACTCGTAACCATATTCACCAAGGTTGCGCTCAGGTTCCAGTCTTTCCTGCGGCAACTGTATCAGGGCCGCCGCTTTAGCCGCTATATCGTGCCGGAACAAAGCAAGTATATCCACCGCCGGTGATGCAATAACAGCCGGCGTATCCGCGTGGCGTTTACCCGTCTCCGTTATCTCCGGTACAGTTTTACCCAGGTCCGTTATCCAGTAACGTTCTTTGGTAAAAGGATAACCAGGCAGGGAAACAGTAAGCGGACGGCTTTCAGGCTTGTATAAAGCAGACCAGTCGATGTCAGCTCCCGCCGCCCAGGTGGCAGCCAACTGCTGCCACTGGCCTGCTTCCGCAGGTAACCCAGCTGTGACAGCGCTGCTGCTCCCGGATATTTCATCCGCTGAATAATTACCCCGCACATACTTTTCCAGCCTGTCAAGCAGCTCCCGTTCGCTGCCCGCCACCCAAGCTACACGGTGCTGCAACGCTTCGCGTCCCGTCTGTAATGTATATAATACATGATGGAAGTTATTCCCCGGTTGTAACAGGTATGTATGCAGTATCTGTGCATATTCCTTTAAACGCTCTTTATTTTTTGCAGAAAGTACAAACACCGGGATACTTTGTGTGGCAGCACTTTCTAGCCGCGCAGGATATTCTTCTATCACCAGGTGTGCATTTGAACCACCAGCCCCGAAGGAGCTGATGCCGGCAATCCGCGGATATAGTTTTTCATGCCCCGTGTCATCCCGCAGCAAAGGCCTCACCCAGTTGGATGTTGTCTGCTGTAAATAAAAAGGCGTTTTATTGAAAGAGATATTCGGGTTGATCTTTTCCGCATGAATAGACGGTGCTAACTGACCATGCTTCATCTGCAACAGCACCTTCGACAAACTGGCAATGCCTGCCGCAGACTCCAAATGGCCAATGTTGGATTTAGCAGAGCCAATGGCACAGAACTGCCCGAGTGCAGCCACA
Organism: Chitinophaga sp.; assembly: GCF_035538455.1. GTDB lineage: Bacteria > Bacteroidota > Bacteroidia > Chitinophagales > Chitinophagaceae > Chitinophaga. The sequence goes on from NZ_DATLKJ010000179.1 coordinate 5,607, forward strand.
TCTCCAAAGGATCTTGTCAGCCCTTCAATCTCTACAGGATCCCCGAGTGCAGTACCGGTACCATGTGCTTCGATATAAGTCACAGTACGCGGCTCCACTTTCGCCTGCTCAAGCGCCTGCCTGATCACATTCGCCTGCGTAGCAGGGTTGGGCACCGTATATCCGTTTGTTTTACCACCATGATTCAGGGCGCTGCCCTTGATCACACCATAGATATGATCCCTGTCAGCTATTGCCTGGCTGAGCGGCTTCAACAACACTGCACCAACACCTTCCCCGGGAATGTAACCCTCTCCTCCTTCTCCGAAAGAATTACATTTTCCTTCAGCAGAAATAAAATCAGATTGACTGAGCAACTGGTATTTATGCGGATGCACGGTAAGGTTCACACCTCCTGCCACAGCCAGTTCACACTCCTTCAGGAGGATACTGTTGCAAGCCAGATGGATGGCTGTTAACGAAGAAGAACACATGGTATCCACCGCGATGCTGGGTCCGTGGAAATTAAAAAAGTAAGATACCCGGTTGGCAACCGATGCGTACGACGAAGCAGCTACGTAAGCGTTGTTTTTATTACCGGCATTGTACAACTGGTATTCACCGTACATCACACCCGCGAACACACCTACCTGCTTGCCAGACAACCGTTGCCTGGTATAGCCCGCATCTTCCAGTGTATGCCATACCGTTTGCAGAAATATTCTCTCCTGCGGATCTGTGAGCTGCGCCTCCAGCGGTGAAATATTAAAGAACAGCGGATCAAATTTATCTGCATCTTTAATAAATCCGCCCCACTGACTGCGGATCTTACCCGGCTGATGTTTCTGTGTATCATAATAGGCGCCGTTATCCCAACGGTCTTCCGGTATAGCTTCCACGCAGTTTTTGCCGGCTTTGAGATTCTCCCAGAATTCATGCAGGTTGTCCGCCATCGGATAGCGGCCACTGATGCCAATAATAGCGATCTGCTCCTGCACAGTTGAAGGCTGCGGAGCGGTAACTGCCTTCACAGGCTCCTGTTGCACTGTCTTTCCAAAGAAGCGTTTTCTTTGCCGGAATAATGACTGCGGGGTATCTTCTACTTGCTGCTGCGGAGCTCCGCCGGACAACTGCCGGAGCTGCTGCGGATAAGCCGCCGCAAAATAGGTAGCCAGCTCTTTCAGATTGGGATATTCAAAAAACAATGTTTTGGACACTTCC
>NZ_DATLKJ010000180.1:0-20813 GCF_035538455.1 Chitinophaga sp.
TAACTTCCATCACATCACATACTCCAACGTTCGGTCTGCAGGCTTAACCTGCAATTGCCCTTGCATGGTCATTCTATAACATCTCATCACTTCCAGCTATGTCTTACCATAATTACACGTCTTCAGGACATACCCGCATCAAGTCCACATTTACTCCTATATTACTATATAGACGAGTTACTGATCCTTGTAGTTTACTGGCGGGTATGTCACTCGATGACGTTTTGATTCCTTTCCTGAAGTATTAGTCTTTACTGTTTCCACTCTGCTGCATCATCTGTCACAGCCACTGCTTCTATTTCTATCAGTGCATCAGGAGAGTAGAGGGAAGATACTTCCAGTATCGTGTCTGCCGGATAGGGTGCCTTAAAATATTTTTCTCTCAAAGCAACGATCTTCTTAAAGTTGCCCATGTCCTTCAGGAGGATAGTCACCTTTACCACATTTTTAAGACTGGAACCACCGGCTTTCAACACCTTTTCCAGGTTCTCAAAAGCTTTGTTAGCTTGCTTATCAAAATCGCCGATTCCAATTAGTTGGCCATTATCATCAATAGCTGTTTGTCCGGAAATAAATAAGAGATCACCAACACGATAGCCTTGTGCAAGATGGAAAGGTTGATAAGGGTCCGGATTGATTTTTATTTGTGAGATGTTCATTTTATTATTTTTTAATTGTTGATATGAATTTTTTGATTGTGCAAATACGCTTATGCTGTATAAGCTGACGAGCATTAAAAAAAGTGTTTTCATGAGATGTTTATGTGATTGGATTTGATAACTTGATTCGTATGCCTGATGGTAGCTTCAGGCCAAAGCATATCGGGATGGAAAGCAAGAGGTGAAGTGCCGTTCAGTATATGCGAAGGCCAGGCAGGATCAGCCAGGGCAGCCTTTCCTATTGAGAGAAGGTCGGCATGCGATTCTTCAATAACCCTGGTGGCCCTTGTCAGTTGGTGCATTCCGCCGTTAGCGATGATCACCTTGCCAGTTATTTGTTTGGCGAGTGCTGCATAAGAGGTTCCATTGCTATAAAAACTGTCTCGCTCCCATTCTCCGCTTTGAACGGCAATATGAATAAAATCGGGTGCCGCTTTCCTGGCTTCCTCCAAAACTTCGACGGCCATAGCTGCGCCATCTTTCCAGCGGTATTTGAGATCATTCACTTTTCCTTCTGATAATCGTATCCCTATGAGGAAATGTGCCGGTACAATGGCTCTGATAGCCTGAATAATTTCAGTCGCAATGCGGAAACGATTGCTGGTGCTGCCTCCATATTGGTCTTCCCGGATGTTTAGTTCAGGTGTAAGAAATTGATCGAGCAGATAACCGTTGGCGATATGCAATTCTACACCATCAAAACCTGCTTCGAGTGCACCCGTCGCGGCATTTACAAAACCATTTTTAACGGTATTAATATCTTCCAGACTCATAGCCTTCGGAAAGGGGTACGCCCCTGTACCTCCATATTGTGCCATTTTAACGCCGCCCGGTTGTATAGCCGAAGGAGCAAGGGTGTCCTGAGAGTACTGCGACAGAGCGCCTGCGTGCATCAGTTGTGCAATTATGATCGCGCCATGCGTTTTCACCTGTTCTACTACTGGTTTCCAGGCTGCCGCATGAACAGAGGAGATGAGTCCGGGTTGATGAGGATAGCCTTTACTCGCAATCTCATCTGTATAATTCCCTTCTGTGATAATCATACTGAAACCACCTTTTGCAAAAGCGGCATAATAGTTCCCCATTTCAGCGGTAGCCAACCCTTCGGAGGTAGCACTTACACGTGACATAGGTGCAATAACCAGTCTGTTTTTCAGTGAGTGCCCCGGCCATTGTAACGGTTGGAATATTGGATGTTTTGTTATGTCCATAAGTACGTTTATTATGAACACAAAACTACTCTATGCACTTCCCCTGCACGTTTAACTATTATAATAAAGAGGATTAAACTAATTTAATTTTTCACGCTAATACCAAGGGAGGAAACGACATACCTTAGGGACATACTCTAATCTAAGAAAGGATGGTAGATAATAAGTGAGTAATAAGATGTTTTTAGTCTACTTAAAGAGACCCTGACTAATATAAAACTGAAGATATGCTACCAATAAAAAGCCTTACCAGCTTCAATACTGATAAGGCTATTGAATTATTCGGACGTTTACTTAAGCAGATTCTAATATCTCTAAAGCCGGAAGAACATGTTCTTCCGTAAGACCTACTGCTGAATAAGTTTGAATTAAATTACTTTTCAAATTTGCTGGTAAATCATTTAATGACTTATCATCATCAATAATCAGAAAACTATCACCACAATAGTTGCTGGCAAACCACTTCTCAATTTCGTCCTTTCTATTCAACTGATTAATATTAGCAGGAAGAGATTGTATGCTGGCATTAATTCCCCTTGCACTGAAAATATTCTTCCACTCAGTTAAATTATACCTTTCTTTGTGCGAAGTTGTTAGCATAATAGTGGTATCATAAGAAATTAATTTCTGAAGTGCGGAAACAGCTTTATTGCTAAAAGCGAAGAATCCATCCCGTAAAATCTCAGGACGTTTCCAGCTATTAGCAGGAACCATCACTCCATCTATATCTAAAAATACCAACATAGCGTAAAATTATACTTTTTTGGCCTTATTGGATAACAAATCTTGTAACTCACTCATTTTCATATTATTCACTTCTGCATCCTTTTGGTTATGTATATTGATATCATCTTCTGACTCCCAATCATTTTCATCCAAATGAACTAATTCCCAGTTTTTCTTTTCTGTCGCATTAGTTATTACGTAGGGATCTATACCAATAGAAATACCTGCAAGACACGAAGCAATGTATCTGTGATGCCCATTACATATAAGATTATCCACAACTTTAATGGCTGTGAAAGATAGTCCGGAAATCATTTTTATATAAAGTCTATTAACAATAGGAATGCATAATTTGTCTTGTGAACATCCAAGCACTAATTCTCCACTTAAGATCAAGGTTTGAACATCCTCCTTTGTTATCATTTTAAAAAGGGTAAAAAAAGAAGGCATTCCAGTAAGTGATTACCAGAATGCCTTCGTTGTGAATAATTCTATTTTGTGACCCTGTAGGGACTCGAACCCTAGACCCGCTGATTAAGAGTCAGCTGCTCTACCAACTGAGCTACAGAGTCTGAAAAAACGTGGCTGCAAATTTAACTGTTCTCTTGCATATTTCGTGTACTTTATTTAATTAAATTTGATAGGAGGGTGAAATTGTGGATAAATCCCTATTATTTACCCATTATGTTGACAATCTAACCGTTAGCTCATTATAAAAAATTTTGTTATGCAAGAAGCGTATATAGTAGCAGGATTCCGTACTGCGGTAGGCAAATCTAAAAGAGGGGGATTTCGTTTTTACAGGCCAGATGACCTTGCAGTGGATGTGATCTCCGGATTGCTTCAGTCTGTACCTCAGCTGGACCCCAAGCGCGTGGACGACCTCATCGTAGGTAATGCCGTACCGGAAGCTGAACAGGGCCTGCAGATTGGCAGAATGATCTCCGTAAGGGCTTTGGGCATTGATGTGCCAGGAATGACCGTTAACCGCTACTGCGCCTCCGGTCTCGAAACGATCGCTATTGCAACCGCCAAGATCAGAAGTGGCATGGCTGACTGTATCATCGCCGGTGGCACCGAAAGCATGAGCCTCGTACCTGTAGCCGGATGGAAAACCGTACCCAACTACACTGTAGCCAACACTACCCCTGATTATTATATCGGTATGGGTCTCACTGCTGAAGCGGTAGCCAATGAATTCAAGGTTAGCCGTGAAGACCAGGACGAATTCTCTTACAAATCACACCAGAAAGCCTTAAACGCCATACAGAACGGCTATTTCAAATCAGGCATACTTCCCATCAATGTAGATGAAGTATATGTTGATGCAAAAGGGAAAAAACAAAAACGTACCTACACCGTAGATACCGATGAAGGTCCGCGTGGAGATACTTCGCTGGAAGCCCTCGGAAAACTGAAACCCGTATTCGCCGCCGGTGGCAGCGTTACTGCCGGTAACTCTTCTCAGACTTCAGATGGCGCTGCCTTCGTGATTGTGATGAGTGAAAAAATGGTGAATGAACTGGGCCTCAAACCTATCGGACGCCTCGTTGCCTGTGCCTCTGCCGGCGTACATCCGCGCATTATGGGCATCGGCCCTGTAGCCGCTGTACCCAAAGCATTGCAGCAAGCCGGCAAAACACTACAGGACATCGACCTCGTAGAACTCAATGAAGCCTTCGCCTCACAGTCCATCGCTGTGATACGTGAACTCGGCATCAATCCGGATATCGTAAACATCAACGGCGGCGCGATTGCCTTGGGCCACCCGCTTGGTTGTACCGGCGCCAAACTCACTGTACAGATACTGGGAGACATGAAACGTCTCAATAAGAAATATGGTATCGTAACAGCCTGTGTGGGAGGCGGACAAGGTATTGCAGGAATCATCGAAAATATTTAGTTATTTTTTTATTTAATTATTTAAGCCCGGTAGGAAATCTCCACCGGGCTTAAATAATTAAATAAAAAAATAACTAAATATTCCTGCTCACAGAATCACAATGATGCCGGTAATAGCCACCATGGCGATAATCCCCATGTCCCCATACTCCCCGCATCAATATAATATTGGTGCAAATGAATAGTACTATCACCAGTATCGCCGCTACCCTGGTAATCACTGTCAACGCCCGCTTCTTCGAAAAGCCTCCGAAAACATAACCGATAATAAATACCATACAGGCGATGAACAATATCCGTATGATAATGAAAAGTGGGAAAAACATAATGCTGCGTTTTTAAGTGTGATTATTTTATTTTAGCCAACAACTCCTGGTCTTCTTTCCTTCCCCAATGCGGCTCCACACCGGCTGCTGTTCCCGGCAGTTTAGCCAGGCTCTCCTCTGCCAGCTGTTTTGCCCGTTGTTTATCACCGCCCCACAGTTTAGGTGTATAATACTTCACCCATGCTTCTACATATAATGCACGCGGATTCTGCGGATCCAACTGCTTGGCCTGCTCCAGGTGCTTCTGCGAAAGTGAGCCATATTGGCGACCGTATGTCATCGGATTAATGAACACGCGCGTGCGGTATACCATACTTAATACCGTATTTACTTCAGCCAGTTCCTTTTTCTGTTTGTCTGCGTTCAACAGGGAAATTGCCTGCTTGGCCTGTTCTTCACCGCTCTTGCTGTACGGCTCTATCCTTTCGCCATCATCCTGATAAAGGAAGCCTATCTTCGCATTGCAGAAAGCTGCATAGTAGTAAGGCAGCCATGCTGTTTTCTGTGATACAGCAATGCCGGAAAAGGTTTTCTCCAGCGCTTCGTAATCCTTTACGGAAGCTGCCTTATCAAGTCTGGTCACTGCATCCTGCAGCGGATCAGCGCTCTGAGCAGATACGGTTGTATATGCCATTACCAGCGCCAGTAGAGTGATCATAATTGTTCTCATCTGTTTATTTGTTTTTTGTTAGAGATTATCAAGAATATCATTGGTACGATCAATGCCGAAATTCATGAAGAAACCGATGAAGTAATACCGCGATGCGGGCAGTGTCATTGGCACTTTCCTGCTGCCATCAAAACTGTAATTGTATCCAAACACCTGTTTTGTTCCCAGCAGGTTATTCACCCCGAAGGCAATACCTGAAAAGTCTTTCTGCTTCCAGTGTTTGAAGAAAGGTGTCAGATAAGCTACATGCAGATTTACAACACTGTAGTTCTTCGTGGTGCCATCATCATATACTTGCCACTTGTTGTCAGGTACATTGAAACGAATGTCGTAATATGGCCTGCCAGCTGCAAAAGCGTAGGACACGTTTACATAAGCATTTATATCAGGAAATGATTTCTTTATAGCGATAGTAGCCGTGTGTGGCGCCGCAAATGTTGGTTTCAGCTCATACGGATAGTTCTGGAAGTCACGCCTGGTATCCAGGTATGTATAAGTGATCCAGTAGTCCAGGTTCCGGATTGTTTTCTTATCGCGGAAAAACAGTTCAATGCCTTTTGCATAGCCTTTACCTCCATTGCCTTCCTGCGGTTTTATTTTAATAAGATCCCGGTATTGTTTATAGTAGGCTTCCACCCTGAAGAAGCGGTTATTCTCCTTTCTGGTATAATTCAGCACATAGTGTGTAGCGCTGGAGAAAGTCAGATTACGGTTATAATACATGAACTCTTCCTGCGGTTCCTGGTAAAAGATACCGTATGCGAGGTTGAACTGTCCACCGCTCTTCAGCATATAGGCCACGCTGAGCCTTGGAGCCACCACCCACTTGTTAAGCGCAGTGGAGTGCTCGAGACGTGCACCCGCTTTAGCGGCAATGTTATCAGCTACGTATAGATCACCTTCCGCAAAAGCCGCTGTAAGCTGATCAGTAAACCTTATCAGGCTGTCGTTGGTGACGCCTTTGTCATTAGTGTAAAAATGCTCTGCCCCGAAACGCAGGGTCTGATTACCGGGAAGGATATGCGTGAACACGATCCTTCCCTGTGCAAAATCAGATCTGATGCGGTTATAGCGGTTCTTATACTGGTATGGTTCTTCATGTAATATTACCGTTTTCCCGTCGCCGTTAGTAAGACTGGTGGCAGTTGTATTGTGGTTATAAGTATAAGCAGCGCTCACATCCACTTTCCATTTATCCGTCAGCGCAGTACGGTAGCTGAGACTATTGTAGCCGTTCCGTCCTTTAACGAGATAGCCCGCACGTAACGCGGCGCTGTCAATATCGGGATTGTACATGCCAACGTTGCTGCTGCTCCAGTTGGTATAAAATTTTAGTATGCCTGTCTTTCCTGTTCTGATGCGGAAGTTTGCATTGCCATCGAGATATTCCGGGCCGCTGAAATAGTCAGGGCGCTGCTGTATGATGTTGTTGTACCACGACTGGTTGCTGTAGCTCAATGATGCGCCGAAACTACTCCTGCTACCTTTACCCAGTTTCTGGAAACCCGTACCGATATTAGCAGGAAACAGACTGAAACTGGCGGATGATTTCTCCGGCATATCTACACTTTCCATAATGAGCGCACTGCTCATTGCCTGTCCGTATAAGGCAGAATAACCACCGGAGCTGAAGAGTATGCCTTTGAACAGGAAGGGATTGATTCTCGCATATTGTGTAATACCTGGCACCGAAGGATAGTTGGGGTATTTCAGCAGGGTGCCGTCAATAAATTGTTTGGTTTCATAGCTGGTGCCGCCCCGCACAAACAAACCTTCCTGTTCGCCTATCTGCTGTGCGCCTGGAAGTGACCGCAGCGCCTGTGTAATATCAGCATAGCTGCCTGCTACAGTTACTGCATCTATCGGTGTCAGTGAAGCACCCTTAGCCTTATCGCTGGCTTCAAAGGCGCCGGCGCTTACGGTCACCATCTTCAGCGCCCGCGTACCCGGCAGCCTTGTGCTGTCCTTTTTATCTTTATTGTCCTGTGCCGACACCAGGTATCCCGGTAGCAACAACAGAACGGTTATAAGATACTTTTGCATTGCCTGTAGGTATTATTTACAGACAAAACTATCGGGAATATCAACTGAAATTTTTGAGAAGACACTACACAGGAAAGTGTGTATACAACATGTGTAAGTCAGGCCACTTTAATTTTCCGGCCTGTTCAGTATGCGGGTCACATTTTCTTTGAAGAACTCGCTCACCGGAATCTCCTTATCTCCGATGCATACCAGGTCACGCTTTACAGCGGTGATCCTGGGGGCAGATACCAGGAATGATTTGTGCGTACGGATGAACATGCCCGCAGGTAATTTCTCCTCTACAGCTTTCATGGTCATGCGTGTAAGGACAGGTTTGGAGGAAGATGAAAGAAATATCTTGATATAATTCTGTAATCCTTCAATATACTCAATATCATTCACCACAATCTTCACCAAAGTATATTCCACATTTACAAAGAAATCCTGCGGTTCTTCCTGCCGGCCCTGTTGCAGACGCAGGAGTTCATTAGCGCGATTACAGGCCTTCAGGAAACGATCAAAACTGAACGGTTTGAGCAGATAATCTGCTACCTGCAGGTTGAAACCTTCGAGTGCATATTTTTCATAAGCCGTTACAAGTATAACCAGTGGCGGATTCCGGAGCGATTGCAAAAACTGTAGCCCATTTATTTTAGGCATTTGTATATCCAGGAAGATAAGGTCGATTTTCTCCGACTGAAGTATTTCAGCTGCCTCCAGTGCATTTTTGCAGGTTTTCACTAATTGCAGGAACGGTACCTGCCGGATATTATCTTCAAGCAGCTCCCGCACCAGTTGTTCATCATCTACTGCAATACAACGTATCATATAAGGTTCAATGTTAGCGTGATATGAAAGATGTTTTCAGTATCCCTGATCTCCAGTGTATGCCTTCCCCTATAAAGCATGTCCAGTCTTGATTTCACATTGATTAATCCTATACCTGAGTTTTCATCTTTACTGGTATCCTGCTCCTTGTCGTAATGGTTGCTTACTTCAAAAACAAGCGTTCCATTCTTTACGGACAGACTGATATTTATCTGTGGCTGCTTCACCCATCCCGTTCCATGCTTGAAAGCATTCTCCACAAATGGTATCAGTAGCATCGGTTCAATCGCATATCCTCCGCCTTCGGCATCCACATCAATATCCACATTTACCATTACATCCGTTCCGAAACGCAGCTGCTGCAACGCAATATAACTCCCGAGATACGTGACCTCCTTTATCACCAATACCTTATCACCCTGCGAATCGTACAGCATATAACGCATTAGCTCAGAAAGCATAATCAGAGAGGGTTCCAGCTTATCCGACTTCTTCCTCGCCAACGATACCAGGTTAGTCAGCACATTGAATAAAAAATGCGGACTAATCTGCGACCGGAGAAATTTCAATTCAGTAGCCAGTTGTTGTGCTTCCTTGTCTTTCTTCTCTCTTTCATGCCTGATCTTATCTGTCACTCTTCTGTACACGAGGCTCAATACAAATATCATTACCGACGGAGCAAACACAAACTTGTATGCCGTCATATCTTTCAATACTTCCGGAAACCAGGTGGCCAGTATACGGTATTTAAGCGGGAAGGTTAACAACACCAATGCTGCAGCACTGATAACATACAGCCACCACCGGTGCCGGTTCATCAGCCTGGGATACAGGAAAAATGCATTCCCGTAGAAGATCACCATGTGGATAACGGTGGCGATAGAAAAGAACAAGCCAGGAATAGGCCCTATCCTGTAGTGCTGATCAGCAGTAGATACCAGATAGGGGAATATCAGCACCATACTCCATATGAGCACGTGCAAAGCGATGGTAATATGCCCTGGTCTTACACTTATCTTCATTTGCATAAAGATACCGCCATTTGGATTGTCACCGCACTATGTGTACACAAAACGTGGAATTATGGTGATGAAACGGTTCTCGCGAAGTTTTCCCGCAAAGCAGCAAAGGGAGCAAAGACGCAAAGGAATTTTTTATGTTTTGCTGGATTAAGTTTGAGATTGTATTATGTTTTGTTACTCAAAATATCTCTTAATCAAATTTAAAACCCCTTTTGCATCTTTGCTCCCTTTGCTGCTTTGCGGGAAAAATTCTAGAATGCAGGATCTGGCGGTGTATTCGGATTATCGTTCCGTTCCACAAAAGGATATGGGAAATAATTACGCTTGCGTTCTGCAACCGGTCTTCCGAAACGGCGGCTGTCTTCCAGTTCCTGCCCACCCATAAACAGCTCAATGCGACGGTGCTTATAGATTTGTGTCAGCAGCTCCGGTTGTGTGGCCGCTACCACCGGCGGAAGGTCTGCACCAAGGAGGAAGGGATCTTCACTTTGGACAGGCTTCTTGGTCACCACTTTGTTCAGCTCTGCAAGTCCTTGTGCTATGTTATTCTGGCGGGCATAGCATTCTGCTTTTATGAGTGTTATCTCTCCCGGAAGATAAACAGGAACAGAGGCAGTGTTACTGTTATAGAAGCCATTCATCACAAAGCGAGGCTTCTTATCCGTTTGTGTTTTAATGTAGAAAGGTACGCGTTTATCGGTCAGGTCTGGCTGTAGACCTACAGGTAGTCCCATAGCGGAGTCCACCACCTGATAAATGTTGTTGGTAGAAGCGACCAGGAAAAATATCGGGTTAGTGATCTGCTCTGTGAAATCCAGCGTAGACTTCACCGTCAGATCTACCTTATTGGCCGCCGCCAGCGAAGTCGCGTAATCCGCCATATAAAGAGCATACCGGGCTTTTAACGCGTATAATGTATTAAGGATATTAATACCTCTTGGCACATTAGTGAGAAACGCATTGCTGGGAGGTGTAGCAGTGATTACATTGATGGCATTGTCCAGAACAGCCACCGCACGGGCATATCCCTGTTTTGCAGGAATGAACTTCACATCATTACGAACAGAATCCGGTTTACCGATGGTGTCAGGAACCTGCTCCCAGAAACCCGCCTGCACACCCAACGCTATTGCTTTGAAGATGGAAGCATACGCAACCAGGCCACTGGCATAGCTTTTATCAGATACAACTTTATCTGTACGGCTTAATATATTATCGGCTTCAAACGCCATCTTATTCGTTACGGCCCACATACCGGTTACAATCACGTTATTATTCAGGATAGCATTACCACCGGTACCAATCTGCGCTTCATCGGTGTTTCCGGGATTGGTTACATAAGTTTCGCCGTTAAGTAGGCTGCCAGATGTAACTACCGTATACAACAGGCCGGTCCTCTCGCGCGCATACCATGCCTGCAAACCAACCGCCACATTGGTAAGCGCCTGCGGGGTACTATAGGCCTGCTCCTGCGAAGGCCCGGAAGGATCCTGGTAATCTTTTTTACAGGCAATGATACTGATGAACAACACAGCTGCCAGGAGATATTTATATCGTGTCATGATCTTTCGTTTAAGTAGTTTAGAATTTTGCACGCAAGGCTATATTCCAGGTTCTGGGTACCGGTACCGCACCAAAGTCGATACCACGCAATACTGTACTTTGTCCGCCTGAATTCACTTCCGGGTCATAGCCTTTGTAGTTGTCCCATGAAATAAGGTTACGGCCGCCGATACTCACACTGAGATCCTGTATACTTTTGATCTTTCCGAAATCATAGCTGAGCGCCACTTCGCGCAGCTTCACAAAAGAACCGTTGTCTATTCTGAATTCGAGGATATTGTAGACACCTGCAATGTAGCCTCTGGGCAGTTGTCCAAGGTCTTCCTGTTCTGCAATCTTACCATTATCAACACCCTGGCGTGTCCTGTAATCGGCATTGAATACATCTATGCCCTGTGCAGCATCCAGCTGAACATGTAATCCTAATTTTTTATACCGCAGATCTGTGGTGATAGTGCCGGTGTAATCCGGGTTGGGGTCACCGATGATCTTGTTGAGTGCGGCAGCTTTGGCAGGAGGCAGCCCTGTAGCAGGGTCACGCTGTACTTCGTAGGCAAGCGGACCTTTCTGTATACCTGCTTCCGTTAGCGGGATGCCGGCAGCATTCTTTAAGATATTGCCATTGGCATCGCGTGCATAGAAAGTGCCGTAGAAGAATCCTATCGGTTCCCCGTTGGCAATACCAACAGGCGCACCTCCTACGGTATTGTAGAGGGCCAGCGACTGACCTATATCCAGTGCTTTGTTGCGGTTACGGTTGTAGATAACGGTGAGATCCCAGGTGAAGTCTGTTGTTTTCACAGGAGTTGCATTCAGCACCACTTCAAAGCCTTTGTTCTCCAGGCTGCCGATATTGCCCTGTATGAAGCTGTAGCCATTGGTATTGGCCACCGCCCTGCTGATCAGCAGATCGTTTACCCGTTTCCGGTAGTAGTTGACAGAGAAGCCTATGCGATCATTTAAGAAAGACATATCTGTACCAATTTCCAGTTCCTTCTGTCTTTCCGGTTTCACATCAGGATCGGTGTAAATGGTGGATGACTGAAAGGAGGAAGAGCCAACAAATGATGTGGCAGTGTATGTGTTGAAGCGTGCATAAGGAGGAATGCCGGTGAGATTACCGGATTCACCATAAGCAGCACGGAGTTTGAGCAGATTCCACCAACCGGCAACAGAAGATTCCTGCCAGAAGTCAGTGCCGGAGAGCACATAGCTGCCGCTCAGTTTTGTATATACCTGGTTACGTTCATTCTTACCAAACACAGAGGATCCATCCATGCGCAACGCACCGGTTACAAAGAACTGGTTTCTGAATTTGAAGTTCTGCTGGATATATGCGCCGGAGATAGACAGTTCAGAACGCAGGTCGGATCCAGGAATCAATGTGGTAGCCTTGTCCGGTGTTTGCACAAATGGCGGAAGACCACGGCCCTGCTGCAATGAGTAATGCTGCCGCTGGTATTGTGCAGAATAACCCAGTTGCGTAACAGACTCCAGGTTCTTACTGATGCTCCAGTTGTAAGTTGCATTCACATCATGGTTGATCAGGAACGAAGTGTTGGAACCAGCGCTGGCATAGCCATTCTGGGCAGGATTAATATCAGGTACGCCCCCACCGAAGAAACCCGGACTTACAGGATACGCGAAAGGTGGCATAAACGTAGTACCATCCTGGTTGTAGTTATCAATACCCAGGTGGTAATCTATTGTCAGATTTTTAACAGGATTCAGTTTGATACCTGCACCGGCAATGACTCTTCCCACCTGTTGCTGCTGTTTAAAATCTTCAATAACAGATACCGGGTTCACCCTTCCTCTCTCTCCTATCTTCATCAGGTTACCGAAAGCATCACGTTTCTGAATATCATAATAGTTACCAATGATGGTAACAGCGTTCATTGGTGAATAGAATGTATTACCATCGGGCTTTTCATTGGATTTGCTGTAAACGTAGTTCAGACTCGCGTTGAAGGAAATCCATTTATTCAGTTCCTGGTCAAGGTTCAGCCGGAAGCTGAAACGATTGTAGTCTGTGTTCCTGATAATACCCTGGTTGAAGAAATAGCTGGCAGATGCGAAATATTTCGTTTTATCCTTTCCGCCAGAGACGGAGATGTTATTATCTGTGCCTACACCGGTACGGAAAATATAATCCTGGTAATCATAACGGTTGACGTTTGTTTTGCTCGTTACGGCAGGAGTAAGGATGTTCTGGGTGGAATCGTTCGGAGAACCGCCGAATTTAACGGGCGCCTGGTTTACGTCCAGTTTTTTACGCAACTGACTTACCGATAAACTGGTAGAGAAGTTTACTACCGGTGCACCAGCGCTGCCACGTTTAGTGAAGATCTGTACTACGCCGGCGTTTGCGCGGGAACCATATATCGCCGCTGCCGCTGCGCCGTTCAGGACTTCTATCCTTTCAATATCCGCAGGGTTAATATCTGAAAGCCGGTTCTGGCCAACGGTACCGCTGAAGCTATTACCACCGGCTCCGGTATTGGCGCCATAGTTGGCGTCTGCATTGGTAACGCGGGCAGTAGAATTATCGATGATCACTCCATCAATGATGTATAGTGGTTCGGAAGAACCAGAGATTGTACTGATACCTCTGAGCCTGACAGACATACCGCCAGCAGGATCGCCCGAGTTCTGTATGATCTGTGCGCCGGCAGTCTTTCCTTGTAATGCAGCCAGAACGTTACCGGTAGCTCCTTTGGTGAGATTATCAGCCTTCACGGTGGCGATGTAGTTACCCAGCTGCCTGCGGGTGGTACCTTGTGATGTACCTGTTACCACAATTTCATCCAGTTTGGATACAGAGGCATCCAGCTGCACATCGCGGGTGATGCTGCCGCTGCTGCCTATGGTGATGCTGCTTTCCTTCGGTGCGAATCCGATACCTGTAAATACGAGGGTATAAGTCCCCGGCGAAAGATTAAGAGTAAAGCTGTAAAGGCCATCCACATTGGTGTTGGCGCCTTGCTTGGTGTTTTTTACGATGACTGTGATACCCGGCAGTGGTGATCCGCCGCTTTCGGTTACCTTACCGGAAACCTTTACCTGGGCGAAAACCCCGGCTGCCAGGCAGTTGAGAAGAAGAAGCAACAATGCCCTGCTGCCTGCCGTCTTCATTAAATGACGCGCGCTCATAGTAGTGTTTTAAAATAACGTGTTAAATACTTGTAATGAACATTCAGGTGTGTTGTTACTGGTTGATTATCTGATCAAATCAAAGCCTATAAAATTCTAATCCCCTTATTACTGTATGGTTGTAATTTTTTCGCTTTTGGCTGCAACTCCGTTATCAATATATCTATACTGTCCACATCACAGATCTTCAGGTGTTCTGCAGTATTCACCTTCTCTGAGATGCATAATGCCACTACTTTCCTGGAAGTGGCTACCATCGCCTTTTTTACCTGCACCACTTCCCAGTCATTGTCGGTGAGGCCAGCATTGGCGTCTATGGCATTTACGCCGAGAAAACACAGGTCGGCACGTATATCCCTTATTCTGGCGATTGCTTCTCCGCCTACTGTGATCTTGGAATTCTTCGCGAGCTTATCGCCGATTACGATGACATCTATATTAGGATGATTGGCATATTCAAAAGCTGCCGGCAGGCTCACTGTAATAAAAGTGGCCCGCAGCTCGGCCGGCAGTATCCTTGCCAGCTGAATAATCGTGGTGCCGCCGGTAGTCAGTACATACATTCCGTCCTTTATCAGCGATACTGCTTTGGCTGCAATTACACGTTTCTCCTCTAATGCATACACATCACCGCCGGCAATGCCCTGGTGAAATGAGTTTGACAGGCCGCCACCGTGCACTTTCAGAATCTTGCCTTCTTTGGCCAGCTCCATCAGATCGCGGCGGATTGTATCTTCCGATACGCCCATCTGCTCGCTCAAATGCGACGACAATACCTTATTGTGCAGGTTTACCTGATGCAGGATATATGCCTGACGCTCTTTCTTTAACATGTGGAGATTTGCATTGCATTCTAATTTCGACAAAATAGTGCAGTAAAACAAATATAAAACCGCATTTATTTGCATGAACATGCCGTTTTCTCTCATAAAGACGCAGATGGCCGAACTATCATTCATTTGATTTAGGTGATTATTATGATAACCTTTACCCTTCGCTCATCATAATAATCACCTAAATCAAATGAATCACAGTTCAGACATTTTGCTAAAAGTATAACCCTTCGATTTCAATGTGGCAATAAGGGTATCCAACCTGTTGTAGAATTTATCGGTTCTGCGGGGGTCTGTGCCTATATGCAACAGCAGCAGGAAACCATTCAGGCCATTGGGATGCGTTTGCTCATATTGTATAACAGACCGGAATATCTCATCGGACGACACATAGCGGCTGCCCATGCCGGGATAGGTGTAATCCGCATTAGTGCGGGTACCAGGCGTATAGCAAACCAACTGTCCCCCTGCGCCTTTAGTCCAGGTGGAAATACTATCATTGTACCATTCGTATGCAGGCAGGAAAAATGGCGCAGCAAATCTATCAATGCCAAAGGCTTTCATCTTCCTGTAATTGGCCGCCAGGTCTTCCTGAAATTGCTGTCTGGTGACCAGCAGGCTGTCCCGCTTATTCCAATCGCAATACAGCAGATGCTGATCCGAATGCGGACCGAGATAATGCCCCGCAGTCTTCAGTTTTCTGATTAGTGGAGCGAGAGCAGGGTTAGCATAGAACTTACCTGTAAAGAAGAAAGCCGCTTTTATCTGGTGCTTTTGCAATGTTTTACAGATCACATCACCCCCATCTGCAAATGCATCCCCGGTAAACACGAGCGTCAGTGCTTTGCGTGTAGAATCGTTGCGGATAATACCCCCCTGTACATAAGTACCGTTTCCCTTCACAGTATAACTATTACGGGTATACGTTTTCCTGCCTTCATCGTCTTTCGCGGCCAGCAGGTATACAAGAGATGCCGTGCCATCCATAGTTGGTTCGTTAGTGCTGTAATCACCTGCATCGTCATGATATACCGCGAGGTCGCTTTGAAAAGACGCATACTCATCGGGCTCCGATAAACGTATACCTATCAGGTTTCTGTAGATACTGGTATACACTGGTCCGTCCACCAGGCCACCATCAACAGGATAGTGTCCAATATGTGAAAAGGAAGAATGCGGATCTGCGGGTGTATCACCCCAGGCAGGAAGGCCATACACCATGCCGGTGCCCCAGGGATTACAACCAAACAGCCAGTCGATACTGGCCTGCTCCAGTTCTGCAAAATGGTTGTCGCCACTCAGTTTCCTGTACCAATAACACTGTATCGCAAAGGAAGTGGTGAGGTTGTTACTACACCAGATAAACGGGATACCGCGATAGAAGGCATTCTGCTCCGCCTTTTTCCAAACCTTGTCAATACCAGCTTTATAATAAGCAGTAAGTTCCTGTCGCTTTGCACCTTTCAATATTGAAGCCAGCTCATAATGCCCTGCATTAATAAAGGGATACCATTGATAATGACTGGCAGTATCCGTGCCCAGCCAGGGGGTTATCTTTTCCTGCTGTGCATAATACCACCCTTCGCGTTGATACGCTATACGGCCCGTACGCTGTGCCAGTGCAGCAGCTCCCAGCTCCATGTCATCGGTCCAGTTGTCTTCTGCATAGATATAAGGGGATACCACAGACGCAGTCTGGCAAACACCTGGTTGACGACGCCCTATAGCATAGGCTGAAAGCGCCCTGTCATGAAGCTTCTGCGCGTATGCGGGGTCTTGTTCTTTCAACAGGCTGCTGCCTAACGCAAAAGCGCTGGTAAATTTTCCTGCAGTGGAGGCAACGCCGGTAGATTTATTCTTGTATTTACCCAGACCTTGTGGCTGGCCTGTGCAAAAGTATACGGGCCGCTCATACCCCTTACCATAGAAATTATCTTCCTTGGGCAACCGCATGCCGCGGTGGTCCCGGTCATCCGCAATCTGGTTGAACATAATGTTTTCCTGCGGATGCATTTTCAACAACCAGTCCAACCCCCACCGGGCTTCGTCGAGCACATCTTTTATGTGGTTGCTCCCCTCCAGGCCGTTGGCTGCATAATGATCATCAAAGGAGTTGGGAAAATCGCGGTAAGCCGCCAGCAGGTGCCAGGTAGCATTCGCTGAAGTGGTAACATACTGGAGATAATCCGTGGCATCATGCCAGCCTCCGGCCACATCGATATGAGTACTATCCGGCATAGGGCCATACATTGTATAGCCGTCGTGAGTATGACAGGAGTCTTTCAGGAACGGGTTGAAGCCGCTACGCTGCTGCCGCATATAACGCAACAAAAAGTCCGCAGCGCCTTTATATATGTCATCACCTATACGAAAATAAGGAGACCGGGCTGACCCCGCCTGTAAATAATATACGCCTGGCTTCGTATATGCAGTAAAGTTAAGACGACAAGTTTTTAAAAAAGGTCCATAGTGCCCAAAATCCTTACCGGCAGAGGCGCTGAAAACGATCTCACCGGTGGCGGAATCCAGCAGGGTGAATGCTTGTGGTACTGCAACATTCCCGGCAGCCCATACGGATACCTTAATACCCTTAGTCAGATACCCCAGCTGGTTAATCCTGATCCATGCTGCCGGTTCATCTGCCGGCTTGTGAGAAGTGGTCAGCACAACAAACAACAGCAGCATGGATAAACGGAGCAGTTGTTTCATAACGTTTCATTTCACGCAAAGAAAGGAGTTTCACGCAAAGAATGCAAAGACAGTAAAGGAGCAAAGTTTTTTTTAAGTTAGCAAAGAACTGCGTTATAGTCCGTAAATATTTAGGGTACTAATAAACAGTCTTAATTAACTTAAAAAAAACTTTGCTCCTTTGCTCCCTTTGTGCCTCTGTGAGAAATTATAACCACACTACTTTCTGCTCAGACTGATGATCCTGCCCTATTACATCACGGTAGAGGTCTGGTCTCCGGGCCTTTCTGTACCTGAATCCGCCGGCTTGCTCCAGCTTTTCAGGTGTGAGTGTGGCTACTGCGAAGTCGTTGTCCAGCTTCCTGCATTCTGCAATCACATCGCCAAAAGGATCTATTACCATAGAGCAACCGTTCTTCAGCTGATCATCATCCATACCAATGGGATTGGAGAACACTACATACACGCCATTGTCGTAAGCCCTGGCCGGCAGCCATTTCATCAACCAGCTTCTACCTTTGAGGCCGTCAAATTCCATGCGCAGTGATGTAGAGTCATTTTCGCGGTTATGCCACAGGGCAGGGTCCACAAAACCCGCACCAGGCCTGGTAGATGGCGTGCACATGGTCACATGTGGCATGAAGATAATATCAGCTCCCAGCAGTGCAGTGGCCCTTACATTCTCAATAACGTTGTTGTCGTAACAGATCAGTATCCCACATTTCCAGCCATACAGGTCAAACACCACATACTGATCACCTGGCAGCAAGTGTGGATTAATGAAAGGATGCAGCTTCCTGTACTTTGCTTTCAGACCGGTTTTATCCACGCATACATATGCTTTGTAAAGATTGTCTGATTCATCTTTCTCAAACAATCCGGCGAGAATAGCGATGTTATGGCGGGTAGCGATCTCCGTCAGTTTGCGGATACTGGGACCATCAGGGATCAGCTCTGCAATATCGAGCATCTGCTCCCGTGAAAGATGTCGTGCAAATGTGTAGGCTGTAATGGAACATTCATGGAAGGCTATGGCTTGCACGCCTTCAGCGGCAGCCTTTGCAGCCATCTGCTCTATCACTCCCAGGTTGTACTCTTTGTCTCCGTTCTTGTTTTCAAATTGTGCGGTAGCGATCTTTAATTTATCCATAAGCATGGCGCCGGGGTTTCTAAGCCGGCCAAGCTATAAAAATAACGAATAGCAAGAAGTGCACAAAAGGAAAAACTTACTTGTACAGATGCTGATCCTGTGTATAATGTATCCCCTGTGTTTCGAGATAACTGATCCCCCACTGGCTCAGCATTTCGTATAAGGGTGACAATGATTCGCCATCAGCAGACAGGATGTATTCCACTCTGTAGGGTTTCTTCGACAGCACATTTTTTTCTATCAACTTATCACGCTCCAGTTCTTTCAGTTGCTGGCTCAGCATTTTCTCGGAAATACCCGGAAGATTATCTCTCAGCTCCACATAACCTCTGCGTGGAAACTGGTGCAGCTGAGACAGAATAAGGATCTTCCATTTGCCTCCGATGAAGCTCAATGCTACATCCACCGGACAGGTATATATCTTGTTGTTCAACTGTATCATAAGAAGTAACCTACTTTTTGGTTAGTTATTGTAGATGAAGCAGAAACCGCTCACCTTTGGTCCTCAAAAAAACATCATTCGCATGAAACTCCTTATTACATGCAGTATCCTGCTACTGTCTTTCTTTCAAATTAACGCACAAACAAAAAAAACAGGTATGAATAAAAACAATTATTCTGTAGAGATTATCCGTTATCAGGTACCTGCGGAGCAGTCTGCTGCTTTTGAAAAAGCCTATGCCGATGCTGGCCAGCACCTGAAAGCATCTGCCTACTGTAAATCCTACCAGGTGATACATGGCAATGAAGAACCGGAAAATTACATCGTGATCATTCACTGGACCTCTAAAGCAGAGCACCTGCAAGGGTTCAGACAGAGCGCGGAGTTTATGCCCTTCTTTGCGTTAGTAAAGCCATTCTTTAACAATATCCGGGAGATGAAACATTATGATCTCACAGGTATCGAGTGGACAAGAGAATAGGGATCACCAGCGATATTGCTTCAGGCGGCGGCCGGCTTCACTGTCTGAGATAAGCTCCTGCAGCCTTTTTTCACGTGTCGCTTCCTGCTTGGCACTCATCACCCAGTGGGTAGCCTGCTTAATATATGAAGGTGCTGCAGACTCAAAATACTTCCATGCTTTCTTATTGGCATTGAAGCGGGCCGCATACTCCTCAGAGAACCGGATTTCTTCCTTACGTTCGTAGGTATAGATGGCAGAGCGGCTTTCTTCCCGCTTGCTGAATGCAGCTGTGCCGGCGGGCGTCATCAGCCCCGCTTTGATGAGGTCTTCCACTTTCTTAATATTGATCGCACTCCAGATACTTTTTGGCTTGCGCGGACAGAATCTTATAAAGTAGCTTTCATCATCTATTGACTTCCGCACACCATCAATCCAACCGTAACAGATGGCCTGGTCTACCGATTCAGACCAGGTCATACTTTTTTTGCCGCTGCCGGTTTTATAAAAACCTACCAGCAGATCTGCAGCCTTATGATGATTTTTGTCGAGCCACTGCCTGAATGCCGCAGCAGTTTCAAAAAAAACAGGTTTCTGTCCTGGTTCCATATAAAGGAATTAAGGAGGAAAAGATAATAAATTTTGTACAACTGTTGTTTATAGGCAAATGGTACAAAACAGTTTTTCAAAAAAGCGGTTATTCACTAGCTTTGAGGCGGATAACGCTTTATCTTATGAAAGATTTCAAAAAATACTTCAGCATCGCAGCGCTGCCTGAAGAAGTTTATGCAGCACTGACCAATCCTGCTACCATTCAGCTATGGACAGGTGAACGTGCCGAAATGTCTACAGAACCCGGCTCAGAATTTTCCCTGTGGGAAGATAGTATTGTGGGTAAGAATCTTGAGTTTGAAGAAGGCAGGAAGATTGTACAGCAGTGGTATTTCGGAGAAGATGAAGAAACGCCCTCCATCGTTACTATCATTTTACACCCTGGTAAAAAAGGAACAGAAGTAGAACTCCGGCACACCAACATCCCCGATGAAGCCTACGATGACATCGTGGCGGGGTGGCAGGAAGAGTATTTCGGTGCGCTAATGGACTTTTACAGAGAGTGACAATTTTTTATGTTGGTATTTTTTTATGTAGCTATTT
>NZ_DATLKJ010000181.1:0-13624 GCF_035538455.1 Chitinophaga sp.
TAGATAACGTAACGCACGTAATTAACTACGACCTGCCGGATGACGTGGAGAACTACACACACCGTAGTGGCCGTACCGGAAGGGCGGGTAAGTCAGGTATCTCTATTGCTGTTATCAGCAGCCGTGACATTGGCAAGATCCGTCAGATCGAGCGTGTGATCGGCAAGCGCTTTACCAAAGCTGAGGTACCGGATGGTTTTGCAGTATGTGAAAAACAGCTGTTTGGCCTGGTACACAAAGTACACAACGTAACCGTAAATGAAGAGCAGATAGAGCCTTATCTGGAACGTATATACGAAGAGTTTGCGTCCATGAGCAAGGAAGAGCTGATCAAGCGCTTTGCTTCTCTTGAATTCAACCAGTTCCTCGAGTACTACCAGGATGCGCCGGATCTGAATGCCAAGGACGAAAAGCGTTCTTTCGGCGAGGAAGGCCGCAGAAGCAGTGGCAAGTTCACCCGTCTCTTCATTAACCTGGGTTCTGTAGACGATTTCAACCGTGGCGATATGCTCCGTTACCTGTGTGATAACACGGGGATCCGTGGCAACAAGATTGGCCGTATAGATCTGAAAGGTGTTTACTCTTTCTTTGAAGTGGAAAACGACGAAGTGGAAAGAGTTACACAGAGCTTCAAGAAAGTGGAGTATAACGGCCGTTCCGTAAGGATTGAAATGTCTCAGGACGGTGATAAGCGCGGTGGTGGCGGTGGTAACCGTTATGGCGGTGGCGGTCAGCGTAGGGACGATGGCCCGCGTAAACGCTGGAATTCCGGCGACAAGCGCGAAACTTCCGGTGGCAGCAAACCTCCGTTTAAACGCAAATTCAGCCGGGACTAATTCTCCGGTAACCTAATATTGTGGGATTTTGATATTTTCTGATCTGAACGACGGAAAATATCAAAATCCCACTTTTTTTATCAGATAAGTATCTTATCATTTCCCGAAATTAAACTATCTTGTTAACCTGGAACCCAAATTCACACGTTATAACTATGACCGGAACTATCAATCGCCAATTACAACCAGTTGAAGTGTTTTCCCTTTTTTCTTCAGGTGATATTGCCTTATTTCAGGCGGGTTCACATTACCGGCTATACGAAAAGATGGGTGCGCACACGATGGAGTTTGAAGGGGTGCGCGGTACCTACTTTGCTGTATGGGCACCGGATGCTGCGTTTGTAGCGGTAATGGGCGATTTTAATGACTGGGATCATTACAGTCATACCCTGTATCCCCGTTGGGACAGGTCAGGGATCTGGGAAGGGTTTATAGCTGGTGTAGAGGAGGGGGAGATGTATAAGTACTTCATCCGTTCCAACAGCGGGGAGGAATTGCGGAAAGGAGATCCATATGCTTTCTATTGGGAACTGCGGCCAAAAACGGCTTCTATTGTGCGCAGGCTGGATCACACCTGGAAAGACAAAAAGTGGATGAAGGAGCGGAGATCACGTAATTCGCTGAACAGTCCTTATTCTGTATATGAAGTGCACCTGGGTTCCTGGCGTAAGCCGGATTCCAATGACGAAGAAAGTTTTTACTCCTATACGGAGATTGCCGCGATGCTGGTGCCTTACGTCAAGGAGATGGGTTTTACACATGTGGAGCTGATGCCGGTAACAGAGCATCCGTTTGACGGTTCCTGGGGGTATCAGCAGGCGGGTTATTATGCACCTACCTCGAGATATGGCACGCCGCAGGATTTTATGGAAATGATTGAAGCATTTCACCTGGCAGATATAGGTGTGATTCTGGATTGGGTGCCGTCTCATTTTCCGTATGATGCGCACGGGCTGTTCAGATTTGATGGTTCGCATGTGTATGAGTACGCTGATATGCGTAAGGGATTCCATCCGGACTGGAACAGTTATATCTTCAATTATGCCCGCAGCGAGGTGCGGTCTTTCCTTCTGAGCAATGCTATATTCTGGCTCGACAAATTCCATGCAGACGGTTTACGGGTAGATGCAATTGCGTCTATGATCCACCTTGATTATTCACGGGAGCGCGGAGCATGGGAGCCTAACATATTGGGTGGTAATGAGAACCTGGAAGCGATCAGTTTTCTGAAAAAGCTGAATGAGACTGTGTATGCGCTCTTCCCGGATGTGCAGACAATTGCGGAGGATTCTACCTCGCATTTCGGTGTATCGAGGCCTACTTTTATGGGTGGGTTGGGATTTGGGATGAAGTGGATGATGGGATGGATGAATGACACGCTCGATTATTTCAAGAAAGATCCTATTCACCGGAAGTGGTATCAGAATGATCTTACTTTTAGTGTGGTGTATGCCTTTGGCGAAAATTATATGCTGCCGCTGAGTCACGACGAAGTGGTACATGGGAAATCACCGTTGATATACAAGATGCCAGGCGATGAATGGCAGAAGTTTGCGAACCTGCGTTTGCTGTACGGTTATATGATGACGCATCCCGGCACGAAGCTGTTATTTATGGGAGGTGAGTTTGGGCAGACTTCTGAATGGAATTACAAACAAGAGCTGGACTGGCATCTGCTACAATATGCGCCACATAAGCGTTTGCAGGATTTTGTGAAAGACCTCAACAGGCTTTATACCAGCTCAACGGCGTTGTATGAGCAGCAGTTTGACGCAGCAGGTTTTGAATGGATCGTGGTGAATGATTACGACAACTGTATACTGGCATATACGCGTAAAGGCAAGGCCGACAAGGATGTGCTCCTGGTGGTGATGAACATGACACCGGTTCCGAGAGAGCAGTATCCGGTGGGAATACCCGTGGGCAGCGGGCATTGGGAAGAAGTGATCAACAGTGATGATCCAAAATATTATGGCAGCGGTGTTGTCAACACCGGTTTGCTGAAAGCAGTCAAACAATTTTATAACGGACGGGAATATGTATTGCCGCTGCGTCTGCCTCCCCTGGGCATAACTGTTTTGAGGTGGACTGAATAACAATCAGTTATATCTTTCTTGCAGAAAATCCTGGAAAAAATCTTTTCCAGTTTAAACTTTCTTTTTTATTCCGTGTCTGATTATTGCGTCTGATGATACAGCAATAAGAGGAGAAGTATGGACGTTTATTTAGTAACTGTCAAAACTGCCAACCAGAAACTAAGCCGTGAATCTGAATCAAAGCCAAAACTAAAAGCCAAAACTAAAGAGAGATCGAATCGGTAGATAGACGACCATATTTTTTATTCATTTAAACCATTAATACTTCATTTATGAGAAGAAATGCTCTCCGAAAAACGGGGCAGGCTATCGTATTGTCTGCACTCGCTGCTGTCATGTTGTACTCCTGTTCGAAGGATCAATCTACCGGAACGCAGCCAATACCGGCGGATCAACAGAAAGTAAGTCTTTATCTCTCCGATGATCCGGGTTTCTTTGATAAAGTGTTACTGGATATCCGTAGTGTTGAAGTGTTGGTGGATACCTGTGGTAACAGGGATGATGATAACTGGGATAATGGCCGTCGTTGCGGATGGGATGAGGATGACAAGCATGAGAACAAGAAATGTGAAGTATGGGATACATTGAATGTGAAAGCGGGCGTATATGATGTGCTGACATTACGCAATGGTACAGATACATTACTGGCGGGTGGCCTGGTAAAACAAGGGGAAATGAAACGTATCCGTATTACGGTGGGCAGCAACAATTCCCTTGTAAAAGACGGTGTAACTTATCCGCTGAAATCTGTTGCCGGGCAATCAAAGATCATTGTGAGGGTACGTCATAACGAATGGGACGAGCTTTCTGCGAATAATCTGCAACTGTGGCTGGACTTTGATGTACAGCGTTCTATTATTTCTGTGGGCTATGGTAAGTTCATATTGCGTCCTTTCATCAATGTGTTCACTATCCTGAAGATGGGAAGTCTTTCCGGCCGTGTAACGCCATGGGAAGCATTCCCGGTGATTTCGGTGTATAACAGCACTAATGATACACTGTATGCATTGCCGTGGAGGAATGGAGAGTTCAGGGTTCGTGGGTTGAGATCCGGTACGTGGAATGTGTTTGTAAATGCATCCAATGGTTATCAGGATACTACTATTACCAATGTGAAGATTGAAACAGCGAAAGACACTAAGTTGGGTGATATCAAGCTGCATAAGTAGTTGATGCATTTCATAGTTCTGAAAAAGCCGGTTATCTTTTTTAATGAAGATGCCGGCTTTTATATGCATTAAATATTTAACTTGTGGGAAAGCCGGAAGATATGCAGCAACTATTTTTATGTATACTGTTACAATTGTTAGTTGTAACAGGAATATGCCAGGTAAAAAATAATCAGCGCGATGCGCAGCGCCGTAAGCAGGGCCACTGGATAGAAGAAGTGGGTGAGGTAAGGGGTGAGCCGGGATATGTATGGGAAGGGAATTATAGGAATGACCGGAAGGATGGGGTATGGAAGAAAACCTCACCAATGGGGACAGTGCTGGCTGAGGAGACTTTCAAGAATAATGTGCTGGATGGTTATTGTACGTATTACTATCCGAATGGCAAACGCAGTGAGGAAGGCACTTACATTACGACGGAGATTGCGGGCCAGCGGGATACTATTATGGTGATTGATCCGGTAACGAATGTGGAGACACCTACGGAAATTGTGCGCCTGGGTAATTCTGTGAGACATGGTGTGTGGAAGCTGTATGATGAAGAAACCGGTAAGATGGTAAAGGAATATTACAACAGGGGAGATGTGATCAGTGCTGCTGATTACGGAGATACGACCGCAGTTGCGCCCAAGGCTCCAGCGCAGCCGGGCGGTATGAAACTGCCGCATGAAGCCGCAGGCAAGCATAACAGGAAAAAAGAGTGAACAGTATGAGAATATGAATAGCAAAATGAACAAAAAGATTTGACGGTATTCGTGTTTTTTTGCGTACTTTCATAATACAGAGAACGTTAACCTACCCCTCGTAGTCAAATAGCATGTTCTTAATTGTTTAATCCTTAATCTCTTTTTATGAAAAGCCTGACTATCAACCCAGGGCACGACCAGCAGGAGCTGCACGATATGGAATACACTAATGACCGGTTAGTATTATTATTCCGGGCTGTATTTATTTTTTGTGTTTTTTGTGCGTTGATGATTATATTTTTTCTATCGCTCTACTACTGATCTTCCATAAATAATGTGTGCTGGCAGGCAGTTTTTTGATTGCCCCTATGCACATAAGAATAAAGCCCTCACGCTATGGCGTGGGGGCTTTATTTTCGTATAGATGTTCACGTTATATTGCTAAATTGATTTTATTCTCCTAAATGCTTACTGGTATTACATTTTGTGCATTGTATGCAAATGAAGTAAATGAGAACATGTTAATTGCTTCTTAAGATTTTGTTCATTTTGTTCATTTTACTGCAAGCGTTCCCGAGAATTTTGAACAAAGAATTTTAGCGCTTACTTTTACAATCTCTAAAGTTGGCATAGGTTAGGAACCGGCGCCAGATCTCTATCTGAAGCCCTATATTTTTTCTTATACCATACTCCGGAAAAAATACAAACACCATTATTGCTTATTAATAATAATTTCCTCGAAACCACGGTTTACTAAAAATGAAACGGTATTATCCGGTAGAAAATTGTCTTTGCCCAACATCGTTTCTTTTCCGTCAACGATCACTGTGGTAGCCTGAAAAGGAAGTCCATGCAGGGTTATACGGTAATTTTGATAAGCGGTTTCGTAATTAATGAAGTATTTCTTTTTCAGATAGAAGCGATCTGATGAGGAAGACTGTTTAAAGCGGATTACATTGTATTGACCGTTTTTGTAACCATAGTGATCACCGGCATCTTCATACAATACGTTTCTGTTTACCGCAGTGCCGTAATAGACATGCAGCAACATTTCTGTAACAGGCGTCTGGTGTGTATACTGCATGAGTGGGTAACGTGGTACTACAGAGCCGGCCTTTACAAACAGCGGCATCTCATCCAGTGGTGTGGTAATTTTTACAGATTGTTTGCCGGTGAATAGTTTATCGTTCCAGAAGTAATACCAGTCACCTTCGGGGAGATACACGGATTTTTCTTTCATGCCTTCTTCACTTACATGGCTGATCAGCAATGCATCACCGAACATGAACTCATGACTGCAGTTGTGTGTATTATCGTCATGTTGTGACACAAAGGCCAGTGGACGCAGCATTGGTGTGCCGATAGCGGCATATTGCCAGAAGGTGGTATACAGATAGGGGAGTAGTTCGTATCTCAGTGAAATGAACTTGTTTACTACTTTCTCATACTCAGGGCCAAAGCTCCAGGGTTCCTGGTTGAAGCCTGTTTCATTGCTGGCGGAGTGTGTGCGCATCAGTGGGTGGAACACTGCCAGTTGTATCCAGCGTGTATACAGTTCGCCATTGGGCTCGCCGATGAAGCCACCTATATCGCTGCCGGTAAAGGAAATACCAGATACGGAGAGCCGCTGGCACTGTACGCTTGCAAGCCAGAGATGTTCCCAGCTGGAAACATTGTCGCCCGTCCATACTGATGCCCAGCGTTGTGCGCCTGCATAGCAGGAGCGGGTGATCACAAAGGGGCGGTTGGGCAACAGGTATTTCTTCATACCTGCGGCGGTAGCCTTACTCATCAGGTGTCCGTAAATGTTATGCGCTTTGCGATGACTTACTTCTTCTCCATCATAGTCGTGGCGTACATCTTCAGGGAACGTTCCCATTTCAAATACTGCTGGTTCGTTCATATCGTTCCAGACGCCGTGTACGCCGGCTTCTGCCAGTCCTTTGAAAAGGCTGCTCCACCATTCGCGTACTTCAGGATTGGTAAAGTCCGGGAACACGCATTTGCCTGGCCATACGTCTCCTTCCATAGGCGCGCCATCAGCGCGTTTGCAGAAGTAGTTGTTTTTGATGCCTTCCTGGTAGATATTGTACTCAGGATCTACCTTGATACCCGGATCGATGATCACCACTACTTTAAAACCTTGTGCAGCAAGGTCTTTGATAAGCCCTACCGGATCGGGGAACCATTCCTTACTCCAGGTAAAGCAGCGGTATCCTTCCATATAATCGATATCCAGGTAGATCACATCACAGGGAATATTTCTCTTTCTGAACTCTGTTGCGATTTCTTTTACCCTTGTATCGGGATAATAGCTCCAGCGGCATTGATGATAGCCTAAAGCCCACATGGGTGGTAGTTCCGGTGTGCCGGTAATTTTAGTATAGGCGGCGGCTACATCCAGTAACTCAGGGCCATAGATGAAGTAATAGTTCATCTCACCGCCGCGGGCCCAGAAGCTGCTTACATCTGGTCTTTCTTTTCCGAAATCGAAAATGGTACGGAAGGTATTATCAAAGAAGATACCGTATCCCATACCGTTATGCAGTCCGTAATAGAATGGAATATTGCGGTACAGCGGGTCGGTATCTCTCTGATAACCGTAGGCATCGGTACCATAGTTCTCCAGCCTTTTGCCACGGAGATTCAGTTCTGTGGGCTTGTCGCCAAGACCATAGAAACATTCATCTTCCTGTATGAGCTTGCTGCAATAAACGATCTTGCCACCTTTCAGGAGATAATGTTGCCAGTGAAAACCCAGTTCATCCTGATTGATAACCTTTCCTTCCTTGTCGCTGATGGTGATGCGGAGATTGTCTCTCGCGATGAACACTTTCAGTTCAGCCGTATATATTTCGAAGGTCTCTTCCCATTCTTTCATGCCGAAGGAGATAGGGGACTCTTCAAGTCCGTCGCTGGTGGCGTAGGAAAAATCGCGTTGAAAGGAACCATCTGCCGCGTAGCGGAAACGAATGATTTTGTCAGCAATCACCCTTACTTCCAGGATGGTTTCTGATGTGTAAAAACAGAAGTAGTTTCCTTCTTTTTTCCATGCCCGAATGCCATCGGGGAAGTGCTTAATGCCGTATTTGCTTGACGAAGTTTCAACTTGCATAATCTCGTTTTCTGAGTGCCTGGCGATGCGCGCCGTGGACTTAAATTACACAAAAATAGAAGTAATTCAATTAACTGTATGACGTGGAACGGTTTATAAATCCCTGAAACATAACAGTAACAGTGATTTTTCTCCGAAAAATAATATTATAACCCGAGTATTCCAATTGAAGTACCGGCGAGGAATATACGTTTACCATTCCGGGCCCGCTTAACTACATGGAACCCTTGTCCTGCTTGTTGCCAGTCGCGTCCTTTATTAAAAGAAATATCAGTGCCTGATGTACCGGTAGCGACCAGTACTTTGGGTGTGATGAAGGCAACGCATGATTTGAATCCATGGGGTGGTGTATGCGGCGTGTACCAGTTATGGCCTCCATCAATGGTGATGACGCAATTGCCTTTGGTAAGTGTATCATTTTTATAGTCGCCGCCTATTGCAATACCGATTTTGTTGTTGAGGAATGCGATGGAGAATGCGCCAGTAGTGCTACTTCCCTGTATGATCGGGATAGTGAGTGGCAGCCATGATGATCCTGATGTGAAAAGTCTTGATACGGTACCGCCGGTACCGAAGTATACTTTATTACCTGGCAATGTTACGAGACTGGTGCCACTGGCGGCAAAGAGCGATTCACCGTTGGTAGCGACCGGCAGCGTTGCCACGGGATCATGCCGCCATGTTTTACCTCCGTCATGTGTGCGGATGATGGTAAATCTGTTCTGCAACGGATCTCCGATGGCGATGCCTTCGCGGTCATTGAAGAAATCAATGGCATCGAAGAAGATACCGTGCGTAGTGTCTGAAAACACCTGTTGCCAGTTAAGTCCGCCATCTTCTGTAAGGAAGAGCCTTGCTGGTTCGCCGGCATTGAGCACCAGTGCTTTTTTGTCATTGAATGCATAAAGGGAGCGCCAGTCGCAGCTATCGCAGCCCCTGATCTGTGTCCATTGCCAGTTTTGGCCGCCATCTGTGCTTTTGCCTACCATGCCGCCTGTTCCGGAGGCCCATACGATATCATCTGACACCGGGCAAAGACCTCTGATACTTTTTGCAGGAGGGGCGGAGACTAGTATTTTTATATGAGGCTTGTCTGACAGAGACTGGGCAGCCGCAGGTAAAAAATACCATGTTGTCTGAAGAATAGTACATACCAGCATGATTGCGGTAAGGCGGAATCCGGCGCACTTGTGAAACAGCCAGCACGCTGCATTTGATAGAGGCTGGCATATGAGGGATAATTTCATCATCATAAAGTATAATATTTATTTCCAATCTATTAGCGACAAGAAAATTACGAAATAGCTACAAAGTGTGAAGCAGAATTATATATTTGCAAAACAGCCTAAACCAGCTTACTGTCTATAACTATAATAATCAGCGTGCGTCCACTGCGTCAAATGAAAATATTTATCCTGCTCCGCCTATGCTTCCTTACGGGAGGCATACTGCATGCCCAGGATAAGCCATATATATTTGACAGCTACAGCGTCAATGAAGGATTGTCACAGAGTACTGTGTTTGATATTACACAGGATGACCAGGGGTTTCTCTGGGTGGCAACCCGCGACGGAATCAACCGTTTCGATGGCTATACATTCAATGAATACCGTTACAATCCCAGCCAGATAACAAGGGCGGGGGAAGGTAAAGGAGAATTGGTACCCCGTGGTTCCAATGGTAACCGTGCTGTGATCAACCGTTTCGACCTGAAGGGGTATAAAGGCTTTTCTTTTTACAGAGACAGTCACCATCAGTTGTTACTTGCTCATAACAACGGCATCAGCATTTATGACAAATACCGTAATAACTTCCGCATACTGCTGGAGGACACCTCTGTGTTGAATGCGAAGGAGCGTGACTACAATGTAAAGTTTAAAATACTTGGAGAAGACACGGCTACTAATGCGCTATGGGTCTGGCGTCCTGCAAAGGGATTGTATGTGCTTGATAATACCACTTATGCACTGAGGCGCGTGATTATGTATCCACCGCAATTCCTTCGTACCGGCCAGATCCCTGCCACGGCAGTAAAAGATGGTAATACCATCTGGATGAGCGGAACAGAGGGAGAGTTGCTGGCCCTCAATATAAAAACACTCCACCTGCAGACCTATTGTCTGCCTGGTGTAAGCTGCAGTCCGGTGATACACAACCTGAATGCCGACTCTATGCTGGTTGTTAGCCCGGGGCATATCATCTTGTTCAATAAGAAAAGAAACAAGTTCAGCGACCTTGTTTTTGATGTGAAGAATGTGGTGGCGGAGCCGTTCCTGCCTAATGTAGTGGAGATAGATCATGATGGTAATGCGTGGATTGGCGGAACAGACGGCGTACTGATCTATAGTATTGCACGCAATGAAATTGTACGGCATATTGTGAGCTTCAATACTTTTGAAACCCGTTCATTCAACCTGGTACGTTATCTCTACCGGGATGGTTCTGATAACATGTGGGTGGGTTTGGACGGGGATGGTCTTAAAAAATATTCTCCCCATAAAAAGGTTTTCAACCTGTACCGTTCTCCCTACATTACACATAACATGGTGCAGGCTGTATACAAACATGATGATGGTAAACTGTATGTGGGGCTGATGCGGGATGGCCTGAATGTATATGAGGAGGGCGGCCGTTTCCTGGAGCGTATCTCCAATGAGCAGTATCCGAACAGGTTTCCGGCTAATGACCTTGGCGCTATCTGCCGGGAGAACTTTGAACATCTCTGGCTGCACTTTGCAGACATGCATATCGGGTTGTTTAATGTGCAGACCAAAGGATTTGAGGACCTTACTCCCAAAGTGGAGGAGCTTGGATTGCCCTGGCAGGCAGACCCTTATCCGTTCCTGTATAAGCGTACCAGTGGTGAGTTATATTTTAATTACGGGCGTTATCTGCTGAAGTTTGAAAATACTCCCAGGGGTTATAAAGTAGCTGTGGTGCATGATTTCAATGATGAGCAACTGACCACTTACTTCGAAGACTACATGGGGAATCAGTATGTGGGTACAAAGTCCGCATTATATGTAAAGAGTACTTCCAGCACACGATGGAAACATGTAGCGTTGCCGGACGGAACTACCGTGAAGAGCATCAACAAGAATCCTCATAAAGAGTTGCTGGTGGCTACCAATAAAGGGTTGTTCATTCTTGACCAGCAGTATGCGATCAAGACGCATTATAACAGCTATAGCTATCCGAAGCTCATCAACGACTATATGTACGGGGTATTACTGGATGACAAAGACCGTATTTGGGTGAGCCATAATAAGGGGCTTTCGGAGATCAATCCTGTTACTAATACCATCACTACATTCAATTACGAAGATGGTTTGCAGTCGAACGAATTCAATACCGGTGCATTTTATAAGTCGATCGACGGAGAGTTGTTTTTTGGCGGGATACGTGGTGTCAATGGGTTTTATCCGAAGAATTTCCGCAAGAATCCTTTCTCATCCAAGGTGATCATCCGGAGGATGGAAGTGCTGGATAAGCCTTATGAGTCGGACACTGCTATTTCGCTGCTGAAGCGGGTGGAGCTGCCGCATAATCAGAATACGATTGCGATTGAATTTGTGCCGCTGGAGTATACCAATCCGCTAAAGAATAAGGTGCAGTACAAGCTGGAAGGCGCGGATGAAGACTGGGTGGAGGCCGGTACCTTCAGGATGGCGCGTTATACCAACCTGCATCCGGGAAGTTACACTTTCAAAGTGAAGGCATCCAATAATGATGATACCTGGAATACAACACCTACAACACTGGAGATTGTGATCAGGATCCCATTCTGGCAGTCGTTATGGTTTAAATTTTTACTGCTGCTGTTATTACTGGGCATTGCATACTATTTTTCCACTTTGTACCTTGACTATAAAATACGCCATGAGAAACTGAAGCTGGAGAAAGAGCAGGCGGTAGACCAGGAGCGGGCACGTATTTCCAGCGACATGCATGATGATCTTGGCTCCGGGCTTTCTACCATCCGCCTGTTAAGTGAGATTGCGAAGCGGAAGTTGCCGGAGAACGGAAAGATTGCGGAGATAGAACGTATTTCAGAAACGGCTGGGGAGATGATTGACAAGATGAGTGAAATTATCTGGGCGATGAATTCTTCGAATGATTCTCTGGCCAACCTGATTGCTTATATGAGAAGTTTTGCGGCAGATTTTCTTGAGCATGCACATATTTCCCACCAGTTTTTCATTCCGGAGGCGATTCCAGACATTAAGCTCAGCGGGGGCGCAAGAAGGAATATTTATCTCGCAGTAAAGGAATCGTTGCATAATGTTGTAAAACATGCGAAGGCAACAGAGGTGATTATTGAAGTGAAAATGCATAAAAACATGACGATAATGATCAAAGACAATGGAAAAGGATTTGACCAGGAAAAGGTTCGTTTGTTCGGCAACGGGTTGAAAAATATTCAGAAGAGGATGATGGCTGTGGGCGGCAATGCAGATATTACATCCAACAACGGTACAATAGTTTTTCTCGATATCCCACTAAATTAACATACATTTGTTTTAAGTAACATTTAAGTGTTATAATTCCTATAAACATGACGGTATACTCAAAGAAGAAGTCCCAGGATAACATGGACATCATTTCTATTGCGATAGTAGAAGACAACCATGATATCCGCACGGCTATGGAATTGCTGATTAATGGTTCTGAAGGATATGCCTGTGTTGGCACTTTCAATAATGCAGAAACCGCGCTGGAACAGATCCCTCAACTGCTGCCCAATGTAGTACTGATGGATTTCAATCTTCCGGGAGGAATGAACGGTATTGAATGTATCGCCCGGTTGAAAGCAGAATACCAGGATATGCAGTTTATGATGCTGACGGTGTATGAAGACGATGATAAAATCTTTATGGCGCTGGAGGCGGGAGCAAGCGGATACATCCTGAAGAAGACATCGCCAGGCGAATTGCTGGAAGCAATACGCGACCTGCATGAAGGTGGTTCGCCGATGAGCTCACAGATTGCGAGAAGGGTGGTAGCCTTTTTCCAGAAGCAGGCGAAACCTAATCCTGCGCTGGAAGCGCTTACGACACGCGAGAAAGAGATCCTCGACCAGTTGTCAAAAGGATTTCTTTATAAAGAAATTGCCAGCAACCTGTTTATCAGTATTGAAACAGTGAGAAGGCACGTACACAATATTTATGAGAAGCTGCACGTACGCAGCAGAACAGATGCTGTGAATAAATATTACAACAGGTAGTTTTATTTAGGTATTTAGTTATTTAGGTATTTAGTTATTTTAAAAATGCAGCGGAGATCGATAAAGTATATTTCGATCTCCGCTGCATTTTTAAAATAACTAAATACCTAAATAGCTAAATACCTAAATAAAGAAATCGTCAATTCTTTACCACGATTTTCTTGAGAAGGTGTACAGTTAGTACTACGGCGGCAATAAGCAAGCACGCCAGTTTGAATAATAAACCGGTCTTCATAGGCATAGGGGTAGATTTTGGTGATTAAGTACGATAGTGCTCCGGGCGTCAGCGAAGCATCTGCCAGGAGTCAAATTTTTTTATGAGCTGAAGGAATTTATTGCCGATGTTATTCTGCTGTTCCTTACGGATCAGGTATGTGGCAACGAGTGCAACGATCAATACAACAGTTATTAAAAGCAGACATATTATTTTCATAGGGCATAGGTTTTATAAAGAAGTAGTTTTCAGTAGGCGTCTTTAGTAAATATAGTGATTATTTT
>NZ_DATLKJ010000182.1:0-55022 GCF_035538455.1 Chitinophaga sp.
TCCATTCTTTTTTCTGCTTAGGGTTACTAATGATTTTGTGTTAACAAAACTTGTGATAAATATAGGTATTTATTTAAAAGCGCGCAAATCGATTTCCCCCTGGATAAATAAGGGGAACAGCCCCATATACCGCAGCCAGACAGCGTTTGCAAACGATCTGTTAATGTGTTTTACAAACTAAAATATTTAGCTTTAATTTGCTAATAAATTTAGTATTCACCAAACACAAACCAGTTATGGAAGCATTAAAACTGAGCGGACTAAGCAGTAATCTGCACATAGCCGACTCCAGAACACCCGCAGGCTTTCCCTCACCTGCCGCCGACTACCAGGAGGAAATAGATCTGTCAAAACTCCTGCACCCTGATCCCGGCGCCACCTTTATTGTCCGTGTAAAAGGCGACAGTATGGCTGACGCCAACATCCCTGACGGCAGCCTCGCCATAGTGGACCGCTCTATCCGCCCATCCACCGGCGACATCATTGCCGGCACACTGGACGGCGACTTTACCGTCAAACGGCTCGTGAAAGCCGGACGCAACTGGGTATTGCACCCCGAAAATCCTTTCTACAAACCTATTGTGATCACCGAAGAAACCGATTTCCAGGCATGGGGCGTCATCACCGCCGTAATCATGGACATGCGTAAATAGTCACTGCTGTCACTGTCACAACATCACCGGGAAAAAAGAATACCTTTGCCAGCCATAGAACGCTTTTAAATTATGTGTTACGACATCGCCCTCAATAAGAAACTAAAGAACCTGCTCCGAACGATTCCGCAGCTTAATACCGCCGGGCAACTGGACCTCGATGTGAATACCGATATAGATGAAATGGACCCTACCTGGCATAGAATAGGCATGTCGTTCCCTCAATGGCCCGTAATCGTCAACAATAGTGGATTCAAACTGGAAAAATTCACCTGGGGCCCTATCCCAAAAATGCTGGATACCGCTGAGAAAGTAAAGAAACAACGACAACTGTTCCTCAACGCCCGCAGCGAAAAAGTATCAGAGCAAGGCACCCTGTGGAATGCCATCAGGCACCAGCGTTGTATTATTCCCGTTACCGGCTTCTTCGAATACCGCCAGATACCAGGCTGGAAAAATAAAGTAGCCTACTACATCAAACATAAAGAACAGGACGTGTTCTTCATC
The DNA here is from genome assembly GCF_035538455.1 of Chitinophaga sp. GTDB lineage: Bacteria > Bacteroidota > Bacteroidia > Chitinophagales > Chitinophagaceae > Chitinophaga. The sequence goes on from NZ_DATLKJ010000182.1 coordinate 1,161, forward strand.
GCCGGTCTGTGGGCCCTCTCCAACTCCTGGGATGTGGATAAACCGGAACGTATACCCACCTTCACCCTGCTGACACGCAGCGCCAACCCGCTCATGCGCCAGATACACAACGGTGGCGACAATGCAGGCCGTATGCCAATGATGCTCACCAATGAGCTTGCCCTCCGCTGGCTGCAACCACAGCTAACAGATGCGGCTATACAGGAAGTGCTGCAATATGAACTGCCGGTTGCTGATCTGGACTACTGGCCGGTAAACTCCGTACGCAAAACCAAACCAGACGATGACACCGTTATCACACCCGTAACATATGAAGGTCTGCCAGAAATAGTGCTGGGCTGATACCCTGGATAAGGTATAATCGCAGTGTATTTTACAAATTATCTAAACCCCGTTCGATCACCTTTAACTGCCATCTAATACCTCATACTCCCGACCTGAATATTTTCAATGTTGCCATGCCCTGCCGTTGAATAATCTTCAATACAGCCATGAAATCATTTATGCCAATAATGTTATCTTTAGATAACATCAATATCATTTGTCATGGCAAAACAGATTTCTATCATCACCTTCACCGGCAGGCTTGGCAATCTGATTGGTTACAGGCGCAATGGCCAACACTTCCTGCGTAGCATGCCCACTATCGTCCGGCAGACCATCGCTACCCGCAAAGCCGCCCGGCGGTTTGGTATTGCCAGCAGAAAAGGGGCGCTTATCCGCAGTGCTTTCTCCGGCAGCCTGGACATAAGTTGTGACAGCGGACATATCAACCGGCTGACCAGCCTGCTCATCCCCACAGCCGGCAGTGACCCCAGGAGTATAACCGGCTTCAGGTTCAACCAGTATACGGGAACAGATAAGTTTCTTACACTACCGCCCGAACTTTCCGAAGAAGGTATCCTGCACATTCCGTCACAGGAATTACCTACCTGCAAAGGCATCAGCGAACTGGAAATAAAAGTGATCGCCACCCGTATCCATTTCGCAACCAACCGGATAATAGGCACAGAGAGCGCCATCCTCTCCATAAAAACCGGAGAATCTTTTAAAGGAGCTGCATGCAATGTCAACGTACCAGGAAGAGGAACATTAGTGGTCGTTCTACAGATAAGATGCGTGCTGGATAATGTTCCCTCCTGTAACAGGAAATACTTCGCCGCTGATATTATTGCAGTGCAACCACCACAATCCCTGACGCAGGTGCTGCACAAACCAACCCATCAAAGACGGCCTGTGTTAAAGCAATCGCCATCGGGAACCTTAGTCACTCTATCTACGCAACCGCTTCCTCCTGTTATTCAACTGGAATAAACCATTCTCTGTATGTCTGACAACTGTATACTGATGACCTGAACATTATTGTCCCTAACCCGAATGCCCAACATACTATTGATAATTTTAACTACAGGAAAACCTGTTGCGATTTCTGCATGTGTATCATACCACCTCCCTCACCTTCCTGACCAACGTCATTGCACTTGCCCGGCTAAAGCACATACCCGCATCAAGTCCACCTTTACGCCTGCATTAAGGCGTGCATCTCCCTGCTGACTAACGTGCATCTCCCTGCTGACTAAGCAGTCACACGGCAGTGTGAGCACTGTAACCGGTCAGTCAATAAGTCTGTTAATCCTTTCCAACTACATGCATCTTCACAATGCCGAGCTTCTTCATTCTTGCTTCCAGTGTGGTCGGTTTAATTTTCAATATCTCTGCAGCGCCATTCTTTCCTCTTATCCTCCCTCCGCAATGCTGCAGTGTACGGATGATCAGCCTCCGCTCTGCTTCCTGTAATGACATCAGCGGAAGTGAGGACGCAGTATTTATTGTTGAGGGAGAAGAGGAGGGAGAAGATGGAAGAGGAGGGGTTTCTATTTTTATAACGGGGGAATTACTGACGATCACTGCTCTTTCAACTGTGTGCTGCAGCTCACGTATATTGCCGGGCCACGGGTAATCAATTAGTGCAGCGACAGATCTTTCTGAGACACCCGTCACATGTTTCCCATGTTTTCGTGCAGCCCTTTCCGTGAAATAGTCAATGAGTATCGGAATATCCTCCTTCCGTTCCCGCAGCGGAGGTAACTGTATCGGGAATACATGCAGCCTGTAATACAGATCCTGCCTGAATCTCCCGGCCTTGCACTCTTCTTCCAGCACCCTGTTGGTAGCCGCAATAATTCTTACATTCACCTTCAGCGTTTGCCCGCCAATTCTTTCCACTTCTTTCTGCTGCAACACACGCAACAACTTCGCCTGTTGTTCCTGCGGCAGTTCTCCGATTTCATCTAAGAAAATAGTACCATTGTTAGCCTGCTCAAACTTGCCCACTCTACGTTGCAGCGCACCGGTGAATGCCCCTCTCTCATGTCCGAACAACTCCGATTCTATCAGGTGCGTGGGTAACGCAGCGCAGTTAACTACTACAAAAGGTTTGTTATTACGTGATGATAACCGATGTATGATCTCTGCAAACAATTCCTTTCCTGTTCCTGTTTCTCCGGTTAACAAAATAGTAACATCTGTAGCAGCTACCTGTACAGCCAGATCTATAGCCGGTTTCAACGAGTCTCCACCAATCAGCTCAATACCTTGTGCAGATAATGTCGCAGGTAATAAGTTCATGATGTTATTTTTCATTGTATCTTTCATCTCAATATAAGATCGTGGGCTTATGCTGATAACCCCGGTTAACAATATCCCCAATATTTCGTATTTCTGATTGGAGTTTACCAAAATACAGGAGTCGAAATTTTACTATCCTTAATGCAAATACCTTTATTACCAATATCTTAGGCAGATGGCACAGTCATTGAACCACTAAGAAACGCTAATACTCTGGAAAAACTACGGCAGCAACCGTTATTGCTTTTGTGCTGGCATCAAACAATTCATACTAACGGCATCCAACAAACTAATTGACATATTAATTCCCCAATCAAACAAAAAGAATACCAATCATTAAAAAACTATGTGTAATTCTACTATTACAATTGATGAACAAGTAAAGTGGGACCATGTTATCAAAAGCAGCCATGCGTATGACTTCCACCACACATCTTACTATCACATCATGTCCGCAGATAGTAACGACCCCTTACTATTTCTATTTGAATCAGACGGCGCCTTTATTGCTATCCCACTGCTGAAGAGAAAAATAGAAGGAACAGCGTACTTTGATTGCACCTCCGTTTATGGTTATGCAGGCCCCGTTTCCAATATCGACTTCGCAGACATCACGCCCGGTTTCATGAACAAGTTCCTCGAAAATTTCTACGCTTTCCTGAAAGAAGAAAACATCGTAAGTGTATTCACCAGGCTGAATCCCCTTATCCACCAGCATTTCAACCCCGGATCAGGTGTGGAATTATATGACAATGGTCAAACTGTTGTAATAGATCTCCGGCCTGATATTACACAGCAGCGCATGAATTATCGTAAAGCTTTCCGCTCCAAAATCAACCAGCTGCGAAACAAGGGATATACCGTAAGACAAGCTACCAGCGCTGCTGATGTAGCCATATTCACAGAGATCTACACTGACAATATGATGCGACTGAGTGCAGGCAGTAATTATTTCTATGATGCCGATCACTTTCTGAAACTCTTACACGCAGAAGGTTTCAGCAGTCACTTATTACTCGCGTGCTATGATGGGAAAGTTACCGGCGGCGTACTGACAACCTGCTGCAATCAGTTCATGCAATTGCACCTCGCTGCCACACATCGTGATTTTCTGCACGACTCGCCCATGCGGCTACTGATAGAAGAAGCCAGTATACTTGGAAAAGAAGCAGGCATGCAGTATCTGCAACTCGGTGGCGGTGTTGGCGGTAACCGTGATTCCCTCTTTGAATTCAAAGCCGGCTTCTCCGACTATCACCTGCCATTCAAAACATGGCGGTTGATCGCTGACATCAACGTCTATAAAATGCTGCTACTGAAAAGAACCAGCCACATAAGCGCAGCAGCCAACGTACCCTTCCCGGGATACCGCTTTGACAGCTGATCGGTTTCTCGCAAAGGAGCAAGGAGCAAAGAGCTCTTTGCTCCTTGCTCCTTTGCGAGAAACAAATTCGCACCCTATCGCAGTAACGCAGTAGCGCACCACAACACAGGCGCCTGTCCGTGCATATCGCCGGTAATACGCTTTCTGTCGAGATAATACTGACGACTGTTTTTCTTGTTGGTGCCTTCGCATACCTCGCGGATATCTGCGTTTTCATCCAGGTAAGAAACAAGTGCCAGCCATGCTTTACGCACAGCAGGGCCATAAGTGGCGGCATCCAGCCAGCCGTTCTTTACACCGGTGATCATAGCAAACGTAAACATACCGGTGCCAGAAGTCTCAGACCACGCCTCCTGGTCATCTATCAGCTGCCTCCACATACCATCAGGAGCCTGGTATCTGAGCAGAGAAGCCATCATGGTTTTATAGCCTTTCATGATACGGTCGCGGTAAGGACTGTCTTTAGGAAGTGACCGTAGTAACTCACTCATACCAGCTGCCATCCAACCATCACCGCGGGCCCAGAAGAAAGGTACATCGGGCGCATGATAAAAGAGGCCGTTGGGCTGCTGCAGGGAATCGAGGTATAAGACCATCTCTTTGGCCGCACGGTCAATGTATTCGCGGTTACCGGTTGCGCGGTATGCCTGCGACTGCACAGCCGTGATCATGAACATATCGTCTATCCACATACGCGTCTGCCAGGTGAGACCGCGGTCAGCATAACCCTGTGATTCAGGTTTCACATGCGGGCCTTCGGGTTGTCCCCATTGCTTGTCAGCGATACCTTTGCCCATATCAAGATAGCGCTTGTCTTTCGTCTGTATATAAAGCTCCAGTGGTACAGACCCGAATACGGAGTGATCCACATGGTCTGGCGCAGGAACCAGGTTGGCTTCCGGACCAAAGAAAGGATCAAATCGTTTAGCCAGCTCCGTAGTAAGTGTTTTGTTCTTGCTTTCTTTTGCGAAAGTGAGCGCACCGTACCAGGCGCATACTTCCGGATAGGTGATCCGGTTAGGTAATCCCGGCCTGCCGAAATTAGGATGCGGCGATGCCACGAAACGTGCCGCTACACGCATTCCTACTTCTTCCGGTGTGCTTCCTTTCGGGAAGCTGCGCAGATCGGCAGCGCCTGATTTCTTCTGCGCATGCATGTATCCTGCTGTCAGCAACATCATGGATAGTAAACCCGCAAATATTACTTTCATAAACGTGGTTTTATTTTAGAATGAAACAAAATAAGCATTTAGTTCTTTGTTGTCAATGATCAGCCGGGCCTATTGCACCTGCACCGTTTCGTGCATGGTATAAAACGTATCGATGGCTGCTTTTACCGGTTTATAAGCTGTTCTGTACTGAAACGGAATTCCGGGTTTGTAATCCGGCAACTTCAACGTGGTCCTGAACTCCAGCGGGTCTAGGGGATTAGCGGGAATGCTGTCCGCCACCTGGATCAACTGCTTCGTAGTACCTGCGCTGGTAGTGTAACTGATCTCTACGCTTACCACCTGGTTATTCACCCCATACCACTGCAACGCAGCCTCCTTCTTCGCAGCATCATACCTGGCTGTCTTCAGTGGCCTGTTAGAGAGTGTAGACAGATATACCTCCCCATATACATTTCCTATTACTTCTTCCTTCACAGAACTGTGTCCCATGTTATCATAAGTGTAAACCTGGAAAGTATAGGTATTCTCTTTCAGGTTATCCAGCATCACTTTGATGGTATCTGTAACCGGGCTTCTTCTCACTGTTATTTCAGTAGAATCGGCTTTCCGATTCCAGAACACCCTGCACTTCGTGATCTTGGGATCTGAAACAAGCAGCCAGGTGAGCAGCGTACGGTTCTTTCCCGGAAAGGCTTTCAGCGAATCCACCTTGCCGGTGTAAAGGATCTCTCCGCCCTGCAGGAATCCCTTGTAGGTATCGTTCATCTTGCTGCAGGCATACAACAACACGATGATTATTATCAGCAACAGGATATTGTTTGTTTTCATGTAGATCAGTTTATGATTTGTCCCCAGATAGACATCTCGCTGAGATGGAAATGCCCGATAGTACCGTTGATAGCTGCCCAGCTGTCGATATGTTTCCAGGCGATATACCTCACCGCAGGCGCACTGAGCGGAAACTCATACTCTTCGCCGGCGGCGGCATTGTCAATATCTTCTGTTGTTTTTTGCCCCAATGGCAGGGCAGAAGGTTTTTCCATTACACGGTGATCGAATTTCACCCAGCTGTTCACATCGTTGGGCGTGTTGGTACCCCAGATCTCCCACTCATGCGGATTACCATGATTGAAGATATAATCAGACTGACGCTGCCAGATACGGTACCTGCTTAGTTTGGCTTTCACTTTCAGATCGATGGGTATCCAGATAGGCACATCTTTATTTTCTGTCGTGTGAAAACCTTCATTGCCGATGATACCGTTAAACATATTGGCAAAGGGCCAGGAGCTAAGGTTTGTGGGTTCCGCCACCTTAGCGCCCGACTTAGGCAACGGAGGAAGTTGCGGTATGGGAAACTTCTTTCGGATATCTATGAAGTTGGCTTTGTTCAGTTCTTCTTCATAAATCGGCGTCAGCTCTTTCTTGAATGTGTCTGTTACATTTCCCCATCTGTCTTTAATAAAAATGCCAAACAATTGCTTCACGGATGTCAATCCCCTTATGGTAAAGCTCCCCGAATCAAGCCCGTAATAAAAGTTGTTGATGTTGCGCCACTCGCGTTGTTGTGGGTTCCAGAGCAAGGTGCCTACCACTATCTTTCCCTTGTCTGGGTTGGTAAAATCCACCTGCAGACCACCAAACGCTTCTTCTACCAACAGGGATTTGTATACGCCCCAGATAGCAGGAGGCAGCGGCCTTACTTTTATCTGCACAGGTGTAGAAGGCACCTCACTCCGGCTCACCGCATACAGTGTAATTACATGCTCGGTAGTATCGCCAAAGCCCTCTACTGTAACAGATCTTTTATAGAATGATGATTTCGCTTCCTTCTTTACGCCATTGATCTCAAACTCCGCTCGTACATAAGAGAGGTTCTGGTCATCCGGTAATGTGTAATAGATCTCGGCAGCGCCGGGAAGGCCGCTGAAGGTGGGCTTTATAACAGGCCCTGGTGCTGCTTTATCAGCTGATATAGGCTCCAGTTTATCGGGTTTACACGCGAAACAGCAAATTATACAGAGCGATAATATGGATAACAGTATGCTGGAATTTTTCATGATGATATTTTTTAGAATGACAGAGATGGCTACCAGCCGGGGTTCTGAACGAGATTTTTGTTAATGATCATTTCTCCGTTCTCGATAGGCCAGAGATAATCCCGCATACTGAACCGTTGATTGAACAGTAACACCTCCTTGTAATAAGCAGGAGCTGCCACCTGTGTGATATCCCAACCCTTGATGGGATTATTCAACACCAGGTGCGCTGTTCTCCATCGCTTCAGGTCCCAGTAGCGCTGCCCTTCAAAAGCCAGCTCAATGGCGCGTTCCTGTTGAATGATGTCCCGTAGCCCTTCTTTTGTCGTATACTTTGCAGGATTCCTGGAGAACCTCGTCCAGGCATCTTCCACGGACAGCAATCCCGCTCTTTCTCTCACCTTGTTGATCCATATAGTAGCGGCGGCGCTATAGCCACTCACTTCATTGAGCGCTTCTGCATATAGCAGGTAGAGGTCTGCCAGCCTTATTTCCGGCCAGGGATAGGTAACCATACCGCTTTTGATGTTACCATCTGTAGCCGCGCTACTTTCGATGTTTACCGTTTTCTTTACCCAGTACCCTGTAACGGAGTAGTTGCTGATTCCCCGCCTGGATGCAAGTTCGCCGGCTCTGGCCTTTACAAAGTAGAGCGCGCTGTCGCTATTGTAATTGTTGATCCAGTTGCCAAACCATATAGCTCTGTCAAATGCGATGTCTGCATAGAAACGCGGTTCCCTGTCGAAGTGCAGCTGCACGGTTTCTTCTCCGCTTTTGATGTAGAATTTATCATTATCAGCTGCTGTTCTCAGCACGTAACGGCGGCCATAGTCCCAGGTTTTGTCTTCTGTGATGGGCACGCCATTCTTTGTGTAGAACATTTCCACCATCTTAAGCGTGGGCGCGATAATCCCTTTAGGGCCGGAGGTGCTGGCGCCGTTGGCAATGAGCGGCATAGACCAGCGTTGCATGTCATCGGCTACACTGTTGGTATTGGGCCATATCACTTCCGTGTTGTTCTGCTTATCGGTAACGGCTGCACGAATATCGAGCTGGCGCTGCATGATGTCGTTGAGCTTATAACCGAAGTTGCCGGGGAAATGATACAATGCATAACCATTATTATGACAGAAATCGATAACCTCTTTACAGGACTGCGCTGCCAGCGCCCACTTCTCCACATTAAAGGAAGCGGGGAACAGTACGCGGCCTTTGTTGTCTTTCAGGCCGGCGTAATCTGAGTTACCATTGAACAAGGGACTGGCGGCGGTAACCAGCACTTTGGCTTTCAGGGATAATACAATGGCTTTGGTGACCCGTCCCAACTCTGTATTCTCTGTACCTTCCAGTTTATTAGGCAGGTATTCACTGGCAGCCGCTTCATTGAGCAGCTGCACTATATAGCTGATACAACTATCCACCGGCTCACGGTACACCTGCACAGCATCGGGGTCGCTGGAAATGGCCAGGTTCTTTCTGATCAGTGGTATCGGGCCATATATGCGGAACAGGAAGAAATGATAATACGCTTTCAGGAATTTCACTTCAGCGATCCATCTCTCCCTTTCATATTCGCGCAGCTCTCTCACCTTTCCGATATTATCGAGGAAAGTATTGCAATCGCGGATACCAGTGTATAACGCAGTACCCCTGCTTGCTCCGCTCCAGAAATTTCCCAGCGGGTTAGTCATGCTTTGCAGTCCCCGCGCGATGTTGAAGAAAGTAGGATCCACATCGTGAATAGGATCATCATACCACACTTCATCGGCAGCATTGAAACCGGCATTGTCGTTGAAGCTGCCGTTTTTAGGCATGTAGGAATAACAGGTAAACAAATACTTTTCAGCAGACGTACGCAGGGTGAAAGCATTATCGATAGTAGGGATGTTGTCCGGTACAACGTCCAGGTATTTCTTGCAGGAGCAAAGCCATACCAATATAATGGCTGACAGGATGTTATATCTCATCACAATATTTTTTTTATAAGTTGATAATCAGAATCCCATCTGCAATCCAAAATTCACCACACGCTGTATCGGATAGCCAAGACCGTTACCTCCCATCTCTATATCCCACAGCTTAAAACCAGACAGGGTGGCAAGGTTAGTACCATTGGCATAGATGCGCAGGTTCGTGATATGCGCACGCTGCGTGATCCGTGTGGGAACAGTGTATCCGATCTCTACTTGTTTAAGACGAAGGAAGGCGCCATTACGCATGAACCAGGTATTATTCTGTTCGCTGTTGGTGTTAAGATTAGGGCTCAGCCGCGGCCACAACGCATACAGGTTCCTGTTCTCCTCAGACCAGTGATCGTCTGCGTAGGCTTTCAGCAACTGATTTTCGGAGGTAATGGTTTTATCATCATCCACATCAATAAAGGGAGAAGTGGCTTTCACGTCAATCCAGAAAGAAGATCTGGCAGAGCCCTGGAAAAATGCCGACAGGTCAATGCCTTTGTACTTAAGGGAAAAGCCGAAGCCATAAATAATTTCAGGAACTGTAGGATAGCCTATAGGCACCATATCACTGGGAGTGATCTGTCCGTCGCCATTCACATCACGGAATTTTATATCGTCACCTAAGGTTTTAAAATTGCCAAAAGATTGCGGGGGCGCACTTCTCACCTCTTCGTCATCAATAAACAGTCTTTCAGCAATATATCCCCATTGCTGGGAAATAGGATAACCCACATGATAGCGGTACCATTCTGCGTATAGCGGCTCTTCATACGCCTTGAACTTATTGCTGGCAAAAGTGAAGTTACCGCGTGCAGAGAGGAAAAAACTTTTACCGATATTGCTGTTATAATCCACTGAAATATCTATCGCATTAGAAACAGCTTTACCTACGTTAGCCTTGGGCGTGGCTTGTAGCCCCATCGTACTGGGAATGGACGCCCTGTTCATGAGGATGTTATAACGCTGCTCCGTAAAATATTCCGCGATAATATCCAGTTTATTGAACAACCCGATTTCCAGGCCCAAAGTGGAGTTGCGCGCAGTCTCCCAGGTGATGGCCTGGTTATCGTACCGGCTGATGGAAATACCATTACGTGTGTAGATGCCATTGGTGCCAAAGGTGGCAGACTTCTTCGGATCGCTCATGTTTACATTCGAGAGATAGAAGAAGCGGTCTTCGGCGCTGCCGATCGCATCGTTGCCCACCAGGCCGTAGTTACCGCGCACCTTGAGTTTGGTGACAATGTGCTCAAACGGTTTCCAGAATTTCTCATTGGATACATACCAGGCAATACCCGCAGAAGGAAAGAAACCATAACGCTCCGTTCTGTAAAAACGTTCAGAACCGTTATAACCAAAGTTGAACTCTGCAAAGAATCTGTTATCATAGGAATAGGTTGCACGGCCGGATAGTCCCATATTCCGCGAGGGCAGCGACTTCTGCAGGGCGCTCGCGCCGTTGTCTTCATTTGTTTCCAGCTGGTTGCGTGCAATGAAAATGAGCATACCGGCTACACCGTGTTTATTGAAAGTACGGTTGTAATCCACAGCCGATTCAAAATAGAAGGTGGATGCAACGGTTCTTTTCCCGGGCACATAGCTAAGATAATCTGTACCCTGATCAGGGTTAATGTCGCGCAACACATAGGTGTTGGTCAGCTTATCGTAATTATTGGCGCTGTACCAGAAGGGAGTATATTGTCTTGACACATCAAAGTAAGCCTGCCTGTTGGTATTCATCATGGCTCTTACAGACAGCCCTTTGGCGAGTATAGAAGAAAGGTCCTGTTTCAGTTCAAACTGCGCAAGCATGAGGGAGCGGGAATACTGTTTGTACCCTTTCACCATATCGGCATAGGGGTTGAGATACTCGCCGTTGTTGAAGTTGCCAAACAATGGATGATTCACGAACTGGTGGGCGTCATCAGCAGGATAATATGCCGGGAAGAGCACCTGGTTGGAACGAAGCATTTTTTTGTACAGTCCTTCACCGCCGTCTACCGGGCCGGTGTATTCATCGAATGTGCCATGCAGGCGTACCATTGCACTGGTAGAACGGGTTACACGTATGTTGATATTGGACCTGAGTACATACGTTTTCAGATCGATGTTGTTGTTGAAGTTGTTACGGCGATCTACATTGAGGATACCATTATCTTTTGAATATCCTCCGGAGATGTAGTAGGTGGCTATTTGTCCGCCGCCGCCGAGGTTGAAATTCGCGCGCTGGTTGCTGGTCTGTTTTTTAAACAGCATCTCTTTCCAGTTGGTAGTAGGAAACACCATAGGGTTAGTTCCCGCAATGGTGTTATCTATCTGGCTTTGCGAATAAGTGGTGGGCGCCAGCGGATTGCGGGTGAGCACCGCTTCATTGTTAAGTTTCATGTAGGTGACAGGATCTGCCAGTTGTACATCACGTGTAGGCGCGGAGATGGAGTTTTCTACGCGGAGGGAGATCCTGGCCTTACCCTCCTTCCCTTCCTTTGTAGTAATGAGGATAACCCCGTTGGCGCCGCGTGCACCATACAGGGCGTTGGCTGTAGCATCCTTCATGATGGAGAAGCTGGCAATATCATCCGGTGTGAGGCGCGCCAGTTCTGTGGTGCTGTACTCGATACCATCGATGAGGATGAGCGGGCTTTTCTTATAGCCGAAGGTGGTAGCGCCACGGATGAAGAATTCCGCGTTGTCCATGCCCGGTTCACCGGAACGCTGGTAGGCAATCACGCCGGCGAGGCGGCCGGCTAATGCAGTGGTGAGGTTGCTGGAAGGCACCTTCAGCTCTCCGGGATTGATAGTGGTGATGGAGCCGATCACAGATGCCTTCTTTTGTTTGCCGAAAGCCACTACCACAGTTTCTCCCAGCTGGTTGGATGCTACCTGCAGCTTGATGTTGATAACGTTGCGGCCACTGAGGGGCACTTCTATGGTGTTGTAGCCCACCATACTGTAAATGAGGGTGGTAGTGTTGTCCGGCACTACGAGGATGTAGCGGCCGTTCATGTCAGTGGTGGTACCCACCGAAGAATTGTTCTTCACTACCACCGTAACGCCGGGCATAGGAGCACCGGCGCTGTCGGTCACCTGCCCTCTTACTTCTTTTTTGAGGGTGGTAGGTAGTGCCCGTGCAGATGCGAGCTGTATAGCAACCAGTAGCAACAGCAGCAGTCCGCACAAGTGCAGGTGTAGGGTAAATTTTTTCTTCATGCTGTCAGTTTTTCATTTGCAGGTGTCTGACACAGGGCATGGAAGTAGCTCCAGGTCTGACTGTCAGCCTGCATGTGGAATTTATTTACTGTGGAAACCTATTAGCTGCAATCGTTTGCAGCTAACCTCAAAAAAATTCATGGATGTACAGCGCTGGCTTATGAGAGGTATTCTGCATAAGGGTTACTCAGGCTACAATCGTTTGCATTTTTGAAAAACGTATGTGCATTGCCGTTATCTGCGCTGGTAAGTCATTAGTCTGCCGGATTAGTGGAAAAAAGTGCGATGATATCTAACAGGATCTTCTTATTAATCTTTCATAACAGTATCTGTACAAGGATTTCAACCGGTGCTTCCGGGGGAATAAAATTTCAGTTGATTCTGGCTATAAAATAGTTCGCTTTAAAGAAGATGGCATTCATCTTCCTGTAAACAAATATTTGTAAAAAAAATCACATTACCTCCTTCAATTTTACCAAAAACTCATACTTTTTTCTCTCTGCAAGGGAAATGATTTACATCTGGCTTCCCACATTCTTCCTCCTGTACACTAACAAGCTGTTAACAAACTCCCCAAATGCGCACTGCTCTATGTTTCCGGGCAACCCTTACCCTTCCGGCCATAGGAAAAGCGTTTTTTATCAAGGTAAGATTCTATATCTTTACATTATCAACCAAAGTTTCCTCAGGGAGCATTCATCTTATTTATAACACCGTGCAATCAGAGCGTGAAAAGGAGCTGTTACTGAATGTGTCGCAAGGCGATGAAGTTGCCTTTGCTACTTTGTTCTACACTTATCATAACCGGCTGGGAGCCTTTGTGCTGCAGCTTACGGGTTCGTTGCCGCTGGCCGAGGAGATTGTACAGGAAGTTTTTATCCGCATCTGGGAGAAGCGCGATAAACTCAGCCAGGTAACGTATTTTCATCCCTATCTATACGCTGTCGCTAAAAACTATACGCTTTCCTTCCTTAAAAAAATGGGCCGCGAAATGGCACGCAGGCAGGAATGGGAAATGAGTGTGGCTGCTTCGCAGGAAGATGATCATACCGTTTTTTATCACGCTATTATAGACCAGGCCGTTGCCGAGCTTCCTGCCCAACGACAGAAGGTGTACCTCATGAGCCGCGATGAAGGATTACGTCAGGCAGAAATTGCAGAACGCCTGGCCATCTCGCTGGAAACCGTCAAAAAGCACATGGTGCTGGCCCTGCGCTCCATCCGTAGCTATGCACTGGCCCATCCGGAAATAAACCTGCTGCTCTTGCTGATCACTTCTTTATTCTCTCATTAAAAAAAAATTCTCATCGCATTACCTCTTTTTACTCCTTTCTGGTGTCTTTTGATATAAAGGGCTTTACGCTACTTTCTTTTTCAGACCAGAATCTCACTTATGCTAACGGATAACAGCAGGTTGCATTACCTGATAAACCAATATCTCAACCAAACAATTACGCCTGAAGAACGGGCAGAACTGAGCGGTTTTCTAAATGCACCTGATAATCATGCACAATTGGAATTGCTGATAGAAGAGGCATGGGTAAAAACGGCAGACGAACAGATCGTACCTTTCACACATCAGTCGGATCAGATGCTGGAGCAGATCATGACAAGGATTGATCCGCCATCCAGAAAGGGTTACTGGCAACGATGGGCCGCTGCGATTCTGCTGCTGGCCGCTGGAGGATTGTCCTGGTTGATTTTCCAGGGAGACAAAAAAACACGACGCGCACCGCTGGTTGCAACAAGCAACCGGAAAGATGCGGCTCCCGGTAGTACTAAAGCAACGCTTACACTGGGGGATGGCGATGTAATAGAGCTGGACAGCTCCGGGAAAATCCCGTTGGCGAAGCATCAGCTCAACATGCAGCTTAGCGCGGGACAACTGGCCTACAACAACGAAACAACTGCCACCATTTCGTGGCATACACTAAGTACTCCAAGGGGCGGACAGTTCAGGCTGGTATTGCCGGATGGTTCAAAGGTATGGCTCAATGCCGCTTCATCGCTGAAGTTCCCCACTGCCTTCACCGGAAAGGAACGTAAGGTGGAGCTCAACGGAGAAGCCTACTTTGAAGTGGAAAAAAATCCGGGGCAGCCTTTTCACGTAACTATTAAAGATGCAGATGTGGCCGTGCTGGGAACCAGTTTCAATATCATGGCCTATACCGACGAAAACGCGATCAAAACAACGCTGCTCGAAGGAGCGGTCAAAGTAAGCAAAGAACAGGAAGCAACATTACTTAAACCTGGAGAGCAATCATTGCTCGACGCAGCAGGTAAGATTCATGTAATTGAAAACGCAGATGTGGACCTGGCAGTGGCCTGGAAAAACGGTCTTACATCATTCAGGAGTGCAGATATCAAAACAATTATGCGGCAGGTGGAGCGTTGGTACGATGTGGAGGTTGTATATAACGGAGCTATGCCTGCGCGTACCTTCACCGGTGACATTCCGCGAAACGCCAACTTATCAGAGCTATTACGGTTGCTGGAAGTAAGCAGAATTCATTTTAAGATGGAAGATAACAGACTTATAGTGATGCCATAAAAGACAAGGCATTTATAGTGATACTAAATTAATACAGCCATAAGCATTCAATCAACCAATAACCAATACCATGAATAAAAGTCCGTAACCGGATAATGGCATGGTCCAACAAAAAAGCCAGAGGCGATCTCACCCACCTCCGGCTATAGGCCTGGATCTATTTGTCAATGCCGATACGCATGTTCCGAATCAGATTAACTAAATCCAAACAAAGCAAATGTATGCAATCTAATTGTCATGCTAAGCCCCCGCGCATTCCAGGGCTTTCAACCAAAAACTACGCGCTCCCGTTTCTCCGGCTGTGCGCCCGTATGAAGTTCAAAAAAACGCTCATTATGAGGATCAACCTGACAGCTGTTCTCCTGACCGTTGCCTGCTTGCAGATCAGCGCCAGTACATTGTCACAACAAATAACTTTATCGCATAAACATGCTTCTATCCAGAAGGTGTTTGATGAAATAAAAAAGCAATCAGGCTATAACTTCTGGTATGAAGATGCCATGTTGAAAAAAAGCAAGCCTGTGGACATTTCAGTGGAGCACGCTCCGTTGGACAAAGTGCTCACTCAACTTTTCAAGGATCAGCCTTTCAGCTATGAAGTGATTGGCAAGATCGTTGCCGTAAAAGAAAAAGACGACAGGCTCGAGAATCCCCTGCCCTTCCGCAACGTTACGGAAGTTACTGTAAGGAAAATAACCGGCGTAGTGAAAGACATCTCCGGCAACCCTGTTCCAGGTGTTACCTTCCTGATCAAAGGCACCAGAAAAGGCGGTGTTACGGATGTACAGGGCCGCTTCAGTATAGAAGTACCGGATGGCGATGTGGCATTGGTATTCTCTTCCATCGGCTTCGAATCAAAAACAGTTAATGTAGGCGCATCCGACAAACTGGACGTAACACTGATAGCTGCTTCCAGTGGCCTGAATGAAATGGTGGTAACTGCGCTGGGTATCAAACGCCCGAAAGGTACATTGGGATATGCTATCAGTAGCGTTAAAGGTGAAGAACTCACCAAAGCCGGTAGCACCATGAACCCCTTCCTCGCCCTGTACGGTAAAGCTGCTGGTGTGGGTGTAAACGTAGGTGCATCTGGTCCGCAGGGTGGTGTCAAAATCAATATCCGCGGTGCAGCCAGTATGAACCCTGATCAAAACGTAAGACCGCTGTTCGTAGTGGATGGCGTTATCCTGAGCGACAGGAAAACCTCTATAGGCGGACCTGTTGGACAGGGATTTGACTATGGCGCCGGTATCAACGACATCAACCCGGATGATATTGAATCCATCGACATCCTCAAAGGTGCAAAAGCTACCGTATTATATGGTAGTGATGCAGCCAACGGCGTTATGATCATCACCACTAAAAGCGGTAAGAATGCAAAAGGCTTTGGTATCACAGCCAACCTGCAGTACTCCATTGAACAACCCGTATCATACCTGAAACTGCAGGATAAATATGGCCTCGGTGACAACATTTACGATACTGTATATGCCAATGTTAATGGCCAACGTGTACGCACCATACCTAATAAGCGTTTCAGCTTTGGTCCAAAGTTCGATGGCTCCAATGTGATGTTCTACGACAGTTCTTTTGTATCAAACTCTCCGCATAAGAATAACTTCCTTGATTTGTTCCAGACAGGACATTCCTCCACTGCGAATGTGGCTATTTCCGGCTCCAACGAGAAAGGAAGTATCCGGGCGTCTTACACTAACTATAACTACCAGGATATTGTAGGTGATAACTCCTGGCAGAGAAGGAACACCTTCAGCTTCAACGGTAATATCAGGGCTTCTGACTTTGCCTCCTTCGAAATAACGTCCAATATCTTTAACATCACTACGCAGAACCGCCGTTCTGACAATGGAGGTTCAGTTGCCTGGGGCTTCCCGGTAGATTATGATTACGGTAAAATATATCCTTTCTATACTGATGCCACCGGCTACAAACGCGATCTTTCTAACGCCGGTGTGCCTACTGCATTCTCCAATCTTGGTTCTTACATCTGGAATGCACGAAATAACCGCTATAAAGATGACAAAGTGCACCTGATCAGCTCTGCCAAAGTAACGCTGACCTTCTCTCCAAGCGTTTCATTTGTAGGACAGGCAGGTCTTGATTATGATAATACCAACTACAATACAGAAATCAGCGTAACCCAGATATTACCAACTGTAAAAGGCGGTAGTTTCGGCGTTGCCAAGGAAAACGCCACCACTCAGACCTATCAGGGTATGGTGCACTACAATAAAGCCTTTGCACACGACCTGCACCTCTTTGCATTTGCAGGTGGTATCTACAGACGTCGTAATGTCGACTACCTGAGCAGCAGCACTATTGGCGATCTGAACTTCCCCGGATGGTACTCTTTCTCTAATGAGTCAGGTGAGCCAAGCGCTGACAATAAATATAAACTAAGGAGCTTCTCAAGAGGTAATGATGTGCTTTACAGCGTACTGGCTTCTGCCGCATTATCCTGGAAGAGTGAGCTGACCCTGGAAGCACAGGGCCGTCAGGACTGGAACTCCACATTGCCTCCAGGTTCCAATAAGTATTTTTACCCTGGGGTGGCCGTTACATGGAACTACTCTGAACGCTTTAAAATCCATAACATGAATTCCGGTACCCTGAGGTTGTCATGGGCGGATGTGGGTAATGGAACTAGCCGCTACTTCCTGAATAACCTCTACGGCTATTCAAGACTGCCTAATACTTCTGCCAACTCTGTTTCTCCCAACCAGTACCTGTTTGCCGGTGAGATCAAACCTGAACGTAAGCGCGAATTTGAGGTAGGTTTAAACAATACCTTCCTACGCGATAACAGGCTCACATTTGATCTCGCATTTTATGTAAACCATCGTTACAACCAGATCATCAGTCTGCCTATATCTTCCGCATCAAGTTCCCTGGGTATGAAGATAAATGTGGGTGATGTAAAAGCATGGGGCTTTGAACTGGGCATAACCGGTACGCCACTGATGGGCAAAAACTATCGTTGGGATTTGACCCTGAATGCGGCCAGCCAGGGATCTAAAGTAATTAAATTGTATCCGGGCGTTACCAACTATCCTTTCCTGAACCTGATCAATGGCTCTGCTGCCAGCCTGCATGCAGACCAAGGACGTCCTTATGGAGAAATCATCATGTACGATTACAGACGTGATGACAAAGGTAATAAGGTAGTAGACGATAAAGGATTTTATTCTCTCGATGACCAGAAATATGTATCTGCCGGCAACGTATTGCCTAAAGTTTACGGCGGTTTTATCTCTGATTTCAGATACAAGGATTTTAACCTGCGCATCGGTTTTGATTACAAATTCGGAGGCACTATTTTCTCCTACACCAACAACCGGCTCACAGGTGTAGGTCAGCTGGAAAGCACTTTACAATATCGCGACGAAGAAAGCGGAGGTATGGCTTATTACATCTCCAACGGAAAGAAGATTGCATGGCAGCATAACCAGCCAGCTCCTTCTGCTTCTTCCGATGGTCATGTATACCATGATGGTCTGATCCTTCCTGGTATGATGGTAGACGCCAATGGTAAGTATGTCCCAAACAACCAGATCATCAGCGCATCTGACTACTATGGTACATACGCCAATGACCTGGCTACTTCCTTCCCGCCGGACAGGCTTTACAAGAACAATTTCATCAAACTGAGAGAAGTAGCTATCTCTTACACATTGCCATCAGCTTTAGCCAGAAAGATGAAACTGCAGCGGCTCACACTCACCGCAGCGGCACGTAACCTGTTCTATCTGTATAAATCCATCCCGAACATTGATCCTGAAGGCGCACTGGGTGCAGATGTGTATGTTGAAAATACCATCTACCCATCTCAGAGAACATACTCCTTTGGGTTAAACGTTGCTTTCTGATAATAAAACTGAAGAGAAATGAAAAAAACAAGTTTATATATTGGCCTGCTACTGGCAACCGTGCTGGGCTCCTGCAAAAAGGATGTTGAAAACAGATTCTATAATCCTGATGAATTGAGCGGAGGCGTTACAGATGTAGTGCCTGGCATGTTCACGCAATTGATCACTACCAATAAGATACTGGTACAGGATTACGGCGAATGGTACTACCTGCTCAACGGTGGTACCAGTATTACCGGCTACAGCCAGATAGCCCAACGCTACATCTCCTATCGTTATGACTGGTTTAGCAGTTATAATGACCTCACCAGCGGCAATGGCTTCGATGACTTCCCGATCACCGGTCAGTCTTATTTTCAGAACAGCTACACCAAGCTGAAGAACTACGAAGTAATCCAGGATACATTAAGCAGACGTTCTGGTCAGTACAAACTGGACGGAGAAATCTATGCAAAGCTGGCAGGTTTTATCAAAGCCTATCAGAGCGCTAAACTCGTTGATTTCTTCAACTCTATTCCTTATGCGGATGCTTTCCAGGGCAGCAAAGCAACGCCACAGTACCTGTTCCCAAAGTATGATGATCCGCAGGCTGTTTATGAATCCATTATCAAGGAAATGGGTGATCTGCTGACTACATTGCCGGCTACCTACAACCAAATGACTGATATAGCGAAAGCCACATTCACCAAGCAGGACCTTGCTTTCCAAGGTGATATCAGCAAATGGTTGGCCTTCATCAATTTCACCAGACTGAAGCTACTGGTAAGACTCGCAGGTGTAGACGGTGCTTTTGCAAAACCGCTGATACAGGATGCACTCTCAAAACCATTACCATCTACTGACCTCTATTGGTCATTATGGTTCCTGGTAGATGTAAAAGGCGGTGGTACCTGGCAACGTGGTCTGTATGAAAATACATATGCAGCCTTCATTCCAAATATCATCATGAAGCGTCTTAATTACGGCGATTCTACTTACCAGGAAGGTATCGACGATCCGCGCCTGCCGGTACTGGCAATGCCTACCAAATTCAAAGATTACCGCGGCGTATCCGCCAATATCGAAGCACAGGATGCGTTGTACAACAGCGGACAGAAATACTATGCATTTGCAGACAATATCAAATTAAGTCTTTCTACAAATGCCAAATCCATGTACAACCATGCTACTTTCCATAATAACCAGTACATGCCGGTGTACATGTCCACACTAGCCGAAGCAGATCTGCTGTTAGCGGAAATTGCCCTGAAAGGATTAGCTAATACCGGCAAAGCTGCCGAAGAGCATATCAAGGATGCAGTGATTCATTCCACCAACTATTGGTATACGATCAATAAGCTCAGCAATTATGCAAAAAATGAGCTGGATCCATCACAGCTGGCAATGATCTATCCCAACAAACCAGCTGATGCAGTAATCAGCGCATGGGGCGAGACAGTGAAAGCCAAGTTCATCACAGCTGGTTCTCTTGATGATAAAATGGAGATACTGATGCAGCAGAAATACATCCACCTCAACCTCCTGCAGCCCTATGAACTGTGGGCTGAGCTGAGAAGAACACGTCATCCCAAACTGGAGCCGTTCACCTGGCGCTCCAATGTGTGGAAACCAATGCCGGAAAGAGTTCACTATCCAAGCATTGAGCTGACCAATAACCCGGATAATTTCTCTAAAGTTGCATCACAGAATAATACCACCACACCTATATTCTGGGTGCCTGCTGATGCAAAAACAAAAAATCCATACTGGGATAATTACAACTACCAATAGCTATATAGCTATTTGATTATGTAGTTATTTTATTATTTAAAATGCATCGGAGATTGTGTAACTAATATAGTACGGCACAATCTCCGATGCATTTTAAATAATAAAATAACTACATCTAAAAGAAAAGCTCCGATGAATGTTTGCTTTCCTTCAATACAAAAGTGGTGTTCAGTGTAGAAATGTTAGGAATCTTCGAGAGCTTCTGCCGCAGAAATGTATGATACTCTTCCAGGCTTTCCATGTTGATCTTTAATAAAAAGTCCACATCACCAGCCAGGTGGTAACATTCCTGCACCTCTTCCAATGCTATCACTTCCGCCTCGAAAGTTTCAATACTGGTTTCATTGTGCAACTTGATAGACACCTGGCAGAACGCCGTAATAGAGCGCTTCAGCAGCTTCTTGTCGAGGATGGCCACATACTTTTGAATATACCCCTCCTTCTCCATCTTACGGATCCTTTCATATACGGGCGATACAGAAAGATTAAGCAGTTCTGCTATTTCTTTCGTTGTCTTCTTTGCATCCTTCTGCAGTATCCGCAATATCCTGATGTCTGTTTTATCCAATTGTTCCATGTTGCAGCAAAATTGTCCACAAATTTAGTAGACTAATATAATATAAAGAAAAAATTCCTGCCATTTTTTCATTGAGCAGTAATTATTACTGAATTATCGCTCAAAAATAAATCTCTTTCTTGGTATCGCTAATTTTGTGGGCAATTTTTGAGGTAATACATACCTCTCTTTTATAACAATAAAAAATAACGGGAAATGCAGTATAGCACTGTATTACACTATATCCCGACACCGTATTTTGATGATCGAATTAAAAGGAATTACTAAGATATTCTCTCAGAAACACAAGGAGATCACTGCCCTGTCCGACGTTTCGCTGACTGTCCCCGCAGGCAAGATCTTTGGCATCATTGGCACATCCGGCGCAGGCAAGAGTACCCTTATCCGGTGCGTGAACCTGCTGGAGCGGCCAACATCCGGCGTGGTGATCGTAAATGGCCGCGACCTCACACAACTTACGCCTGCAGAACTTTCCAAAGAGAGACGCCAGATAGGCATGATATTCCAGCATTTCAACCTGCTCTCCTCCCGTACCGTATTTGACAACATCGCGTTTCCGCTGGAGCTGGACCATACGCCGGCAGCCACCATCAGAGAAAAAGTATCGGAGCTGCTGCGACTGGTCGGATTGGAAGATAAGGTACATGATTACCCCGCAAGCCTCTCCGGTGGACAGAAGCAGCGTGTTGCCATTGCGCGCACACTAGCCACACAACCCAAAGTGTTACTATGTGATGAAGTGACGAGCGCCCTGGACCCCGCCACTACCAGGTCAATACTGCACCTGCTGAAAGATATTAACCGCCGTCTCGGCATCACTATCCTGCTGATCACACATGAAATGGATGTCATCAAATCCATTTGTGACACGGTGGCTGTAATCAGTCAGGGCAAACTGATAGAACAGGGTCCCGTAGGAGAAGTATTTACACATCCGGCTACACAGCTGACAAAAGACTTCCTTTCCTCTTCCCTGCATGTAGATATTCCGGAGGCTTATCAGCAACGTCTGCAAGCCACCAACAACGGACATTTACGCCCATTGGTAAAACTGGAGCTCACCGGCAAATCTGTCAATGAACCAGTATTATCTGAAGTATCACGGTTGTTCAATATAAATGTGAAGATCATCAGCGCACAAATGGATTATGCCGGTACGGCCAGCTTCGGCGCCATGCTGGTAGAGCTTTCAGGGAGTGAAGAAAACTACCGCAAGGCTTTTGAATATTTTAATGAGAAACATATAAACGCAGAAATAAAAGGTTATGTCTGATCAGATCTTATCATTGCTGCTGAAAGGCATCTGGGAAACAATAGTGATGACGTTTGTATCCGGCTTCTTCGGCTTTGTGCTGGGGCTTCCCACAGGTGTGCTTCTTTTCATGACGCGCAAAGGACAGGTGCTGGAACATACCGCCTTAAACCGTATCATATCAGTAGTAGTAAATATATTCCGTTCTATCCCTTTCATCATCCTCATTGTATGGATGATACCCTTCACCCGTGCGGTGGTGGGCACTTCCATCGGTGTGAGCGCTGCCCTGGTACCATTGAGCGTAGGTGCCGCGCCCTTCATCGCCAGGATGGTGGAAAACAGCCTGATAGCCGTTCCCGGCGGACTGATAGAAGCTGCCAGGGCAATGGGCGCCACACCTTTCCAGATCGTATACAAGGTATTACTACCAGAGGCACTGCCGTCACTGGTAAACTGTGCTTCCATTACGCTGATCACACTGGTAGGATATTCCGCCATGGGAGGCGCTGTAGGTGCAGGCGGGTTAGGACAGATAGGTTATCAGTATGGTTATATCGGCTATGATTTCATGATTATGAACATCGTGCTGGTGCTGCTGATACTGCTTGTATTCCTGATACAGTTCACCGGCGACTTTATCGCCAGAAGAGTGGATCATCGTTAATCATCTCATCTTACTAAAAATAAAACAACAGCTTTATGCATACCGGAAAAAAAATATTGTTACTCTCAACAGCCCTTATCATCACCACGCTCCTCTGGAGCTGCGGTGGCGGCACAAAAAAAAGTGATCCCAACCACATTAAGGTAGGCGTGTCATCCGGACCGGAATATAATGTAGCACAGGTAGCTCAACAGGTGGCCAAAACAAAATACGGCCTGGATGTGGAACTGGTGGCTTTCAATGATTACGTGATGCCCAACGCGGCACTGAATCAGGGTGACCTGGACATCAACGTATACCAGCATAAACCCTTCCTGGATGAACAGTGCAGGCAACGCGGCTACAAACTGGTACCAGTTGGCAACACGTTCGTGTTCCCGATTGCCGGGTATTCAAAGAAAATTAAGAACATTGCTGATATTCAGCCACAAAGCACCATCGTTATCCCCAACGACCCAACCAATGGCGGCCGCTCGCTGTTACTGTTACAGAAGATCGGACTGCTGCAGCTGAAAGACGGCGTAGGGCTGCTGCCTAAAGTGATAGATATTACCGGCAACCCCAAAGAGTTGAGAATACTGGAACTGGAAGCACCGCAGTTGCCACGCGCACTCGACGATGAACATGTAACCGTGGCCATCATCAACAATACCTTCGCCGGCAAAGCCGGACTGGTACCCAGCCGCGACGGCCTCTTTGTTGAAGACAGCAAGTCGCCCTACGTTAACCTGGTAGTAGCAAGGGAAGACAACAAAACTGAAGAGAAAGTAAAGAAATTTGTACAGGCTTATCAATCGCCGGAAGTAGCGCAGGCTGCAGAGAAAGAATTCAAGGGTGGCGCAATCAAGGGGTGGTAATACATCGCCCTTAAAAATAATCATACACCAAAGGAAATTATATGCGCTTCAAAAAATCTATCAGCCAACTGATCGCCGATCAGAAAAGGGGTAGCGGCAATGAGCTCAAACGCTCGCTGGGCCCGGTAAACCTTGTAGCGTTGGGCATTGGCGCCATTGTAGGCGCCGGCATCTTTTCGCTTACCGGCATCGTAGCTTCTGAAAATGCAGGCCCCGCCGTTATTCTTTCTTTTGTACTGGCAGGCATTGCCTGTGCCTTCTGTGCACTCTCCTATGCAGAATATGCATCAATGATCCCCGTTGCAGGGTCTGCATATACCTACACCTATGCCACGCTTGGGGAATGGATGGCCTGGATCATCGGCTGGGACCTTGTGCTGGAATATGCGCTGGCATCCGCAACAGTAGCAGTAAGCTGGTCAAGTTATGCCGTAAAGATGCTGGAACAGTTCCAGATACATCTGCCGCCGGAACTTACGGCTTCACCGTTTGACCCCATTAAACTGGCCGATGGCGCCGTGATACACGGCGGTATCATCAACCTGCCTGCCGTATTCATTGTGGCAGTGCTCTCCCTGGTACTGGCCAGGGGTACGAAAGAATCCGCTACGATGAACAACCTGCTCGTGATCCTGAAAATAAGTGTGATCTTGTTGTTTATTGCACTTGGATGGTCTTTTGTGAAGACAGCTAACCATCATCCCTTCATTCCGGCTAATACTGGTCAGTTCGGACACTTCGGATGGTCGGGCATCATACGTGGCGCGGCCGTAGTGTTCTTTGGCTTCATCGGATTTGATGCGGTGTCTACTGCTGCACAGGAAGCAAAGAACCCGCAGAAAGATATGCCGATAGGTATCATAGGATCTTTACTGGTAGCTACTTTACTTTATGTAACCTTCTCTTATGTAATGACAGGCCTGGTGCCCTATACCGCTTTTAAAGGAGATGCAAGCCCCGCTGCTACCGCTTTTGCGGTGACCGGTTACCACTTCCTGAGCAGTGCACTGATCATTGCCATACTGGCCGGTTACACCTCAGTGATACTGGTAATGCTCATGGGGCAGTCAAGAGTATTTTACAGCATGGCTAAAGATGGCCTGCTACCGTCATTCTTCAGTGACTTACATTCCCGCTATAAAACACCATGGAAGAGTAACCTCTTCTTCCTCGTATTCGTAGGCGCGCTTGCAGGTTTCGTTCCCATATCAGATCTCGGGCACATGGTAAGCATCGGAACTTTATTTGCCTTCTCACTGGTGTCTGTGGGTGTTATCATACTGCGTCGTACCAATCCTGAAATACACAGACCCTTCAGGGTACCGTGGGTACCGGTAGTACCATTGCTGGGTATTGCCGTGTGCGTAGCGTTGATGGTTGGACTGCCGCTTAACAGCTGGGGACGCCTGTTTATATGGATGTTGATAGGTATTGTAATATACCTGCTGTACGGAAAGAAACACAGCCGGTTAAGAAATGAAAAAGAAAATCTATAAAATGAAACACGCAGTCTGATGGCTGCGTGTTTCATTTTATCTTCTCTATTAGCTTATTTTCTTTCCAGTTATTAACAAGATGTTCCGCCAGTTCTTTATAGGTTCTTTCAGAAGCCATGTTGGTGCTGGTGACGAATGACCCTTTCCAGAAAGGATTTTCAACCTGATTACCTTCCGACAGATAATAATCACACAATCGCTCCGACTGCTCTCTTCCTCTTTTCAATCGCTTCATATACATATCCCTCCTGGCAATTATTTCTACAAGACTGCTGCCCGCTATTTCTGCCACGCCGAAAGATGCGTACCTGGTGTCACGCACAAATGCCGGTTGTATAAATAACACATATGCATCCGGATATTGTGCAGCCGCCTGCTTTAGCACTTCGTTACTATAGGTAGAGTCCGGCCCAAGATAGGTAAAACTAGTAGCCACATTCAGTTTCCCCAGTTTCTTCTCCAACGCTGTCTGCAGATCCTGTCCAAACTTCCGGCTGGACAATCCGCCACAGGTAATCACCAACATTTTACCGGAAGTATATTCCGGATGGCGGAGCTTTACAGTTTCTATTTCCGCAGAGTTATCCATTTGAGCAATACTGCTGAGAGAGATAGATATAAGCAGCAGGAAGAAAAATATGTGTTTCATTGGCATAGAAAATAAGGCTGAAGATAAACCAATGCTGCCGGAAAATGTTATTATCTATAAATTACCAAATAATATAAAAAGATCGCGAGCCGCCGTGCCGGAGCTTTTCCGGGGAATATCCCTGATTTAGGTGCCCCTCTGATTGTTAATTCAATTCTTTTTAAGATCTGATTAACACAAATACCTCGGAAAAACATTACTTTTTCAACAAGAAAAGTTGCATAACCCTGCCTCCTCCCTTTAGTGTAAATGAAGCTGAACAGGCCCAACCTGACACTATCTAATACGACCCTTATGAATCTTTTGCTGCGGCTGCATAGAATCGGAGCTGATACCACATCCGGTGATTTGAGGAAACTGGTGTTGATTGTTAATACCGTTGCACTTACAAATATTTATCTGGCATTGATTGCCGGAAGCCTTTTATATTATCTGACAGGATCTGCCCGTATTGGAATAGTAGGTTATTCAGAAATCCCCTTTTATACTTTTGTATTATGGTGTAATTACCGGAAGAAGTATGTACTGGCAGCCGTGATGACGCACCTCACCATCAATGCAGCCGTATTGTATTTCGGGTTGTTGTTCGGTCACTATATAGATGTTAACCTCATGGCTGTATTCCTTGTGGGATTGCCGCTGCTGGTGCTGCGCAACAAAACAGGACGGCTGGCCTGCATTGTAATCAGTGTCTTTACAATTATCGCGATCGAGATCAACAATGCTTATCAGATCATCACACCACTCGGCATCAACTACGAAGCCGGGCATGTGCGGTGGATCACAGAAGCATCTATCCTGTTGCTGAATGCCGTCATCCTTTATTATTACGACTATATCAATACACAACTGCACAATAATCTCACCTCTACTACCAAAGAGCTGAATATCCGCTCAGAACAGCTGGCCAGGGCCAATGAAACCAAAACGGCCTATGTACGCGAGACCATGCACGAAATCCGTTCTCCGCTGAATACCGTGTACAGTATCAGCCAGCTGCTGATCGACAGCCGGCATCAGTCGCCGGAGCTATATGAAACCTACCATGATCTCCATGCTGCCTGCTACCAGGTGCTGCATGTGATCAATTCTTCACTGGATCTGTCGCGGCTGGAGTCAGGCAAACTGTATGAAGTCAGGAAAGAGCCGCTCGTAATCCGCACCTGGATTAACGGCATTGTGAAAATTGGACAATACATGGCCGCCAGAAAAGAAGTAGTACTGCATCTCGACATCAGTTATACACTGCCCGCATGCATTGAAGGCGATGAAGAAAAACTCACCCGTATTGTAAACAACCTGCTGTATAACGCTATTAAATTCACCAGGCAGCAAACTGTGATAAACGTTACCCTCACTAACGACAGAGATATCTGGTGGTTGTCTGTCTCAGATCAGGGGCCAGGCATGCCCAATGATGCACTGGAAAAAGCATTTGAGCCTTTTGAAACAAAAAGCGACAACGCTGCTGAAGGTACAGGCCTGGGCCTGTACATTGTGGAACGACTGGTAACCCTGCTGGGCGGGTCCATCCGCGTTTATAACAACGATGGGCCTGGCGTTACATTCATCGCTGGTTTCAGACTGGTGGAAAGAGAGCTGCCTTCCGCCATACTAACGGCGCCGGATCAACCGGACTACTCCAGGCTGAAGATCCTGCTGGTAGACGACGACGGCATACAACGCATTTATATTTCACTGCTCCTGGAAAATCTCGGCGCCACACTCCTGCTGGCGGAAAGCGCCCGTTCCGCTATTTCGCTTATTGAAGCAGGATGTAACCCAGATATCATCCTGCTGGACAATATACTCGGAGACATGACCGGGCTTGACCTCACCCGGAAACTACGTCAGATGCCCAATCCAACAACTGCTAAGATCATCATTGTATCCGGCGATACTTACCTCAACAAAACCATCGCCCTGGAAGGCGGCGCCGATGGACATATCCTGAAACCCTTATCTGTAGAAAACCTCAACGCTACGTTGACACAGCTACTGAATCCTGTATACATACTGTAACCTTCTCCAACTGAACGGCAGTTGCAGCCTCTGCCCATAATTTAATCAAACGTTAACAGGCTTTTATCCCGGTTATTCTTTGATTCGGGCATACACCATTCATCAACATTAAAGTACTCGTAAGATATGTATTCCGTTCTATTGCCGGCTTTGCAATGTCCTATTGCACCTGCAATTCATCCATTGGTTGCACTCGCAGAAAACCATACAGATAAGTGGCTCAGGCGATTCAACCTGCTTAGGGAGCACGAATATGAGATATACCGCAGACAAGGCTTTGCATACATGGTTGCCCGGATGTTTCCCACCGCACGTACAGACATACTCTTCGCCATTACAGATATCAATACACTACTTTTCCTCCTCGATGATCAGATCGATCATCAGCAAGACCTGAACACCGGCATTGGAGAGAAGAATAATCTGAAACATTTTGTGGGTAACTTTCTTACGGTTCTCACAGAACACAGATCCTGGGAAAACCAGCATCACCCCGCTTTAGCCGCACTGGCTGAATTCTGGGAGCGCATGTGTAATATAACGTCCATCGACTGGCAGCATCGCTTTGTGGCCAGCATACAGGACACTTTCAATGCTGCCTTGTGGCAGCTGAATAATATCAGCAACCATCGTATACCTCCCATCGAAGAATATGTCCGTTACCGCAATTACCTCGGCGCCGCCAATATTGCCACAGATACGATCTATGCTGTTACAGGGCTACAGGAAGACTGGGGAAAGTTAAATACTGTAATTGACGGCCTCACCCTGCAATGCAGGAACATCGTATGCTGGGCCAACGATCTGTATTCACTTTCCAAAGAAATAGAGCAGAAAGACATATACAACCTCGTATCACTGATACAGTATCACGGTCAGGTTGATCAGGAGGAAGCCATATCCAGGGCAATGAACAAGCACAACAATGACATGGACATATTCATAAAGGAATCCGAACTATTATTAAAAAAAAACCATTCCAACGACCTGTTTACCTACGTCACATCTTTGATGCATATCATTCGTGGAAATGTTGACTGGAGCGAAAAAGAGACGACGAGGTACAAGTTCAGCTACAAGTGAGTAAGGTGGGTCAAAATTAAAATGGCTGAATATATCATCCAGCCATTTTAATAATCTATTGTATTTGATTAAATCATGCTTACAACTTAATTGTGTTCCCCGTCTGGATGATCTTCAATCTGTTTTTATATGGGGTTGCAGCTAACGTCTGTTGTAACTGGGAAATAGGTTCTACATACATAGAGAATGTAGAATGGTGAACAGGTGTAATTAAATCCGGATTTAAAGCCTTAATGATCTTTAAACAGTCTTCTGAGTTTAAGCCACGTCTGCCCATTTTTCCGTCAGAACCAACGGCACCCATGTCTGGAATAAACTGGTTGATTTTTCCGTATTTAGTGTATTGTTCCATATTATCAAACCAAACAGTATCGCCAGTCCAGTATACACGGTATGTTTTGTTTTTATATACATACTCGATAATGTAACCATTCCCTTTTCCTAACTCTGTTCTTAACGGTTCGTCTTTTGCATGCATGGCTTCCACAGCAATGATGCGCAGTGTTTCATCACCTTTTGTCATGATTGTTGTATCGCCCCAGTTTAATCCGGTGGTGTGATCAAATCCCCACCCTTGCAATGTAGCTTTATTTACACCTGGTGCCACAACATTTAACTGTTTATTGAGTGAGGCTCTTGCTTCTCTGTCAAAATGGTCAGCATGCGGGTGACTTACCAACAGGAGATCAATGTTTGCCGTATCAAATGCAGGCGGCGCAATTAATCTTTGAATATATGCATTCATTGCTCCGGTTGAAGGATGTTTCTTGATTACGAAAGCCGTATCGCTTTTGGGGCAAAGCATAGGGTCCGTCAAAATCTTAAAACTTCCAAGTTGCAGCACATAAGTTGGCCCTCCAATCCATTGGAAGGACTTTTTGTGCTGCGCTGATACTGAATCCGAAAGAATAATGCTTGCGATCAGCAGCGCTATTCCAATTAATTTCATTTTCTGGCGTCTTAATACCGTTTGTGGTGTTGTGCTTACCTGTTCTTTAGTGTGAATCATAATTGTGCTCATATTTCTTGTGTTTTAAAAGCCGGTCTGTTTTTGCTTGCAGAGATAAAGTGTGTGTAGCTGGTTTTTCATAATAATGGCACTACGGGGACCTCTATGGTTTTATCATCAGGAATCAGATAACATCATATCAATGTGCTGTGTGCAGTTATTGCTGCAAAATTATAGTAAGTGAAGCATCCAAAAAATGGACAAAACAGGTTATTGCGCTAATCTATCCTAATGAGGATATCATCGCACTGCCATAAGATCTTAAAACAATTCTCTCCATGTGGAATTTAAACACTTATGTCCCAAGTAAAATGGCTGGATCTAGGATCCAGCCATTTTTAGTAGCATGATTAATAAATCTCATTCAACACAAAATCACTCTACGTCACATCGTATTTACTTCGGATACTTCTTCAAAAGGTCATTCAATCGTTCATCAGGTACATATTCAGTCACCAGTTTCAACTTCACCTGTGAAAAATCGGGGTGCATACTATTTAATACAAAATTGAATTCCTGAGGTACAACGACAGATGGTATTTTCAAAATAGCAGTCTTAGCCTCACGGTACCACTGATCGCCTATGGAATGACTAACCGCATACATATCGGAATCGGTCCAATCCGTATTATTCCAGCCTCTCGGCAAATCATCAACCCTGTATGTCGTTGTTCCCAACTCATCCGGGAATTCAACTACCATTGTACAGAAATTACCATTAAAACCGGCACCTTGGCGGTGGCACATATTCTCCAATACAGCCAACGAGATGTTTCCTGCTGTGTATATCACTTTATTACCTTCCGGGTTCCATCTACCTACCCCACCGCCAGCATATAAATTATTAGCATACTCTCTTAGAGTGATTCTGTATACTAGCATTTAATAAACTTTAAAAAGCATACCCATACGCTATCCTATCCAGCTCTTGGGACACCAGATCAATCCCTCCTGGTGTGACCAGTAGCTCTACAGGCGCCTTAACTGAACCCATTCTTGGCTTTGACAGCCAATGTTGGAATTCACTTAGGGTACTAAAAATTCGTTCTCCTTTTTTAAATAAACCTATAAGTTTCAGCAAATGCTCCCCCTTTACTGGTTCGAGGGTTTTGCCTTGCTCCTTATAGTTAGAAAGAGTTCGGGCAGTAGTATTAAGTATTTCGGC
Organism: Chitinophaga sp.; assembly: GCF_035538455.1. Classification (GTDB taxonomy): domain Bacteria; phylum Bacteroidota; class Bacteroidia; order Chitinophagales; family Chitinophagaceae; genus Chitinophaga. The sequence goes on from NZ_DATLKJ010000182.1 coordinate 32,534, forward strand.
CAAATACCTATCGGGAATATCGATCGTATTAGCGAAAGTGTAAAATATCTGTACGTCTACTCCTTTCATAGCTTTATTTACAATGCTGGATAACCCAGTAATATAATCGAATTTACCCTCCAAAGAGCCGGCATTGCCCCCCCAATTTTGTTTGGTTTCTACCAATAGGACCTTTTCTTCTGCCTTTACTTTCTTTGGCGCATTTACTTGCACTGTACCTCCTTTTTTTCCGGTAACAATTGATTTTGTGTTTGCTTTTGCCGTTTTGTGGCTCGATTTTAATTTCCCAACACTCAAACCCCGAGACGGCTTCTTGCTCTTGGGATCGTTCTGTTTCAGGACTGTCATTTTTTCACTACTTTAAATAAATAATCTCGGCAATAGGCAGCCGGCAAGTATACACGCGGGTTACCTAGCAATATGTATTACCCGCATTAATGATTCTTTAGACGAATCCACTTGATCTTAGGTTTAACGTCGATATTTCCATATCCTCTTGTTTATCGCAATACAATAATACGAAATTTTTCTGTTTAAAAAGAGAAAAATTTCACAAACTAGGCATCCAGTCTAAAATAACTCAAAACGAAGCTGGGTATTATTCTAAATATGTATGCAATAATCCGAAGAAAGAGAATGAATAGAATAGAATAGAATAACTATGCTTGAAGATGTACCTGGTAGGTCCCAATCAGCAGAATTTACATTCGATTACCTTGCTGGCATTAACTGCCTTCATTGAGAATGGTTAATACATGAGCGGCTGTTTTTTTCAGGACTATCGCACTGGAGAAGGGAAATAAAAAAAGCCGAAACCCTCTACTAGCGAGAATTTCGGCTTGTTGCCCGACCTGGATTCGAACCAAGACAAACAGAGTCAGAGTCTGTCGTACTACCGTTATACTATCGGGCAATTATCAAATCAGGATCGCGAAATTATAACATTTTACTAAATCGACAAAAAAAACTCAAGAAATCTTTACAAAAAATATCTTTGTAGCAAAGAAAATCCATGCTCATTACAGATAACGATACCCACATAGGACCGCTGGAAATGTCGCTGTTACTGGATGCAGATCCACTCGAAGAAAAGATCCACACCTATCTGCAGGATGCGCTCGTACTGAAATTATATCTCGATGACCAACTCACCGGGATCTCTGTAACAGGCATTCAAAATAACATTGCAGAAATATACAATATATCAATAACAGCAACGCACCAGCGTAAAGGCTGGGGCCAGCAGCTCATCACCGCCACCATAGAAAAGTGCCGGCAGCTCCGGTGCCAAACCGTTATGATAGGTACCGGCAACTCCAGCATCGGTCAGCTGTATCTCTATCAAAAAATGGGCTTCGACATTACCGGCATCATCCCAAATTACTTCACCGACAACTACCCTGAGCCTATCATAGAAAACGGTATTCCATGCCGCCATATGATCAGGTTACAGCTATCATTGTAACCTAAAAATTAAACGCTCTCGGTTGCAGATTCATCCTGATACCAGCAGTATAAAAGAAGGTATTGGTATGTGGCTGGTCCTGCACACTATATCTGCGGTAAGTGGCGTTGAGATCAATGAACATATTCTCAAAAATCTCCCATGATGCCCCCAATGCCGCCATCATACCGGTTGCCGGAATACCGCTGCCAATATAGAACCCATAATCCCGCGGCCGGCTATTATAACTCCTGAACACATTGCTGCCCATATTCACCCCTGCGGAATCAAGCCCCTGCTGATGATACAACAACTTGCCGGTCAGGTGCACCTTCCGCGCCGGCTGATACCGCGCCATACCGATAAACTCCCTGAAGTTGGCTCCCAACGGGTGTGCCAGCGGTTGATTGTAATGTGTAAAATTGGTAGTACTATCATAATTCGTATACGTGAACGGACGTACAAAATTTGCCTCTGCCTGCAGATCAAGATTCTTCACATGGAACGCATCTACATACTTCACACCCACCTGCAAGCCCTGTTTGTTAGCAAAATTGCCACGACGGTAATGCAACACTTCCCTGGTCACAAATTCATTGATAAGCAGCTGTCCGTATAGCTGCACCGACCGGGCGATATTCGCCTTAAAATCCAGCCCGATATTGGCTTTACCGGCCGCACCCAGCTGCTGCTCCACCGATCTGTAAAAGATCACCGGGTTGAGGTAACTCAGCTGCAACCCGTTCTTTCCATCTTCCATGATGTTCTCATAAAACCCAATATTCAACCAGCGGCTCACCTGCAATGACAAATGGTGCATCATCATGTAGTTGCGCGGACGCATATCCCGCTTGCCATCCAGGCCATAAGGCGGAAAAGGCGCAATGGTCTGCGCAAAAATATTCTCGTAGTCAAACTTCCAGATCCTGGTGCTGATACGGAGATACAGGTAGTTACTGCTGAAATCACTCAGCAACAAACTACGGAAACCATTACCAATAAAGAGTTTATCGTAGGCAAACTGTATGTCAAAATATTTCGCAGCATTGAATGAAATGCCGCCCCTTGCATCAAAATAATCATAGCCGTTTTTATTATACAGCTTGTAGAAACCCGCTCCCGGCACTGCATCATACTTGTTCACAAAGTCCCTGACATAAGCAGGGTCACGTTCCTGGTTATCTGTCAGGATGGTATAGAAGCCAAGCCTCCCTGCAATATTTCCACGTATACTGATGCCACGGGTATTCTGAAAAATACTGCCGGTACCATCATTGGCGTATCCATACTGAAGATTAAGTAACGGAGTGATGACCAGCTTGAAATCCTTTGTATTAACGGCATACAGGTTTGCAGGTGTTTGATAGAAAGTGTGAAACAGTGGCTTTATCCTGAAGGAATCCGCATAAGCGCCCGCCCACTCCCAGTTATCCATAAGCAGGCGCTGTATATTGTATCTGTCCGTTGGGGTAAGGTGAAAAGGTAACGCACCTGCTTTGTCAAGCGAATCAATGCGCAATACGCTTTCCGTTATCTTTCTCCGGTCGTAGGGTTTCACAGTAGTAAATCCCAGCAGGGAATCATTCTGCAGTCGTATGTCCAGCCTGTCCAGCAGCTGATACTGTTTATTGCCGATATTGATATAATCCGATTGGGCAATAGCCCGCATCCCGCAGCAGACAATAAAAGCCGCTGCCAGCAAGTATTTGAGGCATTTCATATATGGATATATATATTTTACTTCAGAACAGAAGTGTCAAAGATAAGATGCCCATTGCTGTGCCCACATTATAAGATGATTAGAAAAAGACCTCCCGTTTTTTAAGTAAATTACCTGCTGTAAAATAACAACGGATATGATGCGACTGATGATCACTGTACTACTTTGCAGTTTTACTACATGGACCATTGCCCAGACAACAGCCACCGTAAAGCCAGAGATCCTCGGCAATATCTCTTCGGATAAAATAACCGAAGCCTCCGGCATTGCAGCCAGCAGCACTTTGCCTGGTTGTTACTGGACCCATAACGATAGCGGCAACAAACCGGAAGTATTTCTTATCAATACTAAAGCACAACTTCTCAGCACTTACAAGCTCGAAGATGTATCCAACCGCGACTGGGAAGATATTGCAGAAGGTTCCGGCCCCGTTGCAGGAAAACACTACGTGTATGTAGGCGACATCGGTGACAATAAAGGTATACGCAAACACATCAGGATCTATCGTTTTGAAGAGCCTTCAACAATACCTTCAACACACAAGAAAATCACACCTGATGTATTAACGCTTCAATATCCCAATGGCCCGCGTGATGCAGAGTCACTGATGATAGACCCCATCAGCAAGAGCATTTACATCCTCAGCAAAAGAGAACGGAAAATAAGCCTTTACAAAACAGACCGGTTGCTTTTCAAAGACGGTGAAAAAGCCACCCTGCAAAAGCTCATCACGCTGCCCTACACCTGGGTTGTTTCCGGTGATATTTCCAAAGACGGTTATCACATCGTGATCAAAACATTAACGGATGTCTACTACTGGCGCCGTAACAACAATGAAACTGTAGAACAGGCCATGAGTAAGCCCGCAAAAGAACTGCCCTATGTAATAGAAAAACAAGGCGAAGGTATTGCTATCCTTCCCGGCAATGATGGGTATGTAACTATCAGTGAAGGAGAGAATGCTCCTCTCTATTTTTATAAATGGAAGTTTTAGAGAGATATTTAACATACCCCCGGTAAAAAAACGCCTCCGGTACTGACATATCAATAAACAGTACGATCGGAGAAATTGTGGGTATGCATTGAATACGTGTGTACATACAATACAACGTTGTTAGGTAAGCCCAGTAAAGAATTAAAGTTTAATGATGCCGGCAACTCTGGGCGTGGGGAAAGATCCGGAAGACTGTAAACGCGTATCTGTTACCGTATCAAATGATACAAAACTGAAATTGCGGTTAGCCGCTTTCTTTGTAGCATTAAGAGTTTGATAAATGAAAAATGGACAACCCGGAGATCATCTCGGCTTGTCCATTTCTGTTGCCCAACCTGGATTCGAACCAAGACAAACAGAGTCAGAGTCTGTCGTACTACCGTTATACTATTAGGCAATTCCGGGACGCAAATGTAGTTTTTTCCTCGGGAAAAACAAATCTCATTCTAAAAACATCTTACACCTCAGTATCCTGATGTAATACACTGTTTCATTACCGCCCTGTGCTGAAGAAAGTCATGTAAGACGAGCACCAGTAACGCGGTAATGCCAACTGAACCAGGTCATGAACTGACGCCCATCTGGAAACAGCTCCGTGGCTGGGGCTCAAAGCATAAGGCAATACATCTATAATATATTGATAATAAATCACTTAATTCATTTGTAGTTATTTTGTAGATAGCATCTTTCTTCGCTGTAGATGCACTGTAGTAGCACCGAATGCAGCATCATATCCCCATGCCCCTACCTTTGTTCTGCGTTCCATTTTATCCTTAATCATTCAAAAAAATCAGCACTGCTATGAAGACAAATCAATGGGCAATGATCTCCTACATTACAATTATAGGCTGGATTGTTACCTATGTTAAAAGAGAAGAACCACAACTGAAAAGTACATTGGTAAATTATCATCTGGAGCAATCGCTGGGGCTGATTATTTTCTCCATTGTTTGGTCCATCGCTCTTGGTATTGTTATATCTGTAATGCCATTGATGAAAACCGTATTGTCAGCGGCTGGCTTGCTACCGTTGATCTTCATGGTATTCGGAATCATTAACGCCAATAGTGGTAGTCAGAGACCTATACCTTTGATAGGTAGACTGTTTGAGAACAGGTTTGTTTTCTTGCAGAGAAACTAAACACATACCTGATAGGTATATCATTCATCCATTCTACAAATCAAACAGCCAGCTCCCTTCTGGGAACTGGCCTTGTTTTTTATAGTATCGTGTATCTATTTTCCTACTGACAGCAGAAAAGCATCCAGGCCTTCTTCTTTGCCCAGTCCCAGCTTTTGCTTGATGCGGTAGCGCGACATAAGAATACTTTTCGGCGCCACTCCCATCCTGGAGGATATTTCCTTGGTAGATAATCCCATAAAAATATAGGAACAATGTTTGAGATCCAGACGGGTTAATGTACCTCCCGATTTTTCCTGCAACCTGCTGAAAAATTCAGGATGTATGTGTTCAAGATCTGTTTTTGCGGCCTCAAAGTCTTCATCCATGCGCCGATGCTGATCAATCATGCGCGTGATCTGACCCGCGAGGCTGCGGTCTACTGTCTTTTCAGAAAGTTTATTCTGAAGTGTTTGCAGCAGTTCATTCTTTTGTTCCACCTGTAAGGTACCAGCCAGCAGATCTTTCTGCAGCTGCTCTTTCTGCGCCCGCATCAATTCCTGTTCCGCCTGAAGGCGGGCGGCTTCTTCTGCCTGAAGACGGGCCTGTAACACAGCTTCCTGATGTTCCAGCTGAAGGCGGCGGGCTTCCTCTTCCTTCAATCTTATCTGCAGTGCTGTGTCATCTTTCTCTTTCTCCAGCAGTTGTTGTTGTTGTATGGTGGATTTAAGGCGGAAGTGGTAGGAACGGAAGATGTACAACAAGGCAATCAGACAAGCCACTATGAGCACCACATATACAATATTAAGCTTCCTGTTGTAAGCGGAGGCTGCCTGCAGGGAGGCCAGTTCCCGTTCTTTTTTCTGCGCTTCATACTGAGCTTCCAGCCGTTTGGAGGCTGCCATACGCTCAGCATTGAAAGCAGCGGTGTAATATTTTGTATGTTCCCGTGCATATTTAAGGGCTTCGTGCAGATCGCCTTTTTTCTCTTCCACATCAGACAACGCTTCCATGAAATGGGCCATCAGTTTGTTGTCTGGCTGCGAATAATGTCCCATGGCCACCAGTCCGCTCAGCAGCAGATCTGATGCGAGATTATAGTCGCCGTCTGCAATGGCAAAGTTGCTTCTCATGCCATAAGTGCTGGCAATTACTTCCTGCTGGTCGGTGGCAATCCCGATCTTCAGGGCAATATCCAGGTAATGCAATGCTGAATCGCGGTAGCTGCGTGGAAAATACTGATCGTATATATTGGCTGTGTTGAGGGCCATGATGGCCATCGTGCTGTGAAAGCTTACCCTGCTTTTGTTTACTTCGTAAGTGGCCATTGCCTTGCGGTTGTAGTACAGGGCGGAGTCCAGGGCCGCGCGTTGCGTGGTATCATTGCCGAAACGTCCTTCAAAGCTACTGGCCAGCGCCTGATATGCGTTACAAAGGTCATCAGGATCTGCTCTTCGCCTGGCGGCGGTCAGGGTCTGCCAGGCGTATTTATATTGATTATCACGGTCATTCCAGTCTCCATAGATAGAAGACAGATTGTAGTAGATATTCGCTTCGTAGATATTGTCTTTCAGTTTTTCTCCCAGCTTCAATGCATGCAGATAACTTTTCACTGCCTCATGCGGCTTACCAGAGCGGTTTTCCAGCCATCCTTTACGATACCAGACGTTCGTGAGCGTTAGCTGATCACCAGACTTCTCTGCCAGCACAAAAGCACTGTCGAGATGTCGCCTGACACCGGCAGTATCTTCCTCCGTATAGGTCATGGCGACCATTGTGGAATGAGCCAGCGCCTCATATTTGGGGTCTTTCAATGACCGGCTCATATTCAATGCGATTATTGTGTTGGTAACAGCCTCCTGGCGGCTCCTGTCTACCAACGGCTTACTCATACGCAGGCGCGTCATCACCTGCTCCTCTACCGGTGTAGTAGGTTTTAACAGTATCTGTTTCAAGGAATCCAGTACTGTCTGGGCAACAACCACGGGTGTGATAAGCTGTAAAAGGATAGTCATTATCAAAATCACCCTTGCTTTGTGGATATGGTTCATGCGTCAAAAATACAATTTTGTAGATGTTTTGTAGACATAAATAAATGCCCCCTGTAGTTGTCATGTAGATGTAGAAAATGACGGAAATCCACGACAGGCCTATACTTTTGCATGCAGAGTTCCTTTACAGTGAGGATTAAATGACTTACAAATTGAAAAGCCTCCCTTCCGCCATCAGAACTCCACGAGCGAAAATATCCGGCCTTTTCTATTGTGGGTTGACCCAGGTCTTTTTACAGTACATGAAAAAGATAATGCAGCAGCCGGCACTCCGGTTGCTGCATTTATAAAAAACTTTCCTACTGCGTTACATCAGTCGTCTTCTCTCAAACGTTCATCCGTATATGTAATCGTCGTTCTTCCGTGTGGTACCGGCACCCCGTTCTCATCTACACTCACAAAAACCATCTTATCGATCGTTAGGATACTCTTCTGAGTAATCTTGTTTCTCACCTCGCAGGTAAGCGTCAGCGACGTTCTTCCGAAACGGATGGCTTTAATACCCAATTCCACAATATCTCCCTGCTTTGCAGAGTTGATGAAGTTGATCTCTGAAATATACTTGGTAACACAGCGATTAGTACCCAGCTGGATGATGGAATAAATAGCCGCTTCTTCATCCAGCCACCTGAGCAGGCTTCCCCCGAATAAAGTCCCGTGTGCGTTCAGGTCTTCCGGTTTTACCCATTTACGTGTATAAAAATTCATTGCCTGTTTTTTTGATATTACTGTTCGGGTGCAAGTTACATATTCTGTGAAACCGCTTCTGTAAGGAGAACGCAGCAATACAGTACTTAAATACATTATCTTTAGTAAATGAATGCCTGGATTAGTCTGCTCAGAACATTACCCCTTCCTGATTTTCCGTCAGGGTCCTCCATCAGTTTTCACCAGGGCTGTCTCTACCTGGTAGGCGATGATGCTAATAATATACTCGTATTGGATACGCAGTATCATCCGCTACGCACTATTTCTCTGTTCGATTATCCCGGGAAACGCATTCCTAAAGCACTAAAGCCGGATCTGGAGACTTCCGTAATCATGCAAAAAGATGGCCACTGCTTCTTGCTGGTATTGGGTTCTGCTTCTACCGTCAATCGTACGCGGGTCATCCGGGTAGTACTACCCGGCGAAGGAGAAACACATGACTTTGCCCGGTTCTCGTCCAGTAGTTACAGTGAGGATTTCTTTCGCCGGCTGGAAAACTACGGCATTACCACACCCAATATAGAGGCCGCCGCTGTTATAAATGATCAACTGGTACTGGGCAACCGCGGCCACAACAACAGGCAGGAAAACGAATTGATTGTTACCAGCAGTCTCTTAGCGGAAGATGATAAAGACGACCAACTGCATATTTTCCGCATCATAATTCCCGCATCAGATATCAACTTTCCCGGAATATCAGAGCTGTGCTATGCTCCGGAACAGGATCTGCTGCTGGCCACCTTTTCCAGCGAAAATACATCCAATACGTACGATGACGGTGAAATCGGCGACAGCTATATCGGCTGGATCACCAACGCTGCAGGAAAGCTCACTGCGCCTGAAATACAACTGGACGGCCTGCTGAACCTCAGCACATCAGATAATACCTTCAAAGGACAGAAAATTGAAGGTCTCTGTATAGAAAGCGTTTCCGGTAATGAATACAATATACACCTCGTAGCAGATGACGACCTGGGAAGCACCATGCTGTTTAAGATAAAATTTGTACTGACAGTATAATTATTTTGTAATACAACAAACCAATCGTAATATTGCGATATAATACTTCCCGATGGGCGCTACAAAAACAGATCTATTTACCAGGCAGCAAAATGAAATGGCCAATATGGCTAAGGCATTAGCACATCCCGCGCGTATTGCCATATTGCAATACCTGGTAAAAAAGAACGCCTGCGTGTGCGGCGACCTCGTAGAAGAACTGGGTCTGGCCCAGGCCACAACCTCCCAGCATCTTAAAGAATTGAAACAAGCCGGGCTTATACAGGGTTCTATTGAAGGCGCCAGCGTCTGCTACTGCATCAATCCAAAGGTCTGGAAACAGTACAAAGAGCTGTTCAATAGCTTCTTCAAGGATGTGAATCTGGAAGGGAACTGTTGTTAAAAAAATTTTCTTCTATTGATCGCAATATTGCAATAATACAATCAAAGTATTTTTATGAATCCACATGATGAACAACTAAAGGCAATGGTAAAAATGAAGTATACTGCCATTGCCGGGCAGGACAGGCTGCTGAATCAGACATCCTGCTGTGGTTCCGGCTGCTGTTCTACAGAGGTGTATAACATTATGAGTGATGACTATAGCCAGTTGGAAGGCTATGTCCCTGATGCCGACCTCGGCCTTGGATGTGGCCTGCCAACACAATTTGCACAAATCAACAAAGGAAATATTGTGATAGACCTGGGCTCGGGTGCAGGTAATGACTGCTTTGTAGCGCGGGAAGCAACAGGCCCTGGCGGTAAGGTAATAGGTATAGACTTTACACCGGCCATGATTGAAAAAGCCCGGGCCAATGCTGAAAAGCTGCATTACAACAATGTAGAGTTCAGGCTTGGAGATATAGAGCAAATACCGGTTACAGCTAATCTTGCTGATGTGGTAGTGAGCAATTGCGTACTCAATCTCGTTCCCAACAAAAAGGCGGTAATACAGGAGATATACCGGGTACTCAAACCTGGTGGCCACTTCAGCATCTCAGACATTGTGTTGCAGGGTGAGCTCCCATCCGGTATTCAGGAGGCCGCTGAAATGTACGCAGGATGCGTATCAGGCGCTATACAAGAAGAGGATTATCTTTCAATGATCAGAAGCACTGGCTTTGAGCAGATCACCATGCAGAAGGCAAAAACTATCCATATCCCGGACGATATACTTGCTGCCTATCTTTCCCCTGCAGAGATTTCTGCATTCCGAAGTAGCGGAACAGGTATATTAAGTATCACTGTATACGCAAAGAAACCACTGACCGCTAAAGAATGCTGCGGACCAGATTGCTGTAGTTGATTGTTCATTTCTCAATATGCTCTCTTGAAGAACTTAAATTTCCTTGACCAATACCTGACCATCTGGATCGTGCTTGCGATGATCATCGGCATCAGCCTGGGACATTTTATTCCGGCCGTACCCGTATTCATCCAATCGTTTTCCAGCAATGCTACAAATATCCCGCTGGCAATAGGATTGATTGTGATGATGTATCCACCTTTCACCAGAGTGAAATACAGTCAGTTATCCGACGTTTTCAGAAATAAAAAAGCCCTGGCCCTTTCACTCTTGCTGAACTGGGTTATAGGCCCTCTTCTGATGTTCCTGCTTTCTGTATTGTTCCTCCGTAACCATCCTGACTACATGACAGGGCTTATTTTAATTGGCCTCGCACGATGTATAGCGATGGTAATGGTATGGAACGATCTGGCAGGTGGTTCCAGAGAGTACGCAGCAGGCCTTGTGGCACTCAACAGTATCTTTCAGGTGTTATTCTACAGCGTGTACGCATGGGTATTCCTTCATACATTACCTCCTCTCATAGGTATAAAGGGGGTGGATGTAAATATAACCATGAAAGCGGTTGCTGAAAGTGTTACTATCTATCTGGGAGTTCCTTTCGTGGCAGGCATCATCACACGCTTTACAGGTATCCGGCTTAAAGGAAGCGAATGGTACCACCATTCCTTTATTCCTGCTGTAGCGCCGCTTACACTGATAGCATTACTGTTCACAATAATAGTAATGTTTGCCATGAAAGGGGATATACTCCTGCAGATTCCATCTGATGTACTGATGGTGGCCACTCCACTGGCTATTTACTTTGCTGTGATGTTCTTTATAAGTTTTCTGATGGCAAAACTACTCAGTATTCCGTACGATCAGAATATTGCTATCTCATTTACTGCCGCAGGCAACAACTTTGAGCTTGCTATTGCGGTAGCGGTTGGCATGTTTGGCCTTAATTCAGGACAAGCTTTTGCTGGTATTATAGGCCCTCTCATAGAAGTGCCTGCATTAATTCTCCTGGTAAGGGTTGCCCGCTGGCTAAAGAAAAAATATATTTCCCAATCAATTGTTACAACATGAAAAAAGTATTAGTACTCTGTACAGGCAACAGCTGCCGGAGTCAAATAGCCCACGGCTACCTCCGCCATTTCGCCGGCGACAGAGCTACGGTTTATAGTGCCGGCATAGAAACACATGGTGTGAATCCCAGAGCTGTTGCAATAATGGCTGAAGACGGCATTGACATCTCCCACCATACTTCCAATAACGTAAATGAGTATACGAACATCAGTTTCGATTATATCATCACCGTATGTGACCACGCCAAAGAAAGCTGTCCCAACTTTCCGTCGGCGGCCGCTAAATTTCATCACAACTTTACAGATCCAGCCAAGGCTACCGGTACAGAAGAAGAGATCATAAACGCTTTCCGCGCCACCCGGAATGAAATTAAAGCATACTGTAAACGCTTTACAGCAGACTATTTATAGTGCTAAATGGATAAAGCGGGAAGCTCCGCCTTTAAGGATTGATTAATCGGAACCTGCTGCCTGCAAGGCTCACAGATTAATTTTTGTTTATAATGCAGGTATCATAATGATAAAATAAGTTCCTTTGTCCCCCTGGAAAGGACCTTATTGAACGCTATGATATACAAAATTTTATATGCCGATGATGACCGGGTATTTTCTGGTGTCATTGGCAGGATCCTGGAAGAAACCAAACATTTCAAAGTGCATTATGCTGCTGATGGAAGTCAGGCCTGGAAGCTGTTCAACGATGTGAGCTTTGATGCATGTCTGCTCGATATAGTGATGCCTAAGCTGGATGGTAAGATGCTGGCCGAAAAGATAAGGGGTGTCAATAGAGACATACCTATCTTCTTTCTTACCACCAATGCTGCTGAGACGGATATTAAGGAAGCATATGACGATGCAGAAGTGGATGACTATTACATCAAAAAAGATCTGAATCCTCCTATCCTTTTCAGGAAACTGAAAGCCCAGTGCCGCCGCTACAACAAGATGAAAAAACGGCATGAGCTGGGGGAATATATTTTTGATGTTGAAGAAAACACATTGACCAGGCGAGGTGACAGCGTGCTTCTCTCTCCCATTCTCTTTAAACTGCTGCGGCTCTTCGTGAAGAACAAGAATACCAATCTCGCGCGTGAAACGATTGTCCGCAGCATATGGGGTGATGAGGTAAATCACGGCCTGAACGTTTATATACGCCGCCTGCGCGAACATCTTGAAGACGATAAAAATGTGAGTATTGAAACCGTGAAGAAATTTGGTTATGGCCTTTGGATCTACGACCGCAAAAAGAATGATCAGTAACTACGCTTCATCCATCGTTACATATCCCACACTTCAATCCTGTTTTCACCTCTCTGTAATGCCTCTATTTTTCTGCAGATTGTTATGTGTGTACTATCAGTTCACCATGCTATCTCCTTGCGCAACTTCAATACATTCACCCGGATCATAATGGATCAGGTTGAAAAGTTGGAGAGCTGAGAGATCACGCTGATTCCCCGTCGGATCATGGAGAGGGAAGCCGTGGTATCCAATTAACAAATTTTGTTATTCAATTGAAATTTGAAACACAATATATTATATATCAACCATTAACACATTAAATACATAAATCAGCACCATTTAGTATATTTCAACTGTAATCATTCAATAACCTCATGAATTAAAATACCCCACAACTTGGACAGTTTAAGTTGCGGAGTATTATACTCTTAATGAATTTTTACATAAATGTTTTTAACTGCATTATTTATTTAAATATAATCGCTTATATTCGTTTCTTGCCATATCATTTATGCTGATCTAATATTTAATCTGACCCCGTTCCATGTAGTCTTCATTTTTAACTATAAATCAAACTCTATGAAAAAACAGCAATTCCCCAAAATTTCAGATGCAAAGTTTACTACCCTCACCCTCACTAAATCTCAGAAAAACAACGTTAGGGGTCGTGGTTGGTGTATAGGTGACGCAACCTACAGCGGCCCAACTGGTATGGACGTGGTTGTAATGATTGATAAGGATGGATACGCAATTACTAAAGATATTCCAGGGAACTGGGCATGATCTTTTTTGCGGAGCAGATGATAAAAGGTCTGCTCCGATCTCAATATTTAATCTCTATCCTTCATGATCCTAATCATTAGTGAAATTGGGGACAACGTAACAGATAGCGTGATGGAATATCTCCCTGAGTTCAACGTTTTGCGGATAAACCAAGATGATGAGATCAGACGTGTAACATACAACAAGAGTGGGTACGAAATTGAGTTTGCGACAAAGGGCATTCTGGTATTATCTGCGGTTAAAAAAGTATGGTATCGGCGTGGATATATAAATCGACCAGCAATAGCTCCGTTCTATGCTAACTGGAAGCGGTCTATTTCCGCAAACTGGTTGTCTGTACTTACGCACCTAATGGAAAGCCAGGCGTCCAAGACATTGGGGAGTTTCCGATTAGAGCATACCCAAAACAAGTTACTGGACCTGGATCTTGCAAAGTCAGTGGGGTTCAATGTGCCAGAGACTCTTGTCACAACATCAAAGGCGGATGTGTTGGCATTTATTAAAACGCATGGGAGGATAATTTCCAAGCCTTTGGACAGCGCTTTGAGTGAGGTCCATAACAATATCTTTGGTATGGGCACGGTCATGATTGATTCAGAAGTGCTGCAACCGCTGCCAGAACTGTTGCCTATCGCTTTATTCCAAGCATATATTTTCAAGGAAGTTGAACTAAGAATATTTTACCTGGAAGGAGAGTTATTTACAGTAGCAATATTTTCTCAACAAAGCCAGAAAACGGTTATAGATTTTCGTCACTATTGTGAACTCCGGCCTAGCCGTATGGTTCCTTTTTTGCTGCCTGTAGAAATAGCTCAAATGGTTAACCAATTTATGAAATTAAAAATGTTGAATACCGGATCACTCGACTTTATCCTTACTCCGGCTGGAGAGTATGTCTTTTTGGAAGTAAACCCTTCCGGACAGTTTGAATGGATTTCTATCGCGTGTAACCTCAATTTAGAAAAACGTATTGCCGATACACTTGCAAAACTATGATTATGAAACTTTGGTGTATACAATTTTTACTCGCTTGCCTGCTGCTGATAAGCAACACAGGTATCGCCGTTGCACAACTGGTAAACGGTAAGGCGATGCTGCCTACAGGTCCGCCTATTCTCGATAGAACAGGTCGAGTTTTAAAGACCAATTCCTTTTTCAAAATAGTTGATGGGGTTATCCATACTGAAATATATGTACCAGGCAGCGAAGTTTTAAGGGAATGGACCATTTCTGATAAAGACGAAATTGAGGCCATTCTACCTGGTAGCCCGGCAGAATCAGTGCTTGTGACCAATACAACCGACACAAAGTTGGAGAAATATATATTTGAAAAATTAAAGCAGCAGATTGATACAATACCATACAAACTTCCAATCATTATGAATGAACGATTTATAGTTTCCTATAGAGGGAGACGCGAAGCAATGAAATTTATAAAACCTTCTGAGATTAAAACAATGAGATTTCTACCAAAGCCGGAGGCACAACAAAAATATGGAAAGACTATTCTGTTCGGCGCTATTGAACTTACCAAATAATCAATATGGAGAATATTAAAAGGAAAGAAAACGTCCAACCACCATTAACTCAAGCGACGATAAATCTTGGTAAGAAGGTGATTATCCGCTCTTTCTTTTTCCAAGACAGAACGACGATAAAAATACATCATAAGCCGGTAAGTAAAATCATACAGCTTTCATAATGCTCGATGTTCACATACCTTTTAAGTTGTTTTCTACGTGCTTTTTGGTAAAGGGTGCAGCAAGGTCGGCTATTTGCGACACGCAGCGAGAAACATTGCATCTCATTCCAAATGAGCTTTATACGATCTTGTTTGAATTTGACGGACGACCAATCTGCGACATCTTGCAATGGTGTGAAAATGACAACGAAGAAGTTGTAGCCGAATATTTTGAATTTTTATACAATAATGAACTGATTTTTTTTACACGCATACCGGAATTGTTTTCGGCCATTCCGCTGGATTATGAAGAGGCCAGGGCTATAACCAATGCCATTGTCGATCCGTTAAGGGATATACTTCCCTGGGATCGAATTGCATGTGAATTATCTGCACTTGGTTGCGGCCATTTACAGATAAGGTGTTTTTCTGAATGGGGAATTTCTGATCTTATTTATGCTCTATCTCGTTTTGATGAGACAAGAATAAGATCTGTGGACCTCATTTTGATGTATACGGCATATGGAGAGGAGGCCATATCCATTTTGCTGAGACAGTTTCCGAGAGTTACCAGTGTGTATTTTCACAGTGCTCCTACTGCGACCTGCACCCATGAAGGTATTGTTGTGTATCTAACGGAGGTGATTTCAAGCGCTGATCATTGTGGAATCGTATCACCCGATTATTTTGCCGTAAACATCAAAATGTTTTCTGAAAGCCAGAGGCACAATACATGCTTAAACCGAAAAATCAGCATTGACGTGAAAGGAGAGATCAGAAATTGCCCTTCTTTATCTGAAAGTTTTGGGAATATCAGGACCACATCCTTATCAGAAGCCGTTAAGCACCCTGGATTTAAGAAATACTGGGATATAACCAAAGATCAGATTGTTGTTTGTAAAGATTGCGAGTTTCGGCATGTATGTACAGATTGCAGGGCATTTACCCAAGATCAGGATGCACTTAACAAGCCCTTGAAATGTGGCTATGATCCTTACAGCTGTGAGTGGAGCAACTGGAAAACAAAAGACTTGATCCAATATGAAATAAAATTCTTGTAATGAAAAAAATATTTGCCGTACTCTGGTTGCTTGCGAGCAACATGACGTTGTTAAATGCACAAAGCATGGAGGTTTATAAAGACCGTGTGAAAAAAGCACAGTCACTGTATGAACAGAAACAATATCGAGCTGCAGCAGTTGCCTATAATACAGCATTTACGGAGATGGGCAGGGGGATGATACCTGATCGTTATAATGCTGCCTGTAGCTGGGCGCTGGCAGGTGAAAAGGACAGCGCTTTTTCGCAGTTAAGCCGGATTGTATTGGCAACTCACTACAGCGACTATCTGCAAATGAATGTTGACCCGGACCTTGCAGCTTTACGCAATGACGCCCGTTGGGAAGCGTTGCTGGACATGATACGTTCCAACAGACAGGCGAAAGAGCCGGTGCATAACCAGGAGCTGCTTTATACACTTGACAGCGTTTATATACTTGATCAGCGCGACAGGCGTATGTTGGAACAGCAAAATGGCGCTGCTTCACCAGGCGTCATTACTTTGAAGAAAAATATAGTGGTAAATGATTCGCTTAACCTTATCACCGTCAAGGCTATCCTGGATAAGCACGGATGGCCTCCTAGAAGCGAGATAGGTGATGATGGCGCAAGGACTATCTTCTTGGTTATCCAACATGCAGACTATCTAACACAAAAGCAATACTTGGGCCGGGTAAAAGAAGCAGTAGACAGAAAAGATATTCCTAGCCAATTTGCATGTCTTCTTACAGATCGGATATTAATGCAGGAAGGCAAGCCGCAGATTTATGGAAGCCAGGTTGTCCGCGATTCCAATACGGGAAAGTACATTGTGTATAGATTAGCAGATCCGGAAAATGTGGACAAGAGAAGAGCGGCTGCTGGCATGATCCCGATTGCTGATTATGTCCGAGCTTGGGGGATTACCTGGAAAAGCGCCGAAAAATGAGATTTAGAGGGTACATAAGGCAATTGTGTATTTTACCAATATGGCTCTGAAAGAGGTCCTGAGTTCAGAAAAAACTTTTTTGATACGTACTTATATATTTTGTGTCAAAACAAGCATTCATAGAGCTATTAACGAACGCTTATTTTGACACAAATGTTTTAAATCTAGGCGAATGTATTCTTTGCTTTTCTTACGATGGCATCTTTGCGGTCCTGAGCTTTAACATCATAAACATTATCAAGCATAGCTGTAGAAGTATGGCTTGAAAGTGCAATCACAGTTTCCTTTGCTTTTTTCAGATTCATGACCTCTGTAAGTTCATCAATCATTTCCGTAAGATTCATATGCTTCAGACAGTACATATCGGCTTTGACACCGAGCTTTATTTTAACCTTACGTCTCCAACGCTTTGTAAGGTTTTCGGGACGGATTGACTTATTACCAGGTTTCAAGCCACGAGAAAACAGATACTGCTCTAATTTAGCTTCGCTTAATACCTCTTGCCAAAGTTCTTTTGCTATCTCCTTGATAGGCTTAAAAACCTCCTGGTAAAGCCCTCCTTTCTTAATAATAGTTTTATACCCTAGTTTTTCAAGGTCCACATCTTCTGCTTTTACCAGTAAAAGCTCCTTTCTGCGAGCACCAGAATGGAAAAAAATCATAAGTGTACGCCAGAAATAATAATCTTCAACATATAGAGTCTCATTAATTATTTTTCGCTCCTGATTAGAGAGGGTTAGGCGAATCTTTTTAACGGATTTTTTCTTTTTTATTCCATGACAAGGGTTATGATCAGTTACCTCATATTCATCTAATATCCCGAACAGCATTCCCATATTTCCTACAAAGTGATTAAATAAGCTGGAAGACCATATTCCTCGCTTCTTATTCCCTTTTTTATCGGTATGTACGGTCCTCAGCTTATCCTTCCCTATTTGTTCTAAAATAAGCCTTACATGCTTTCTTCTAACCTGCATGATAGGGAGTTCGTCAAACTTTAATTTTGTGGCAGCTGCTTTAAAGTATTTCAACTTGGATTTAACATCCACCTTTGTATCTTCAGCTATTTCTCCATTATCAAAGGCCCACTGGAGAGCATAATTTAACGGGCTGTCTTCTGAAGCCTCACCAACCTCGTCCGTTTGAGTTTCCGGAGTAACGAGAAGCATATAATCCTTTATTATCGGATTATAATTTTTTACATCTATTAAATCTTTTTCGTTATCAATTAAAATTTGCGTCTCAGCTTGTCGCTGTTCCAGGGAGCTAAATTTATTCATTCCCCTGACCTTTATTGGCAAAACGAACAGTTCATTACTAGGATCATAAAATCGATACCAGATTAACCAGTTTTTTTTAGTTGAGGCAGCAGCTGTTTTCCAGTTACTTGGGCTAACCTTAATTTCTGTGCGATAACACCCATTAAGCAATTGGGTGTACTTCTTCTTTTCCTTCTTTGAGGCTTTTTTAATTAGCATTTTTGTTCCGGATTTTGTTCCTGAATCGATAAAAATGCTATTGACATTACAAGTAAAAAAAGCCCGTAACCCTTTTTGCTATTGGATTACGGACTTTTTGTTGCCCAACCTGGATTCGAACCAAGACACTCAGAACCAAAATCTGATGTACTACCCTTATACTATTGGGCAATCCCGTTATTTGTTTGGGATGGCAAAAGTATAACTTTTTTTATTCCTGCAAAAAAAACTTGCAACTTTTTTAAAATATCCTTGCAAATCCTTTACTGTCACACCTTTTCATTCAGCACATGCATTACCTTTTCTGCTATCTGTGTTGGTTTTATCCATTCCATACATGCATAATCCTCTCTGAAACAGGGTTTATTGCCAAATACGGAACAGGGCCGGCAGTCTAAATCATCAATCTGCACAGCATTCTCCATAGTCTGTGCGTATCCCATAAATCCTGCGAAAGGATGAGTAGCTCCCCACACGGATATCACAGGCACTCCGAACAGAGAAGCCAGGTGCATATTGGCGGAATCCATGCTGATCATGGTATCCAGCCTGCTGATAATTGCCAGTTCCTCCTGTAGTGAATAGCGGCCAGCAATCATAACCACCTGCGGATACTTTGCCGCCAATGGTTCCAGTAAATTCACTTCCTGCTTGCCGCCCCCAAAAAGCAATATCCTGTGTCCCTGTGTGGCACTTAACACTCCCATCACTTCCTCCATTTTACTGAGCGGATACATTTTCTCGCGATAAGTGGCAAACGGCGCTATTCCTATCCATTTCTCCCCTTCAGCAGGCGCGAGTCCCAAAGGTAACTGCCGGGCGCTGAAAACAGGCTTATTTTCCATTTCACAGCGAAGCCCCAGTTGTCTGAATACAATTGCGTACCGCTCAATAGTAGTGGTAAGCTGCTCCAGTACTTTATTGTCTTTTCTCGTCAGTGCTTTCTTGCCAGCGCGACCCTTGTCGATAGCGGCTACCGGCGTACCGCTGAGCCGGAAGAAAGTGCGTACGATCTTTGAACGCAGCACATTGTGCAGATCCGCTACCGCAGCTATGCGGTGCGCTTTCCTTATGCTTCTGAACAGCTGGTACAGGCCACCTACACCTTTATGCGCTTCCTTCACATCCGCCGGGAAAAAAGTCAGGCGTGGGATACCGGCACACAACGCTCCCCAGTTTTTGTTGGACACAAAAACAATTGAGACATCAGGATTTTCATCCAGTACCTGCTTCATCACAGGAATAGTCATCGCCACGTCTCCCAGCGCGGAGAAACGGGTGATCAGTATGGTTCTTGCAGTGCCCAAAATGATGAATTTATTTTTCGCTCTTGTATAACACAGGATTCAGGGAAGGATCGTTATACATCTTCATTTGCCTGTACACCTTCATATACTTTCTGCCGGCTGCAATGTCTTCCAGGAGGGTTTCTATAGCGCCGCTTAGGTCAGTACGCTGCTCCAGCAGGATGTCCAGCTTGCGCTGGCAGGCAGCACGATGCTCTGCTGATGCATCTGCACGGGTAGCCTCTTCCCTCATATGATAGATTTTCAATGCCAGGATAGACAGGCGATCGATAGCCCAGGCAGGGCTTTCAGTGTTCACCCCTGCATCCGGCAATGTCTTCACATCACGGTATTTATCCAGGAAATAACTGTCAATATACTCTACCACATCCGTACGCTCCTGATTCGAACGATCTATCCAGCGTTTGATTCCCAGGGCTTCCACCGGATCAATATTCGGATCGCGGATAATGTCCTCCAGGTGCCATTGTACGGTATCTATCCAGTTTTTCAGATACAGCAGGTGCTCAATGCCGGTTTTCTCATAGGGATTGCTGATGGCTTTATGCACATCATTATACTGGTGATAATCCAGTATGCTTTGGTCGAATATTCTGTTAGACAGTTCTGTAAACATCCCACAAAAATAAAAGATTTAAACATTATGCTTAAAAAAAGAAGCGCATGGTAGAAACCATACGCTTGTTGTAAAAGATTGTCATGTGAATGTTCGAGAATGCAAATCGTGTAGGCTTTTAATGGTTATCTTGGGGTTTAAATGCCGTCAAGGTTACCACCTGATATTTTTATAGTTACACCGCATAATGATGTCATTACAACAACATTGGCTGGCGACAATATTTTTAAAGGTATTTTGTCGTAGAATAATCACTCTAATGGCTATTCGTTTTTTGAGGGTCTATCAATTGGCACATTTCTAATCTATTATCCCGGTAATTCCAAATCCATGTCCCTGGCCGCATCAGGCGGCACTCCCATCGCTTGCAATTCCACTTCAGATTAAGAGTATCAGTCGGGTTTCTGCAGTAAAAAAGTTAATAATAGGGTTCTGTCAAATTCTCACTTGTCGTTTGTCTTGATGCAAATTAATAGGGGCCACTGCTGTAAGACGTGCAGTGGCCCCCTTTTTTCATACAACGTTCGTGTTAAATTTATCTTTTCATTGTCCGCTTTAGCTTCTACTGCTGTCCCTTGCGGCTCATCGCAATAAAATAAAGAGGAATACCCAGCAAAATAATCCCTAATCCTGGCAGCGTGTAGCTGGTTTCAAACACCAACAACAACACTGCGAGTGAAAGCGCCACTATCATGTAGATTACCGGTAATACCGGATAACCGAAAGCCTTATAAGGCCTTTCAACATCCGGGCGTTTTTTCCTCAGGATAAAAATGCCCAGGATCGTCAGTACATAAAATATCAGTACCCCGAATATCACCAGCGCCAGCAGATCATTGTAACGGCCTGTCAGACACAGCAGGGAAGCCCATATACACTGTATCCAGAGCCCATGCCCGGGTACGCTGTTCTTGTTCAGCGTCCCTGCCTTCCGGAAGAACAGCCCATCCTGCGCCATAGTGTAGTAAATCCTTGCTCCTGATAATATCAGACCATTATTACAACCGAAAGTGGAGATCATGATCATTACGGCAATGATCAAAGAGCCGGTACCGCCAAAGATCTTCTCCGCTGCCGCCACCCCTACACGGTCATTGGCTGCAAATGCAATGTCATGCAGTGGCAGCACAGCCATATACATGAGATTACAGCTTACATATATAATGGTTACGATCAATGTACCCAGGAACAGGGAGCGGCCTATATTTTTAGCAGGATTCTTGATCTCCGCAGCAATGAAGGTTACATTGTTCCAGGCATCACTGGAAAACAGAGAACCCTTCATGGACACCGCTATAGCGCCAAAGAAAGAAAGCCCTGTCAATGTTTTCACCACGGCGCCGTCATCCATCAGGGAAAAATGCTCCCATGGCTGTTGCCAGTTGGCAGTCCAGATTTCGTGCCTGGCGCCCAGCAATAGCCCGAAGATGATAAGCCCGAACAGTGATAACAGCTTCGCCAATGTGAATACTGTTTGTATAACCTTCCCGTGCTTTACGCCGCGGGTATTGATAAACGTTAAGAGAATAATCGAGATGATAGCTACTACCTGTGCCGCGGAGATCTGCACCACGCCTAAATCCAACAGGATATTCTTTTCACTGAATCCTGGTATGAGATAGGCGGTGAACTTGGCGAAAGCTACTGCCACAGCTGCAATGGTCCCCGTCTGGATCACACCGAACTGTGTCCATCCAAACAGAAAGGCGATAAAAGGATTGTAGGCTTCCCGCAGGTATACATACTGTCCGCCCGCTTTGGGATACATACCAGACAGCTCTCCGTAGCTCAATGCAGCGATCAGTGTTACTATGCCGGCCAGTACCCACATAGCGGTGATCCAGCCCGCACCGCCCACACTGCGGGCTATTTCAGCGGTAACAATAAAAATACCGGAACCAATCATGGATCCGGCAACGATCATGGTGGCATCCAATAACCCCAATGTTGGCTTGAACGAATTAGTTTGGTTGATACTCATATC
>NZ_DATLKJ010000183.1:0-18193 GCF_035538455.1 Chitinophaga sp.
TTTGAAGATACATGCCCCGTCCTCCATGTTACGCCCGTTGATTTTAGCGGGCAGGACCGCGAAACAGCCATCGCATGGATGAAAGAACAAATGGGCCAACCCTTCCGGATCAGCAAAGATCAACTGCTCACAGAACAATACCTCCTTACAATCAGTGAAGAAGAGCACTGGTATTTTCCCAAATATCATCACCTGCTGACCGATGGTTATGGCGTGGCCGCTACTACGCGCTACATCGCTGCCAGATATAAGGATGATACAGCCAGCTTCTGTTTCCCTGCCTATCAGGACGAGATACAACATGCCAGAGCCTATTACGAAAGCGAGGCGTACGCCCGCGAGGGCGCCTACTGGCAACAGAAACTAAGAGAGAGAGCATTTCCCCTGCTGGAAAGAAAGCCCATGCTGTCATCTGACAAGAAGGCCGCCACACTGGTGAAGGACATGTCGCCCGCAGAAACGGCCATGCTCGAAAAACTGCAGCAACACACGGGCGCCAGCTTGCAACAGCTCACGATGGCAGCCCTCATGATCTGGTTCAACCGGACTACAACGCAACACGAATTTGTTTTCGGCACACCGCTGCATAAACGAAAAAAAAAGAAAGCGGCTTCTATCCCCGGCATGTTTACTGGTATCCTGCCTTTCAAAGGTACTATCGCAAAGGATATGACGGTAGCGTCCTTACTGAAGGACATTGCGGCCACCAGGCGCCAGGACTTCCGCCATCAGCACTATCAGTTAGGAGATCTCAACAGGCATCTTAAAAATAATAACGGAGATACACCACTCATGCAGATCATCGTGAATCAGCTCAACGCTGATTTCAATATAGATGCCGGTGAACAATTACATGGCGCCACCTACGATCTGCCCAGCGGGGAAATAAGCTATCCGCTCGAAATGGTATGGCGTGATTACGGCCGCCAGCAAGCGTTGCAGCTACGTGTGGATTTTCAGCCACAGTATATGGATGAAGCAGAAGCAACCCTGCTGCTGAAGCGGTTGTTTTTTATCATGGGGCAGTTTTCCGGCAGACTGCATGATAGCATTGAAAGTATAGCAGTCATCCCCGGAGAAGAAGACGCTTTGCTGAAAAGCTTCAATCCTCCGTTAACACCGGCCGCCCCACAACAAACTATTCTGGATCTTTTCCGTACACAGGTATTGCTGACGCCCGATGCCCCGGCAGTACAGTTTGAAAATATTACACTCACTTATAAAGCGCTTGACCGCCGCTCCGGTCAGCTGGCCCATTACCTCAGGAACAGCGGCGTTGACGCTTCAGGCATGGTGCCGCTGCTGATAGAACGTTCAGCTGAAATGATCGTGTGCATACTGGGCGTGCTGAAAACCGGCGCGGCCTATGTGCCCGTAGATCCGGCCTGGCCGCAGAGCAGGATTGGTTATCTGCTGCAGGACACTACCGCCTCGTTGTTGCTTACCAATACAGCTTATGACCACAACGATGTGCAGGTGGTGCGCCTGGCAGCAGTCTGGCCACAAATCACCATGCTGCCGGAAATTCCTCCTGCGGCCACTTTGCGCCCGCAGGATACCGCTTATGTGATCTATACCTCCGGTTCTACTGGAACCCCGAAAGGCGTTATGGTGCAGCATAAAGGATTGCTCGCATCAACCATGTCAAGGTGCAGTTACTACGGCAATACCGGCGTGATGCTGCTTATCCCTTCCTTCTCATTCGATTCTTCCGTTGCGGTGATCTTCGGCACGCTTTGTTCCGGCGGAACCCTGCTGATAGCCAGGGACGAGCAACTGAAAGATGCAGCCGTTGTAAAACAACTGCTGCAAAGCACAGAGAGTATACTATGTGTGCCCTCTTACTACCGTTTTCTGCTCGATGAACACCTGCTGAACAAAACTGCCCTGAAGCGGGTGATACTGGCGGGAGAGGCGCTGGATGCGAAGCTGGTAGCGCGCCACCACGACCAGCTTCCGGCTGTGGCGATGTACAACGAATACGGGCCTACGGAGTGCACGGTATGGGCTACAGTGGCGCCGGTCCATCCCGGTGATCCGCTCGTGACCATCGGCAAACCGGTGGATACGGTACAGGTATATATTCTCGATCAGCATAAAAATCGTGTACCCGTCGGCGTTACCGGGGAAATATACCTGGGAGGGCCACAGATAGCCGGCGGTTACCTCAGCCAGCCGGAACTGGCAGCAGAGAAGTTCACCACAGATTTCGTTACCCATACTCCCGGTGAACGCTTATACCGTACCGGCGATACCGGGCGTTGGTTACCCGATGGAAACATCGCTTACACGGGCCGTACTGATGATCAGGTCAAGATCCGCGGTTACCGCATTGAACTGGGTGAGATAGAGCAGGTATTACAACAATGCGAAGGTGTGACGCAAGCCGTGGTGATAGCCCGCGCAGATGACGGGCCACATAAAAAACTGGTGGCCTACCTGGTGGTAACAAGCATATTCAGCAGGGAAGCGGTGCGTGCACGGCTGAAAGAAAAATTGCCTGAATACATGGCGCCCGCACACCTGATGATACTGCCCGCTATACCACTGACCGCCAACGGTAAAGTAGACAAACAGGCATTACCTGCTCCCGGCAACAACGAATCGGAACACACGGCCTATGTAGCGCCGGCAACGCCGGAAGCGCTGCTGCTGGCCGGTATCTGGCAGGAACTGCTGCACGCACTACGTGTAGGCATATACGATAATTTCTTCGAACTGGGAGGCGATTCCATTATTGCCATGCAGGTGGTTAGCCGGGTGAAGCGTGTCGGATATGAACTCCAGGTAAAGGATATTTTCGCTCGCCAGACAATTGACCGCCTGTCGCTGCTGATCGGTACACGTCAACATACCACCGGCCATGCGGAGCAGGGAGCCCTTTCCGGCGCTGCGGCATTACTCCCCATACAACAGTGGTATTTCAGTACCAACGGTAACGCTGCTACGCACTTCAATCAATATGTGCTGCTGGATGTGAACCGGGAAATACCCGCCGCCGCTATAGCGGAAGCCATTACACAACTTACGCACTATCATGATGCATTAAGATTCGCCTACACCAGACAGGACAACGGCTGGATACAAACCTATGGTCACGCATCCGCTGCATGGCAGGTAGTGGAAATGAAGACCGGCACTGCGGAAGAAGTAGATGCCGTGGTACAACAATACCAGCAGGGATTGCATATCACTGCCGGAAAGCTGGTACAGGCTGTGTTGATGATAATGCCCGGAACTGCTGCCAGCAAGCTGTTGCTGGTAGTGCATCACCTGGCAGTGGATGGCGTATCCTGGCGTATCATTACGGACGATCTCGTAACGTTACTGGCTACACGAAAACCACTCGAAGCACGGAAAAGTGCCTCCTACAGGCAATGGGGAGAGGCCCTGGCAAACTATGCCCGCAGCGCCCGCGCTGCCCGGCAGCTGCCTTACTGGGAACATAGTACCGCATCACAACAACCATTGCGGACAGACAAACCATATATCGGTCCGGTAACGGCCGCTGATACAGGTGTATACAAAACACAGCTGTCAGCTGCCCTTACGCAGCAGCTGCTGAAAGATGCTTCCAAAGCCTATCATACAGAGATCAACGACATTTTGCTGTGCGCCTTCGCCAGGGTGCTTGCCGCCTGGAACGGCGCACCCCGCGTAATGATCGGGCTGGAAGGACATGGCCGGGAAGATATTGCACCTGGCATAGACCTGCACCGCACAGTGGGTTGGTTTACCACCCAATACCCGTTACTGCTGGAGCTGCCTGCTGAAGGTATCGGCGCACAGTTGAAGGAAGTAAAGGAACAGCTGCATCAGGTGCCGGATAAAGGTATCGGATACGGCGCACTGAAATATATGGCAACGCATCCTGCATTGCAGGGTGAGGAGCCGTGGGAAGTAACCTTCAACTATCTTGGTCAGGCAGACAATACCAGCCACGCATGGGTAGCGCTGCAATCATTACATGCTTCATCCGGCAACGAAAGGATAGTACCCGGTAAGCTGTCGGTAGATGCTGTGGTGCATGACGGCGCATTGCAAATACAATGGAGCTTCAGCCGCCATCATTTTGAAGATACCTCCATACAACAGCTGGCAGCAGATTTCCTGCAAGAGCTGACGGCCATAACAACACATTGCGTGCAGCAGCAACCGGCAACCACGCCGGCAGATTTCGGACTACAGGGCATCGTCTCCAATACCGCCTGGGATGCATTCCTGGATACGCGCAGGGAGCAGGTAGAAGGCATCTACCCGCTTACCGGATTACAGGAAGGCATGTTGTTCCATGGATTGTATGATGAACATTCCCCCGCTTATATAGAGCAGCTGAGCTTTGAAATGACTGCTGTCAATGAAGATACTTTTATCCGTTGCTGGGAGGTGCTGATGCAGCGCCATAGTATTTTCAGAAGCAGCTTTTATCATCAGCAGTTCGACATACCCGTGCAATGTGTATACAAGGAAGCATTATTACCTGTTACCCGCCTGGATTACAGGGAAATGGATGCTGCGGCGCAACAGTCCGCACTGACCGCCTTCCTCGAAGAAGACCGCCGGCGTGGATTTGATTTCACCACGCCGCCCCTGATGCGCATCTGCCTCATCCGGCTCGGTGAACACCACTACCGTTTTCAATGGACTTACCATCACATGTTGATGGACGGTTGGTCGCTGCCGGTGTTGCTGGAAGAACTGGTGCGGCTATACGAAGAATTGTCAGCAGGCCGCCCGGCGCCGGCTTATACGGCAGATCATTTCAGTGATTATATCCGTTTCCTCGGACAACGGGATAAAGACACGGAAGCGGCCTGGTGGAAACATACGCTCCGTGATATGACCACCGGCACCAGCCTGCCTTTCGTAAAAACAGCTACGGCAGGGCAACAGCCCGTATACCGCGAAACACTGCTGCAGCTGGATGCGCCGGTAGCGGCAGCTGTAATGCATTATGTACAACAGCACCGCATTACGCTTAATACCCTGATGCAGGGCGTGTGGGCGTACCTGTTATACCGCTATACCGGTAGCAATAATATTGTATTCGGTATCACCGTGGCTGGCCGCCCGGATGAACTGCCCGCCATAGAACAGCGCATAGGCCTTTATATCAACACGCTGCCACTGGCCGCTGCTATTGAGGAAGAAGAAGAGCTTACCGCATGGCTGCAACGTATCGGAGATATGCAGCTGCAAAGCCGGGAACACCAATATGCTGCGCTGAGTGAAATACAGCGGGAAGCAGGCATTACGGGAGAACTGTTTGATACGCTGCTGGTATTTGAGAACTACCCCTTCAGTGATGTACTCCGTTCAGAAGAATGGAAGTTGCAGTTCAGTCACCTCGATGTACTGGAACAAACCAACTATCCGCTCACACTCCGCATAATGACCAACAATGGAATCAGCATTGGTTTCATTGCTAACGAAACCGCATTGGGTGTGCATAGTGCAGAAATGATCGCCGGTCATTTTGAGCAGCTGCTGCAACAGATCGCAGGTGGTAACGTTGCCCGGCTGAAAGACCTGGAACTCCTGACAGCCGCAGAACGTGAACAACTCCTGATTACCTTCAACGATACGCAGGCAGACTATCCGCAGGATGCCACCATATTGTCCCTGTTCCACGAGCAGGTACTGCGTAACCCCGATGCGGTGGCCGTCGTATTTGAAGACAGCCACCTGACTTACAGTATGCTCGATGAACGCGCCGGCCGGATCGCGCAATGCCTGCGTAACAACGGCGTGGAGAACGAGATGATGGTGCCCGTGTGCCTGGACCGCTCATTGCACCTGATGCCGGCTATACTTGGCATCCTGAAGGCCGGCGCTGCGTATGTTCCCCTGGATATGCAATATCCTGATGAACGTATCAGCCGTATGCTGCACCCTTGCAATGCCCCCGTGATCCTCACTACCGGAAACTACCGGGAACGGATACACGGCATTATGCCGCAACGCAATATTATCTGCGTGGAAGAGGTAGCGGCAACACAAGCTGTTGTGGAGGCAACTGTTACACCCGGCAGCCTCGCTTATGTGATGTATACCTCCGGATCTACAGGACAGCCTAAAGGTGTGGCGGTAACACATCAGAACGTGATCAGCCTCGTCATCAATCCGGGATACGTCACGCATACAGAAACAGATGCTATCCTTTCCGCAGGCTCACTTTCTTTTGACGCCACCACCTTTGAATATTGGGGCGCCTTACTGAACGGCGGCAGGCTCGTACTGAGCGCAGACAGCAACCTGCTGGATACACAATTGCTGAAAGACACTTTACAACGCCACCAGGTAACTAAAATGTTCTTTACTGCCAGCTGGTTTAGTCAGTTGATAGATACGGATATTACGGTGTTTGAACCGCTGACGGCCGTGTTGACAGGCGGAGAGAAGTTGTCGGAAAAACACGCCGGCATCTTCCGGAAAACATACCCGCATATCTCCCTCACTAACGCTTACGGCCCAACGGAAAATACCACTTTCTCCCTCAGCTATCACATAACAGGAGAAACACAAACCGGCAGCACACCTATCGGCCGCCCGCTTAACAATCGAACAGCTTATATACTGGACGACGCCGGAAGACCAGCGCCTGTCGGTGTTGCAGGAGAGCTGTATGTAGGCGGCGCCGGCGTCGCCCGCGGTTACATCCACCAGGATATACTGAATGAAGAAAAATTTATTCCGCATCCTTTCGCTGCCGAAGCACGCCTTTACAAGACCGGCGACAGGGCCTGCTGGACGCATGAAGGCAATGTGCTCTACCTTGGCCGTACCGATGACCAGGTGAAGATCCGCGGCCACCGTATAGAACCAGGCGAAGTGGAACAGGCGCTGATAGCTGATGAGCATGTCGTAAATGCAGCCGTAGTGGCAGGGGTACAGCCAAACGGCGACAAATACCTGATCGGCTATATAGTGCCGGGAGAAGCATTTGATAAGGAAGCATTGCTCGTGTATCTCAGGAAGCAGCTGCCGGATTATATGGTGCCATCGTTGATCATACCGGTGAGCCATATACCGCTTACTGCCAACGGTAAGGCAGACAGAAAAGCGCTGCCTGCGCCCGATGCTTCCCTGCTGCCCGCACAAGCGTATATGCCTCCCCGTGATGCGGTAGAAGGCTCGCTGACTGCGATCTGGCAGGATCTCTTACAGACAGACCGTATCGGCATTCATGATGATTTCTTTGAATCGGGTGGCCATTCGCTCCTCGCTATGCGGCTGCAATCATTGCTGCGCAGCAGGATGCAGGTGGAAGTACCCGTAAGAACAGTATTCAGTCACCGCACCATAGCAAGGCTGGCCCCCGTTGTGAAAGCTGCACGCCGCAGGCATGCATTGCCGCCGGTAACGCCGCACAGGCTTACATCCGCAGTGCCGTTGTCATTCGGGCAGGAGCGCCTGAATTTTATAGACGGTCTCGAAGGCAGTATACAATATCATATCCCTTCTGTGGTGCGGCTGCACGGTGAGCTGAATGCCAGCGCGCTTACACAGGCATTACAGACGGTTATCAACCGTCACGAAGTATTGCGCACCGTTATCTGTTCCAATGCCGGCAGGGCATGGCAGCAGGTAATAGATGCCGGTAACTGGCAACTGCCGGTAACAGATGGACAGGCATGGCTGCAGGATAAAACAGCGCTGGATGCCTTCATCATGTCATTGATCGCCGCACCGTTTGATCTGTCAGCAGATTATATGCTGCGCGCACACCTGATCAGATTGGCGGCAAACGAACATATGCTCGTCATCATCGTGCATCATATCGCATCCGACGGATGGTCCGCAGGATTGATGATGAAGGAGATCGCAATAGCCTACAAAGCATTTGCAGCAGGAGAAACACCGGCATTACCTGCACTGGACATACAGTATGCAGACTATGCCATATGGCAACGTGAACATATCAGTGGAGACTTACTGAACGGACAGCTGGACTATTGGAAACAGCAGCTGGAAGAGGTGTTGCCGCTGCCACTGATGACAGACCGTCCGCGTCCTGCCATCCGCACATCCAACGGTGCAATTGGCAGCTTCCATATTGAAAGCACAGTGATACAGGCATTGCAGGAGCTCTCCAGGCAACAGGGAACAACCCTGTTCATGACCATGCTGGCGGCCT
Source organism: Chitinophaga sp. (assembly GCF_035538455.1). Lineage (GTDB taxonomy): Bacteria > Bacteroidota > Bacteroidia > Chitinophagales > Chitinophagaceae > Chitinophaga. Next base: position 8,138 of record NZ_DATLKJ010000183.1, read on the forward strand.
ATAATGCGCTGCTGTACCGCTATACCGGCCAGGATGATATTTGTGTGGGCACACCTGTGTCTGGCCGCACGCAACAGGAAATGGAAGCGCTGATGGGCTTCTTTGTAAATACCCTCGCATTGCGCAGTGATCTCAGCAATGATCCGTCATTCCTCCATCTGCTGCAACAGGTGAAAGATACCTGCCTGACAGCTTTTGAACACCAGGACGCCCCCTTCGAAAAAGTAGTGGAGGTGGTAGTGAAAGAACGTGACCTGAGCCGTACGCCTTTATTCCAGGTGATGTTCATGGTACGCAACAGTCAGGATGTAGCGCAGCTGGAACTGGACGGAATTACCGCACGTAATGAAGAAGTGGCATTTACCACCGCACAGTTTGAGCTGATGTTGGTACTGGATGAAACAACCAATGGATTTACCGGCAGTATTGAGTACAACACCGATCTCTTCGACGCAGCTACTATAGACCGTTTTGCTGCGCATTTCATTCAGTTACTGCGTGGCATCGCCGCATCCCCGGCATCACCCGTAAGCCGGTTCAATATACTGACACCGGCGGAAGAGCAACAGTTGACCATTGGCTTCAATAATACCGCACATCCGTATGCGCACACACACAGTATCGTTTCATTGTTTGACGAACAGGTGAAGGCCGCCCCTGATGCAGTGGCATTAGTCTTTGAAGATACTACGCTCACTTACAATGAGCTGAATGCACGCACGAATCAGCTCGCACATTACCTGGAACAGCTGGGTGTTACGGCAGAATCTCCGGTAGCGGTATGTATGGATCGTTCAGCAGACATGATGATTGGTATCCTGGCTATCCTCAAAGCTGGCGGCGCTTATGTGCCGGTGGACCCGAACTATCCGGCGCAGCGTGTAACCTATATGCTGGAAGATCTGAACAGCAGCTGGGTGCTCACTTCATCCAACTATCGCGAACGGTTATACGGGATAAATACACAAGCGCAACTGATCTGCCTGGATGATCTGCCCGCCGCCGTTGCCATGCTGCCGTCCGTACCGCTGACGCAACAACCTGCGCCTGCGCAGATGGCGTATATCATCTATACATCCGGATCAACCGGTAATCCCAAAGGAGTGCAGGTGACGCACGGCAACGTGGTGAGCCTCGTTAACGGCGTTACTTACCTCGACCTCACCAGCAACGACACCATCCTCTCTACCGGTTCGCCTTCTTTCGATGCCGTCACCTACGAATACTGGGCTGCCCTGCTCAATGGCGGCCGGTTGGTATTTTGTACAGAGAGAACACTCATGAACAGCGATCTGCTGAAAGCTGCCATCAGTAAATACCAGGCCAACAAGATATTCTTCACAACCAGCTGGTTCAACCACCTGGTAGATATCGATATTACAGTATTTGAAGAGATACAGGTGGTGCTGACAGGCGGAGAGAAAATATCTGAAGCGCATTGCGAACGGTTGATGAAAACGTATCCCGGAATATCGGTTATTAACGCTTACGGGCCTACGGAGAATACCACGTTCTCATTTACCTGTGAAATCAGCGACGCAGCTTTCCCGCATCCGGTTCCTGTTGGCCGCCCGATGAGCAACCGCATGGGCTATATTCTTGATAACAACCGGAAGCCGGTGCCGGTGGGCGTTGCCGGTGAAATATATACCGGTGGCGCCGGTGTGGCGCGCGGGTATTTCAACCGCCCGGAGCTGACTGCGGAGCGTTTCATGGACGATCCATTCACTCCGCTTCCCGGCGCCAGGATGTACAAAACCGGAGACTTGGGCCGCTGGCTGCCTGACGGCAATATCGAATACCTGGGCCGTAAAGACGACCAGGTGAAAATAAGAGGTTACCGCATCGAGCTGGGTGAGATCGAAAATGCATTGCAGCAACAGGAGGGAATCCGCCAGGCAGTGGTAATCGTACGCGGTGTACAGCGCGATCAGCAACTCATCGCCTATATCACCGTCACAGAAAATTATGATAGGACAGCCGCACTGACGCAGCTCCGGTCCAGACTGCCGGAGTATATGGTACCGGCTTTGCTGATTGAAATGGAGAACATGCCGCTCACTTCTAACGGCAAGCTGAATAAACGCGCGCTGCCAGATCCTGATCTGTCAACGCTGCTCACAGAGCAATACGTGGCGCCGCGCAATCCCGCAGAAGAAACGATGGCCCGCATCTGGCAGGACCTCCTGAAGGTACAACAGGTAGGCATATACGATAATTTCTTTGAGCTGGGCGGCCATTCGTTGTTAGTGACCAGATTGACATCTGCTATCCGCCACGACCTGCACGCAGAAGTAACCATCCGGGAAGTGTTTGCTCATCCCACCGTGGAGAAGCTGGCTGCCTTCCTGGTGTATCAGCAGCCGGATACTTCAATGCCTGAGATCACGCGCGTGAACGACGCACCGGAGCGGCTGCCATTGTCGTATCCGCAGGAAAGGCTCTGGTTCCTCGACCGAATGCAGGGCAGCCTCAGCTACCATTCGCCGTTTGGATTACGGTTGAAGGGAAAGATCAGCAAAGCCGCACTGGAAAGCGCACTGCGCATGGTGCTGGACAGACATGAAGTGTTGCGCACCATATACCGCTCTGATGAAGGAGAGCCCTGGCAGGAAGTGATCCCGGCCGGTAACTGGACATTGCCGGAAACATATGATCCTGCCTTTGCCGATGACCGCGCATTGCATGCATATGCAACTACCGCGATAGAACGGCCTTTCGATCTCGAGCGTGATTATATGCTTCGTGCTGAACTGCTGAAGGTGTCGGAAGAGGAACATGTATTGCTGATTACATTACATCATATTGCGGTAGACGGATGGTCTGTATCTGTTCTCGTAAACGAACTGGCAGTCCTGTACGAAAGCTGCTACAGCGGTGTGCCACACGAACTCAGTCCATTGCCGCTACAGTACAGCGACTACACGTTGTGGCAGCGCCGTCACCTGCAGGGGGAAGCGCTTAACCGTCAGCTGGCTTACTGGAAGCGCCAGCTGGATGATGTGGCTATCCTGCAACTGCCCGTGGATTATCCGCGCCCCGCCACACAGAGCCTGAAAGGAGAGACCTTCTACTATAAAATGAATGTTGCCCTGCTTGAAACACTGCAACAGTTCTCCCGCCACGAAGGCGCTACGCTCTTTATGACACTGCTGGCGGCCTTCAAGGTATTGCTGCATCGCTATACTTCGCAGGACGACATCTGTGTGGGTAGCCCCATTGCTAACCGCACGCGCCAGGAAATAGAACCGCTGATAGGTTTCTTCGTGAACACCCTTGCCCTCCGCACAGACCTCTCCGGCAATCCTGATTTCAGGACATTGCTGGCGAAGGTGAAGGCAACTACCCTCGAAGGCTATACGAACCAGGATGCACCGTTTGAAAAAGTCGTGGACGCTGTGGCCAACGACCGCGATGTGAGCCGCACACCGCTGTTCCAGGTCATGTTCATCTTGCAGAACCTGCCCGATGCCGTTATCCCCAAACTGGGTAAGGCAACAGTTACAGATGAACACATGCCCAACAATACGTCCAAATTCGACCTCACCGTAGATACTGTAGTGAATGAAGACGGGCTGCTCTTCCGCGTGGAATATTGCAGCGATCTCTTTGAAATGGCTACCATGAAGCGTTTCATGCAAAGCTTTGAAGTGTTGCTGGAATCCATCGCTACGCACGCAGACCGTGAGATCAGCGCCTTACCCATATTACCTGCGGAAGAAGAACAGCTGCTACTGCACGGATTCAATGACACCGGGGTAGTTTATCCTGCCGGTAAAGGCGTGATAGATCTCTTTGAAGAACGAGCAACTGCACAACCAGATGCGGAAGCTGTTGTCTACGGAGACGCGCGGCTAACCTACGCGGCACTGAATGAACAGGCCAACCGCATCGCGCATTATCTCCGGGAAAAAGGCGTGGACGCCGATACCCTCGTGCCGGTGTGCCTCTCACGCTCCACCGCTATGATTGCAGCGATACTTGGTATCCTGAAAGCAGGGGGCGCCTATGTTCCCGTTGATCCGGCCTATCCGGAAGCGCGTATCCGTTACATCCTTACCGATACCGCGGCAGATGTGGTGCTCACAGATATGCAGAACCGCGGACTACTCGCTGATATGGAAGTGAAAGATGTACTGCCCCTGGATATGGAGGCATCGCTTCGCATGTTGTCATCATATCCAACACACAATCCCGTGAGAAAATCATCCCCCGGAAAATTGACCTACCTCATCTATACTTCCGGTTCTACCGGTACACCGAAAGGAGTACAGATGACAGATCACGCCCTGTACAACCTGCTCCTGTGGCAGGAAGGACAGTACAGCAGCCGGGAACGCAGGCATGTATTACAGTTTACCAGTATCAACTTCGATGTGAGCTTCCAGGAAATATTTGCGACGCTTTGCTTCGGCGGCGGATTATTCCTGGTAGAAGAACAACGCAGGAAAGATATGAAGGTATTGGTGGATGAAATGAATGAACACCATATCACCTGCTTGTTTATGCCGTATGTAGTATTGAAGAACCTCGCGGCATACTGCTTTGAAAGCAACATTTATCCGAAGTACCTGCGCGAATTCTTTACGGCAGGCGAACAGCTGAAGCTGAGTGAAGACGTGGAAGTCTTCTTCAACACCACCGGCGCGGTGCTGCATAATCAATACGGTCCTTCTGAATCGCACGTAGTGAGCGCTTACCAGGTGCAGGTCGCTGATTATCGTCAGCGTGTACTGCCGCCTATCGGCAAACCGGTCAGTAATACGCAGTTATACATCCTCGGCGTGAACAACAGCCTTAGCCCGGTAGGGGTGCCGGGAGAACTGTTTATCGGCGGAGAACAGGTAGCAAGAGGGTATCATCATCTGCCGGAACTTACGGCAGAACGCTTCCTGCCGGATTTCGTGAGCGGTAAGCCAGGCGCGCGCCTCTACAAAACAGGGGATATATGCCGCTGGCTGCCCGATGGCAATATTGAATACATGGGCAGGAGAGACCACCAGGTGAAGATCCGCGGAAACCGTGTAGAAACCGGTGAAATTGAAAGCGTACTGGGACAATGTGATCTCGTGAGCCAGAGCGTGGTCGTGGTGAAGGAAGACCAGTACAACAACAAACGGCTCGTAGCCTACATCGTACCAGCCGGTAAATACAACAGGGAGGGTATTGCTCATTACCTGCAATCGAAATTGCCGGAATACATGGTGCCTTCCCTTTTTGCGGAGTTGCAGGAACTGCCGCTGACCAACAATGGTAAGGTGAACAAGCGTGCGTTGCCGGACCCGGATATTGCTGCGTTGTCAGGTAAATCCTATGTAGCGCCCCGCAATCTCACAGAACAGCAGTTGGTGGAGATCTGGGAAAACCTGTTGCAGGTAAGCCATGTCGGCATCCATGATAATTTCTTTGAACTGGGCGGGCATTCGCTGCTGGCAATGCGCCTGCAATCAGCCATCCGAAAACAGATACAGGTAGAAGTAGCCGTGAAAGCCATCTTCGCGCATGTAACCGTGGCCAGGCTGGCCGCACACATACAGCAGGAAGGCAGGGGATTGATGCTGCCCGCCATTACTGCGGCGCCACGCCCGGAAAAGGTACCGCTTTCGTATAGCCAGGAACGTATGTGGTTCATTCACCAGATGCAAGGCAGCCGCCAGTACCACATGCCAATGGTATTACAGCTGGACGGCCCGCTGCATCACGCTCACCTGGAAAATGCCATCAGCGCATTAATGAAGCGGCATGAAGTGCTGCACAGCGTGATCCGCATGGATGACGGCTATGCACACCAGGTAGTGCTACCCGGGGATAATTGGCGCATGAACGTAATCCATACAACAGACGGCGTTATGCCGGATCTGGCCCCACTTGTGGACCCGCCGTTTGATCTCACTAAGCAACCCATGCTCCGGGCAGACCTCATCGTACTGAATGAAACATCACACGTACTGTTGATGACCATGCACCACATCGCTTCCGACGGATGGTCGCTCAGTATCTTATTCCACGAGTTGGTAGCGCTCTATGAAGCACTCGCACAAGGCCGCAATGCACAACTGCCGCCCCTGGAAATACAATACGCCGATTATGCCATCTGGCAACGTAAATATTTGTCTGACACCGGTTTGAGCGCACAGCTCGAATACTGGAAAAATAAACTCAACGGCGTAGGCTCGTTGCAGTTACCTGCCGATTATCCACGGCCCGCCGTGCAGAGCCGCAATGGTACAGTGCTATGGTTCAATTTCAGCAAAACATTGTCTGATCAGTTATATGCATTGTCACAGCAACAGGATACAACGTTGTTCATGACCATGCTGACTGCTTTCAAAGTCTTGTTATATCGCTACAGTGGGCAGGAAGACATCTGTGTGGGTACGCCCATCTCCGGAAGAACGCGGCAGGAAGTGGAAGGGCTCATTGGTTTCTTCATCAACACCCTGGCGCTTCGCAGCGATCTTTCCGGCAATCCGTCGTTCGTATCATTGCTGCAGCAGGTCAAACAAACGACGCTGGCAGCCTATGAATACCAGGATGCGCCGTTTGAGAAAATAGTAGATGCCGTGGTAAAAGACCGTGACCTTAGCCGCAGCCCCTTGTTTCAGGCAATGTTTGTATTGCAGAACACACCGCCGCTTCCGGCCATGAAAATGAATGACATCACCATCACCGAACACCAGGCAGAACACATTACGTCTGTACTGGATCTCACCTTCTCGTTCAAGGAATCGCCGGAAGGACTTATTGGCGCTATAGAGTATTGTACAGATCTCTTTAGCCGCGAAACGGTCCTGCGCATGGTATCCCATTACGAGACGCTGCTGGAATCCATCATCATCGATCCGCTGTTACCGGTGGGTGTACTCACGATGTTAAAGCAAGCCGAAGTACAACAGCTGATTCACGGCTTCAATAATACCGCTGCGCCCTATCCGGCAGACAAAACAATCACAGATCTTTTCCAGGCGCACGTGAAATCCATACCAGATGCCCACGCCGTGCTGTTTGAGGATACCGTATTAACCTATAAACAGCTGGATGAAAAAACGAACCAGCTGGCGCATTACCTGCTGGAAGCAGGAATGGAGCGGGAGATGCTGGTGCCTGTATGCATGGACCGCTCCGCCGCCATGATCATCGTGATACTGGGTATCATCAAAGCCGGCGGCGCCTACGTGCCAATGGACCCTGAATACCCCGCTGAGCGCATCAGCTATATGCTCAGTGATTCCGGAGCAGTAATGATGATGAGCAGCGAAAAAACAATGCCTGCCCTGACACCGGCTACTGCTGAGGTGAAGGTTCATCTGTGGGAAGACATCGCCGCGGTGACCGGCAAGTACCCTGTAACGCCACCGCCTGTACGATTACAACCGGATCAGCTCATCTATGTTATCTATACTTCCGGTTCCACCGGTAAGCCGAAAGGCGTACTGGTAGAACATCGCGGCCTCGTGAACCTGGTAACCTGCAATATTGAGGTCATGAACATCCGGCCGGGAACACGCACCTTGCAGTTTGCCTCCTTCGGTTTTGATGCCTCCTGCTATGAGATCTTCAATACACTGTGCGCCGGTGCTGTGCTGGTAATACCGAAGAAAGAAGAGTTATTGTCTTCAGCAGGATTTTCCACAATGGTCAACAAACGTAAGGTAGACCTGGCGATCGTACCGCCATCTTACCTGCACGGCGTGCTGGATATGCTGGGTCCCGTTAAAACAGTCGTGTCCTGCGGAGAAGCGCTCAACAGGGAAGATGCGAAATACTTACAGGGAAAAGGTATGCGCATCATTAATGCTTACGGCCCTACGGAGATTACCATTTGTGCCACCATTACCGATAGCCCGGTAAGGGGAGAGGAGGTAGTCATCGGAAAACCGATTGCCAACATACAGGTATATATTATCGACCGAAGCGGAAATCTTTGCCCGGTAGGCGTTCCGGGTGAGATCTGTATCAGCGGCGCCGGCCTCGCCCGCGGTTACCTTAACAGGGAATCCCTTACCGCAGAGAAGTTCATCGAGAACCCATTCACGGAAGACGGCAGTATGCTGTACCGCAGCGGCGACCTGGGCCGCTGGCGTGCAGACGGCAACATCGAATACATGGGCCGTATAGACGACCAGGTGAAAGTACGCGGCTACCGCATCGAACTGGGTGAAATTGAATATGAACTGCGCGCCTGCAATATGGTCAGCGAAGCCGCCGTACTGGTGAAAGGCAGCGCCGGCGATAACAGGCGGCTGGTAGCCTACATCGTGCCGCAAGGGCCGTTCGACAAAGAAGCCATCCTCGCATACCTCAAAGGCAGGCTGCCGCACTTCATGGTGCCATCGATGCTGGTGCCGATGGAAAAGCTCCCCATGACATCCAACGGAAAAATCGACCGCAAAGCACTACCGGAACCTGTGGTCACATCCGCTGCTGAGCAACAGGGCGCCGATGACCCGTGCAATGAAGTGGAAGCGAAACTCGCAGAGATCTGGAAAGAAGTGTTGCACGTACCCAGGTTGGGAATACACGATAATTTCTTTGAAACAGGGGGTAACTCACTCATCGCCATCAGGCTGATAGCCAGGATGCAGGCCCATTTCCAGGTAACAATCAATAACCTCTTCCAGCACCCGACTATTGCCGGCATCTCCAAACATGTGATCTATGAAAAAGATTATTTCCGCAACAAGCTCGCCGCGCTCATTCAGTTATACGCCGGAACAAACGCCACAGAAGACGCCCCAACGATCACCGGACCTCATGAAGAAGCGCTCGCATGGCAACAGGAACAATATCAGCATTCCATCGCACAGCTGGATAGCATAGATGTAACAGCACAACTCACCTACCGTAAGGTACTGTTGCTGGGCGCTACCGGCTATCTCGGTATGCAGTTACTGCACGATCTGCTGCAACGTAAAGACGCGGTCATAGCTGTACTGGTACGCGCACGCAGCCAGGAGGAAGCGTTCCGCCGGCTGTCGCAGAAATATGCTTTCTACTTCGATACGCCACTCGACAAAGAAAACCCATACCTTGAAGTACTGAACGGAGATATTACGCAACCCTGGTTGGGTATGGATGAAAACCGTTTCAGCCAATGGTTTGAAGAAGTTGATAGTATCGTCAACTCTGCCGCCAACGTGAAGCACTTCGGCAGTTATGAAACCTTTGAAGAAGTAAACACAACTTCTGTAAAGATCCTGCTGGAATACTGCCGCAATAGCAGCAACAAGGTGATACATCATATCTCCACCACCAGCGTGGCAGGAGAACGGCCCGGAGACAGCAATGATCTGCTCTACACAGAAGCCGACGTGTTTAAGGGACAGGTAGTAACCAACTTCTACGCAAAAAGTAAACTGGAGGCAGAACGCCTGCTGGATGAAGCCCGCGCAGAAGGTATCCCGGTGAATATCTACCGCCTCGGTAATATCTCCTTCCATTCAGGAACAGGCCGTTTCCAGGAGAACATCGACAACAACGCATTCTATACACAGATCAAAGGTTTCGCCGCCATCGGCGCGGCGCCGCAGAGTAACCTCCCCGTGGATCTCTCCAACGTCGATCAGGTATCTGCCGCCATCCTGAAGATCTTTGATAAACGCCAGCTCCTGAACCGCAACTACCATATCCTGAATCCCAACAGGCTCACGATACAGGAGTTCATCGCATTCATGAACAGCTACGGCCTGGAAACTGCACTGCTCACCGTGCCGCAATACCTGGAACGTCTGCTGGATGCCTACGAAACCCGCAAGGATCTCGTAAACCGCCTGCTGCTGCAAGCTGACTTCTTCAACGAAACAGCTGAAAACACAGGCGCATGGCAGTTCTGCTCTGATGTAACAGACGCCGTGCTGAAAAAACTGAAGTTCAAATGGAACAGAATGGATGAAGCAAAGATCCACCTGATGCTGGAATACGCTTCAACGGTGAAGTTCATAGAAGCCGGGACTGTAATGTCTGAACTGTGATTTATATGATTGGTTTGATTTTTCTGATGAGCGAAGATTATCATTTATTATACTTCATTACGTTCTTCTACTTAATCTTCGCTCA
>NZ_DATLKJ010000184.1:0-100890 GCF_035538455.1 Chitinophaga sp.
ATATACCATATACTAATTGAAAAATTTAAAGACCAAGAAAAACGCCATGTATGTTACATACTACCACCTCCATATCTATTGCCGGCAAGCAGTTTAACCAGTTTCATTCTCTGATGCTTGTACAGCAGCTGGATCAGCATCACTTTTTTGAGCTGAAGATTGGCAACGACTGGTTACAGCAATCCGGCTCCAGCGTTGTTGCCGCATCCAAGTCATTCCTTGGAAAGGAAGTGAATATTACTATTCAGCCTTTTGAGTCCATACAGCATTATGATCCGTTGATCTTCAACGGCGTGGTAATGTCTGTGAGCGCCGGTAAGGAAAGTGACGGTACACACGGTTTCTGCATTATACGTGGTTATAGTCCAACAATCCTGCTGGATAATGATTTGCATATCCAAAGCTTTGAGAACCAGGACCTGTCTGCTATCGTCAACGCCAGTCTGAAGGCCGGCGGCCCGTATATTTCAAAGTCTTCCGTAGACCCGCTCACGAAAGGCCCGCAGAAGTATGTTGTGCAATACAAGGAATCTACGTTCGATTTCCTGCAACGCATGTCCCAGCGCTTCGGCGAATGGTTCTTCTACAACGGACAGCAGGTGATCTTCGGTAATTATCAACCTAAAGAAGCCTCACTGGTGCACCTCGTGGATATGATGAGCTTCGATATAGAAATGAAGGTGCAACCGAACAACCAGCAAATGCATGGGTTTGACTACAGAAATAATAAGGCTGTAGAAGATTCCACCACATCGCAGTCGGCCGGGAAGGTGAATGATTATACCCAACATGTGGAAGGCATCAGTGAGAAAATGTTCAGCAAGCCTTCGCAGTACAAAATGTTACATCCTTTCACCAGCAATGCCAAGTCAGAACTCGACACCTTGCTCCGCCGCCAGAAAAAAGGACGTATGGGGGATATGGTGCAGCTCTCAGGCAGCAGTAAGCATACAGCGCTTCGTGTAGGTGATCATGTATCTATAAAAGAAAGTGTTTATTCACATGATGATCATGGCAAATTCATGATCTGGGGACTTACCCATCATGTAACCGGTAATGGTGATTACTATAACGATTTCCAGGGCGTTCCTGCCGAAGGTGCAGCACCACAGGCACACCTGGGCAAGATTCCTTTCTCAGAAGCGCAGAGCGCTGTGGTGGTAGACAACAATGATCCTAAGGATCTGGGCCGTGTGAAGGCCCGCTTCAGGTGGCAGCAGCAAGGTACTACACCGTGGATGCGGCTTGTATCACCACATGGCGGCGGTAACAAGGGGGTATATATGATCCCTGAAAAAGGAGAAGAAGTGATTGTTGATTTTGAAGGCGGTAATCCTGAGTTGCCTTTTGTACTCGGAACTACTTATAACGGTGAAGCCAAAGCTGGCTTCGGTACAGCCGGGAACGACAAGAAAGTGATTAAAACCCGCAGCGGTATCACCATACTCATGGATGACAGCGACGGCAGCATCACCATCTCCGATAAGAGCGGCAGCAGTATCAAAATGGATGGAAAGGATAATATCTCTATCTCTTCCAAAACAAAAATTGATATTACTTCCAAAGAGGTCAATATCTCTTCCGAAACATTTTCCGTTTCTGCCTCAAAAGATGGAGGCGTCATGGCAAAATCGCTTGTCATGTTAGGAAAAGAAGATGCCGCACTGACCTCCAAAAAGACGTTGGTAAACGGAGGGGAAACGCTGGATCTGACTTCAAAGGCTTTCTCTGCCAATGGTACCAACACTACCAAGATCTCAGGCGGAACATCTACCAATATTGACGGAGGCACCATCGGTATGAATGGAACAGGGGATGTAACTGTCTCCGGCGGCCTTGTAAAGATAAATTCGTGATCCCCAGTAATCAAGGCTTATGACAACCTCGCCATCTATTGCCCAGGAATTCTATAAAATAAGGAATGAATGGGCTGCCATTGATAGAAAACGCCACTGGCAGCTGGCCATATGGTCAGTACAGTTTGCCGATGTGGATATCATCGACAAATTTATTGAGATAGAACGCACCGCTGTGGGTGTGTTTGAAGATATTTTCTTTCGCTTCGATACGCCATTCACGGAAGATACGGAAGCTTATGAAAAGGCGCTCTGGAATGAGTACGTATCCTGGTTTGAGCCGGTAGAACGTTCAGAATATGATATTTACGGCGCACTGAAGAAAGACGGTTTCCTGAAAGAGGAATATACACCTAATCTCAGTCTGCGCCCGTGCATAGACAGCATCTGGAGAGAACTGCTCCGTTTCAGGTCGTGTGTGAAGGTTATGGAGAAGCTACATTTCTGTATTTACTTCCCGCCGGTACGGCCTGATATGCCGGAACCGGGTCCCTGGTTTACTTCCATCCTGAAGAAAGGCGTGCCGGAAGGCATCCGTCTTGTTACCATTGATATAGTTACCAATCCTAAAGTAGTGCTGCCTCCGCAGTTGCTGCAAAGCAAAGTGGCTGTGCTTCAGCCGAAGCTGGAAATGGTGGCAGCCATCAATAATGAGATGGACAAAGGCGGTGGCAGTGCAGATACTATTAACGTTGATGCGCGCTTTCGCAAGCAGGTAAGAAAAGTGATGGAGTGTACATTGCAGCAGGATGTTTCTGTGATGGATACGGAGATCAGTACGTTGTTATCGCTCAGTAAAAAAATGGGCGGCACCTCCGCCGCTATTGCAGGGCTGATGATTGCTTCGCAGGCATATTTCATGATTAAGGAGTCAGACAGAAGTCTTCGTTACGCTGAGAAAGCCATTGCGAAGTCTGAGCTGGCGATGAAAGCCAATGATCCTGCGGGATATCCCACCTGGAAATCCTGTATGATGATAAAAGCCGCTATCCTGGTAGGTAAGAAGAAACGCAAGCAGGCAGTAGAGATCTATGAAACGCTGGCGGAAGAAGCGGCCAACAGGGCGGATGCCTTTATGATTATGGAAGGCTATCGCCTTAGCGGACATTTGTACTATGAGATGGGACAGATGAATACTGCCTTTGAATCATTGTTGCTGGCTATAGAAGGCGGCAGCTATATGGAGCTGTCTGTAAGAAGGCAGTCCACTTTCCTGCATGCGGCCTGCCTGGCTATGCATATAGGAGAGAAGATAAGGGGCGGTAGCGACGATATGGATATACTACGGGAACGGATACATGAATTATTAGGAGACGACTGGCAGGATCTGTTGCAGGAGGAGAATATGGAGAAAGCGATTATCAGGCGCAAGCCCTCACTTTTTGAGTTTAACTGATCCACGTTCCATAGGAACTAAATTCAATAAACATGGCTACTGAGAATAAAGGCTTCGGAGCATTGTTTGCGGAAAAGAAAAACCAGCTGGATCATATCCAGAAAAGCATGGCAAGCATATTACCGTCTTTCCCTGGTATGCCTGCCGCCAAGTATTTCGACTTAGGTATCGGCATTGATTTTCATGATACTGTTTTCCCACCGGCGCCGCTGCTGCCGGTTCCGCATATAGGGATGATATTCGATATTATCGGGGCTATTATGGGCGCTATTGCCAGCGTGGTGCCTCCTCCGCCTCCGCCGCCGGAAGTGGAGGAAGGTCAGGAACCGCCGCCCCAACCATTTTCACTGGCCAACACGGCCAAGATGCTGGTACATATGTTGAGCCCTTCTGTGAAGGTGCATAATCAGTGGATTGCCAACGCTGGTGCTACCATTCAGCATTTACCTGCTATTATTACGCATTTGCCTTTCCCTATTGTGAAGCCGATGGCTTCATCTGAAATGTGGATGGGCAGTTCTACCGTGCTGGGGGATGGCGGGCCTTTTTCTACGCAGTTTCACCCGGCATTGTCGTGTAACCTGGTGGGTATACCGGCGCCTTTCCGTCTTAGCAAGCCCAAAACCAAGATGGCGCTGATGGCGCCTACCTCTGTGTTGCTGGTGATGACGTCTGCCGGAAAGCCGGTATTGGTGGGCGGCCCGCCAACCATAGATCTGTTTCAGCTGATGTTTAAATTGGGATTGAAAGGAGTGACCAAGCTGGCAGGGAAGATCATGCAGAAATTCATCGATAAGATAAAGAGCCGCTTTCCCAGGCTGGCGGAGATTTTACAAAAGATGAAATGTAAGATGTTTGGTGAGCCTGTAGATGCAGCTACCGGCAGAGTGATAGCCAATAACATTGACTTTGAGCTGCCGGGACCTATTTCATTCGTCTGGGAAAGAAATTACTATAGTGATGCAGAAGTACCTGGGTCATTGGGTTATAACTGGCATCACAGCTATAATATGAGCGTGTATGATCTGGGTAATGGTTTCTTCAGCATCCGTTTACGTGATGGCCGTGAAACCGTTATGCCGGCGCTGGCTCCGGGAGAACGTTATTTTAACAGGGTAGAACAGTTGTGGTGGCATAATGACGGGAAGGAGTATTACCTGGAAGAAATTGCGGGTAATGAATACCGATTCTCCGGCAAACGCGCTCCGGATGATAGTCACCCGCTGGCGGAGATCCGTGATAAATCAGGCTTCAGGATTACCTTTAAGTATAACGGTACCGGCTATCTTGAAGAGATCATTGATAGTGGTAACAGGAGGTTAACGGTAGATACGGATAAGTATGGAAGAATTACGTGTATACATACACGTAATGGTGCTGAGGTTATCAAACTGGTACAGTATGCCTATGATGATGACGGCAACATGATCAGCACTACCAATGCGTTAGGTGTAAGCAAGTATTTCCATTATAAGGGCCATCTGCTGGTGAAACTCACTAACCAGAGCGGCATGAGTTTCTACTGGGAATACGAAGGCAAAGGAGATAATGCCCGCTGTGTGCGTACCTGGGGCGATGGCGGTGTGCTGGCCTATCAGGCCCGCTATGAAGAAGGCAAGACTATCACCACCAACAGCCTGGGACATACTACGGAATATTACTACGACGACAGCAAGCTGATATACAAAATCATTGATGGTAAGGGAGGTATTACTTTACAGACTTACAATGAGCACCAGGAGCTGGAAGTAGTGGTGGACCCCATTGGTAATACCATCAAGAACTTCTTTGATGAACAGGGACAACTCACTAAACACATCAATGAAAATGGGGAGGCCACGCTGTACTTTTATGATAAAGACAGCAGGCTTACGGGTGTGAAAAGCCCTGGTGGCATGCGACTGAGTTGGTCGTATAATGAAGATGGTTTGCTGGAAAGCAAGACACTGGTTGACGGCAACGTGCTACACTATGAATATGAAGGTATGCACCTACACCGTATTATCCACAGTAGCGGCCGTGCTTTCACGTTACATTATGATGAACAATATAACCTCTCGGACCTTATTACACCGGAAGGTGGTCACTACTTTTGGAAGTATGATGACCTTGGCCGTCTTACAAAGGAAATAACTGATCGTGGTTACTGGTACGAATATGCTTATGATGCCGCCGGTAATATGATCCATCTGGAAGAGGCTGATGGCAGTGTACATGGGTTTAAGTATGATGCCTCGGATAATATGATCAAAGCTGAAGATGGCCACCGCGAAGTATCTTTCACTTATGGGCCACTAGGTATGCTTACCGGTCGTAGCCAGAACGGTATTAGTGTAAGATTCAACTACGATGCAGAGTTGCAGTTACGCAGTATCGCCAACGAAGGTGGAGAGCTGTACCGCTTTGAGCTGGATGCCAAGGGAAACATTATTCACGAATGGGGCTTTGATGGATTGCACCGTGAATACCAACGTGATGAAGCAGGCCGCGTACGCAAGATACTCCGTCCCAATGATCAATGGACTACCTACGATTATGACGGCGTAGGCCGCACTGTTCGTGAAGAACATAACGATGGCAGCATTGCTGCGTATGGCTATAACAAAGATGGATTACTCACCGGCGCCTTCAATGAAGACGGCGCTGTTACTATAGAACGGGATTTCTGTGGCCGTGTAATAAGAGAAGTGCAGGGCGCTTATGAAGTAACGCGCCAGTACAATAAATTGGGTGATAGCACTTTTATTGGCAGTAACCTGGGAGCTGCTATCACATTGGAACACAATGCAGCTGGCTTCCTGGAAAAGATGCAGGCTGCTCAGGGGGAAGCAGTTTCCTGGCAGGCGCAGTGGCAACGTAATACCGACGGTTTGGAGCTGCAACGTGAGCTAACCGGTGGGGTTACGGTGCAAACACAACGCGACAAGCTCGGCAGAGTAGAACGACAGACTATCGGTGTGCATAATGTAGAGCAGAGTCGTACCCGCTATGAGTGGGGACGTGCATCACAGTTACGCCGTATTGTGAATGAGATCAGCGGCACACAGGCACAGTTCTCCTATGATGAATTTGACAACCTGGTGAGCGCTACCTACGCCAAGCAGGATGGTAGTGCAGCGGAAACCATTTATCGCGCACCGGATAAGCTGGGTAACCTTTTCAATAATCCTAATCGCACTGACCGCAAATATGGTAAAGGCGGGCGTTTGTTGGAATGCCCTTCTTATTACTATTACTATGATGGGGAAGGTAATCTTATCTTCAAAGAATTTAAACATAACAACAGTGCCTCCGCTGTTGACAGGCGGGTATATCTCAAAACGAGAAAGATAGAATCAAAAGGGAGCCGTACCGGATGGATATACGAATGGAAAGCCAACGGCTTGTTACATAGCGTACTCACGCCTACTAACACAGAGATCGTCTTCAGTTATGATCCGTTGGGGCGTCGCATTGCCAAAGTGAATAAGCGCCAGCAACAGGTGACCCGTTGGGTATGGGATGGTAATGTACCGTTGCATGAGTGGAGATATAATGGTGACTATCCACCGCATGTGCAATCTACGGAAGATGGAGATCTGCAACAACAGGAAGAACCAGTGGAAAACCTGGTCACCTGGGTATTTGAAGAAGGGAGTTTTGTGCCCTGTGCAAAGTTGGAAGATAGTGCTCAATATAGTATTATCGCTGATCACCTCGGCACGCCCACTCATGCCTTCGATGCATCAGGCAACAAGGTATGGGAAAGAGAGCTGGACTGTTATGGAAAAGTGCGCAAGATACATGGAGATAAAACGTTTTGTAGCTATCTTTATCAAGGGCAGTATGAAGATATAGAAACGGGTTTGGCGTATAACCGTTTTCGTTATTATTCGACCGAGGAGGGAATGTATATTAGTCAGGACCCAATAGGGCTGGATGGAGGTTTTGCACTGTATAATTATGTGATAGACCCTAACGAAGAGATTGATCAATTTGGATTAAGTCCTTATAGGCGAAAGAATGGTCAGTTTGGGAAGAAACCAGGGCCTAAGCCCAAACCGAAACCCAGTATACATGGTAATTCTCGAAACTCAACGCAACCGGCGGTTTTATATGGATTGTTTGATGATAAAGGAACTTTCCAAAAATGGGGAATTACGAATGAGGTGAAGAGCCCTCATAATAGATATGGAAATTCTATACCTGAGGGTTGGGATGTCCGGCCATACAAAAAAGGGAATAGATCTGATATGTTAGATCTTGAAAGGGAATTGGCTGAAAAAAGGCCGGGTCCATTAAACCATGAAAGCTGGGCTGGAGCAAAAAAAGGAGAAGCTCTAAGCAGCGATGCTGAGGCTGTTGCTAAAAAGGCGGGGCATCATTAATTTTTAAAAAAACAGATAAATGAAAATAGTATTAAATGGTAGACTTGGAGGAACCACTGAGATTGATGATCTGTTTCATCCTACTATTATAGCATTCAGGAAAAGTTTAAACGATGAATTTGAACCTATAGTTCCTGGTAATGATATTTCAACAATTCAGTACTTTATTTTCGTTAATGGTGAGGTTGCACATTATTACGATGAAATGGGTGTTTTGAATCCTATATATTTAAAGCAAAAAAAGGAAGTAAGGCTTGATTTAAGTCTTGCAAATCTATCTGAAAAGATAAAAGCACGAGAGGCGCAGGACATTTTAAGGAATTTATTGAAGCAGTCTGTTAAAACCATTGAAGATTTGTCAAAAAAAAAGAAACTTGACTTTGACGCCAGATTATTTGAGAATGCAATGGAAGCTGCTATAGATAAGCAACTATGATTGATTTTAAAGTTGATAAAGATATTTTATTGGAGATTAATCGTATTTGGATTCCCGTTAAGCAATTGAGGGAAGGGATAGAGCATGCCGTAAAAAATAAAATAGAATCGGTTTTTATTTGGAATGGTGGCGAAGCTGATGAACAGACTATAAATTTAGACTTACTGGTTAAAGTACCATTTGTCAAATCCTTAGAGATAGCAATACCGCTTAGTAAGGAGTCAAATATTGAAGGGATTTATTCTTTGTCCCAACTCGTTAGCCTGGCTTATTTTAGCTATGATCAATTCCCTTTGGAACACTCAGTGTTTAAGAAGTTGAGGTATCTATATACGCATTATTCAAAGAATCATCATACAGAGAAAAGCAGATTGAGCAGGTTGACTAATTTGGAATTTTTGAAGATCTGGCATGTTAATACTGAAGATTGTGAGTTTCTGATAGGTTGTAATAAAGTTACTAACCTGGAAATTACATGGGGAAGTGTTAATGCTCTATCAGGATTGAAAGACCTGCCAGCTTTGAGTGAAGTAAAGTTATATGGCTTGAATAAACTTTCTGACGTTGAGGACCTGTTATTGAGCAATTCAATCAAAGGTGTCAGCATTGAAAAATGTAAAAAATTGACAGATAACCTGCCGTATGGCTTATTTGGCAAGATCCAATCACTATTTATCGATAAGATAAATTCCTGGAATGGTGTAGAAAAGCTATTAGAAGTAGAGCATCTGGGATTTCTCAACACTGCAGATGGAAATCTGGAACCTTTACTGAAATTACCTAAAGTCAGTGAGATTTCTTTTTATCCGAATAAGAAGCAATATTCTCATACTAAAGAGGCACTTAATGAAATGCTGAAAGAGAGAAAGTAGGCAAGATAGTAAATTATTATTTCTAATTGGGGACTGATTTCTGCTGAAGATAGAGTTGCTATTGGAAGTATAAAGGAATACACTGCGAACAGAAAAGAAGAATTTCTCCTTATATCCGGAGAGTTTGAAATAACCTCTCCGGATTATGCGATGGGGAAAGTATTTTATGAAAATAGAGTTTATACCAGCATTTATGAAATATTTTCTTGAAAAAATGGGAAAGCACATTCCCATGGTAAAACGTATAGCTATCACTAACGGATGAAAAAATGCCTGAATTTCATAGTGTAGTAAAAGAGTTTAACAACCTAATTGAAAAGTATGAGTTTAAACTCCCCAAAAAATTGTGGTATGATAATGTTGTGATTCTATCCAAAAATATAGAAGATATTTTTTATTGCTACGTAATTGCACGTGTTTTCAAACACGATGGATCGTTGCAAACAGATTTTTGGATTGGACCTCTGAATCGGCCAGATGACGGTTTGGTGAATTTATCAGCAAACATAAATATACGGATTGGGTATACCCAAAAATTAGATGAGACATTTTTTATAAGCTGTGAGAAGAAAATTATCAACTTGCTTGAAGGGGGATGCGCCTCTAAATTGGTAGTATCAGCTAAAGAAGAATTGAAAAATCCTTCATTCAGAAATATCCGTTACGAAGTTTATACAAATTACATGCTTCCTTCTTTTCAGTTATTAGCAGATAAGTTCGGGGAAAAGAAGAAAACCTTGTCAAGTAAAAAAGAGCTTGAAGAAATTATTCCATCTTTATTAAAAGATGTACCAGAAGAGATGTCTTCCTTCTTTAAGAAACTTGGAGATAAAGCAACAATAGAGAAAATATGGGAATTATGCTATTTATATTCATTATAATGCCAAGCTAATTTTTTGATCAGTTTGTGAACTAAAAGGGAGGGAACCGGTTATTGACGATAAGAATGAGTCTTGGAGAGAAATGATCAAAAAATAAATTATGCATAATATTGAATCACTGAAATTAGTGTTACTTAAATCAGATTTTAAAGCATTGAAGGAAGCACTGGATTGCTATAATATCAACGAAACTGATAAGTTTGGTAATAATATTTTACATTATTATATCAAGGAGTCAGGACATCTTAAATTAGATTACAAGGCAGTAATAGATCTGATATTAAGTAAGGGGCTTGATATTAATGCTAAGCAAACAGAAGGTCCGTATAAGAGGAGTCCTCTGAATCTTGCTGTAACTTTAACATTAAAAGAAATAGCTGACTATCTGATAAAAGAAGGGGCTGATATTAATTCAACGGATGCAAATGGTAATTCTGTGTTATGGGCAGCTGTTATGTGGTATCGTGGAGATGGTTTCCTGATCAAGAGACTAATTGAGAGTGGGGCGGATGTGAATCAAAAGAATGATGCAGGAATAAGTCCTATAAAGCTGGCTAAGAGCATTGAAAATTATGATGCAGACAAGTTTTTCCCACGATAGGTAAATTGAATTTAAGGGATGTTTAGTAAAATTACGAAAGTGGAGCCGCTAAAGGGATAGATATCAGGTGGAAATAGATGAGTCGATGAACTTGTGTTTAAAGAAAGTTAAAGCTTGTTAGCGAATAGAATAATGTCAAGTATGATACATAAGACAGAACTTGGTAAAAGGATATTAAAATCTGTCATCAGCCATGATGAAAGCCTGCTGTTGGTTCTATTCGATAATTCACAGGAGTTTATAATATTAAAAATTAAAGAAACACGGCTTGATATATGGTATCATTTCGATCTCGGATTTATTATAACTGATGCGCAGTTCAATAAGAACAAGAATTCAATTCTTTTTAGTGGGTTGAATTCAGAGATTATTGAATGGGATTACAATAACCAAACGGTGTTAAACAGGGTAGGTTCGGTTGTTCCGAATTCACTGGATTCAAGTCTGAGCGGTTATTCATGTGTAGGCATATTTGAGAAGAGAAATCTGATTATCGCCGCAAATATTGGTACAAACAGACTGGATTTTTTTAGTCTTGACAAACTGGAAGCAAAGAAGGATATAAATGCGCTATGTGAAATATTTGCAAGACAGATTTGTATACATCCCGGTGGGGACGTTTTTGCGCTTTTAGTGACTGATACAGAAGATAGTGGAGTGATTAAGTTATATGATTGGAGTAGTGATGTTCCACGGCTGTACACAAAGTATATTAATACGCTTTTTGCTCCCGGTTCTTTTCAGTTTAATGCCGTGGGTAATTTTATATACATTACAGGGGGATATCCACCGTTTTCTTACCAGGTAACCGAATATCCGTCATTGGATCTTATTCATGAATACGAAGATGACAACGGCGCAGATATGCCCGAACCGTGGGGGAATGTTCATGGAATTTCATTGAACTGTGATATTATCCTGGGTAAGAATGATTTAATGTATGTTCCCTATTTTGATGGAAGCATTAAACAAATAGAAGGAAGTTCAGGAAGAATTACAGCGTCGTTCCCATGTAATACATCCACCTCTGTATCCCTGGTGAATGTTGAGTCAAAATCCAGGATAATATGTTCCTCTGTAAGCGGAGAGGTGTCTCTTGTGGACAAGTTGGTCGTTTCGGAGAAAGACGCCGGAAGTATTGTACTGCAACTACCTCTTGAAGACACTGTCACAAATTTAATGACACCTCTCGCAGATATGGATGCCGTTGTTTCTGATTTTGATGAGGCTACTGCCATTACTTATTAAGACTAAACAGTTTATGAAAATAGAGTTGATGCCATTAGTTGGCGCAAAGATTGAAGGAGCGGGTGAAATTAATTTCAAACAGACAATTCAGGAAGTGAAAAGTATTCTGGGCGAATCAACAAAGGACGAAGGCCGGAAGCTGTTTTATGATCAATTTGAGTTCAGGATTGATTTTGACAAGAAAGGAAAGCTGGAATTCATTGAAATGATATATGGCCCTAATTGTGAAAGGGCTGAGGTAGTTATCTATGATATTGATCCGTTTAAATTACCGGCACAGGAGTTGGTGGATTTATTAACCGTAAGAGGGGGTAACGAGGTGGATGATAGTGAAGCTCCATATTCCTATGCCTTTCCCCAAATATCTGTTGGCATTTGGCGTGACCTGACTGAAGAAACAATGCTGGCGTCCATTGAAGAACTGAGAAAAACGGGAGAATACGAGCAGGCAAAAGATAACTATGATGAAGACCTGGAGAAATCCAAGTTTTTTGGGACCATAGGCATTGGAGTGAAGAAATATTATGAATAACAACGTATAGTGCTCATCAAAAGCGAGACAGGTGATCTTATAGCCGAATGAACTAATAAACTATGTTTGATAAAACGGATGTTAACAATTTGTTTGACTCCTTTGAAAACAGGGAGAACATAATTAAGAATACGGATAAAATTCCGGTGAAAGATCCTACTTATCTATCTTTCATATCCAATTATCAGGAGATTGTGATTACTGCAGATATTCAGCTTTTGGGATACGAAGAGGCATTGAATGAAAATCGTTATGTGGAAAAGAACTATCCTGATCTGTATTCAAAAGCCTGGATGTTCGGACAGTCAGGCCAGGGGGATGAATGGTTTCTGGATAGGGAGACATCCTCTGTTTTGTACTATGCTCATAATAAGGGTGATTACGCAGGTATGGATGCGTTTCTGGATTTTCATATTGATTTTGCAAGATTTGTTCAGGCAGCGTTATTAGTACAACAATTAGAAAAACAGTTGGATGAAATAGAAGATGGAGGAGATGGTAGTATGGAGGATTTGGAAGCAGCGTTCAAAGAAATATTAAAAACCGTCGATTTAGAATTCTACGAGTTGTATCCCTATAAGTATTTTTAATTGGTACTGAAAGATGGAAAATGGGCAATAAAGTTATCACATTGGGTCAATTCTGATTAATGAAACGGAGAAGAGTATGAAAAACAAAGTCTCCATATGGGCAGGTAAATTCAGTTCGCAGGAAGAGCTGGAGAGCTACCTGGATTTCGTGTATAATGATAATGATGAGCTGTCGGTGTCACCCTTCCGTTCTGATTATGGGATAGGGCATTATGATGAAGATTTTCAGGAGGCGTATTGCGAAGATACGCTTACAGACCTGTATACACTGGCAGAGCCACTCTCTTATGCGGAAAGTTTTCTGCATCTGCTTCCAAAAGATGTATCCGGTATCAATACCATCATCGCTATTTATAGTTTTGCATATCCCGGAGAAGTGGAACGTGCAGGCAGGACATTCTTCGTAGGTGTGTATGACTATGAGTACGAGGAAGGATGAGAATAAAATCATATAACAATTCTCCCGAATAGTGTAATGTTCACGGGCTGCGCTGCAACTAACTTTGTTGCATCATATTAAAAAACGCCTTATGAACACACATACAACAACCGATACATCGAATGTCGCTATTAGCATGCATCTCTTAACCGGATCTTCTTCCCTTACAAGCGGAGAAAATGTTCAACTCTCTTTTAAACCGGTAAATCATCATGAGCCCTTTGCTATCGTGCCACTGGCAGTGCAGCATGAATCAGCTTTTCACCTGATCGTCTTAAGTGAAGATCTTCGGCTGTTTCAACACCTTCACCCCGAACTACAGCCGGATGGTACTTATAATGTTACGCTTACCTTCCCGGTTGGTGGTGATTATCTCCTTGTAGCAGACTATCAACCTGTAGGGCATGCACCGATTGTAGATAAAATTCCTGTACAGGTAAAAGGTGGCAACACCGGGAAACCAGTTGAAGATACAACAGAAACTTTAGTCTCTGTCGCCGACGGATTCAGGGTTAGTATTGAAGCAACATTACCTTTCCTTTCAGGAGCGCACAGCCTTATTCCTATCCGGATTGAGAGAGATAATAAAGCCGTGACAGCAGCAGATATAACACCGTATCTCGGCGCAGTGGCGCACATGATCCTGGTGAGCAAAACAGACAAAGACTTCCTGCACATACACCCGGAAGCGGGCACAGACTACCCGGTGGTTGGCCACACGTTATTCAGTAAGCCGGACATTTATCGCATGTGGGTACAGTTCCAGGTAGGCGACCACCTGCACACAGCCGACTTCACCCTGGATGTAAAGCAAGGTACAAGCCATCATGAGCATGCAGATGCACACGCACATCATCACCATCATTAAACGCGGGTTAGGTTTTAGCCTTTAACTGCTAAAGGCTAAAACCTCTCTTTCCTATCAACTGCAATCATTCCCGCCGTAATAATTCGTAAATTGGTAGTCCTTTTAACCCAATTATTTTTCATGATTAAAGCCAAAACCAATGCAGTACAAAGAAGAGGTGGAAAAAGCGCTCTTTTCTCCCAGACCTATAGAAGCCCTCAAAGACCTGGCGCTCTCCCTCAATGAGAAAGGTCTGGACAGGCACCAGATCTACAATATTTTTCTTTCGCTCCAGCAAGATTTGCAGAACAAAGACAAAGATGCAGAAATAGCCATACTGGAAGACGTTATGGACATGATCACCGATTGGTACTCACCGCTGAACCTCCATCTGAAATAAGGCGCCTCCTTTATATAAGAGACGCCTGAAAGATGATCAGGGCGCAGCTTCTGCATAAGAAGAAGCTATCTTTAATGCGCCTACGTAGTTGGTAAGGTCTTCACTGTCGCCGCCATATATTCCCCACTTTGGATCGCAGTAATCTGCATCCAGCGTACGTGCATAATAACGGGTGGAGCCATTGCTCAGCGTTTGCTGTACGCCATTGTACCAGAACTCTATATAGCCCTGGGTGGAATCTTTCGATACCCTGATCCGCATGACATAACTATTCCAGCTATTGGTGACTAATGTTGTATTCCAAAGCTCGGTACCGATCTTTCCCGGTGCGAAGTGGAACAGGCGCAGCTTTCCGCCGATGGTTTTTATCACGATCGGGAAGTTTTGCTGCATGTTGCTGCCATATGCTTTCCACTGAAACACGGCGTTAGTGGTGAGCCCCTGCGGCATTACCAGTTTGGAGCGCCACCCCAGATATATGTTGCTGCCTTCTACGGCCTGGAAGCCTTTGGCGCCGTGTCCTTCCGTGCGGTGGCTGCCGGCTGGTTTATAGAACTCCCACACCTTGCCATAAGCAGGATCAGTAGGGGTATTGATGGTACCTTCGCCTTCAATGTTTCTCACTTTCCATACGTTGGAGGAACCCAGCGATGCGTCGCCGTTCCATAGCAGTGATTCTACTGCCGGGGTACTGTTATTACTGCGGTCAGCGGAGGGCTGTGGTTGTGCGGCAAGGTCGGTGTCTTGTTTGAGGCAGCTGGTGAGTGTCAGGATGCCGGCGAGGAGCAAGCCGGAGATTGCATTGTGTGTTTTCATAGACGTTCGTGGATTTTTATAAAGGGTGATGAAATGCAGGGTTATTATTAAATTTAAACAAATGGCGGCCCTGATGCAGATACGATATTATCTTATCATTGTAGGATCTTCGTCCGCGGCAAGACAGCAGTGTTCTGAAGTGTTGCTGGCCCTGAAGCGGGAGTATGGATTGCTGATAAAGTTGTGACTTAATGTTAAGAAATTGAAAAAAGCCTTTGATTTCCGGATTTACTTACTATTTTTGTACCCGACATTATGATTATCAACATACATATCCATCATCACCATCATTTCTTACCGGAGCGGTAGGCTGGGATGATAATGTGTATAATTACCATATTAGATCATCAAAGGGGCTTACCACAACGGTAAGCCCCTTTTTTATTTTACCCGCAATGAAACTTAAAATCGCCATCCAGAAATCAGGCCGCCTGCACGATGATTCTATCAAACTGCTGAAAGAATGCGGCATCGACATCAATAATGGTGTCAACAAGCTGAAGACAGAAGCCAGCAACTTTCCACTGGAAGTATTTTTCCTGCGCGACGACGATATTCCGCAGTACATCGAAGATGGTGTGGCTGACATCGGGATTGTGGGTGAAAATGTTGTATTGGAGAAGAAGAAACAGGTGAATATTGTAGAGAAACTGGGCTTCGGCAAATGCCGGTTGTCAATGGCTGTTCCAAAATCGCTGGAATATGCCTCCATCAAGGATCTCAACAAAACGCGCATTGCTACCAGTTATCCGGTGATCGTAGCTGATTTCCTGCAACGTAATAACATTACCGCTGAGATCCACGAGATCAGCGGCTCCGTGGAAATAGCGCCTGGTATTGGCCTCGCAGATGCCATCTGCGACCTTGTCAGCAGCGGCTCCACCTTATTCATGAATGGCCTCAAAGAAGTGGAAACAGTGCTGAAGTCGGAAGCTGTATTGGCAGCCTGTCATAACCTGCAACCGCAGCAGCAGCAACTGCTGGACAAGCTCCTGTTCCGTATTCAGGCCGTGAAGAAAGCCAAGAACAACAAATATGTGTTGCTGAATGCGCCGAATGAAAAGCTCAGCGAGATCATCAAGCTGCTGCCGGGCATGAAAAGTCCTACCGTACTGCCACTGGCAGAAGAGGGCTGGAGTTCCGTACACTCCGTACTGAATGAAAATGATTTCTGGGATATCATCGAAAGCCTGAAAGCCGCTGGTGCGCAGGGCATCCTGGTAGTGCCTATCGAAAAAATGGTGATCTAAACTCATGTAAGATGCAGATAACGAAATTTCCCGACAGGGCTTCCTGGAATACACTGTTGCAACGTCCTGTGATGGACACTTCCGCGCTGGAGCAGAAAGTGGGCGACATCTTACAGGATGTGCGCATCAACGGCGACAAAGCCGTGCGCAGGTATGCACAGGAGTTTGATAAAGTGACGCTGGAGGAGCTGCAGGTATCGCCCGCAGTTATTGCAAAAGCAGCCGATGAGCTGGAACCTGCACTGAAGGCAGCTATCCAGCAGGCAGCCAGGAATATAACCACCTTCCACAAAGCGCAACAGGAACCTTCCCGTATTATAGAAACGATGCCCGGCGTACATTGCTGGCGCAAGGCTGTGGCTATACAGAAGGTAGGACTGTATATTCCCGGTGGTTCCGCCCCGTTGTTCTCTACTATCCTGATGCTGGGCATACCGGCCATGATAGCGGGCTGCAAGGAGATCGTGCTGTGTACACCCTCATTGCACCCTGCCATATTGTATACTGCCGGCCTGGTTGGTATTGAGAAAGTGTTCACCATTGGAGGGGTACAGGCCATTGGCGCGATGGCTTATGGTACAGAAACGGTGCCGCAGGTATACAAGATCTTCGGCCCCGGCAACCAATACGTAACCTGCGCGAAGCAGCTGGTTAAT
The DNA here is from genome assembly GCF_035538455.1 of Chitinophaga sp. Taxonomy (GTDB): domain Bacteria; phylum Bacteroidota; class Bacteroidia; order Chitinophagales; family Chitinophagaceae; genus Chitinophaga. The sequence continues at coordinate 17,188 of NZ_DATLKJ010000184.1, forward strand.
AAAAGCGGTGTGGCGATAGACATGCCTGCCGGGCCTTCGGAAGTAGCCGTGCTGGCGGATGACAGTTGTGTACCTGCTTTTGTGGCAGCAGATCTGCTCTCACAGGCTGAACACGGACCAGATAGTCAGGTCGTGCTCGTCAGTACCAGCGAGCAGGTCATCAAAGATGTGGAAGCCGCTTTGAATGACCAGCTGGAGCAACTTCCCCGCAAAGGCATAGCTACAGCCGCATTGGAAAACAGCCGTATGATACTGGTGGAAGATATGACCACCGCTGTAGATCTGCTCAATGCCTATGCGCCTGAACATCTTATCCTGGCATGCAGGAATCCTGAGAATGTGGCGGATCATGTAACCGATGCCGGCTCCGTTTTCCTGGGTAACTACACGCCTGAAAGTGCCGGCGATTACGCGTCAGGTACTAATCATACCCTGCCTACGAACGGCTATGCGAGAGCATACAGCGGCGTATCATTGGATAGCTTCGTAAAAAAGATTACTTTTCAGCAGATCTCGCCAGAGGGACTGCAACAGATAGGCGCTGTTATTGAAGCTATGGCCGCCGCAGAAGGGTTGGATGCACATAAGAATGCAGTGAGCATAAGACTGAATATTTAATTATGTAAGTATTTGGTTATTTAGTTATTAGTTTAAAGGATGTTCATCTGAAAACATTACTAATACTGTCTCTCCGGAAATACAATAAGAAAATAAAGAAGTAACTAAATAAAGAATATTACGAATGTTTAATCTCGAATCTCTGTTGAGAGAAAATATAAAAAGACTCGTTCCGTATTCTTCTGCCAGGGATGAGTTTAAAGGAGAAGCGTCCATCTTCCTGGATGCGAATGAAAACAGTTTCGGATCGCCGCTGCCGGTGAATTACAATCGCTATCCCGATCCGATGCAGTGGCAGCTGAAGTACAAGCTCGCTGACGTAAAGGGTGTACCGCCGCAGAATATCTTTATCGGTAATGGCAGTGATGAAGCGATAGACGTGCTTTTCCGTGCGTTCTGCCAGCCCGGAAGAGATAATGTGGTACTTTGTCCGCCTACCTACGGCATGTATGAAGTGAGTGCGCACATCAATGATGTGATCATCCGTAAGGTAAGCCTGACAGCGGATTTTCAGCTGGATATTGAAGGGTTGCAACAGGCCATAGACGAAAATACCAAGCTCATATTTATCTGCTCTCCTAATAATCCTACCGGCAACTCCATTCATCGCTCTGATATTGAGTTGTTGCTGAATAATTTCGATGGCATCGTAGTGATAGATGAAGCCTATATTAACTTCTCCCGCCAGAAGTCTTTCATACAGGAGCTTACAGAATATCCCAACCTTGTGGTGCTGCAAACGCTCTCCAAAGCGTGGGGACTAGCTGCATTACGCGTGGGAATGGCATTTGCGGGCGAAGACATCATCAACGTGTTCAATAAAGTGAAACCGCCGTATAATATCGGACAGGCTACACAGGAGCTGGCATTGCAGGCTCTGGAGAACGTAAGCCGCGTGAATGAATGGATACGTGAGATCGTGATTGAACGCGACCTGCTCTCTGCCGGCCTTGAACAATTACCAGTAGTACTGGAAGTATATCCCAGCGATGCCAACTTCGTGCTGGTGAAAACAACCGACGCCAAGGACATCTACAGTTATCTTACCGCCAAAGGCATTGTGGTGCGTGACCGCTCAAAGGTAGAGCTATGCCTGAACTGTCTGCGTATAACTGTTGGTACTCCTGACGAAAATCAGCAACTGCTGGAAGCGCTGAAATCTTACAACCTGAAAACTGAAACACCTGTATCCGCATGAAACGAGTGCTCTTTATAGACCGCGATGGTACGCTTATCAGAGAAGTGCCGCCCACTTACCAGATTGATAGCCTGGAGAAGGTGGAATTTTATCCGAAGGTATTTTTGAACATGACCCGCATTGCTGCTGAGCTGGACTACGAGCTGGTGATGGTGACAAACCAGGATGGCCTGGGTACGGCGTCTTTCCCTGAGAATACTTTCTGGCCTGCGCAGCATATGATCATCCGCGCGTTTGAAAATGAAGGTGTGAAGTTTGATGAAGTATTTATTGATAAATCCTTTCCGGCAGATAATGCTCCTACGCGTAAGCCGGGAACAGGTATGCTGACGAAGTATTTTTCAGATGAATATGATCTGGCCAATTCCTTTGTTATCGGCGACCGCATTACAGATGTGCAGCTGGCCAAGAACCTGGGTGCAAAAGCTATCTGGATCAACGAAGGCAGCGGCCTGGGGAATGCTGAAGTAAAAGACGATGCAGCGGCGCTCCAATCAGTGGTGGCTCTCGAAACCACAGACTGGGGCCGTATTTACGAGTTTCTGAAGCTGGGCCTTAGAACGGTAACGCATACACGGAAAACCAACGAAACGGATATATCCATTTCTCTTAACCTGGATGGAACCGGTAAGGCCAGCATCAGCACGGGGCTGGGTTTCTTTGACCACATGCTGGACCAGATAGCCCGTCACGGCTCTATAGACCTGGCTATTACCGCCAAGGGGGATCTGCATATAGATGAGCACCACACGATAGAAGATACCGGCATTGCGCTGGGAGAAGCCATTGCAAAGGCGCTGGGCGATAAGCGAGGTATTGAGCGCTACGGCTTCTGCCTCCCTATGGACGATTGTCTGGCACAGGCGGCCATTGATTTCGGCGGCCGTAACTGGCTGGTGTGGGATGCAGTGTTCAAGCGGGAGAAGATAGGGGAGATGCCCACTGAAATGTTCTTTCATTTCTTCAAATCCTTCACGGACGGGGCGAGAGCTAACCTGAATATCAAAGCGGAAGGAGAGAATGAGCACCATAAGATAGAGGCTATCTTTAAAGTGTTTGCGAAAGCTATTAAAATGGCCGTAAGACGTAATACGGATAAGATGCAGCTGCCAAGTACGAAGGGAGTATTGTGATTTTGGGATTTATTTATTTCGCTATTTAGTTATTTTAAATGCAGCGGAGATTAATAATTGTTTATACAAATTGATCTCCGCTGCATTTAAAATAACTAAATAGCGAAATAAATAAATTCACAAATAACTTGTTTTTCTTGAAAAATTGTTTCAATTTTGTCTCGCTATGAAGAATATCATTACAAATAAACATTGGTGGTGGCACGGAATCAATTCCTGATCTGTGTTACAGTGCCATGTTTCGTATGAAATATAATTGGAAGGCTCGCTGTTACACAGCGGGCCTTCCGGCTTTTTAGACCTTCCCTTTTTAATCACAAAACCACTTTCACCCTGATATCATGCGTACCATTCAAGTAAAAACAAGATCCAAACAGATGCTGGCGGACATCTTCACGCCGGTAGGCGTCTACCTGCGGTTGCGCGATAAATTTCCGGGCTCCATCCTCCTGGAAAGTACCGACTCCCGCGCCAGCGAGAACAGTTATTCCTTTATCTGTGTAAAGCCTATTGCAGGAATTGAGGTTACCTCCACTACAGGTTTTGAATTTAAATACCCCAATCTGCCTGTTGAAAAGAAACCCATTACAAGCAAACAAAGTGTTCCCGAAGAACTGGGGAAGTTCCTCGGTAGCTTCTCTTTTACAGGCCAGCCGCCGGTTCCGGCCATGCAGAGCCTCTTCGGATATACCACCTTTGATGCCGTTCAGTTTTTTGAGACAATTGAGTTCAATAAAGACAAGAAAAACGGCAATACCATTCCGTTGATGCGTTACCGTTACTATCAATACGTGATTGCCATCAACCACTTTAAAGACGAACTATATCTCTGTGAAAATCAGATAGAAGGCATTGACAGCGAGTTTGAACTGATAGAATCACTGATACGCCACAAAGACTCGCCCAGCTATCCTTTCAGGGCCATCGGTGATGAAACGAGCAACATGACGGACAGTGAGTACATGCAGCTGGTGGAGAAAGGAAAGCAACACTGTTTCCGCGGCGACGTTTTCCAGGTAGTACTTTCCAGAGCATTCGAACAACCCTATGCCGGCGACGAATTCAATGTTTACCGTGCACTCCGCTCCATCAACCCCTCTCCTTATCTCTTCTTCTTCGATTACGGCGATTACAAATTAATGGGTTCTTCACCTGAGTCACAGCTGATTGTGAAGAATGGTAAGGCTATCGTGCATCCTATCGCAGGTACTGTACGCCGCACCGGAGATGATCAGCAGGACAAAGAATTAGCTGAAAAGCTGCTCCAGGACCCGAAAGAGAACGCAGAACATGTGATGCTCGTGGATCTGGCCCGTAATGATCTCAGCAGGAATGCTACCCATGTGGAAGTAGCCACTTACCGCGAAGTACATTACTATTCGCATGTTATACATCTGGTAAGTGAAGTGATTGGCCAGGTAGATACGGCTATGAATCCATTTAAACTGCTGGCAGATATATTCCCTGCGGGAACATTATCCGGTGCACCGAAGTACCGCGCTATGCAGCTTATTGATCAGTACGAGCCTACGGCCCGCGGATTCTACGGCGGTTGTATCGGTGCTGTTGGTTTTGATGGCAGCTTTAACCACGCCATCATGATCCGCTCCGTGCTGAGTAAAATGAATACACTGTACTACCAGGCAGGCGCCGGTATTGTGGCCAAATCTGTGGCTGCCAGCGAGCTCGATGAAGTACGCAATAAACTCAATGCTATCAAACAAGCCATCATCCTGGCACAAACTATATAGTATGAACATCCTGGTTTTCGATAATTACGACTCCTTTACATATAACCTTGTTCATCTCACTGAGAAGATCATCAACGGCAAAGTGACCGTAGTCCGCAATGATGAAATTCCTTTAGAGAAAGTGAACGACTACGATAAGATCATTTTATCTCCTGGTCCGGGTATTCCGGAGGAAGCAGGGTTGCTGCTGCCGCTGATAAAAGAATATGCCGCCACTAAATCCATCTTCGGTGTGTGTCTCGGCTTACAGGCCATCGGACAGGCTTTCGGGGCAGAACTTATCAACCTGAAAGAAGTCTATCATGGGGTAGCTACCAATGCAAAGGTAGTGGCAGATGATGGCGTGCTCTTTAAGAATATGCCGCGCGAGTTACAGGTAGGCCGCTATCATTCATGGGTGATAGATAAGAATACCTTGCCTGCTGAGTTAGTGATAACTGCAGAAGATGAAGAGGGGTATATCATGGCGCTGCAACATAACAAGTATGATGTAAGCGGTGTGCAGTTTCACCCGGAAAGCGTGCTCACGCCGCAGGGCGAGCAGATACTCAGGAATTGGTTAAGCTTATAATATTCCCTGCTTTAATCATCCTCAGTAAAAACATTCGCTAACTGCTTAACAGCTATAAAGTCAATATAGTCATGAAGAAGATCTTAAATTACCTCTTCGAACATAAAACATTCAGCCGCGAAGCGGCCAAAGAAATCCTGCTCAACATCTCCAAAGGCATGTTCAATGAAAGTGAACTGGCAGCCTTTATGACAGTATATCTCATGCGCAGCATCACTATCGATGAGTTGCTGGGTTTCCGCGATGCGCTCCTGGAGCTATGTGTGCCGGTGAATCTCAACGGCTACGATGTACTGGACATCGTGGGGACCGGAGGAGATGCAAAAAATACCTTTAATATTTCTACCTTGTCGTGCTTTGTGGTGGCCGGCGCCGGAGGTAAAGTGGCCAAGCATGGTAACTACGGTGTGTCTTCTATCAGCGGGGCTTCTAACCTCATGGAGCTGGTAGGTTACAAGTTCAAGGCCGACGAAGCCAAACTGAAAACAGAGCTGGAAGAATCAGGCATCTGCTTCCTGCATGCGCCACTGTTTCATCCTGCCTTGCGCCATGTGGCTGGCATCCGTCGTCAGTTGGGTATCCGCACGTTCTTTAACATGCTTGGGCCGCTCGTGAATCCCGCTTTTGCGAAGCATCAGCTGATCGGCGTTTACAGCCTGGAAATGGCGAGGGTGTACAACTATCTCTTTCAGCAGACTGATAAACAGTTTGTGATTGTTCACAGCCTGGATGGTTATGATGAGATCTCGCTGACAACTGATACCAAAGTGATCACCAACAGCGGAGAGCAGAATATGACACCAGAGCAGCTGGGTAAGCGCAAAGTGCATCCGGAAGATATTTACGGCGGCAACAGTGTGGAAGAAGCAGCCAAAATATTTATGAAGATCCTGAAGGGAGAAGGCACCTGGGCGCAGAACTCCGTAGTGATGGCCAACGCGGCGATGGGACTTCATACACTTGGCAAGTACGCCACCTATGATGAGGCATTTGATGCAGCGGTAGATTCTCTGGAATCCGGCAAGGCACTTACGGCATTTAAGAAACTGATAGAATTACAGTAATATGAAGAATATACTGACAGAAATTGTTGCTCACAAACATATAGAAGTAGCTGCCCGCAAGCAACAACGCAGTGCGGACGAGTTGCGGCAGTCGCCCGGCTTCGACCGTGAGCCGTTATCGCTTCGCAGCTTCCTGCAACAGGCTGATAAGACCGGTATTATCGCTGAGTTCAAACGCCGCTCTCCCTCTAAAGGACTGATCAACGGCGATGTGACCGTACAGCAGGTAACGACTGCGTATACGCGCTATGGCGCTTCCGGACTTTCGGTACTGACAGATGAAAAGTATTTCGGGGGCAGCACTGATGACTTACAGCAGGCACGCAGCTTTAACCAGATACCAATCCTGCGGAAAGATTTTGTGATAGATGAATACCAGATCCTTGAAGCGAAGGCGATTGGCGCTGATGTGATACTGCTGATTGCCGAATGTCTGGATGCTGCGCAGGTGGCCTATCTCGCGGCGTTTGCACATAACCTTGGTCTTGAAGTACTCCTTGAAGTGCATAGTGAATCACAACTGGAAAAAGTGACTGCACACACACACCTTGTGGGAGTGAACAATCGTGACCTTACTACTTTCAAAGTGGACTTCAACCGTTCCTGCGAGCTGGCACCAAAGATTCCGGCAGACAAGGTGAAGGTAGCAGAAAGCGGCATCAATGATCCTAATGCTATCATTACCCTCAAAGCCGCCGGTTTTCAGGGATTCCTGATAGGCGAACATTTTATGAGACAGGAAGATCCTGCACGCGCTTTTGAAAATTTTGTTCAGGAGTTGCATGATCTTCAGGCAAAACAAAATCAGTGATGCGTATTAAAGTTTGTGGTATTACCAGGGCTGCTGACTTACAGGCGCTGGTGGATAACAAGGTGGATTATGCCGGTTTTATTTTTTACGAGAAATCCCCGCGTTTTGCTGCCAGTAAAATTGATGCCCGCACTGTACGTGAAACGGCAGGTATCAGCAAGGTGGGGGTATTTGTAAACGCTCCGGAAGAGCAGGTGAAGCGCACCGTGGCTGATTATGCACTGGATATGGTGCAGCTGCATGGCGACGAAACACCAGCCTTCTGTGCTGCTATACGTAAAGTGGTACCGGTGATCAAAGCATTTCGGATAGGTGATGATGTTGACTGGACAACGTTGTTAACACCTTACCTCACCGTTACGGATTATTTTCTCTTTGACACGGCTTCTGCAAAAGGCTATGGCGGTACCGGAGAGCGCTTCAACTGGGAGTTGCTGGCGTCTTATCCATTTGATCATCCGTTCCTGCTGAGCGGAGGCATTGCGCCGGAACATGCGGGAGGATTGGGCGTGTTGGATATTCCGGCTTTGTTTGCGCTGGATATTAACAGTCGTTTTGAAGACAGTCCTGGTGTGAAGAACATCCCGAAAGTACAACAGTTTGTAAAACAGATTCACTCAACAATTATAAAATAATCGGTCATGGACATTGCGATAAATACCAGCAGCTCCAGGTATCATGTTGATAAGAACGGTTACTATGGCAGGTTTGGAGGTGCATATATACCGGAGATGTTGTATCCCAACGTAGACGAGTTGCAGCGCCGGTATCTCGAAATACTCAGCGACCCTTCTTTCCAGCAGGAGTTTGAGGCCTTGCTGCGCGACTATGTGGGCCGCCCTTCTCCGCTTTATCTGGCGAAGCGATTATCGGAAAAATATAAAGCGCAGATCTACCTGAAAAGGGAGGATCTCAACCATACCGGTGCGCACAAGGTCAATAACACTATCGGCCAGATCCTGCTGGCACAGCGACTGGGCAAGAAACGTATCATCGCAGAAACGGGGGCAGGTCAGCACGGTGTAGCTACGGCTACTGTTTGTGCGCTGATGGGCATGGAATGCGTGGTGTATATGGGTAGTATTGACATTGAAAGGCAGGCGCCCAACGTGGCGCGTATGAAGATGCTGGGCGCTACCGTAATACCCGCCACCAGCGGCAGCAAAACGTTGAAAGATGCTACCAACGAAGCAATTCGCGACTGGATCAATAACCCGGTGACCACACATTATATACTCGGTACTGCCGCCGGTCCGCATCCTTATCCGGATATGGTGTCCCGTTTTCAGTCGGTGATCAGTGAGGAAGTCAGGAAGCAACTGCTGGAAAAGACCGGGAGTGAGCATCCGGATTATGTAGTGGCCTGCATCGGTGGCGGCAGTAATGCGGCCGGGGCTTTCTTCCACTACCTGGATGAAGATGCCGTAAAACTGGTGGCCGTGGAAGCTGGTGGAAAGGGAATTCACAGCGGATTTTCGGCTGCATCCACCCAATTGGGAAAAATAGGTATCATTCACGCCAGCAAAACGCTGCTGATGCAAACGGAGGACGGACAGATTGTGGAGCCACACTCTATCTCCGCAGGGTTGGATTATCCAGGTATCGGGCCAATGCATGCTCACCTGTATGAAACAGGCCGCGCGCAATTCCTCAATGCTACAGATGACGAAGCGCTGGAAGCTGCTTACGAGCTAAGTAAGCTGGAAGGCATCATCCCGGCAATGGAATCCGCACACGCGCTTGCCAAGCTGAAAGATCTGCCATTGAATCCCGATGATGTAGTGGTGGTTTGCCTTTCAGGCCGCGGTGATAAAGACCTGAATACCTATATCCATCACATGAATAAATAAAAGGAAGTATGGAAAATCGTATAGATCAACTCTTTGCTACCAAGAAGAATGGTATTCTGAATATATACTGTACAGCGGGTTTTCCGAAGCTGGAAGACACACTGCCTGTGATGACAGCCCTGCAAGCACACGGCGCAGACCTGATAGAGCTGGGTATGCCTTTTTCTGATCCGCTGGCCGATGGTCCTGTGATCCAGGAAAGCAGCACCAAGGCCCTGCAGAATGGCATGAGCATCCGTAAGTTATTTGAACAGCTGGACGGCTTCAGACAGCGTATAGATGTTCCCGTTATACTCATGGGTTACTTTAATCCGGTGCTTTTATACGGTGTGGAAGCCTTTGTGAAGAAGTGTGCAGAAACCGGTATCGATGGTGTGATCATTCCTGATCTGCCGATGGCGGAGTATGAATCGGACTATAAAGTTATCTTTGAGCAATATAATGTTCACCTGATCTTCCTGGTAACGCCGGAAACAAGTGAAGCACGCATCCGCAAAATAGACAGCCTCAGCAAAGGTTTTCTCTATGCGGTGTCTTCTTCTTCTACTACAGGCAAGGATAAAGACATGGGCAACCAGCAAGCTTATTTTGAGAAGCTGCAGCAACTGAAGCTGAGCAACCCGGTGCTGATAGGTTTTGGGATTAAAGATAAAGCCACCTTTGAGGCCGCCAGCAAATATACCAACGGGGCGATCATCGGAACAGCTTTTATCCGGGCCATCGAGAACAGTACCGATATTGACGCTGATGTGAAAAAATTTATTTCAGCTATAAAAAACTGACATGAAAACTGTTATCATTAAGTACAATGCCGGCAATATCCGTTCTGTGCAATTTGCGTTGGAGCGTTTAGGTGTTAATGGCATTGTGACAGACAATCCGGAAGAGATCATGTCGGCAGATAAAGTGATCTTCCCCGGTGTGGGCGAGGCCAGTACCGCTATGGGGTACCTGCGTGAACGTAATCTCGACAAACTGATCACCGGTCTGAAACAGCCTGTGCTGGGTATTTGCCTGGGCATGCAGTTGATGTGCCGCTGGTCGGAGGAGAACGATACTACCTGCTTTGGCATTTTTGATACGGATGTCAAACGCTTTCAGTCGCCGGTGGATAACCTGCTGAAGATACCACAGATAGGCTGGAATAATATCACGGGCCTGCATAGTGTAATCTTTGAGCATGTGCCGGAAAACGCTTATATGTACTTTGTGCACAGTTATTATGCAGCACTGGGCGCAGATACCGTGGCTACCAGCAACTATGTGATCAATTACAGCGCTGCATTGCAGAAAGATAATTTCTATGCGGTGCAGTTTCACCCGGAGAAGTCGGCTGATGGAGGCTCCCGCATTATTGACAACTTTTTGAATTTAAGATGAATATCAGTAAGATAACAGCTGATGATACTTTGCAGCTGCGCCGCGATGTACTATATCCGAATGAAGAACTGTCGGCTGTAAAGGTTGATGGAGACGAAGACGGGCTACATTTTGGTGTATTTGAAAACGGACAACTGGTAACAGTTGTTTCGTTGTTTTTAAGCGGTAAGGAAACGGCGCAATTCCGCAAACTGGCTACACATCCTGCCGCTCAGGGAAAAGGATATGGAAAAGCCATCCTGGCCCATCTGGTGAGTGTCTGCCGAAATGAGAAAGTAAAACTGCTCTGGTGCAATGCCCGTGATACCGCTGCCACCTTCTATGAGCAGCTGGGATATTACCGTAAAGGGGATTATTTTGTGAAGGGCGGTATCAACTATGTAAGGATGGAATTGCCGCTGGAACAGGGCAATAAGACGCCGGCATTCGAGATCATCCCGGCTATTGATATTATCGATGGTAAATGTGTGCGCCTCACGCAGGGCGATTACAACCAGAAGAAAGTATACAATGAACATCCGCTGGAGGTAGCAAAAGAGTTTGAAGCGTTGGGTGTGCGCCGTCTGCATTTGGTGGACCTTGATGGTGCAAAGAAAGGCCAGGTGGTGAACTGGAAGGTGCTGGAGAATATTGCTGGTAAAACTACATTGGTGACAGATTTTGGCGGAGGTATCAAAACGGATAAGGACCTGGAGATCGTATATGAATGCGGTGCAGCGCTTGCCACTATCGGCAGCGTAGCGGTGAAGTCGCCGGAACTGTTTTTCAGCTGGGTGAAGCGTTATGGTGCTGAAAAGATCTTCCTGGGCGCTGATGTGAAAGATGAAAAGATTGCAGTGAGCGGCTGGCTGGAGGATACAGACCTTTCGGTGTTCGACTTCCTGGAGAGTAATATCGCACAGGGCGTGAACCAGATCTTCTGTACAGACATTGCCAAAGATGGTTTGCTACAGGGGCCTTCCGTGGATCTGTATAAAAAGATCCTGGACAGGTTTCCGGATATTAACTTTGTGGCCAGTGGCGGTGTGAGCAATATTGCAGATGTAGCCGCATTGCAGGAGGCTGGCTGTAGCGGTGCTATCATCGGTAAAGCTATCTACGAAGGAAGAATAACAATGGAAGAATTAAAATCATTCCTGTAAATTATTTCTGTATGCTGACTAAACGTATTATACCATGCCTGGACATTAAGGACGGCCGCACGGTGAAAGGCGTGAATTTCGAGAATATACGCGATGCGGGTGATCCCATTGAACTGGGTGCTTTATATGCCGAACAGGGCGCCGATGAGCTGGTATTCCTGGATATAACGGCAACGAACGAACGAAGAAAAACATTGTCGGAGCTGGTTGCGAATGTGGCCCGTCATGTGAACATCCCGTTTACGGTTGGAGGCGGTATCGCTTCTGTAGAAGATGTGAGTGTGCTGTTGCAGTCGGGTGCTGATAAAATATCTGTCAATACTGCTGCTTTTAAAAACCCTGATCTGCTGGACCAGCTGTCCCGTGAATTTGGCAGCCAGTGTATTGTGCTGGCGATTGACACGCGGTATGAAGACGGCGACTGGTATGTGTATCTCAACGGAGGCCGTGTGAAAACGGATACCAAAGCTTACGACTGGGCGAGGGAAGCGGTTAACAGGGGCGCTGGTGAAATATTGCTTACTTCCATGAACAATGACGGCACCAAGCAGGGTTTCGCGCTGGACATCACCGGGAAGCTGTCGCAGCATCTGAATGTGCCTGTTATTGCCTCTGGTGGTGCTGGTACTATGGAACATTTCCTGGATGTATTTGGCACGGCGCAGGCGGATGCGGCTCTTGCGGCCAGTATCTTTCACTATAAAGAAATCGAAATACCAGCACTCAAAACCTTTCTTTATCAGAAAGGACTGAACATCAGGTTTTAATGAATCGAGAAATAAAAATCTTATGCAGATAGATTTTCAGAAGTCGGCGGATGGCCTTGTACCGGCCATTATCCAGGATGCAGCCACCAGCAAGGTGCTCATGCTGGGATATATGAACAGGGCCGCGCTGGACAAGACCCTGGAAGAAGGGAAAGTGACCTTCTACAGCCGCTCCAAGCAGCGCCTGTGGACAAAAGGGGAGGAGAGTGGTAACTTCCTGCTGATGCAGGATGTGAAAGTGGATTGCGATTCTGATACCCTCCTGATCAAAGCGAATCCTGTAGGGCCCGTATGCCATACCGGCGCAGATACGTGCTGGGATGAGAAAAACATTACTACCGACTTCCTCGCGAAGCTCGAAAGTATCATCGCTGACCGCAAGAACAACCCTTCTGAAAAGTCCTATACTTCCCAGTTGTTTGCACGCGGCATCAATAAGGTGGCGCAAAAGGTAGGAGAAGAGGCAGTAGAAGTGGTGATAGAGGCCAAAGACAACAACGATCAGCTTTTCCTCAACGAGTCTGCCGACCTGTTGTATCATTACCTCGTATTGCTTCAAGCCAAAGGGTTTACACTGGCGGATGTAGTGGAGATCCTTAAGGAAAGGCACGGGAAATAGAACTGTGATTTATGTGATTTGGATGATTTTCCTGATGAGCGAAGATAATATAGGAGATAAGAGCGAAAGATGATTTAGAGCGCTTTGTGATGAAGTATCATTCTATATATCTATATAATTTTCGCATATCAGGAAAATCATCCAAATCATATAAAACACCGTTAAATTCCTGTATCCGAAAATTCCTGTATCTAAAATTCCCTATCTTGCTGGCTGATTAATTAAAAATATTTATAATGAAAGGATTATTCCTGTTAGCTGTGGGCACTCTGATGGCTGTAGGAGCGGATGCCCAGCAGGTATCCGGCACTGTGAAGGGTGGTAACGGCAAAAAAATTTATCTTTTTGATGACCGCGATAATAGCCCGGATGACTCGTTGCTGATCAGCAATGAGCAGTTTAATTTTAAGGTAAAGAGTGGCAAGGAGCCTTCTGTATATGCGCTGATTTTGCAGGATGTGAACTACCCGATGTTGTTTGTATCTGGTAAGGATCCCATTCATTTCACTACGTCGGTAGCCACCTATCCGTTGGCATCCGCTGTGAAGGGGAATGAGAATACGCAGGCGATGCAGCAATACCAGAAAGCATTTGACCCCTTGATTAAGCGGGCAGGGGCGCTTAACAAAGAAGCAAAAGATATTAATCCGGATGACGAACCATCTAAGAATGCGTTCCGCACCAAAGCGGAGCAGTTTAGTGCCGATGTGGTAAAAACCGGTACAGATTTTATAAAAGAGCATCCTAAGGACCTGGCCAGCATCTGGCTACTGATGAATGAGTTGCGTTCCCGCGTGGAGCCTGGTGAATTTCAGCGGCTCTTTTCTTCCCTGGACAAATCTTTACAGGAAGGACAATACGGACAAAGCGTAATGGGTTATATCAGGAGCCTGAAAGCCAATGCGATCAATATTCCTGCAGATGATTTCTCACAACAGGATGTAAAGGGGCAGCCGGTGAAACTTTCCTCTTTCCGTGGAAAATATGTGCTGGTTGACTTCTGGGCCAGCTGGTGTGGTCCGTGCAGGCAGGAGAATCCTAATGTTGTAAAAGCGTATAACAAATATAAAGGCAAGAATTTCACGATCCTTGGCGTATCGTTGGATGAGGACCGTGACAGGTGGCTGAGGGCTATTAACCAGGATGGTCTTACCTGGACACAGGTATCAGATCTTCGCGGATGGGGCAATGAAGTGGCCCAGCAGTACGGTGTGCAGTCGATTCCTACCAACTTCCTGGTGGACCCTGACGGCCGGATCATCGCCAGAAATCTGCGTGGAGAACAGCTGGAAGCCAAGCTGGAACAGGTGCTAAAATAGCCGCTTATCAAAATCAGGTTGACAATGACCGGCTGATTTAACAAATTTGTTATTCGTAAAATTAAAAACCAATGAAAGCAACGATTGTAAGCGCAGCGATACTCTTGCCAACAGTATTGTTCGCACAGGAAAAAAAGAAGGCAGCCCCGGCAGGTAGCCCATTTACCATACAAGGTACCGTATCTGAGCAACAGAAGCCTGCTACCGTGTATCTCCGTATGCGTAAAGGCGGCGAAACTGTGCTGGACAGTGCGCAACTGAGTAACGGTAAATTCACTATTACCGGTAATGTGGAAGAGCCTTCCCTGGTGAGCCTGATGCTGGTGCAGAAAAGCAAGGAGAAGCTGATGTCTATGGGCCGTGATATGCTTGCGCTTTATGTCGATAACGGAACGATTACAGTTACCACTACTGATTCTATCAGCAAGGCTACCGTAACGGGTTCCAAAGCGAATGATGACTATATGAAATTGCAGGAGCAGCTGAAGGATGTAAATGCCCAGGCTGCCGCGCTGCAGAAGAAATACCGTGAAATGGCGAAGAACAAGGATGAAGAGGGGCTGAAGAAACTGGAGACAGCGTACGATGCACTGGATGCGGAAGAGAAGAAAATTGAAAGGGAATTCCTTCTGCAAAATACCTCTTCGCCGATTGCCATGTATGTGCTGAACCAGGTAGCTGGTTATGATATTAAGCCTAACGAAATACTACCGCTGTATAAAAAGCTCAGCAAAGCCGCCCGGAACTCCCCTTCCGGTAAGGACCTCGGTAAGCGCCTCGAGTCTGCAAAGAAGACGGCTGTAGGTGAGTCTGCACTTGAGTTTTCACAGGCAGATTCCAGTGGTGCTAATATCAGCCTGGCCTCCTTCCGTGGGAAATATGTGCTGGTTGATTTCTGGGCCAGCTGGTGTGGTCCCTGCCGTGCAGAGAACCCTAACGTAGTAAAGGCTTACGATAAGTTCAAATCCAAGGGCTTTGAGATCCTCGGTGTTTCCCTGGACGATAAGAAAGAGAAATGGCTGGCTGCTATTACCGCTGATAAGCTCACCTGGACACATGTTTCTGACCTCAAAGGCTGGAAAAACACCGTGGCAGAGCTTTATGGTGTGCGCGCCATCCCGCAGAATGTGCTGATAGACCCTAAGGGTAAAATCATTGCCAAGAATCTGCGTGGCGAGGAGCTGGAGAAGAAGCTCGCCGAAGTACTGTGATTGATGTGATTGTAGTGATTTTCCTGATAAGCGAAGATCAGTAACGAAGATTATTTTATAAGGGCTGGCTGGAAGGCTGGCCCTTTTTCTTTGCCCGGATAACTGAAGGGGGTGCGCTTTTGATTTTTTTGAGCGCAGGTAGCTGGCGGGTTAGCGGCTCTTTCCTAATAAAAGGCGTACAATTATTTGTTTTTCTACGAAACATTCGTAGATTTACGAAACAATCGTAGTTTAAGATGGAGAAACTCACTCAACAGGAAGAAGCGGCTATGCAGGCCATATGGAAAGCAGGAAAGGGTTTTGTTAAGGATTTCCTGGAAGTACATGCCGCTCCGGCGCCGCCATATACCACGCTGGCTTCTACCATTAAGAACCTGGAGAAAAAGGGATTTGTGGAAAGCAGGAAAGCAGGCAATGTTTATGAATACACCCCAGTGATGGATGAGGCTGTGTATAAGAAGAAGTTCATGAACGGGTTCGTGAAGAATTATTTTGAAAACTCCTACAAGGAGCTGGTTTCTTTTTTTGCGAAAGAGAAGAAGATCAGCCCGGATGAACTGAAGGAGATCATCCGTATGATAGAGAAAGGCAAATAATTAAATCACTGCACATGATACCGGCAATTCTGATATACCTGCTGAAGGCCAATATTGCGCTGACGTTGTTTTATCTGGCTTACCGCCTGGGTTTGCGCAGGCTTACTTTTTATACGCTCAACAGGGTATTCCTGATAACGGGTATATTATTTTCCTCCCTTTTTCCACTGATTTCCATTGATGCGTTCATCAACAGGCATGAAGCGATTGCCGGCCAGGTGATCATATATATCCCTGATCTTAACATGCTGCAGTCAACGGCGCCGGTGTTCAGTACCTGGTATGTATTAGTTGGGATGTTCTGGTTGGGGGTATCGGTAATGACTATACGTTTTCTGATAAAACTGTTATCGTTATGGAAGATACACCGGTTATCCGAACATGCACAGGTAGCGGATCACAAGATACGGTTGCTGCAGCAGGAGGTGAGTCCATTTTCCTTCTTCCGGCATATTTATCTGAATCCTTCCCTGCATACACCTGAAGACCTGGCATCTATCCTGCAACATGAGAGTGTGCATGTACGCCAGTGGCATACTGTAGATGTGTTGCTGGGGGAGCTGAACAATATTTTTTACTGGTTCAATCCGGGGGCATGGCTGATGAAGACAGCCATACGGGAGAATCTTGAATTCATTACAGACAGGTACCTGCTCCGGCAGGGCATTGATAAGAAACTGTACCAGTACAGCCTGGTAAAAGTAAGTGGGATCCCATATGCGACGGCCATCGCAAACAATTTCAATTTCTCACACTTAAAAAACAGGATTATTATGATGAACAGGAAAAAGTCATCTGGTTATCAGTTGGTGCGTTACCTGTTGCTCGGTATACTGGTTGGCGGATTGGTATTATCGCTCAATTACAGGCAGGCATCAGCGGCGCTGCATCTTTCTTTGCCGTCAGATACCACTATATTGCCGCCGCCTCCACCGCCACCTGCTCCTCCCGGTGTGCCACCGCCACCCCCTCTGCCGCCAATACGGAAGCAAGCTATCAAACAACTGCCAACGCCGCCTTTGCCGCCGGCTCCTCCCAAAAGGGGCCAGATACCTGATAATGCGGTATATCTTATTGATGGAAAGCAGGTCAGCAAGCAGGATGTTGATGGGTTGTTACCCTCAGATGTTGTTACTGTGTCGGTTTGGAAGCAAACAGACTATAATCTGACGGAAAAGTACGGCCCGGATGCAAAAAACGGGATTGTAAGTGTTACGACCAAAGCAGCATCTCAGTTGTTGGATAAAGAGCCGTCGATCAGTATTACATCGCGTATGAGTGATAAAAGTCTGCTCGACTCACCTGAAGCATTTACCGGCGCATATGTTGTTAACGGAACAGTGGTTCCTCCTGCCACAGTGAAAGCATTGAATCCAGGTAAAGTCCAAACTATTATGGTTGTTGGCGGAAAAGAAGCTGCCACTATTTATGGCAGTGCAGCTGAACACGGAGCTATTGTTATCAATACAAGTGGGAATGGGGCTGTCAGAGAGATTCACAGACTTCAGGCGGATACTATCAGATTTGTGATTGACACGGCAAGAGTTAAGTAAACCTAATTATTATCAACGCAATTGCAAGGCCACGGTCCGCCATCCGTGGCCTTGCTGCGTGTATTACTTTATAGATCTTACACAGCGGAATCCCAGGTTGGATAACCCTGATTCAGGTGTTGTTTTCATCCTGGCGGATACGCGGTAACCGCGGCAGTATTCATCACTGCACATGAAAGAACCTCCTCTTATTACACGTTTGTCTGGTCCGGGATCAGCCGGATCATAGCCTTTGTCCGGACCGGCGGGGTTATGTGTGTTCCCTTCTTTTGTATAATAACCGGCATCATACCAGTCGGCACACCACTCCCATACGTTGCCGGACATATCATAGAGGTAATAACGGTTAGGATTATACGTTTTTACCGGTGCGAGGGCATAGAAGCCATCTGTTTGGGTATTACGGTATGGGAAATTACCGTTCCAGGTATTGGCTTTGGGCTTACCGGTGGTAAGCGGTTCATCGCCCCAGGGATACAGTTGTCCTTTTAGTCCGCCGCGTGCGGCATATTCCCATTCTGCTTCGGTAGGCAGCCGTTTGCCGGCCCATTTGGCGAATGCCTGGGCATCCTGCCAGGAAACCTGTGTTACGGGCTCATTCTCGCGTCCTTTGATGTCTGACTGCGGTCCTTCGGGATGGCGCCAGCTGGCGCCGGCAACAAATTTCCACCACTGCGAAACATCATCAAAAGGTACAGCATGGGATGGCGGTGTGAACACCAGGGAGCCGGCGGCCATGAGGCTGCTGTCGGGTTCTGGTGAGCCGGGTGGCATGGCAGCCATCAGTTCTTCTTTTGAAATGGGCTTTTCGGCGGTGGTTACATATCCGGTGGCGGCTACAAAGGCGGCAAATTCGGTATTGGTGACTTCATGTTCATCCATCCAGAAACTATCCAGCTGTACTGTATGCTTTGGTAATTCATCCGGCATACCGGTGCTGTCGTCTGCGCCCATACTGAAAGCGCCGCCGGGAATGAGCACCATTTTATTGAGTGTATCCGTTTCCGTGATTATGCTGTCTTTAGCCTGTGGGGGGCGCTGCTGGCTGTTGCCACAGGCCGCGCCGGTTCCCAGCAATATGCTGATGTAGAGATAATACCTGTTCATTTGAAGCATCGCTTTTGTATTCAGGGAATAATAACTGTTGGCGGTTTACAACTGGTAAAGCTAATGTTTAATGCTAAAAAGAGAAAGCCGGTTCCGGATTTCTGTATGTCAGTCCCGGAAAGTTAAATGATGTTTCTTAACAATTATATAATCGTCTATTTAGTCAAACTATTGTAAACTGCACTTTTATTACAGGAATTGCTTATGCAACATACTGCTGCACCCTTTACACGCGGGGACTTCGGCAATGATTTTCTCTGGGGAGTGACGATATCTGCTTTTCAGAATGAAGGAGCTTTCAATCATGATGGCCGCGGCGCCTCCGTCTGGGATACTTTCGCCGGGCGTAAAGGCAAGATTAAAGACGGCACTAATGCACGCATCGCCTGCGATTTTTATAACCGTTACACACAGGATATTCTGCTGGCCAAACTGCTTGGCTTTTCTATATTCCGTTTTTCTATTTCCTGGACGCGCATCCTACCTCATGGCACTGGTGCGGTAAATCAGGCAGGTATTGATTTTTACCATCGTGTTATTGATGCCTGTCTGGAACTGGGTCTGGAACCATATGTTACATTATATCACTGGGATCTGCCGCAGGTGCTGGAAAACAAGGGTGGCTGGTGCCATCGTGGTGTGATTTTCGCTTTCGAAGAGTTTGTACGCATATGTGTGCGGGCTTACGGCAATAAAGTAAAACACTGGATTGTGCTCAATGAGCCTTTTGGTTTTACTGCATTGGGATATATGTTGGGCGTACATGCTCCCGGAAAATTCGGTCTTTCCTACTTTCTGCCCGCTGTGCATCATGCGGTGCTGGCACAGGCGGAAGCGGGCCGCGTGATCCGCAATGAAGTCCCTGGGGCCGTCATTGGTACGGCATTGTCCTGCTCGAAGATCGTTCCTTACACAGATAATGAACAGGATTTGTATGCAGCACGCCGTGCAGATGCCCTGTTTAATCGCCTCTTTCTGGAACCTGCGTTGGGCATGGGTTACCCGGTGGAAGATTTTCCGTTGTTGCGACGTATTGAGCGACGCTATGCCTTGTGGCGCGACTGGGACAAGCTGGCATTTGATTTTGATTTCATTGGTGTACAGAATTATTTTCCGCTTGTTGTAAAGTACAATGCCTTTATGCCGATTGTGAGAATATCCGAAGTGAAGGCAAAAGCGAGGGGGGTACCCTTAACCGGCCTTGGATGGGAGATCAGCGGTAATGGTATGTATGAGATACTGAAGCAGTTTGGTAGTTATAAGCAGATAAAGAAGATCATTGTTACGGAGGGCGGGGCTGCCTTCTCTGATCAACTGGAAAGTGATGGCAGCATACAGGATGCCGACCGTATCAGCTATTTCACAGAATACCTCAGCGGCGTGCTTTC
Source organism: Chitinophaga sp. (assembly GCF_035538455.1). Taxonomy (GTDB): domain Bacteria; phylum Bacteroidota; class Bacteroidia; order Chitinophagales; family Chitinophagaceae; genus Chitinophaga. The sequence continues at coordinate 37,266 of NZ_DATLKJ010000184.1, forward strand.
AGCACGCCGCGAGGGCGTTCCGGTAGATGGCTATTTTGCATGGACTCTTACTGACAATTTTGAATGGGCGGAAGGATACCGTGCGCGCTTCGGGCTTGTCCATATTAATTTCGATACGCAGCAGCGCACTATAAAGAACTCCGGATACTGGTTCCGGCAGCTGCTCACGGGTCATCTCAACGGTGCTGAAATAAAATAGACCTGTTAGCAGCTGCAAAGAGATTTTAGTCTGCCAGTCGTTTGATGAACCATATATCCCGCAGGCTGAAATGGAATACTGCGTTCACATAGTTTTCTTTCACCAACCCTTCGGCCTTGCTGCCGCGTTGTCCGGCTTCGATACCTACATAATAGCGCAGCTGCCCGTTTTTGCTGGGTAATGAAACACCTATTGTACCTGATATATCTGTGAGGGTAGCACTCTTTACTACCAACGGCAATTTATTGTAGCTAAAGCCTGCCTGCAGGATGGCGCCTTCAAAGGTTCTGTTGTAGTAGTGTTTGGTAATAGCGTATTCGATTCCTGTTGAATATCTTTCTCCATCCTGATAGTAATAGTTGGTGCCTTTATTGTTTAGCCCATTCCATTGCTGGTGGCGGTAATCGGCTACCCATGTTATTTTGCCATTGGTGAGTGAGAGCCCCGCCCCGTATTGGGCGGGCAGTGTGAAATAGCTGGGATCCTGATCCTGTTTAAAGTAGGAGTTGCTGTTCTCATCTGTGATGTTGAGATTTTCCTGGAATTTCAGTTTCGTCTGGAAGCGGTAGGTGGCGCCGACCCCCAATTGCCAGTCTTTTGATACTTTGCCATTGTATTGTGCGCCCACAGTGAAGTTGGGCTTGAAGGCATACTGGTTGTGATGTGTAACGATAGAGTCGGACCCGAGTGTTTGTGAAACGTTGACAGGTCCGAAGAGGAATCCTGTTGAAACGCCTACGGAGAAATGTTTGTTCAGCTGGAAGGCATTGGAGATATAGGCGCGGTTGATCCCGCCGGCGCCTTCAATATTGGAGGTTACGGGGTTGCCGGTGCCGGTGATGAACTTATTGTTCAGCAGTTTGTAGTCCACGGTGCTGAAGGGGGTGACGCCTGCGCTTATTCCCCAGAACCTGGCGGCTTTAAACCCGATTGCAAGGCGTTTAAAATTGATGTCGCCGCCGGTCTGGGATATGCCTGCGCCTTCGTAGCTGACGCGCTGTGCTTTGACGGATATGTCCAGCATGAAGTTCTGCATTGGTAATGCGCTGTAGGAGGCCGGATTCAGCTCGTTCAGGTAGCTGGAGCTACGTCGGCCTATACCGGTGCTCCCGAGGCCGAAATTGCGGCTGTAATCCTTTTCTTCCAGATCACCGATGCCATAAGCGGAATAAATAGAGTTGAGGCCCTGTTGCGCCTTCAGGGTGGAGGCGCATAGCAGGAGTATAAAGGAACAGGTATATAGTTTTAAGTGCATGTGCATGGTTTCAGTTATTTATAAAGCAGATAGTATAGCTGCGCGGTGATTTTGTTTTTACGGGCCTGTTTGTCGTTGACGGTGAAATTTGTGATTGTGGTTTTACCATCGCCGCTGCGTGGTGTAAGCAGCAGACCGCGTGAGCCAAGATCGTCGGCGGTGATTTGTTTTGCGCAGTAGTTGGAAATATCGAAGCTATAGTTTGTGTATTCGTTATATTGTTTGTCTTCTACCAGTGAGCCAAATGCGAGCGTATCTGTTACATCATTGTTTTTGTTGACGGCGCAGAGTGCCATTACCTGTGGCAGTTTGTCGCCGCCACTGCTGCCGTTTACAGGCTTCACCACCAGTATTACTTTCATGATCCTGAAGAATTTTCCAAGGAATGGAAGATTTTTAAGATAGGGTATATCAATTCGTGTAGCCACTCCTGTTACCGGCTGCATAAAGCCGGCGTTGCCGGTTTGCTCGGACGGCAGCTCTTTTACGGCGCCTTGCAGGGTTGCCAGCGGCGTGCCGCTGCGGTCGGCCAGTACACGGTTGAACTGCAGTTCCGGTGCATCCATTTTAAAATCTACATACTTCACGGTGGTGATCAGTTCATTGATATGATAGTAAAGTCTTAGTACGACGGTGGTATCTTCAGCCCGGAAACCTGTCATGGTACGGCTTGCAGCCCCTGGTCTTACCTGCATTCCTTTGAAGAACTGAAGGAAGTTACTGAGGGTAGTGATGTTTGGATTTTTATCACGGAGCATCGTGAACAGTTGTTGACCCAGGTTATCCGACATGCGGATGGAGATCTTTTTATCAGCGTGTGGGCGCACTGTTCCTGTAAAAGTTCCCAGTGGTGTGGATTCTGTAGGGAAGTTGCTGTTGTTGTAGAGGTAATAGAAATTTTTTGCCGGTTGGATAACGGACGTAACCCTGTATACTTCCAGGTTCTGCGGGATGAGTGAATCACCGGACACATAACCGTTGGGCTGCAACAGGAGCGCCATTGAATCATATTTAGCGCCGTTGACGGGAATGTTCACATCTGTAGGGGATGCCAGCTGAAAGAAAGAGGATGCGTTGGTGGTTCCGAAAAGCGGATCTGTTTTAATGCCTGTCAGCAGTGCGCCTGCACCAGAGGTGGCAACAGAATCGTACCGGATGGTTTTCATTTGTACGGTCAGCGTATCGGTCAGGATATAATCGGTGGACTGATCGTTATCCACAATATTATCGTACACAAATCCTTTTTTATCACAGGAAGAGAAGACGGTCATTAAGATGATGACGGCGATGTATCCTGTTAAACGTGTGTAGGAATGATGATGCATAAACTGGTTCATGGTGCGCAATTTTAGACAGGATGGGTACTTACCGCAGGTGTAATATGCCAATAGCCATTATTTGCCGACGAAGCCGGAAATATGTTCCCTGTGCTGGCAATAGCGCCCGAAAAGGCGTTACAGACGGAAGTTTGCTGCTGGTAGATGAAATAACCGGATCTGTCTTTTTAAAAGGGGGGAATATCTATTTCCTCTTTGCCGGAATGCAGTGGCGGATAATTTTGGCAGCACTAAAACAGATCATGCTAATGCGTTATTTCAAAGGTTATCACTTATTGTTACTTGCCTCGCTGGCAGCTTGCTCTAAAAGCAGCACCACTACTGATAAAGTAGGCAACTGGATCAGACGCTCCCAGTATTCGGGAGTGGCGAGAAGTGCGGCCGCATCTTTTGTAATCAATGATAAAGCCTATGTTGGTACGGGTTTCAACGGTACTGACAGACTGAATGATTTCTGGATGTATGACCCTGATCAGAACTCCTGGACTAATAAAAGCATTTACCCTGGAACTGCGAGGAGCGGCGCCGTTGGATTTGCCGCGGGTAACATGGGTTATGTTGGTACCGGCTATGATGGCACCAATAAACTGAAAGACTTTTATAAATACGATCCTTCCAGCAATCAGTGGAATCCTGCTCCTATAGCTCCATTTGGAGGAACGGCCCGCTACGGTGCAGTGGCCTTCACACTAAAAGGGAAGGGCTATGTCACCACTGGTTGGGACGACAACTGGCTCAAGGATATGTGGCAGTATGACCCTGCCACTGATAAATGGACGCAGGTGAAGGACATTCCTAATGGCAAGAGAACCGATGCATCCAGTTTCGTGATCGGGAACAGAGCCTACGTAGTGATGGGAACAGCTAACAATGCACCGATCACTGACTTCTACGCATATGATGCTGATAAAGAAAACTGGGTGCAGCTGAACCCGATCGATAATGTATCAGATGACTCATTTGACGATAGCTATAATTTCAAAGGCAGCGCGGCCGCGGCTTTTGCTATGAGAGGAAAAGGATACGTTGCCTGTGGTACCAATAGTAATGCCGTATGGGAGTATACGCCGGAAACCGACCGTTGGGTACAGAAAACGGATTTCGAAGGCGCAGGGCGCACCTATTCCACTGGCTTTACTGTGAAGGACCGTGGTTTTGTGGTACTAGGCAGCAGCTCCAGCCTGTACCTTGACAATATGTTTGAATTTGATCCAACCGCAGCATATAACAAGAATGACTAAACGGAATATGATTATAACAGGCGGAGTTGTAGTATTACTGACGCTGGCAGCGGTATACAGAAAATACAACCCGCCTTCAACGTCTAATGATATGGTACCTATTGCCGTAGAAACTTTTCAGGTAAATGGCGGATGGGGGTATCGTATAATAATAGATAGGCATCCTTACATTTACCAGGATATTATACCGGGTATTCCCGGTAATCATCCTTTCCATTCAAAGGAAGATGCACAGCGTGTAGGTAATGTGGTGATGCAGAAACTTATGCAGGATAAAAATCCGGGCATGAGCCCTGAAGAGCTGTCCAGGCTTGGGGTTATTTAGTGATTTAGGAATTATGTGATTTGTGAATTTATAAATTCACAAATCACATAATTCCTAAATATTTTTAACATTCCCTTATACCAGACTTAACAAACTTTAACACAAGTGTAACCCTATCTGGCGTATGTTTATCGCATCAAACCAAATGATGCTAAACTATAAGCAGATTCTTAAGTATCGTCCGTTTATTATTTCCCTGCACATACTTGCATGGGCGTGCTTTTTATTCTTTCCTTTCTTTATTTACAGGATACAAATCCTGCACCTGAATTTCTTTTTAAAAGAGCTGGTGGATAACCTCTTTCTGATAGGTATCTTTTACCTGAATATTTATGTGTTGATACCCCGTTATTTTAACGGGAGGAAGATAGTAGTGTATTTCTCCTGTGTGATATTACTGCTGGTGTCGATAACGCTGCAACAGGTGGCGGTGGACTATTATTTTCTGAACAGGTTTTTTCCTGCGTCGCGTGGGATGGCGATACGGATGGAAGAGTTTAAGCAAACGAAAAATATGGGAGGTGTAACATCGGACAGCTTTGGTCCGTTTCATCACAGGCCGCGTTTTTATTTTAGCCAGGCGATGCCTCTTCCAACGGTACCTGCCCTTCCATTATCTGAAGCAGGACTGGCGAGAAAGACGAATGTTGCATTTGGAACAGCCAGAGCAGACGGGGGGGCAATGGCTTTCACGCGGTTGATCAGGCCATCCTTCTGGGAGTACCTGATGTTTCCGGAGGTGTTGCGGCGTTCCGGGTTCTTTGCGTTATTGATGCTTTTCATGAGCGGGTTTATAAAGATTGCACAGGAATGGTTTAAAAGTGAAAAGCAACGCGAAGATCTGAAAGTAGAAAAGCTGAATGCAGAATTAAAATTTTTAAAGTCGCAGATTAATCCTCACTTCCTTTTTAATTGTCTTAATACTATTTATTCACTGGCACACAAGCAGTCTGTTCAGACAGAACACGCGATTTTGAAGTTATCGACGATCATGCGATACATGATTTATGAATCAAATGAAGATACTGTGCAGTTGTTACAGGAGCTGAAGTACCTGCAGGATTACATAGATATACAGCGGCTGAGGTTACCGAAGGATATTGTTGTTGATTACCGGCAGACGGGTAATCCGGCAGGCATTCAGATAGAGCCTATGCTACTGGTGCCCTTCGTGGAAAATGCCTTCAAGCATGGTATCAGTTATACCGAAGATTCATTCATTGACATAGAAATCACTATAGCTGAAAATATGATCCGATTAATTGTCAGGAACAGCCTCTTCAAGGAGCGAGTATCCGAAAGGGGGGGCATTGGGTTACAGAATGTGTTTAAACGCCTGGAAATGTTGTATACCGACAGGCATGAGGTAGATATCCGGGAAGATGATAACCAGTTTATTGTTGATCTTAAAATTGTATTGAAAAAATGATAAAGTGTATTGCCGTGGATGATGAGCCACTGGCGCTGGAAATCATGGAAGATTACATTCGCAGGGTGCCCTTTTTGAGCTTTGCGGGAAAATTCGAAAATGCCGCCGCCGCCCTGCACTTTCTCCAGGAAGAACCGGTGGATCTTGTTTTCCTTGATATTAAAATGCCTGATATCACTGGTATTCAGTTCCTGAAGTCCATGAAATACCCGCCTATGGTTATTTTCACGACCGCCTATGGCGAATATGCCCTGGATGGTTTCAACCTTGATGTAGTGGATTATCTCCTGAAGCCTGTGCCATTTGAACGTTTTCTGAAAGCCGCCTCCAAAGCGAATGAAACCTGGAGCGCCAATCAGCAGAAAGGCAATGTATTACCGGCGGAAGGGGCATGGCTCAATGACTACATTTTCATTAAAACAGAATACAAAATCATCAAGATCAATCTTGAAGATATTCTTTTCATCGAAGCGCTTAAAGACTATACGAAAATCTATACTCAGAATCTGCCGGTACTGACGCTGCGCAGCCTTAAATCTTTTGAAACGCGTTTGCCTGCTGATAAGTTCATCCGCGTGCATCGCTCTTACCTGGTATCACTGAATAAGATCAATTCAGTAGAGAAAAACACGGTGATGATCGCCAACCAGTCTATCCCCATCAGCGATGGTTACAGAGACCGGTTCTATGACGTGATCAACCGCAATTCATGATATTTAATTCGTATTTTTTTCGGACATTTGCTTCCACCATTAGAATTTATTATTCTTTTTTATCAAAAACCACCACAAATTGGAAAGAATATATTTTGACAATGCAGCCACCACGCCCCTAGACCCCGTGGTGTTGGAAGCAATGCTGCCGTATATGACAGAGAAGTTCGGCAATCCTTCATCTATCTATTCTTATGGAAGGGAAACAAGACTAGGTATTGAAAATGCGCGTAAAACAGTTGCCAAGCTCCTGAATGCGCATCCAGGTGAAATCTTCTTTACTTCCGGCGGTACAGAGAGCAGTAATACGGCTATCAACGCTGCGGTGAAAGACCTGGGTTGTAAACGCATTATCTCTTCCTCTATTGAGCACCATGCCACGCTGCATACCGTGGAGCATCTGCACCATCACGACGGTATAGCGTTGGATTTTGTGAGAATCCTTCCCAGCGGTCACGTTGACATGGAGCATCTCCGGGAGTTGCTCACCGCTTCGAAAGAAAAGTGCCTGGTAACGCTGATGCATGCCAACAACGAGATCGGCAACTTGCTGGATCTGCATGCCGTGGGTACTCTCTGTAAGGAGTTTGATGCAATCTTCCATTCAGATACTGTGCAGACGGTAGGTCACTATCCGTTTGATCTCCGTAATACGCCGGTTCATTTCATCACTGGTGCGGGTCATAAGTTTCATGGCCCTAAAGGTGTGGGGATCCTTTATATCAATGAAAATGTAAAGATCACGCCATACATCCAGGGAGGCAGCCAGGAGCGTAATATGCGCGCCGGCACCGAAAACCTGTATGGTATCATCGGTTTTGCCAAGGCGCTGGAACTGGCGGCGGCAAACTATGAGAAAGACAGCCAGCATATCGACGCGGTACGTCATTACATGGCGGACCAGCTGACTAAGCATATACCGGGCGTTATTTTTAACGGCGATCTGAATGGCCGCAGTTTGTATACCGTGCTGAATGTATCTTTCCCCAAGTCGGAGAAAAGTGAGATGATTCTGTTCAATCTGGATATTAACGGTATCTGTGCCTCCGGTGGCAGTGCCTGTACATCCGGGGCCAATGCGGGTTCTCACGTGATCCGTGCTATCAGCAGCAATCCAAATCAGATTGCGGTACGTTTTTCTTTCTGCAAGAATAATACGAAGGAAGAGGTAGACAAAGTGGTGGAGAAGTTAAAGGAGCTGATTTGATATTTGGGGATTTTCGGATTATCTGATGTAGGAATTTTATAAATGCAGCGAAGACCAACGTAGTTTTTAAAACAATTGTTGGTCTTCGCTGCATTTATAAAATTCCTACATCAGATAATCCGAAAATCCCCAAATATTAATGCATGAATTCTTTAATGTCCTGCATGATTCTCTTAGCAATGTTATCTGCGGTGGTTTCGTTCTGACTTTCCGCATAGATCCTGATGATAGGTTCTGTATTGGAGGTGCGGAGGTGTACCCAGTCTTTATCGAATTCTATTTTCAGACCGTCTTCGGTATTCACTGGCTGATTTTTGTATTTGCCTTTGATTTTTTCGAAGATGGTTTTAACGTCTACACCTTTGTCCAGCTCTATTTTGTTTTTGGAGATGAAGTAGTCGGGGTAGCTGTTACGCAGTGCTTTGATGTTTTTCTTGCTATGAGCAAGATGGCTCAGGAAAAGGCCGATACCGATCAGAGCGTCGCGGCCGTAGTGCAGATCCGGAACGATGATACCGCCGTTGCCTTCTCCGCCGATAACGGCTTTGGTTTCCTTCATTTTCTTTACTACGTTCACCTCACCTACAGCAGAAGGGTTGTAGCGTCCGCCATGTTTCAGCGTAACGTCCTTCAGTGCCTGTGTAGACGACATATTGGAAACGGTATTGCCTTTGCGTTTGCTTAGTACGTAGTCAGCAACGGCCACTAGTGTATATTCTTCACCAAACATGCTGCCGTCTTCGCATACGAAGCAGAGGCGGTCCACATCGGGATCTACGGCGATACCGAGATCAGCTTTGGACTTATTCACTTCATTGGAGAGTGCAGTGAGGTTTTCCGGAAGCGGCTCCGGATTATGGCTGAACTTACCGTTCACTTCAGGGAAGAGCACTTCTACTTCTGTCACGCCAAGTGCTTTCAGGAGTGGCGGTACAAAGATTGCGCCTGTTGAGTTAACAGCATCAACCACTACTTTGAAGTTACGCGCTTTGATAGCGGCTACATCCACAAGCGGGTAGTTCACTACCAGGTCGATATGTTTCTGCAGGTAGGAATCATCTGTGGTAGTGGCGCCAAGTTTGTTCACATCGGCGAAGTTGAAGTCTTCGCGTTCTGCGATGTCGAGCAGTGCGGCGCCATCTTCACCGGAGATGAATTCACCTTCTGCATTCAGCAGTTTCAGGGCGTTCCATTCTTTGGGGTTGTGACTTGCAGTGAGAATGATGCCACCTGCAGCCTTTTCCATTTTAACGGCAATTTCTACTGTCGGAGTAGTGGACAGACCCAGATCTACTATGTCTATTCCTAATCCGTTGAGGGTAGATACTACCAGGTTTTTCACCATTTCGCCGGAGATACGTCCGTCGCGGCCGAGTACTACTTTACGGTTGTCTGTATGCTGGCTCAGCCAGGTCCCGTAAGCTGCTGTAAACTTAACCACATCCAGTGGAGAAAGTCCTTCACCGGGCTTACCACCTATGGTTCCGCGTATGCCGGATATTGATTTGATCAGTGCCACAAGATTCGATTTTAAGGAAGGCAAATATAAAAAAATCTATCCCGGATTTCCTAATTAACAGTAGGTTGTGTTTGTGTCATTTCCCGGAAAGAGGCAGAGAGAGCAGCGGCGCGAAAGATTTTTATATTTTTTATAAGATAAAATTAAACATCGAAGTATTTTCTAATGCAAGGGCTTAATGGTCTTTGTCGCTTTGCTTCTTCTCCTCCTTTGCGAGAAACTCCTATATTTGCAGCTACGCTTTTAAAAAAACAGCTATACGTTGCATGCAATATTTTTGGAAGAATATACCCCGGTATATTCGTTATGTGCTCGTTCAGACGCTTTATCTCTTTTTGCTGATGGTGATGTTCAGGGCCATATTTTACCTGTTCTTCATGAAAACCAAAATAACAGACAGCGCTGTTATTGCCAAAGCATGGTATCTGGGGTTGAAGTTCGATATGCGGCTGGCGCTGATCCTGGTAATTCCTTTAGCGTTTACTGCTGTCATTGCCCGTAACCGCTTTTTCACCTCAAAGGCTATACGAAGAAGCGTCCTCACCTATATATTTATCGTATTCACGGCACTCACCTTATTATATATACTGGACCTCGGCAACTACGATTACCTGGGCCTCCGTCTGGATCCTTCTATTCTGCGGTTCCTGGCTAAAGGAGAGCGGGCCGACAATGCGCGCATGGTATGGCAAAGTTATCCGGTGGTACGCGGTTCCCTGGCCATCATAGTATTTATGTTCCTGGTGTACCGCCTGCAGGCGCGTACCTGGAGGCGTTTTGAAGCACAGCCACCGGTATACCTGCGTAACTGGCCTTTTACCGGTTATGTAGTTGCGCTCACGCTGCTGATAGCTGCCGGTATCTACGGCAACTTTGCGTACTTCCCACTACGTTGGAGCCAGGCCATGTTCACCCGTGACAATGGCGTCACCAGTCTGGGGCTCAATCCTATCCTGTATTTTGCGTCTAACTTCAGTGTGGAGGGAGATACATTTGATCTTAACGCAACAAAGGAATATTATCCTTATATATCTTCTTATCTTAAAACAGATACTACAGATGTAAATAATCTGAACTACGTTCGCACGGTGGCGGCCAATCCATCCAAGCCCAGACTTAACGTGGTTCTTGTGATGCTGGAATCTACCGGAGCGGCTGTTACCAGTATGTACGGCAATCCTATGCAGGCTACACCTAATATGAAACGGATAGCTGACAGCGGAATACTGTTCAAAAACTTTTATGTACCTGCCATCAGTACAGCCAAAACTGTGTTTGGCGTGACTACCGGGTTGCCGGATATCACTGCGGTAAGAACAGCCAGCCGTCATCCAAAGATGCTGGATCAGCGTATCATCATGGACCAGTTTAAAGGCTATGAGAAATTGTATCTGCTGGGAGGCAATACCAACTGGGCTAACATCCGCGCGGTGTTCACCAACAACGTGGAGGGGGTACGCATCTATGAGGAAGGAATGTATAAGTCTGCCAAGGCGGATGTATGGGGCATTTCGGATTATGACCTGATCACCGAATCCAGTGCTATCTTCAAAGCAGAGAATGATAAGAAACAACCGTTTGTGGCCTTCCTGCAACTGGCAGACAATCATCCGCCGTACACCACTACGCAGGGAGCCGGTGATTTCAAGAAACTGACGGAGAAAGATATTGACATGGAGAAATTCAAAAAATCCGGGTTTGTATCTATCGATCAGTTCAATGCATTGCGCTATGAGGACTATAATGTAGGGCACCTGATTGATATGGCGCGTAAGGACGGTTATCTTGATAATACGGTATTCATGTTCTTTGGCGACCATAACTGTATTCTCAATGCTTATAATTTTATGCCGCTGCCGGAATACGATATGGCTACCGGAGGGGTGCATGTGACTGCGTTTATGTACGGTCCGGGCCATATTGCCCCACAGGTTATTACCACGCCGGGAAGCCTGCTGGATATATACCCTACCATGGCCAGCCTGGCAGGTGTACCTTATAAGAATTATACCTTGGGTGTCGATCTGTTTGACACAGCGCGGCAGCAGAACAAGTATGTGTTTATGACCTATCTCCGCAATCAGCAGCCGTATTTCGCTGTGACCGGCGAGCGTTACCTGTATGAGATAAATATGAAAACACATGCCACCGCTTTGTATGATCTACAGGTTGATCCGTTGAAGAATATACAGGCACAACAGCCGGATACTGCAAAAAATCTGGATAATTTAACACGTGGGTTCTTTGAAAGCACGCGATATTTGATGTTTAATAATAAGAAAGGTTAGCGTTCAGTTTTTAGCTTTCAGGAGAAAGAAATATATTTTCGTACTGAAAGCTAAGGGTTTGAAGCTAAAAGCTATATTATGGAAATAGACAAGCAATGGTTTAAAGACTGGTTTAATTCTCCTTACTATCATCTCCTGTATAACAACAGGGATGAGAAGGAAGCAGCGGCTTTTATTGACAAGCTGTTGGCCTACCTGCACCCGGTTCCAGACGCGGAAATGCTGGATGTGGCCTGTGGAAAGGGCCGTCATGCAAAGTACCTGGCAGACAAGGGTTATAATGTAACCGGGATAGATCTTTCCATTGAAAGTATCACCATTGCTAAAAAGCTGGAGAATGATCATCTCAGCTTTTTCCAGCATGATATGCGCCTACCTTTCCGTGTCAATTATTTCGACGTGGTGTTTAATTTCTTTACCAGTTTCGGTTATTTTGATACGCAGCGTGACAATGACAATGCGTTGCGAACGTTGCGTAATGCGCTGAAACCCGGTGGCAGGCTGGTGCTTGATTACCTCAACAGCACCTACGTGGCGGAACACCTGATTGTGGATGAAGTGAAGGAAAAAGACGATGTGGTGTTTGACATTCGTCGTGAATACAAGGACAAAAAATTCCTGAAGCATATAGGTATACTCGATAAAGTACAGATGCGCAGAGCCGCCTTTAATGAAAGTGTGAATGCCTTTACCAGGGTTGATTTTGAGCAGATGTTCTCCAGGCAGGGGCTGACTATAACGGAAATTTTCGGTGATTATCACTTTAACAGCTATGATGAACAGCGTTCGCCGCGCCTTATTCTCATTGCGACAAAATCATAGCCATGCTTGAAAATATACTTAAAGGAGATCTGAGACTGTTCTTTCATATAAATGGACAATGGCACAATGTATGGCTGGATGTGATCATGCCGTTTCTGCGTGAGCCATATGTGTGGGCGCCACTGTACTTGTTCCTGGCTTTATTCGTGACTATCAACTTTGGCTGGAGAGGTTTGTTCTGGATCTTGTTCTTTCTGCTCTGTTTCGGGATGTCTGACCAGGCCAGTCTGTACCTCAAGGAAACGATAGGAAGGGTGCGGCCCTGCCGTGACCCTGTTGTATCGCATTTTGCCCGCGTGCTGGTGGTATATTGCCCTATGAGCGGGAGCTTTACTTCCAACCATGCGGCCAATCATTTTGCGCTGGCTACATTTTGTTTCTTAACTTTAAAATCATTTTTCGGCCGATATACCTGGTTATTTTTTGTATGGGCTGCATTGATAGCCTATGCGCAGGTGTATGTAGGTGTGCACTATCCGCTGGATATTACCGGCGGCGCGGTGCTGGGCCTTTTGATCGGGTTGCTGAGCGGCAGCTTTTTCCAACGCCGCATAAGACTGGAACCTGAAATAACATCATGAACTGGAGCTATTTAATACTCATACTACTGGCGACGCTTGCAGGAGGGCTTATCCCGATGCTGATGAAGCGTACGTACGCCAACCTTTCCATTTACCTGCTGGCCTTCACGGGAGCTTTTCTCTTTGGCATTATCATTATGCACTTGTTGCCGGAAGTGTACCACGAACTGGGTCACACTGCCGGTATCTATATTGTGCTGGGCTTCTTCCTGCAGGTGTTTCTGCAGCAGCTTTCACACGGTATGGAGCATGGGCATACGCATATACCGGGGGAGAACCACCATCATATTGCTGTGATGCCGTTACTGTTGGGCCTTTCGATCCATGCATTTATGGAGGGGCTACCGCTGGGATTCAAATATGATGATCAGTCGGCGCTACCGTCGCTGATGCTGGGCGTGGCGGCGCATAAAGTGCCGGAAGCGCTTACGCTCATGACTGTAATGATACATGCCCACAAAAAGAAGGCGGAGCTGTGGCGGATACTGTTTGTGTTTGCAGCTGTGACGCCGCTGGCGGCTATACTGGCGGCATGGATGGGCAACCGTTTTGAGGTAGTGTCGCAATACCTGTTGTATGTAGTGGCTTTGGTGATAGGCGCTTTCCTGCATATCTCCACCACTATCTTTTACGAAAGCGGCACCAAGCATCACGAACTCAGCGGGCGTAAGGTAATGGCTATTGCGGCGGGGCTGCTTTTGGCATTTCTTACCCTGATATTTGAATAATTTTTTATTTTTAGACTTTAAATCATGGAAGTCGTCATTATCCTCATCCTTATTTTATTGAACGGGTTGTTCTCAATGTCGGAGATTGCAATGATATCCGCACGCAAAAGCCGCCTTGAACACCTGGCCAATAGGGGGGATGAAAAAGCAAAAGCCGCACTGAAGCTGGCAAGCCAACCAGACACATTTCTCTCAACTGTACAGATAGGCATCACGCTCATCGGTATCCTTACCGGTATCTATTCTGGTGAAAGCATCAAAGTCCATGTCGTTAACTGGCTCAACCAGTTTGCATCCCTACAGCCTTACAGCAACCACCTTGCTACAGTCATCATTGTAATAGTTATTACCTTTTTCTCCATGGTGTTGGGGGAACTGGTTCCCAAGCGTATTGCAATGGCTAAACCTGAAGCCATAGCCAAAGTCATGGCGGGACCTATGCAGGTGTTGTCATGGATTACTTTCCCATTCATCTGGCTGCTGACCGCTACCAGTAACCTCATTGTAAAAATATTCAACCTGCAACCAAAGGATTCGCAGGTAACGGAGGAGGAAATTAAAGCGATTATCAATGAGGGGACACATTCCGGCGCTATTGAAGAGCAGGAGCAGGAGATTATTGAGCGTGTGTTTCACCTGGGAGACAGGAACATTACGTCTCTCATGACCTATCGTAATGATATTACCTGGATTGATATTAACGAAACGCCGGCTGATTATCAGCAGAAAATCCACAGCAGTCTGCATTCGGTATACCCGGTATGTGATGGAGAGATTGACAGTATCCGCGGGATTATCTCGATCAAAGACCTGTATGCTGTGGCCGGTAAATCCATGACACTTGCACAGATCATCAAGAAACCGTTATTTGTGCCGGAAAACAATACTGCTTACCAGGTACTGGAAAAGTTTAAGCAGACCCATGTTCATGCTGCTTTTATTGTTGATGAATATGGCACACTGTTGGGTATGATCACACTGAACGACATACTGGAAGCCATTGTGGGCGATATGCCGGAAACCGAGGAGCCCGATGATTATGAAATGGTGTTGAGAGAAGACGGTTCCTACATTGTAGATGCCCAGATACCATTCTACGATTTCCTTGCAGAATTTGATAAAGAAGACTGGATGAATGAATTCGACCAGGACTTTGACACGCTGGCAGGCTTTATCCTGCATCATCTTGAGCATATTCCGAAAACAGGTGAGAAGTTTACCTGGCGCGATTTTGAATTTGAAATAGTAGACATGGACGCTCACCGGATTGATAAAGTACTGGTTACGCCACCAGCCCAACCGGATGAAGAATAAGTGTACCCCCCAGGATGCCAACAAGTATTTACCGCATACGTAATTACCCGTAATTCGTATCAGCATTGATGGATTACTTTGAATAAATCCATCTTTGTACTATTTTTGAGCACTTTTTTCACATTAATAAATATTAAATATAACTGTAAATAAAATGGTTGAACTAGGAAGTAGGTCGCTGACGCTGGAACAGGTGTACAGGATCCTTTTCGGCGGGGAAGAGCTGGGATTGCAGGAAGCGGCATTACAGCAGGTGGAAGCGAGCTTTTTGTTTCTCAAGAGATTTTCTGCAAAAAAGCTGATTTATGGTATCAATACGGGCTTTGGCCCGATGGCACAGTACCGAATCAGCGATAGTGACACATTCCAGTTACAATACAACCTTATACGCAGTCATAGTTCCGGTTCTGGTAAATGTATGCCGCCGCTGCTCACGAAGGGGCTGATGATTGCCCGTCTGAGCAGTTTCATGCAGGCGCATTCCGGTATACATCCCGAAGTGGTTCATCTGCTGAAAGACCTGATTAATAAGAATGTTTATCCGTGCGTGTTTGAGCATGGCGGCGTGGGCGCCAGCGGCGACCTTGTGCAGCTGGCACATCTGGCGCTGGTACTGATCGGCGAAGGAGAAGTATGGTATGAAGATAAGATGCAGCCGACAGCTGAAGTATTTGCAAAATTAGGGCTGAAGCCTATCGGTATACATGTGAGAGAAGGGTTGGCTATTATCAACGGCACTTCCGCCATGACAGGCGTAGGATTGGTGAACCTGATAGAAGCAAAGAAACTGCTGGGTTGGTCTGTGATGCTTTCCGCTATGATTAATGAGATTGTGGAGGCGTTTGACGATCATCTTTCTGCAGAACTGAATGCTGTGAAGATGCACGAAGGCCAGAACAAAATAGCTGAGTGGATGCGTGGTATCCTCAGTGGCAGCAAAATGGTGCGACATCGTCCGGACCATCTTTATAAAGAGCTGGAAGAGGAGATCTTCAAGGATAAAGTACAGGAGTATTATTCCCTCCGCTGTGTACCGCAGATCCTCGGACCTGTGTATGACACGCTGGTACAGGCAGAAAAAGTGGTTGTGGATGAACTGAACTCTGTAAGCGATAACCCGGTGGTAGACCACCACAAAGAGAATGTATTCCACGGCGGTAATTTCCACGGGGATTATATCTCGCTGGAGATGGACAAGCTGAAAACGGCCATCACCAAGCTGTCTATGCTATCTGAGCGGCAGCTCAACTACCTGTTGAATGATAAGCTGAACCACAAGTTCCCGCCGTTTATGAACCTCGGTAAACTGGGCTTCAACTTCGGTATGCAGGGTGTGCAGTTCACGGCAACATCTACAGTGGCGGAGAACCAGACATTGTCTTTCCCGATGTATGTACACAGTATTCCCAATAACAATGACAACCAGGATATTGTGAGCATGGGATGCAATGCTGCGCTCATGACGAACAGGGTTATAGAAAATACGTTTGAAGTGCTGGCCATCCAGATGATGACAGTGTTACAGGCGGTAGACTATCTCAAATGCCAGGACAGGCTGGCGGCGCATACTCACAAGGTATACAGTGAAGTAAGGGCAATTTTCCCTAAATTTATTGATGACAGTCCCATGTATACAAAGGTGAGAAAGATCAAGGAATACCTGGTTAATAATGAACCGGTAAAGATCTGACCATTAGCTATAGCCAGGAAATCTATCTGTAATTTCTAACAGTAATCAGTAATCTCATGAAATGTGCCTTAGTAACAGGCGGGTCCAGAGGTATAGGCAGGGCAGTATGTATCAGATTAGCGGCGTTGGGATACCATGTTCTCATTAACTATAAAGGTAATGAAGCCGCTGCAAAGGAGACGCTGGAAGCGGTGACCGCAAAGGGTAGTACCGGCGAATTGCTGGCTTTCAATGTCGGTGATGCGGCGGATGTGCAGAACGTTTTGGGCGGCTGGATTGAGAATAACAAAGACAACCATATAGAAGTGCTGGTGAATAATGCAGGCGTGCGTGAAGATTCACTTATGTTCTGGATGACCGAAGCACAATGGAATAATGTACTTAACACCAGTCTGAATGGTTTTTACCATGTAACCAAGCAGGTACTGAATGGTATGTTGCTGAAGCGTTTTGGCCGCATCGTCAATATGGTATCGCTGTCTGGCCTCAAGGGGCTTCCGGGACAGGTGAACTATTCTGCTGCCAAAGCGGGCATGATTGGCGCCACCAAGGCGCTGGCACAGGAAGTGGCCAAACGCGGGGTAACCGTGAATGCCATTGCGCCAGGGTATATTAAAACTGATATGACTGCTGAGCTGAATGAAAAGGAGCTGGCTGCACAGGTGCCAATGAACCGCTTCGGTACGCCCGAAGAAGTAGCGGAAGCGGTGGCCTTCTTTGTTTCCAGGGGAGCAGGATATATTACAGGTGAGGTGCTTAATATTAATGGAGGCTTACACACCTGATTAAAGAATTTAACCGCAAAAATCTGCTGATGAACCGCGTAGTGATCACTGGAATGGGAATCTACTCTTGCATAGGTAAAAACATGCAGGAGGTGAAGGATTCATTGTATCAGGGGAAATCAGGCATTGTGCTGGACCCGGAGAGAAAAGTATTTGGCTACCGTTCCGGATTGACAGGATATGTGGAAAGACCTGAGCTGAAAGGTTTACTGGATCGCAGGGCCAGGCTGATGATGCCTGAACAGGCCGAATTTGCTTTTATGGCTACCCGCGAAGCATTGGCGCAGTCGGGTATTGACCAGGATTATATTGATAAGACACCGATAGGTCTTTTATACGGCAACGATAGTTCCGCAAAGCCTGTAGTTGAAGCTACAGACATTATGCGTGAAAAGAAGGATACTATGCTTGTGGGCTCCGGGTCTGTGTTTCAGACCATGAATTCTACTGTGAACATGAACCTGGCCACTATTTTCAAGCTACGTGGCGTGAATTTCACGGTGAGTGCAGCCTGCGCCAGCGGCTCGCACGCCATTGGCCTCGGCTATATGTTCATCAGGAATGGCATGCAGGACGCCGTGATCTGCGGCGGAGCACAGGAGGTGAACATTTATGCGATGGGTAACTTCGATGCTATCGCTGCTTTCTCTGTCAGAGAAGATGCTCCTACCAGGGCATCGCGGCCGTTTGACCGCGACCGCGACGGGCTGGTACCCAGCGGGGGCGCTGCCACAGTGATTCTGGAAAGCCTGGAA
This sequence comes from Chitinophaga sp., assembly GCF_035538455.1. GTDB lineage: Bacteria > Bacteroidota > Bacteroidia > Chitinophagales > Chitinophagaceae > Chitinophaga. Next base: position 55,454 of record NZ_DATLKJ010000184.1, read on the forward strand.
TCTGCGCAACGCAGGGGCGCTACTATCCTTGGTGAAGTGCTCGGATATGGCTTTTCGTCCAATGGCGCTCATATCTCCAATCCTACAGTGGAGGGGCCTATGCGCTCTCTGGAGATAGCCCTGAAAGACGCGGGATTGCAGCCTTCAGATATTGAATACATTAACGCGCATGCTACCTCGACACCGGCTGGCGATGCCAGTGAAGCCCGTGCTATCCATGAGGTATTTGGTACATCCAATCCATATGTGAGCTCTACGAAGTCGATGACCGGCCATGAATGCTGGATGGCGGGGGCCAGCGAGATTGTGTACTCGATGCTGATGATGCAGAACGGTTTTATCGCGCCTAATATCAACCTGGAGAATCCGGATGAAGATGCGGCCAGATTAAATATCGTCACCAATACCATTAATAAAAATTTTAATATATTTTTGTCTAACTCTTTCGGCTTTGGCGGAACCAATTCATCGCTGATCGTACGGAAATGGCAAGGAAGTTGAGCAACGGATTGTTTTTTTTGTGATGATATTTTCCTGCGTGTTCCTTAAATCCGGGATTCACCGAAAAATACCTAAATAAAAAAATGATAACTTTGGAGTCTAAGTTCGGAATATATTCAGGTCAGAGCTGTCAAATATTTTATTGTAAACGACCTATATCTGATTCACACTTTAAATTATGGAGATCAAAGAAATTATAGCTGTTACTAACAGGTTTCTGGTGGAGGAGTTTGAAGCAAACCCCGAAGATATTACGCCTGAAGCGAACCTCAAATCCACGCTGGATCTTGACAGCCTGGACTATATTGATATGGTGGTGGTGATAGAAGACAATTTCGGCTTTAAGGTGAAGCCGGAGGATTTTCAGTCTATCGTTACATTCCAGGATTTTTATGATTATGTAACTGCTCGTGTTCAGCAAAAAGAACTGGTATAATGCCTTCCTGGGAGGGAAAGTCAAAAGGAAATAAGCTGGGGTACAGCATTTTTATCTTTATCCTCCGTTACGGAGGCGTTTATCCGGCTTATTTCCTGTTGAGATTTGTAGCCTTTTATTATTTCCTGTTTTCCTGGAGTTCTTCAAAACCCATCTACCATTATTTTCGTGACCGTATAGGATACAGCAGGTGGAAGTCGATCTTCAGCCTGTATCGTAACTACTATGTGTTTGGCCAGACGCTTATCGACAAGATAGTGGTGATGGCAGACATGGCCAACAAGTTTACCTTTCATTTCGACGGGGAGCACCATTTGCATGAAATGGTATCGGGGAAGCGCGGTGGTATTCTGCTGAGCGCTCATCTGGGTAACTGGGAAGTGGCAGGCCACTTGTTCACGCGTCTCGAAACCCGCATCAATATTGTCATGTTTGATGGTGAGCATCAGCGTATCAAAGATTATTTGTCGTCGGTAACGGGAGGGCGGAATATGAATATCATCGTGATAAAGGATGATATGTCTCACATTTATGCCATCAATGAAGCCTTGAGTAATCAGGAGCTGGTATGTATGCATGCCGACAGGTTCCTGCCGGGTAACAAGACCCTGACAGCATCATTATTGGGGCATGACGCACGTTTCCCGATGGGGCCATTCCTGCTGGCTGCCACCTTCCGGGTGCCGGTATGTCAGGTGTTCGCCTTCAAGGAATCGGCTACACATTATCACTTCTATGCTACGGAACCGCGTCAGTATAATGGGCGCCGTAACCAGGGTATAGAAACGGCGTTGCAGGACTTTGTAGTGCAACTCGAAGAAAAGATCCATCTTTATCCTGCCCAGTGGTTTAATTATTATGACTTTTGGGAATAAATCCGTGTTTTTACGCTTAATAATGTCAGATAATTCGACTTATTTCGTGTTTTACTATTAATAATATTTTTGTGCCGATGTTTATTCATACAGATGATATTACCACGTATATCCCGCAACGTGCTCCATTCGTAATGATCAGCGGTATTATGGAAGTGAACGGACCTGTAACCCGCACTGGTTTTCATATCCAGCCAGACAATATTTTTGTTGACAATGGCCATTTCATGGCGCCTGGTCTCATGGAAAATATAGCGCAGACGGCCGCCGCACGTATTGGTTATATTGCCCAACAGGAAAATGCGCCAGTGCCTTTGGGCTTTATCGGTGCAGTGAAGGACCTGGAGATATTTGAACTACCGCAGGCCGGGAAAACCATTGAGACTACTACGGAGATTGGCGGAGAAGTGTTCAATGCCACTATGGTTACCGGTAAAGTGATGTGTGATGGAAAAGTGATGGCACAGTGCGAAATGAAGATTTTCATCAATCCCTTTAAATAGTATTATATGAAACTCAGCAGATTTATCGCCCTGCCCATGATTGTCGCTGGCATGTTCGTCTCTACTGCACATGCACAGAAACTGAAAAGTTTCTTTGAAAACACCGATTCATCCTTTACCTGGCTGGGCGTGGATTTCACCCAGACCCGCCTCCTGGGGGACAACGCCGCCAATGCAGCTGATATCGTAGATCGTCATTTCATCGGTATCAATGATGTGGTGCTCAATGAACCCAAAAAATATGATATCGCCGGTGCATTCCATCGCAAGAGTGTTGCCAATGACCTCAGCGCAGTGAGCAAGCACAATGCTGCCACCAACAAGGAGAGCCTGAAGTCAGACAATTCTGCAGATGCTACACGCCTCAAACCAGAGGACATTGCCCGTCTTGTGAAGGCCTATGACTATGGTGGCAAAAAAGGTATTGGTGTGATTTTCTTCATGGAATCCATGAACAAATCAGAGAAAGAAGCCTCTATGTATGTAACCGTGGTGGACATGGCTACCCGCAATATGCTGATGACCGAGCGTATGACAGGCAAGGCTAAAGGCTTTGGATTCCGCAACTACTGGGCGTTCTCTGTGCATGATGTAATGGATGACGTTAGCTCCAACTACAAGAAGTGGAAAGAGAAATATGCAGAAGCCAAAGATCCGGAACCAGAACCAGCTCCTGCGCCTGCAAAGAAAGAAGTTAAAACAGCTGTTGCTGCCAAAGAAGTAAAGGAAGCAAAAAAGGCTAAAAAGAAGAGCTAGATATTTTGAGATTTGGTTATTTAGTTATTTTTTTATTTGATTTTCGAATTTTTGAGATTTTTGAATGTGAGAATCAAATAAACAAATAGCTAAATAACCAAATAAGAAAATTGAAATGACCGAAAGCACTACTATACAGGTAAAATTCAATGAAGCAGATTCGCTGGGCATAGTTTGGCATGGCCACTATGTACGGTATTTTGAGGACGGAAGGGAGGCTTTCGGTGAAAAATACGGTTTGCGTTATCTTGATATTCTCGCACAGGGATATATTGTACCCCTTGTGAATGTTCAATGCGATTTCAAACGTCCACTTCGTTACGGCGACAGGGTAACAATAGCGACCCGATATGTGGATGACATGGCGGCCAAAATAAAATTTGAGTATACGCTTACCAATCCTGTTACGGGAGAAGTGGTAGCGACAGGTTCCACGGTGCAGGTTTTCCTCGACAAGGAAACTTCCACCCTGCAGCTTATAACACCGCCTTTCTTCAGTGAATGGAAGAAGCGGTATATAGTGGGGTAACAAGGTATTATGCAAGAGGTTTTTGTAGTAGCAGATAATATAACAGGACCGCTCGGACGCACTACAGCTGAGAATTTCAGCCAGGTAATGCAGGGCCGCAGCGGGATCAGTTTGCAGGAGGATGCCGCTTTTGGTGCACCCTTCTATGGCGCTATGATTACGCCGCAGCAACTTGATGCATGCTGCGCTGGTATTAACACAGACGGGTATACGAAATTTGAAAAACTTGTGGTGGCTTCTGTTCACAGGGCCCTGGAGCAAACCGATATCAGTCTGGCTAATTCCCGCACGGGTCTTGTGATCTCTACTACCAAAGGCAATATAGAGCTGCTGGAGCAGCAGCCGGAAGGTATTGAACCGCCGCTGGCGGACATGCAGCCGGCTCATACTGCAGCCAGGATCGCTGCGCACTTTGGTGCTGTATCGAGACCATTGGTGATCAGCAGTGCCTGTATATCAGGACTGGTGGCCATCTTAACGGCGCAGCGTCTTATCGCTGCCGGGCGATATGATCATGTGGTGGTAACTGGTGCAGATGTGCTTACACGTTTTGTGCTATCCGGTTTTCAGTCGTTTCAGGCGGTGAGTGCAGTGCCCTGTAAACCATTTGACGCAGGCCGCACAGGCGTCAGCCTCGGAGAAGGCGCCGCCACTGTAATACTCAGCAACAACGCTGCTGACGCCGGGTTCCTGTTGGGCGCCGGCGCTATCAGCAATGATGCGAATCATATTTCAGGACCATCGCGTACAGGCTTCGAGCTGGCCTCCGCTATGCAGCAAGCATTGAAAGGCAGCGGCCTTACACCAGAAGACATTGGCTTCGTATCGGTGCATGGCACGGCCACCCTGTATAACGACGAGATGGAAGCAAAAGCGCTGCATCACGCGGGACTGGCGGCCACACCTGTGAACAGCCTCAAAGGATATTATGGACACACGCTCGGCGCAGCCGGCCTGATAGAAGCTATCATCAGCATGCAGGCTATGAAAGCCGGCGTGGTGTTGCCTACAAAAGGTTATGAAACGCCGGGCGTAAGCATGCCCGTCAATGTTACCAACACCCTGTTGCAGAAAAAATCGGCGCATATCCTGAAAACCGTTTCAGGATTCGGTGGTTGTAATGCAGCGATGGTTTTTCATTTAAGGAACTAGCAAAAAGCTCAATTCATTATCACTGTGTTTAACAAAGAAACTAAAACAGCATTACAGGCTAAAGAAGCTGCATTATGGCTGGCCTTCGCGCCGATAGCCTTCCAGGCCACCAGGGCGCTGCGCGATATGGGAATACTCACTGCGGTCAGCGACAGCGGCATGAAGGGTATCACGATCGAGGAGATCATGGAGAAAACCAATATGACACGCTACGCCGTAAGAGTATTGCTGGAAGCGGGTCTGGGCATGGAGCTGGTCATCGTCAACGATAAGAAGTATACCCTTACCAAAACGGGTTACTTCATTCTGCATGACCGCCTCACGCGTATCAACATGGATTTCACACAGGATATCTGTTACAAAGGCATGTATCACCTCCGGGAAAGCCTGGAGGAGGGCAAGCCAGCAGGACTGAAAGAGCTAGGCCCCTGGGATACCATTTATCCGGGTTTATCGCTGCTGCCTCCCGCAGTGGGCAAAAGCTGGTTCGACTTTGATCATTACTATTCTGATATAGCTACACCGGCCGCACTCGATATTGTTTTTGAGAATAAGCCCAAGCGTCTGCTGGACATTGGCGGCAACACCGGCAAGTGGGCGCTCGCCTGTACGGCAAAAGATCCGGATGTGGAAGTAACGATCTTCGATATTCCTGGTCAGGCCAACATCGCGCAGCAAAAAATGAAGGAAGCGGGGGTAGCGCATCGCGTACATTTCCACATCGCCAATATCCTGCACGAGGAGATCCCTTTCCCTACCGGCTTTGACGCCATCTGGATGAGCCAGTTCCTCGATTGTTTCTCCGAAGCGGAAATAGTTTCGATATTGTCCCGTTGTCGTGAAGCGCTGAATGATGATGGTACCATCTTCATTCTTGAGCCTTTCTGGAACCGTCAGCAGTTTAAATCAGCAGCTTTCTGTCTTCAGCAGACTTCTCTGTACTTCACTGCTATGGCTAACGGTAACAGCCAGATGTATCATACGGATGATTTCTTCCAGTGTATTGAAAATGCGGGGTTGATGGTAACGGAAGAGAACAATTCTATGGGACTTAATTATACGTTGCTGAAGTGCAAAAAGAAGAAATAAAATTTTGAGATTTTGGAATTATTTGATTTTGGAATTTTTGAATGCAGCAAAGATTGATATTTACTGTTTGAAATAATATACAGAAAGTAGTCTTTACTGCATTCAAAAATTCAAAAATCTCAAAATCCAAAAAATACCCAAATAAAAAAATACCCAAATGAAAACTGAACAGGTTGATGTATTGGTGATTGGTGCAGGGCCAGCCGGAACTGTTGCTGCATCTATTATTCATCAGGCCGGATATAAGGTGAAGATTGTTGAGAAGATGAAGTTTCCCCGTTTTGTGATCGGGGAAAGCCTGCTGCCCCGTAGTATGGACGCGCTGGAGGAAGCCGGCTTCATTGAAGCTATCAAAGCCAAAGGTTTTCAGCAGAAGTATGGCGCCAAGTTCGTGAAAGGCGATGCTGTATGCGATTTCACTTTCAAGGAGCAATATACGCCCGGTTGGACATGGACGTGGCAGGTAACCCGCGCAGATTTCGATAAGACGCTCGCAGACACCGTGGCTTCCATGGGAGTACCAGTAGAATACGAGACAACTGTAACGGCTATACATTTTGACGGCTCTGATTCCACTACTATAGTGGAAGACAGTGCGGGTAACCAATCCGAAATAAAGGCGCGTTTCATCGTTGATGGAAGCGGTTATGGCAGGGTCATTCCCAAGCTTTTCAACCTGGAGCGCAATTCCAATCTGCAACCCCGTAAAGCATTATTTGCACATACTGTTGACCGGCGCCGTTCGATGGCGGATGAGCCTAACCGTATCACTGCTGTAGTTCATCAGAAAGGTGTCTGGATCTGGATTATACCATTTTCCACTGGCGTTACTTCCTTAGGTTTTGTGGGTGATCCTGAATTTTTTGACGCTTATCCTGGTACAGACGAAGAAAAATACCGTGCTCTCCTGGAGGCAGAACCCTATACGAGGGAACGTTTCAGGGATGTGGAGCTGGTATTTGAACCGCGTGTGCTTCAGTCCTGGTCTGCTACCACCGATAAGTTTTATGGAGATGGTTTTGTGCTGACGGGTAACGTAACAGAATTTCTGGACCCGATTTTCTCATCTGGCGTAACTTTGGCCTGCGTTTCCAGCCAGACGGCTGCCAAACTCGTGATCAGGAAGCTGCGGGGAGAAGAGGTAGACTGGGAGAAGGAATACATGGAGCCTACCATGCAGGGTGTGAACACTTTCCGCTCATATGTGATGGCCTGGTATGAAGGTACATTGGATACTATCTTCTTCAAGAAAGATGCTGATCCGCTGATCAAAGGGCAAATCTGCTCCGTACTGGCGGGTTATGTATGGGATATGGACAATCCGTTCGTGAAGAACCACGATACGGCGTTGAAGCGGCTGGCCAGAACAATTGAGTTGACCGAAAAGCTGAAAAACGCGTAATAAATCATTTAAGAGGATAAAAATTAAATTCATCAGGGCAATTTGAGCAGCGGAACAGCATATATCACGGCAAGTTGTATTATTCGCGACCACTGCATTTCCCGAAACGGGGAGGTGGTATTGGAAGCAGATAAGGGACTGGATTTACAGGAGATGTTGAGAGCAGGATACGATCGCTTTTCGGGACAGTATCCGAAATTCCATAAGATGGATACTCTCAGTAAGTTGGGATGGCTGGCAGCAGAGGTGTTATTGCAGGATAGCGGGATTCATCAGCTTCCACCGGAAGCGGCGGGGCTTGTGTTGAGCAACCGCAGCGCCAGCCTGGACACGGACTTGCGTTATTACGCCACTGTAAAGGATATAGCCAGCCCTGCACTTTTTGTATATACATTACCTAATATTGTGATGGGTGAAATATGCATCCGGCATGGTTTTAAAGGTGAGAATACTTTCTTTGTGTCTGATGAATTTGATGCAGCATTGCTGGGAAGTTACCCGGCTCAACTGCTGGCCGAAACTCCGCTACAGGCCTGCCTTTGCGGCTGGGTGGAAGTGATGGGGCAGCAATATGACACAGCCCTGTTCCTGGTGGAGAACAAAGCGTCGGGTCTGTCAATTCCTTTGTCGCCAAAGGCATTGGGGGATTTATATCAGACAGGGAAATAACGAAATACAGAAATACAAAATATCAAAATACGCAATGGAAAAGTTGATGGCGGATCTGAAAGTGCAGATCATAGAACAATTGAATTTGCAGGAGGTAGCTCCGGAGAGTATCGGCAATGATGAGCCGTTGTTCAAAGAAGGGTTGGGACTTGATTCTATCGATGCACTGGAATTGATAGTATTGCTGCAACAGCATTATAATATCCGTATTGCCAATCCAGAACAGGGGCCGGAAATATTTTATTCTGTGCGTACAATGGCAGAATTTATCACGGCTCAACAAACAGCTAAAGCATGAGTGAAAAGGTGTGGATAGCAGGTGGCGGCGTAATATGCGGCATTGGCCTGAATCTGCGGGAGTGCCTGCAGTCGTTCAGGCGGATGGAACCGGGTATGACTACCATGCAATACCTGTCGTCCATACATCGTAATACGCTTCCGGTGGCTGAGGTAAAAGCTGACAATGCTACACTGGCCGATATGGCCAGGCTGCCTGAACATATCAGCAGAACAGCATTGCTGAGCCTGATTGCAGCGCGTGAAGCGTGGCAGTCATCAGGCTTAGGAGATATATCAGCATACCGTGTAGGCTTCGTATCCGGCAATACTGTGGGGGGGATGGACAAGACGGAGGATTTCTTTTCCTCATTCCTTGAAAATCCTTCCGGCGGCCGCTTACACCAGGTAGTGCATCATGAGTGCGGTAGTATTACGGAACTGGTGGCGGATGCAATGGGCATACATCATCATGTATCTACCATCAGCACAGCTTGTTCTTCTGGTGCGAATGCGCTGATGTATGGATCGCGCCTGATCCGCAACAATGTGGTGGATGTCGTGATTGCAGGAGGCACTGATTCGCTGACCCGTTTTACGCTCAACGGTTTCAATACTTTGATGATACTGGACCAGCAGCCTTGCCGTCCGTTTGACGATACCCGCACCGGGCTTAACCTTGGTGAGGGCGCCGGTTACGTTGTGATGGTATCTGACAGGCTGGCGATACAGCTGCATCCCTGGTGTCGTTTGAGCGGTTATGCCAATGCCAACGATGCCTATCATCAGACAGCATCTTCTCCCGAAGGCACAGGTAATTATCTGGCCATGAAAGGGGCCCTGGATATGAGCGGTTTGCAAGCACAACAAATTGACTATATCAATCTGCATGGCACCGGGACACAGAATAATGATGTGTCTGAAGGTATTGCTATCAACCGTTTGTTTGCACCGCATTTCCCGGCAATGAGTTCCACCAAATCATTCACAGGTCATACACTGGGGGCCAGCGGCGGCATTGAAGCTGTATTTTCGGCATTGGCTGTGAAGGAGGGGATCATTTATCCCAATGCAAGATTTGAACATCAGATGAAGGAATTGCCCTTTGCGCCTGCTACAGCGTGGTCTGAGAGTAATGACCTGCAACATGTGATGTCCAACTCATTCGGTTTTGGCGGTAATTGTTCCAGTCTGGTGTTTTCCAAAGAATAAACAGCAATACATGAGTATCTACATAAATGGCACTGGTTGTATTTCTCCGCAGGAAACTGCGACAGGTGGCCCTTTGCTGGGTAATCTGAAAGAGTACGAACAGGCGCGCCTCCATGTTGTGGATCCGGATTATAAACAATGGATCGATGTAAAACAGATCCGTCGTATGGGTCGCGCTATCAAAATGGGGGTGGGCGCCTCTTTTCTGAGTCTTCAGGAAGCCGGCGTTACTATACCGGATGCTATTATCACGGGGACTGCCTATGGCTGTCTGGATGATACCGGCATTTTTCTCTCCAAAATGGTGAAACAAAAGGAAGAGATGCTGACGCCTACAGCTTTCATACAGTCCACACACAACACAGTGGGCGGGCAGATTGCTCTTTTGCTGGGTTGCAACGGTTACAACAATACTTTTGTGCATCGCGGGTTCTCTTTTGAGAATGGCCTGCTTGATGCCATCATGATACTGAAGGAAGGAATGTTGAAACATGTGTTGGTAGGCGGTCTTGACGAGATGACGCCATATAGCCACCAGATACTGGGCCGTTTTGGCCTTTACAAAAAAACGCCGGTGAAAACAATGGAGCTGCTTAACAGCCCCAGCCGCGGTACTATTGCGGGGGAAGGCGCAGCATTTTTTACATTGGGCACGACTATAGGTGATAATACTGTGGCAGAACTGACTGGTATCAGCACACTCTACAAACCTATGTGGGAGGGAGAGGTGATCGGCCATATCATGAAATTCCTGGAAGATAACAACTGCACGCCCGGGAATATAGACCTGCTGCTTACTGGCAGAAACGGAGATATAGACCAAGACGAGATATATGAGGAAGTAGCTGCAGCGCTGTTTCCTGACCATGCTGAAGCCAGCTTCAAACATCTCTGCGGAGAGTATCCTACTGCCACCGCTTTTGGCCTGTGGCTCGGAAACGGCATCATTGCTGAACAGCAAGTACCTGAAGCCGCCGCCTTCTATGGGAAAGCTCCCGAAAGAATAAACCGGATTCTATTGTATAATCATCACCAGGGAACGCATCATTCCCTGATTCTATTAACCGCATGCTAAACAAAAGGGCTGTAAATATCATCTGCATCAGCGCTATCCTGGTACTGCTGGTACTTAGGATAACGGGCCGGTACGCCGTACCGGTATGGATGTTCCTGCTGCCAGTTTTGCTATGCCTTCCCTTCTATGTATGGGGCGCTGCCAATATCCGCTCCGGCTTCTTCATACAAACATTCTGTAACGCAGACACTGCTGAAAAGGTAGTAGCGCTCTCCTTCGACGATGGGCCGCACACTGAACTGACACCGCAGATCCTGGATGTACTGGCCACCCATAAAGTGCCCGCTGCTTTTTTCTGTATCGGTAAAAATATTGAAGGTAATAACCACCTACTCCAACGCATACACGCAGATGGACATGTGATCGGTAATCACACCTATTCGCATGATTACTGGTTTGACGTGTACAGCCGGAGGAAAATGGAAGAGGATATGGAGAAGATGGACAGCGTTACCATCAACGCTACGGGACTGCAGCCACGTTTGTTCCGCCCTCCTTATGGGGTTACCAACCCCAACCTGGCAGGGGCTATCAGGTCAGGTAATTACCTGGCTATAGGCTGGAACATCCGCTCCATGGACACCGTAGCGCAGGATGCTGATAGGCTGCTGCAAAGGGTGATGAATGGATTGCGCCCGGGCGCTGTTATATTGTTGCATGATACCCAGGAGATTACTGCGGGAATATTAGCGCAGCTCATTGAAGGGATACATAAGAAAGGCTACCGGTTTGAAAGAATTGATAAAATGTTAAACGTACCGGCATATGTGTAAATGGATATTAGTACTAATTTGTTGTGTAATTGCGCTGCAATTACAGGCCCAGTCAGGCTTTAAATCTGTGACGGATCTTGCGCTGCTGAAACAGCAGCTCGCAAAAGCTGCACAGCAGACGCAAAGTATACAGTGTGATTTTGTACAAGAGAAAAACCTGAGCATGTTGTCTGACAAGATCACGTCCAAAGGAAAGTTCTGGTTTAAGAAAGACAATAAAGTAAGAATGGAATACCAACAGCCATCTTACTATCTGCTGGTCATCAACGGTAAAGACATCAAAATAAAAGATGCACAGAAAGAGAGTAAAGTCTCCGGTAAGAACAACAAATTGTTTGAGCAGATCAACAAAATCACGGTAGATTGTGTGCAGGGAAAAGTGCTGGATAATACTGAATTTACTGCTAAAGCCTTTGAAAACGCACAGGGCTATAAGCTGGAGCTGACGCCGGTGAATAAGGTAATGAAAGCGTATTTTAAAAATATCATATTGCTGGTAGATAAACAGGATATGGCGGTATCAAAGATTACCATGGAAGAAGTGTCCGGCGATGATACCACTATCAGTTTTCTGCACAGGCAGCTGAATATAAATATCCCCGATGCGGTATTTGTGGCTAAATAGCATATTGAGCATTTTGTTGATGACCGGCTGTCGTTCGGTGTACAGAGGATTACAACCGGGCACAGGGGATGTGGAATGTATCCGGAAATTCAGTCCGCAGTTCAATTCCACGTTGTACAGTACCCAGGTAAATGTACTGAAGCGTCATCTGAGCGGTTTGTTATTTTTCAAGCAGATGCCTGACAGCAGTACCCGTATTGTATTTGCTAATGAAATGGGATTCAAGTTTTTTGATTTTGAATTCGATAGAAAAGGCAACTTCACCAAACATTACCTGCTCCCGAAAATGGATAAGAAGGCGGTGGTGAAAACATTACGGCAGGACTTTGAACTGGTGCTGCTGCGGCCGGATCTGCGTCCGGCGCATACTGCGACGGACAGCCATTACCGTTATACAGTGATCCCTACAGCGAAAGGCAATAATTACTATATCACGGATCCGGACTGCACACAGCTGGAGCGTATAGAAAAATCGTCGGAGCGCAAACCGGCTGTAATAGTCTGGATGAGGCATTATACCAATGGCGTACCGGATACTATCCGGATAGTACATCAGCATTTCCGTTTCAATATCTCCCTCGAAAGGGTGGAGAAATAAAATATTTTAAGACAATTTCATTGATATGTTAGCAGGTAATTTTTATACTGTTTCTGCCGAAACCAAAGAACCAGGACAGGTTACAGCCACTTTTGAACTGAATGCTGCACATAATATTTTCAGCGGGCATTTTCCTGATCAGCCGGTGGTACCAGGCGTATGCATGATGCAGATCATTACAGAGTTCCTGGAAGGAGCTGTGCAAAGAAAAGTAATGTTGCAGAAGGCAAACCAGATGAAGTTCCTCAACATGATTGATCCGAATCAGCAACCGCTGGTGGATATTACACTGACCTGGAAAGAAGAAGAAGCCAGGTTGAAAGTGAATGCCATATTGAAACGCGGAGAACTGACCTTTATGAAATTCCAGGGAGTATTTAAATAAGTGAACCCGCAAGCTACACATAACGAATATTTTGAGCGCCACCGTGTTGCCGTGCTCATACCTACCTACAACAACGCCGCCACACTCGGCGCCGTGGTGAGGGAAGCTCTCACCTATACCCGGCATGTAATAGTGGTTAATGACGGTGCTACTGACGATACCCTGGGCGTACTGGACCAATATCCGGAGCTACAGCTGGTTTCATATAGCCCTAACCGTGGTAAGGGCATAGCCCTCCGCCGCGGTTTTGCTTATGCGCTGGAACAAGGCTATGACTACGTGATTACTATGGACGCAGATGGTCAGCACTTCGCTACAGATCTGCCGGGGATGCTGGACAGGATTGCCACGGATCCGGGCACACTTGTGATCGGTGCGCGTAATCTCCAGGAGGAGAACATGCCGGGCAAGAATACTTTCGCTAATAAATTTTCCAACTTCTGGTTCTATGTGGAAACAGGGCTGAAAGGCCCTGACACGCAATCAGGCTATCGGGTGTATCCGCTGCGGCATATGGGTAATATGCGCTTCTGGTGTACCAAATATGAGTTTGAAATAGAGGTGCTGGTACGTAGTGCCTGGAAAGGTGTGAAGATCGACTGGGCGCCGGTGAAGGTGTATTATCCTCCTGCAGCCGAACGGGTATCGCACTTCCGGCCATTCCGCGATTTCTCGCGTATCAGTGTACTCAATACGGTACTGGTACTGATCACTTTCCTGTATATCAAGCCGAGGGACCTTTTTCGCTATCTGATGAAAGGAGAGAACTGGAAGAAGATGTGGAGAGAGGAAGTATTGAATCCATCAGAGTCCAATGCGGTCAAGGCTGCATCCATAGGCTTCGGGGTGTTCATGGGCATCGTACCCATCTGGGGCTTCCAGTTGCTGGTAGCCATACTCGTATCCATAAAACTGAAGCTAAACAAGGCATTGGTGGTGCTGGCTGCACATATCAGCGTACCGCCGGTGATACCTTTTATTGTGTTTATAAGTTTCCTTACCGGTCGCGTATGGATGGGAGACAAGGCCACTGACCTATTGTTCAGCAACGGCATTTCGCTGAAGACCATCCAGGCAAATATGTTGCAATACATTTACGGAAGCATTACACTGGCCATCGCAGCCGGACTGCTCGCTTGGGCGGTGAGCGCCGTATTGTTGTCGATATTCAGAAGAAAAGCAAAATAATGGGAAGTCTCTTTGTAGCCATCTATAATTTTTTTGAGCGTCATAAGATCTGGCTGTGGTGCGCTACCATCGTGTGTTTTGTGCTGGTATCTTTTTTTGCCTGGCAGATAAAGCTGGAAGAAGACATCACCAAAATCCTTCCGCAAGACAAGAAACTGGATAAACTGCAACAAGTATTCAACGATTCAAAATTTGCTGATAAACTGGTTGTGACCATTTCCCAGCAGGATACTTCCCAGGCTGCGCAACCAGATAGCCTTACAGCCTATGCTGCAGAGCTAGTTGCCAGAGCCGGGTCACAACTGTCGCCCTATATCCGCCAGATACAGGGGCAAGCAGAGGACGGTATGGTATTGGGTCTCATGGAGACCATTCAGCAACACCTGCCGGTTTTCCTGGAAGAAAAGGATTATCTGAAAATCGACAGCTTGCTTACGCCGTCACAACTGCAACAATCGTTACAGTATGATTATAATACCCTGGTATCGCCTGCAGGACTGGTACTGAAAAAGATGATACAGGCAGATCCCGTTGGCATCTCCTGGATAGGGATTAGGAAATTGCAGCATCTGCAATACGATGACCAGTTTGAATTGTACGATAACTATGTGATGACGAAGGACCATCGCAACCTGGTGCTCTTCATCACACCTGCCAATCCTCCCGGCGCAACGAAGATTAATACCAGGTTTCTCCAGGGACTTGATCGCATAAAAGATACGCTGGATCAGCGTTTTCGTAGCATCAACGCCAGTTATTTCGGTGGCACGGCCGTATCAGCGGGTAATGCCGCACAGCTCCGGCAGGATACGTTTCTTACACAAGGCATTACTATTGTGCTACTGGTGGTATTGATCGTATTATTTTTCCGGAAAAAGCGCTCCCCCGTCGTTGTTATGCTACCTGTGATATTCGGTGGCCTGTTCTCACTGGCATGCATATACATTATCAAAGGGCATATTGCCGTGATGGCGATGGGCGCCGGTGCGGTGGTGCTGGGTATTGCTGTGAATTATTCATTGCATGTATTCAACCACTACCGGCATTTGCCTGACATCCGGGAGGTAATCCGTGACCTGGCCACTCCCATGACGTTGGGCAGCTTCACCACTGTGGGCGGTTTCCTGTGTCTGCAATTTGTGCATTCACCCATGCTGCGCGATGTGGGGCTCTTTGCTGCGCTCAGCCTTGTTGGTGCTGCCCTGTTTTCGCTGATTTTCTTACCGCACTGGATTGTATTGGGTGCGAAGCCGCAGCCGGAGACTGCTCATCACGACAACTGGCTCGATAAACTATCGACTTATAAACCTGAAAAGAACAAATACCTGGTGGCCGGGATTTTTGTGCTGACCATCGTATTCTACTTCACAGCAGGCCGTGTTTCTTTTGAAAGCGATATGATGCGCATGAATTTTATGTCGCCGGAGCTGAAGAAAGCGGAAGCGCATCTCAACAGAATAAACAGTTATACAGCACAATCCGTCTATGTTGTAACAGATGGCACTGACCTGGAATCTGCTTTGCAGAACGAGGAAAAACTGATGCCGGCCATTCAGCGTTTACAGCAGGAAGGTATTGTGAAAAAATATGCAGGCGTACAGGCGTTACTGTTATCTACACGTGAGCAGCAGCAGCGCATAGACCGGTGGAACCATTACTGGACGCCAGAGAAGAAACAACAACTGATGACCTGGTTGCGGAGTCATGGTACCGCCGTGGGTTTCAGCGCTACTGCTTTCAATAAATTTGAATCATTGCTGGAGCAGCACTTTCAGCCATTGTCGGCCGAAGCCCTGGAAACCCTGCGCAGCAGCAGTCTGGGTGAATTCATTATACAGAAGAATGGCCGTACGTCACTGGTGACGTTGCTGAAGGTAGACCCTGTGCATAAGCAGGAGGTATACAAAGCACTTGGCAATGAGCCTGCTTCCACTGTACTCGACAAGCAGTACGCAGCCAACAGGCTGGTGGAAGTGATCCGTGAAGAATTCAACAGTATTGCCTGGATGACCTCATTGCTGGTGTTTGCCGCACTACTGCTGTCTTATGGCCGCTTTGAGCTGGCACTCATTACCTTCATCCCGATGGTTGTAAGCTGGATATGGATACTGGGTATCATGGGGCTTTTCGGGATCAAATTCAATATTGTCAATATCATCCTTAGTACCTTCATCTTCGGATTGGGTGATGATTACAGTATCTTCATGATGGATGGTCTGTTACAGGAATATAAAACAGGAAAGAAAACACTCTCATCTTTCAAATCTTCCATCTTCCTGTCTGCTATTACTACGATGCTTGGCCTGGGTGTGCTGATCTTCGCCAAACATCCTTCGCTCAAATCCATTGCACTGATCTCTATCATCGGGATAGGTACAGTGGTGCTGATTTCCCAGGTGATGATTCCCGTTTTGTTTAACTGGCTTATCACCAACCGTGTGCGCAAAGGCTATGCTCCCTGGACACTGAAAGGCTGGACGCTTTCCGTATTCTCATTTACCTACTTTACAACAGGTTGTTTCCTGCTTACTTTTCTGGGATGGATACTGATACGTCTGAATCCCTTTGATAAAGAGAAAGGGAAGTTGTTGTATCACCGTATTTTATCGAAATATACCTGGAGCGTATTGTATATCATGGGTAACGTAAAGAAGCGCATTGTCAACCCTGATAATGAGCAGCTGAAGCGCCCTGCCGTGATCATTAGTAATCATCAGTCTTTCCTGGACATACTGGTATCGACGATGTTGCATCCGAAGGTAATACTGCTTACGAACCAGTGGGTATGGAGATCGCCGGTATTTGGTTCGGTAGTACGGCTGGCTGATTATTACCCGGTAGCCGAAGGGGCAGAAGGCGCCATTGACAAATTGCGTGCAAGAGTTGAGGAAGGATATTCCATCGTGGTGTATCCGGAAGGCACCCGCTCACCTGACCCTGTGATCAAGCGTTTCCATAAGGGTGCATTCTACATTGCGGAACAACTTAACCTGGATGTGTTACCTATTGTAATTCACGGTACCGCCTATACAATGACGAAGGGCGATTTCCTGTTGAAAGACGGTCTTGTAACGGTGAAGTATCTACCACGTATTTCGCAGGAGGATAAAAGCTGGGGAGACAACTATAGCGCACGTACGAAAAGCATCAGCAGATATTTCAAGAAAGAATATGAATCGCTTACCCGTGAAACGGAAGTCCCTGCTTATTTCCGCGAGCAACTGAAATACAACTACATCTACAAGGGGCCGGTACTGGAATGGTACATGCGCATTAAAACACGGATGGAGGGCGACTATGAGCTGTTTCATGAATTATTGCCAAAGAAAGGTCATATACTGGACATTGGCTGTGGGTATGGCTTTATGGATTATATCCTTAGCTTTGCGGCCCCGGAAAGACATATCACTGGTATTGACTACGATGAGGAGAAAATAGCTACTGCCGCTCATTGTCATAATAAGCCCGCCAATCTTCAGTTTATACACGGTGATATTGCAGACACGCCGTTTGAAAAATATGATGCCTTTATTCTCAGTGATGTGTTGCATTACCTGCAGCCGGAAGAACAGGAAAAGCTGTTGCAGCAATGTATTGAGCGATTGCAGCCGGATGGGGTGATTGTGGTGAGGGACGGCGATAGTGACAGGCAACAACGCCATGAGGGTACCAAGTTTACCGAATTTTTATCAACCCGGGTCATAGGATTCAATAAGACGAAGAACAAACAACTGTCATTCTTTTCTGCGGCGCATGTACGCAGCCTGATCAGCAAATATGGTGCGATAGCGGAGGAAATAGACAATACCCGGTACACATCCAACGTAATATTTGTTATAAAAAAAGCTCCCCCAAAAAATTATGCACAGCTATGACGTAATCATTATCGGTAGCGGCCTGGGCGGCCTTGTATGTGGCGCTATCCTGAGCAGGAACGGCTATCGTGTATGCATATACGAAAAGAACCGCCAACCGGGCGGATGTCTGCAAACCTATTCACGTGATAAAGTAATTTTCGACTCCGGCGTACATTATATCGGCGGACTGGCCGATGGTGAGAATCTGAATAAGGTGTTCCGCTATGCCGGTATCCTGGATAAACTCAAGCTGAAACGTATGGACATGGATGGCTTTGACCATATCAGTTTCGCCGGGGATGACAAAGTATACAAGCTGGCACAAGGCCACGATCAATTCATCAGCACCTTGTTGGCTGATTTTCCTGGTGAGAGAGCCGCGTTGGAGGCTTATTCCAACAAGATCAGCGAAGTATGCAGTAAGTTTCCATTATACAATCTGCGCACCGGCAATTATGAAGAGAAGCAGGAAGTGTTGCACATCAATACGGCTGATTTCCTGGCGAGCATTACAGACAACATGCGCCTGCGCAATGTATTGGCTGGCAACAATCTGTTATACGCCGGCGTGGCGGAGAAAACGCCTTTCTATGTACATGCGTTGGTGTTAAACAGTTATATAAGCAGCTCCTGGAAATGTGTGGATGGTGGCTCGCAAATCGCTAAATGGCTTTGTTACCGTATTAAAGAGAATGGTGGAACCATCATTCGTAATACGGCCGTGAGGAGCATTCAAGGCAACGGTGACCGTGTGGATCATATTGTACTTGATAATGGCACAAAGGTCTATGGGGAACATTTCATTTCCAATCTTCATCCGGCGCAGACTACAGCTATGACGGAAAGCGATATGCTGCGTGGCGCTTACCGCAATCGTATGCAGCAGCTCGAAAATTCAGTAGGGGCCTTTGTGCTCAATGTGGTATTGAAGCCGGGCTCATTTCCTTATCTGAATCATAACTTCTATTATCACGCATCCGAAGACGCCTGGGCAGGCATCGATTACCAGGTAGACCGATGGCCTGAAACCTATGCCATATATGTATCTGCCAGTTCCCGTTATGAGAAATATGCGGACAGCCTCTCTGTAATGACTTATATGCGTTATGAAGAAATGGCGCCCTGGCACCATACCTTCAATACCGATACGCAGGAAAGTAGCAGGGGAGAGGATTATGAGGCCTTCAAAATACAACGGGCAGAACAACTCATTGACAGTGTGGAGAAGAAGTTCCCCGGCTTCAGGAATTGTGTGCAATCGTATTATGTGGCTACGCCACTTTCCTATCGTGATTACCTGGGCACCGGCGACGGCAGCATGTACGGTATCCTCAAAGATAGCCGGGACCCTTTGCGGACAATGGTTTCGGCGAGAACCAAACTATCCAATTTGTATCTTACCGGGCAAAACCTGAACTTGCATGGGATTCTGGGTGTCACCATGAGCAGTGTGATCACTTGTTCGGAACTTCTGGGAATGGAATTCCTGGTGGATGAAATTAATCAGTCAATACTCAAATAAGTGGAAAAAAAGAAGCGGAGCGGCTGGCGTAAACTTGGACGCGTTTTACTTTACATTGTTGGCAGCATCCTGTTGCTTTTTATTGCACTGGCTATTTATCTGGTGTCGGTGAGTCGTATGACGCCACCTGAGATAGCGGACAAGAGCGCGTTGCAGCTGCAACGCAAATCACTGAGCAGTAGCGCCTGGACCATTGGTAACAGCTGGTTCCGCAAGAGCAACAGCGGGTTATATGAAATGTACGTAGAAGGTGCGCCCTTTGAGAGGGGCGTGATCAACGGAAAGCTTTCAGGAGAGCTGATCAGGAGGCAGGAAGACAATTTTGTAGCGCAGATAAAGAAGATGATTCCTTCCACCTGGTATCTCAACTTCCTGCGTTATTTCACAGGATGGTTCAACCGTCATCTTCCCCAGCATGTGGATGAAGAATTCAAGGAAGAGATCTATGGCGAATCATTTTCAGCTTCTGATCAATATGATTATATCGGTACCAACTACGAGCGTCTGATGAATTATCACGCGGCACACGACATCGGTCATGCATTGCAGGGCATGATGCTCGTAGGCTGTACTTCTTTCGGTACCTGGGATGAACAGTCGGCAGACAGCAACCTGATCATCGGCCGCAACTTCGATTTTTATATGGGAGATAAATTTGCGGAAGATAAGATGGTGGTGTTTTATCATCCCAATAAAGGATACAACTTTATGTTTGTAACCTGGGGCGGCTTTACCGGCGTTGTTTCCGGGATGAATGACAAAGGTCTTACCGTTACCATCAATGCTGCCAAAACTGATGTGCCTTCCGGTTCTGCCACACCGGTATCACTGGTGGCGAGAGAGATACTGCAATATGCAAAGAATATCAACGAAGCCTGGAATATAGCAAAGAAGAGGAAGATGTTTGTATCGGAATCGTTTCTGGTAGGCTCTGCGGAAGATAACAAAGCTGTACTGATTCAGAAGACACCGGAAGGTATGGACATGTACAGCCCGGGCAAACATTTCATTACTTGTACAAACCACTTCCAGGGTGATTCGCTTGCAAAGCTTGCATCAAATCAGGAACAGATCAGTAAAAGTGCCTCTGAATACCGCTTTGAGCGCCTCTCTGAGCTAATGCAACAGCATGGTGCCAATACCGTACAAAAAACGATCAGCATCCTGCGTGATCGTAAAGGCCTGCATAATACTGACATTGGTATGGGCAATGAGAAGGCCGTCAACCAATTCATTGCGCATCATTCCATCGTGTTTGAGCCAAAGAAAAAATTGGTGTGGGTATCTACAGCACCGTGGCAGATGGGCCGCTTCATTGCCTATGATCTGAGTAAGATCTTCAGCATGCATGGCCTTGACAGCGATCATGAAGTATATGACAGCGCGCAGAATGTAGCCGCAGATACTTTCCTCTTATCGAAGGACTTTGCCGCATTCAGCAGCTGGCGTCATATGAAAGAGGAAATCATGGAAGGCCATGACGTAGACCTGAATGCTTTTGTAACAGCCAATCCTCAGTTCTATCATACCTATGTGCTTGCCGGCGATTATTGTTTTAAAAGACATAACTATGCCGCAGCCAAAGGATATTATGAAATGGCGCTTACCAAAGTGATTGCCACGAAAGGAGAAGAGCAACACATACGGAAGCAGTTGGAAACGTCACTTAAAAAATTAAAAAGCTAAGCGATGATCATTGGTATCGGCACAGATATTACCGACGTAGCCCGCATAGCCGCCAAACTGAGCAAGGGGACGGCTTTTCGTGACCTGGTGTTTACGCCGGTTGAGATAGATTATTGTGAAAAACAGGCCGCACCGCAGGAGAGTTATGCGGCACGCTTTGCCGCCAAGGAAGCCTTTCTGAAGGCACTCGGTACAGGCTGGGGAAACGGCGGTGTGAACTTCAACGAGATCGAGATACGGAATGATGATGCCGGAAAGCCTGAACTATTTCTGGTTGGAGCGGGAGCAGAAAAACATGCAGCGGCGGGGATCAAAAAAATATGGGTATCGCTTTCGCATGAGAAAAGTGCAGCCATCGCCATGGTCATT
This sequence comes from Chitinophaga sp., assembly GCF_035538455.1. GTDB lineage: Bacteria > Bacteroidota > Bacteroidia > Chitinophagales > Chitinophagaceae > Chitinophaga. The sequence goes on from NZ_DATLKJ010000184.1 coordinate 76,932, forward strand.
ATTGAAGGATAATTAATTACTATAACTATGTACATACCGGATATTGAACTACAATCAAAAGCTGCTATCAAGACTTTCCAGGAAAGAGAAGTGATGCGCCTGCTGGGCTATCTGCGTGAGTTCTCACCATTCTACAAGTCCTGGTTCAAACAGCATGATATAGATACCGGTAAAGTACGTTCGCTGGACGAGCTTTCGCAGATTCCACCCGTTACCAAAGAACAGCTGCAGGAACATAACTGGGAGTTTCTGTGTGTGGATAAAAGCCGCATTGCCGAATATACCACTACTTCCGGTACACTTGGCCGCCCTGTGATCATTGCGCTCACGGAAAAAGACCTGCAACGTTTAAGTTACAACGAATACATTTCTTTCTGTTGTGCAGATGGTACAGACAGTGATGTATTCCAGCTCATGCTTACGCTGGATCGTCAGTTTATGGCGGGCATGGCGTATTACAATGGTATACGCAAACTGGGGGCCGGTGTGCTGCGTGTAGGCCCTGGTGTGCCGAGTATGCAATGGGAGAATATACAACGTATCAAACCAACTACTATTGTAGGCGTGCCTTCATTTATTGTGAAGCTCATTGCCTACGCAAAAGAACATCACATTGATATCAACAGCACTTCTGTGAAGAAGGCTGTGTGTATTGGTGAAAACATACGCAATACAGATTTCTCGCTGAATGTGCTGGGCAAAAAGATCACTGAGCAATGGAATATACAACTGTATTCTACTTACGCATCTACTGAGATGCAGACTGCTTTTACGGAGTGTAAAGCAGGAAAGGGTGGGCATCATCATCCGGAGTTACTGTATGTAGAATTGTTGGATGAGAACAATCAGCCTGTGGCGCCTGGAGAAGAAGGGGAAGTCACAATCACTACACTTGGTGTAGAAGGTATGCCGCTGCTGCGTTACAAGACCGGCGATATCTGCCAGTATTATGAAGATACATGCAGCTGTGGCCGTCATACGTTGCGTTTATCGCCGGTGATTGGCCGCAAGAAGCAGATGATCAAGTACAAAGGTACCACCTTGTATCCGCCCGCTTTGTTTGATCTGCTGAACGATATGGAAGAAGTGAAGGAGTTTGTGGTAGAAGTGTATTCCAATGAGCTGGGTACGGACGAGATATTACTGCATCTCTGTCCTGTAGAGGAATCCGAAGAGATGGACCGTAAGATCAAATCCTACTTGCAGGCTAAGCTGCGTGTGATTCCGCAGGTGCGTTACTGTAACCACCAGGATATTATGCGTATGCAGTTTCCTGAGAATAGCCGTAAGCCGGTGAAGTTTGTGGATAACAGGCGTTGAGGGATTAGTTTTAAGCCGCTGATTTACCATCATTAATATATTCCGGCATAATCTGAATGCCAAGTGCTTTCTCAAGATGAGTAATTGTTTCAAGCGTCAGATTTTCGTGACCTTTTACAATTTTACTGATCTGCTGAGGAGACACATTCATCTTTTCTGCGAGGTCTTTTTGCGTAAGACCTTGCGCCCGTAATGCAGCTAAGACCTTTATCGCTATAATGGCGGATTTTCTTAGCCATTCTCTGTTTTCCCGCCTGTATTTAGCTTCATTCAACCACTCGGCGTCTGTCCCGGATGCTATCTCTGATAGCTTTTTTTTAATTGGTTTGTTCATCGTGTTAAAATTTAAGATCTTCAGGATAATCGAAATTATTCTCCCGGAGAAATATTCTTGTTTGTTCCAATTTTTTTAATTCTTCTTGTAAATAATCCCTCCGCATATCAAGTGTTAGCTTTATTGCGCCGCCGGTAACTACAAAACAGTTTATATCGACACGTATTGCATATAGCCGTAGCCAGCTTCGTTTAATTCGCGCCTTACTTTTTTGATGCACTGTAATTGAATATTCAAAATTGTTTAATGGCTTAAAGAGGTGTTGAAGATTATAATAGTTGCTTCTACGAGCTTGCAGCGCACAATCTTCCAAAGTATCTTCCATCTCTGCCGCATCCTCGATCGTTTTTATAATTGCATCTTCAACAGTGTAAGTTCCCCAAGGATTGTTGTCCAGGTCATTTGCGTTTTTTGCAAAAAATTCCCTAAGATACTCTATATCATTTATGTTCTTAAAGAAACTGGCGAACTCGTTTCGTTTTGCCGAATCAGAATGAACAGACCAAATGCCATCTTCCGAATTTTCTGGTGTAAAGATACGTATTAACTTCATAAACTCAACTTATAGGTTTATTGATATTTTGAAACCTCAACAAACTATAATCAAATAGTTTATTGCAATCCCGGGTTATTGGTGCTAACATAAATGCGGGTAGCTAAGATGATTGTGCTGAAGTAAGCAGGAATGAAATTATGTAAGCCGGCTTACATAAGATGAGAGATTCTCATTCTTCGATATCTACTTGTGTAGTAATAATTTCATGAGTTAAAATTAATATTTCCTCTTGGTAAGATCCTAATATCGATGCACAAAAATGGGCAAATAATCCAAATTAGATCATTATGAAATTGTAAGTTTTGAATCCATCATTCACTTTTCAAAACCTCATCACTACATCTGCTTTGGGGTTATCCAGTTTGGCGCTTTTCCGTTGACCGCCTACAATAACATGTATCATATTAATCTGCGTGGGATGTTGTGCATAAAGCACATCATTTCTTACTGCTACAGTTCCTGGTGTCGGAATGTTATCTGCTTCCAGGAAGCTCCACACAGCATCTTCTTCAATCTTATAGCCGATAAGATGCAGGTTTGCCTTTTTGCCGTCCAGGGTAATCTGGAGGTGCTGCAGCAGATATGCATTGATATACTCCTCTACCTGTTTGCGATTGGCCGGTTTGGTGAGGTCAATGGGCGTTTTGAACTGTTGTTTTAGGGTGTTCTCCAGGTCGTCTGTGAAAATACGGCAGCTGACCTGCAATTCCTTTCTGGCTGCATCGTGTGTGATTTCCGTAACACTGGCATAGAAGGGATGCAGTACTGCGAGCCACACTGTCATCCACCATTTACATAATAATAAACCCACCGGACTAATTTTATTGGGAAAATTAATTTTTACTTTTTATAATTACCAAATTTAGATAAAAGCAGGGCAATGGATGCGTTGTATTTTCAGCTGGGGTGGCAGCATATTATCAACTGGGAAGGTTACGATCATATACTTTTTGTGATAGCTTTGAGCGCTATTTATCTGCTGAGGGAATGGAAAAAAGTGCTGATACTCGTTACGGCCTTTACAATTGGACACTCTGTCACACTAGCACTGAGCGTGCTGAATATAGTCCATATTTCCTCTTCGCTGGTGGAATTCCTGATACCGGTGACCATTTGTATCACTGCATTATCTAACGTTGTCAGGAAGAATGAAGAGCCGCAGCATCTGCAACTGAATTATTTCTATGCACTTTTCTTTGGCCTGATACACGGACTCGGGTTTTCCAACTATCTGAAAAGCTTGCTGGGAAGCGAGGTGAATATCGTGGGACCTTTGCTGGGGTTCAACCTTGGCCTGGAGTTTGGACAGATCCTGATCGTAATGACGGTGATGTTCTTGTCCTGGATATTTGTAAAGATTGGGCGCATCGGGCGCCGCGACTGGAACATGTTCCTGTCATCAGCCACTTTCGGAATCGCTTTTTTAATGGTTATACAGGGTATCAGAAGCCTGATAACGAATTGATGTTATATATCTGTTTATGAGAAGACATTCTTATTTGCTTGGAATACTCTGCAGCAGCGCACTCACACTGCATGCACAGTACAATAACAATCCGGGCTCCAACCATGGCAACCGCTTCGAGCAGCTGGGCACTATGCTACAGTCGCCCAACATGTACCGCTCCGCTTCAGGGGCGCCAGGGCCGAAATACTGGCAACAGCGTGCTGATTATGAGATCAATGCTGAATTGAACGATGCAGCACAACGACTCACCGGCGCTGAGACGGTTACATATTACAACAACTCTCCCGATCCGCTTACCTACCTCTGGTTGCAGCTCGACGAAAATGAGCATGATCCGAAAAGCGATAACCGCAGTTTTGATATCAGCAGGATTTCTGATAAAATGTCGCCAAAGGACATTGGTAACCTGTTGCCCCCTTCAGGTGATTTCGGTGTGAAGATTGCTAAGGTCACTGATGGAGATGGAAATGCGCTGCCTTACACTATCAACCAGACCATGATGCGCATCGATCTGCCCAAAACACTGATGCCCGGCGAGAAATACCGCTTTAAGGTGGAGTGGTCCTATCACCTCTCCAACCGGATGAAAGAGGGTGGTCGTGGCGGATACGAATATTTCCCGGAAGACAAAAACTACCTCTACACTATTACACAATGGTATCCCAGGCTGGCCGTCTATTCTGACTTCCAGGGATGGCAGAACAAACAGTTTACCGGACGTGGTGAGTTTGCGCTTACTTTCGGCAATTTTCGTGTGCGCATGACCGTGCCTGCCGATCACGTTGTTGGCGCCACCGGCGAATGTCAGAACTACAAAGAAATGCTGACACCTGCGCAGTTTCAGCGCTGGCAGCAGTCACAGCAAAGTAAGGAGCCTGTGGAAGTTGTTACGCTCGACGAAGCAAAGAAAGCTATACAGCAGAAATCTTCTGCACGCAAGACATGGGTGTATGAGGCGCAGAATGTCCGGGACTTTGCCCTGGTGTCTTCCCGCAGGCTGGTATGGGATGCTATGGCCGCCAATGTGGAAGGCAATAAGGTAATGGCGATGTCGTACTATGGTCCTGAAGCTTATCCGTTGTATCGCCGTTATTCCACTAAAGTGGTGGCACATACTGTGAAATCATATTCAAAGCATACTATTCCTTATCCTTATCCGGTGGCTATTTCCGTGGAAGCGGCGAATGGCATGGAATATCCCATGATCTGCTTCAACTACGGCCGTGCTGATAAAGACGGTACTTACTCAGAAGCTGTTAAAAACGGGATGATAGGAGTGATTACCCATGAAGTTGGACATAACTTCTTCCCGATGATTGTCAATTCAGATGAACGTCAGTGGTCATGGATGGATGAGGGACTTAACACCTTCTGCCAGTTTATGGCTGAACAGGAGTGGGACAGCAACTTCCCTTCTTCCCGTGGTCCTGCACATAAGATCGTGGATTATATGAAGATGCCGAAAGATCAGCTGGAGCCGATTATGACCAACTCAGAAAACATTATTGAGTTCGGACCGAATGCCTATGCGAAACCCGCCACCGCGCTGAATATACTCCGTGAAACAGTGATGGGCCGTGAGTTGTTCGACTTCTCCTTCCGTGAATATGCGCGTCGCTGGGCCTTTAAGCATCCTACACCGGCAGACTTCTTCCGTACGATGGAAGACGCCTCTGCTGTTGATCTGGATTGGTTCTGGCGTGGATGGTTCTTCGGTACAGAACCCGTAGATATTTCTCTCGACAGTGTAAAATGGTATCGTCTCAATGATAAAAACCCTGCTGAAACCAGTAAAAGTGCGAAAGCTACCTATGACAGGAATATGGATCACATTGCCCGTCAGCGCAATAAAGCGTCAGGTATGAAATACGTGGTGGATCAGGATACCAGCCTGCAGGATTTCTACAGTAAGTGGAACCGCTTTGAAGTAAGCAGTGAGGACAAAGCCGCTTATGATCAGCTCTATAGTGGTCTTACAGAAGATGAGAAAGCTATGTATGACAGCCATAAGAACTTCTATGAACTTACATTCTCTAACAAAGGCGGCCTGGTAATGCCACTGATCATTGAATGGACGTTCACAGATGGCACGAAAGAAACAGACCGTATTTCTGCCTATATCTGGCGGAAGAATGAAAACACGGTCACCAAAGTGTTTGCAAAGAGCAAAGCTGTAGCTTCCATCAAGCTGGATCCGCTGCGTGAGACTGCTGATATTGATGAGAACAACAACAGCTGGCCCCGTGAAGCGGCTCCGTCGAAGTTTGAAATGTTCAAAGCTTCCGGTGCTGTACGTGGCGCTTCTTCCGGGGATAATCCCATGAAGAAAGCGAACGCCGGCCAATAATATTTGCATGCAATAAGACGCCAGCGGCTATCATCATGTATGGTAGCCGCTGTATTTTTTCTGTTATCTTTAATTTAAAAACATGAGACCATCTGCCCTCCTTCTCTTCTTCTTTTTACTTATACAAGGTGCGCAGGCAGCGGATGTGGATACTATCAGCATTCCCAGTGCCGCCATGCGTCGAAGTTATAAGTGTGTGGTAGTTACGCCGGCATCCTATAAGAGCGGTACGCAACGTTATCCGGTGGTATATCTACTGCATGGTTATGCCGGCAATTATGCCAACTGGATTACCAAAGTACCTGCTATCAGAGAACTGGCAGATGCCTATCAATGTATGATCGTATGTCCTGATGGCGCTTTCGGCAGTTGGTACTTCGACAGCCCTATTGACAGCAATATGCGTTTTGAAACATATGTGGGCAAAGAGATTCCTGCGTATATCGATCAGCATTACCAAACCTTGCCGGACCGTGGGCACCGCGCTATAGCAGGACTGAGTATGGGTGGGCATGGCGCTCTGTATATTGCTATGCGCCACACCGACACATTTGGCGCGGCCGTTAGTATCAGCGGAGGAGTGGACTTAAGACCCTTCCCTAAAAATTGGGATATTGCTAAAAGATTAGGCCCTCCCGGTGAAAATGGCATTAACTGGAATGGTTACACAGTAATTGACCAGGCCGATCATCTAAAACCGGGAACACTAGCTATTTCTGTAGATTGTGGAGTGAAGGATTTTTTTGTAGATGTTAACCGTGAGTTGCACAAGAAATTATTGCAGCTGGATATCAGTCACGACTATACAGAACGGCCGGGTGGACACTCCTGGGAATACTGGGGCAACTCTATCCATTATCAGTTACTGTTCCTGCACCGTTTTTTCCAGCAATAGAAGGAAGCCATCAATAAAAAAGCCGTCCCGCGACCGGGACGGCTGTATCCATTTTACATGTGACCTAGTTGAATGCTAAGCGAAGTATTTTATTGCTTGTCCCACCAAACGCGGGTAGCGAAGTTGTTTGCACCTTGTTTGCCGATAGCGTCCTGATAGTTGGTAGCGTTGGAGCTGGCCTCTGTGGACGGATACAGCATTCTTCTCGGTATCTGACCGCCATTGTTATCGCCGGGATATACAACCGGTGTCAGCTTCGGATAATCTGTTCTTCTCCAGTTGCTCCATGCCTCATACCAGTCAAGGAAGCAGGTAGCCCAGTACTGGGTGTTGATTTGCTCCAGTGCTGTACCGGCATTGTAAGGATGTGCAGACAGGTAAGCGTTGATGTCTCCGTCAGAGATGGCAGCGCTTTGATCGTATTGCGCCAGCTGTTTCATCGCGCCGGTTACACCGTTCTTGTAGTGTGAAGCGGCGTCACCGTTTACGTTCCAGCCTTTCTGTGCAGCTTCAGCGAGCAGCAGCTCAGTCTGTGCATATGTTACCAGGAAGGTAGGACCGTTTAATTTCAGCCATACATCTTTCTGAATGGTAGAGTAGTTGGTGATGTTGCCAGGGAAACCGGGCGCGTTTTTGATGTCGTTGGCAGCGTTGTTCTCGTCATAGCCGTTAGGCATACCTATCTGGGCAGCAGGCGTTTTTACACCGGAAGACCTGATCTGGGCCAGGTACTGCAGCCTTGGGTCATTGTTGGATTTCAGGAAGTCTACCAGGGTTTTGCTGAGGTAAACGTTCCCTTTACCGATCGCATCCCATTCGCCGCTGAGGATATTGCTATTCCTGTTTACGGTATTACGACCGCCAGAAACATCGTGGATGATGTAGGCGTTATCATCATTGGAAGTAAAGGTGCCACCTGCAACGCCTTTTTCCACCCATGTTTTGGCCTGGTCCGGTGCTATTTTAGAGAGACGCATACCTATGCGTACCATCAGCGAGTAAGCCAGTTTCTTCCATTGTACCACGGAATTGTCTGCACCACGGTATATCAGGTCGCCAGTGCCGATTTTGTCTTTTGAAGGATCTAATGCTTTGGCGGCTTCGTCCAGTTCCTTCAGCATGTCTGCATAGATCTGTTGTTGCGGATCGTATACAGGCGTATTGGATTCGCCAGTGCCTGCCTGTGAATAAGGGATGGAACCATACAGGTCTGTAAGTCTTTGGAATATCAGTACACGTGCTATCCTGCCCACCTGGTAGAGGTTTGCGTAGATGGCTTTGTCTTTGGTGTTCTTAATCAGGTCTGCAATATATTTTACCTGGTTGCCATAGGCCATTGTAAAATAGCTGCTGGCAAAGCCATCGTTCCTGCTGTATTTGTCGCCACTGTACCAGCCTGTGGTTGAAGACAGCTGCTGGGTCATGAGGCTGCAGTAGATGATGTTTACGCGCCATGTTTCAAAACTGAAGTCGTGGTTGCCTGTGTATTCCAGCTCTGCGCGCGTGAGGTTGTAGATAGGGATGTTATTTTCAGGAAGGACCCTGTTGGTGTCCTTGTTCAGCTCTTCAAATTTTTTGGTACAGGAGGTCAGCAGGACTGCGGGTACCGCCAGTAGCGCAATATATTTTGATATTGATTTCATGATTCAGTGTTTAATAGTCAGCAATTACTCTCTTAGAATTTAACATTCAGGTTCAGGCCGATGGACCTTGTGGTAGGTACGCCTGCATATTCCAGTCCCTGTGCGTTGGAGTTGTTGTAAGAAGACTCCGGATCGATGTTGGGAGTATGTTTGGAGATATAGAACAGGTTTCTGCCCACCAGGGAAAGGCTTAAGCCACCGATCTTGTTGTTGAATGCGCTGGCAGGGAAATAGTAAGTTAAGCTTACAGAACGGAACTTGATGAAGTCTGCGTTATACACATGCAGTGCAGAGATGGCCTGTAATGCGCCATAGTACGTTTGTGCAGGTACTGTTTTGCTTACATCTTTGCCGTTTGCATCCACACCTTTCACGGTAACGCCGCCTTCTCTTCCGTTAAGTGTTTCTTTGTGCAGACCAAAGCCATATGACAGGGCATTGGTGCCAGAGTAGATTACACCACCACTTTTGAAGTCGATGAGGAAGGAGAGACCAAAGCGTTTGTAGTTGAATTCGTTGTTCCATCCACCAGAAGTTGGCGCTACACCTGTACCCATTGCTGTGAGTTTGCTATCTTGTTGTGGCAGGCCGTCGCTGTTCAGAATGAGATTGCCTTTGCTGTCTTTCAGGTAATCAAATGCCATTACCTGTGATACGGGCAATCCTACCACATGTTTGATAAAGGCGTTATCTGTTCTTGACTGGTCAATTTGCATATCTTCCTGTCCGGGAGCCAATTCAATCACCTTGTTGTTGTTTTTGGTGTAGTTGAAGGAGGTTGTCCATGTGAAGTCTTTTGTCTTCACAGGTACAACAGATACCAACAGTTCAATGCCTCTGTTTTCAATTTTACCAACATTCAGCAGTCGTCTTTCAAAGCCTGAAGCAATAGAAATAGTGCTGGCAACGATATCATTCAGCGTTTGCTTTTTATACCACGCAAAGTCGACGGTGACACGGTTTTTAAGGAATCCTAATTGTGCGCCTACTTCTACTTCTTTCACTTTCAGTGGTTCGAGGTTAGCGTTAGGGATCTCAACAGGGATGTCAGAAATAGGAGCATTGTTGATAGAACCCAGTGCGCCGTAGTAGAAATCTGTGGAGAAGATAGGAGCATCACCACCTACCTGTGAGTAGCCTGCGCGAACCTTACCGAGGTCCAGCCAGGGGAGCTGCAGGGTTTCAGAGAAGAGATAAGCTGCATTTACAGAAGGATAATTATAGGAGTTGTTTTTCACTGGCAGTGTACTGGACCAGTCGTTGCGGTCTGTTACGTTCAGGAATAATGTTCCCTTGTAAGACAGTTCCAGTGAACCATACACAGAGTGTACTTCTTTTCTGGGCGTCTGTATATCCACGTTTTTATTACCGGCGGTGCTGGGGTTGTAGATGTTGTTGTAAGCCAGGCCGTCTGCATTCATATCGATCCTTTTTCCTTCTTGTCTCATGAAGTTACCGCCGGCAGTGAATCCCAGGTTGAAGTCTTTCGCCAGTTTTTTGTTGATGCCGAGGAGGATGTCTGTGTTGAGCTCATTCATATTACGGGTAAGGTCCTGAACAAGTTTGCCGGTTGGCTTAAATGCAGTACCGGTAGGCCAGATGCTCTGTGCGTTGAATGCAAAGAAATCGTTGGCGATACGGCCTTGTACATACAACCAGTCAGTTGCCTGGTAGCGCAGGCTGGCCATACCCATTACCCTGTCTTTGTTGGTATAGTTGGTAAATTTTGCCGCAGCAAAGTAAGGGTTCGTGTTATACTGATTGGAGTTGAATTCTGTTTCTTTACCTGTCAGCGGGTCGTAGCCGGGAGCCAGCATATTGGCCCTTACGTTAGGCGGCAGGAACATGATAGCGAAGTTACCGTTACCGGGAGCATCGCTTACGTTGGAGCGGTTTGCGCGTTCTTTCACGTAGCTGAGGTTGGCCTGACCAGACCATTTGTCGTTCAATTTGTAAGTGAGGTCAATATTAGCGTTGCTGCGTTTGTAGTCGGCATTGGGATAAACAGACTTGTTACGCAGGTCACCGAGTGATACTCTGAAGGTAGTGTTTTCATTACCTCCGGAGAAAGCTACCGTATTACTCAGGGTGCTGCCTGTTTTGTAGAAGTCTTTGAAGTTATGCTGACTCTGTGCGGAATATGGATGTTGTTTGCCATCGAAGAAATAGGCGGGCTGACCATCCAACTTTTCACCCCATGACTGCATACCTGTGCTCATGGCAGAAGCGGCGTTGGTAGGTCTTGCACCTAATGTGCCCTGACCATAAGTATTCTGGAAGTCGCGGAAGTCATTTACCTGATCGATAGTGATGTTACTGTTTACTTCAATACCAATTCCTTTGCGAGCCTTACCAGATTTAGTGGTGATAAGGATAACACCGTTGATACCGCGTTGACCGTATAATGCCGCAGCAGCGCCACCTTTCAGCACTGTCATATCTTCGATGTCATCCGGGTTGATGCTGGATATACCATCGCCGTAATCAGCGCCGCCGTACCTTCCGGGATTACCCTGGTTGTCGTTGCTGATAGGCATACCGTTTACTACGTAAAGCGGTTGGTTATTGTATGATAAAGAGGAGTTACCACGGATGATCACGCGGGAAGAGCCACCAGGGCCTGTAGCAGGTGTGGCGCTGTTTACGCCGGCTACCTTTCCTACGAGTGCGTTAGCGACGTTGATTTCACGTGCCTGTGTAAAGTCGCTACCTTTTACTTTAGAAACAGCGTATCCTACGCTTTTCTCTTCTTTCTTGATACCGAGCGCTGTTACTACAAGTTCATTCAATCCTGTGGAACTTGTCTCAAGCTCGGCATTGACTTCTGCAGATGATCCTACTTTTATTTCCAGCGGTGCATAGCCTACAAACCTGAACACCAGTACATCTCCGGCTTTGGCTGCGAGATGGTACTTACCTTCAACATTAGCTTGTGTGCCTTTGCCGCTGCCTTTGATCACAACAGTTACGCCGGGAAGCGGATTGCCGCTTTTATCTTTTACGATTCCGTGAACTTCCTGTTGCTGGAAATTTGCGTGCCATGCGGTGGAACGGGCCGCAGTAGCAGCTGTTGCTGCGTAGGCATTTGCTGTAAGCATGGTACTGAATGCCAGACCGGCGCCAACGCATACTTTCATAAGGCGTAGGTTGTTTTTCATAACTTGCCTGTTTTAGAGTTTTGATTGATATAAAATAATTCCCGTTCAGAAGAACTATGTTCGCCTGTCAATAAAAGTGAACCGCCAGAATACTGTCGTATCTTGAATTACAGCCTCTTTGTCAGGTGAGTTTTTCGTTTCAACGTGTGTCTATTGGCTTAGCTGGTTCTGTGACAGGAGAGTAGTCGTGTGATTAGGATATTAGTACTATTTGAATGATAAATTTTTGTGAAATTATTTTGACGGTGCGAAAAGCGGGGAGTTTATGAGTGTGTTTAATGCTGCATGGAGAATAATTACTTCATTCATTCTACTTAAACAGCAGCTTTCTTTATTAATGTAAAAGAATGAAATAGAAATGCCGGCCCTGAACAGGACCGGCTTCTTTTTTATGCACGCGATTCAAAATAAGACCTTAATTAGTGAGCCACATCCCACCAGAGGCGGGTACCACCTAAATCCTTGGGAGTACTTAAAGTAGTGATGGCTTTTTCTACGGCGGCGCCATTTACAGCGTATTCATTGCCGGGAAATACTGCCCTGCGAATGAAATCCTCCGTACTGATAGTATTGTTACTATTATTGATAATCACCGGGAACAGTTTGGGATAGCCTGTGCGGCGGAATTCCGACCATGCTTCCTGTCCTTCGGGGAATACAGCAATCCATTTCTGTGTTACGATACGCTCAATCTTGGCTTCCTGTGATGCGGCATCATCCCATTTGATAGTGATGGCGCTAAGGTGTGAGCCTCCTGTAACATCATTCTGGCCAGGAGTGATGGCTTTTGGATCGATATATGGTTTAGGTTTGGACGTAGCGTCGTTGATATAAGCATCAGCTTTGCTGCCGAGTTTATATTGCTCAAACGACTGTCTGATACCGTTGTTGTAATTGTTTTGTGCGCTACCGGCGCCGGTCCATCCGCGTACAGCTGCTTCAGCTCTGAGGAACCATGTTTCTGCAGCGGTCATCAGTTGCAGTTTGCTTTCCAGCGGCGCCAGGGCGGAGTAACCGAGGTAGCGGTCCTTGGCGTCAATATTGATACCGTTTCGGATACCTTTGAAAGTTCCTGTTACAGCGGGATCTGTGGCTTTGAGAAAGTACTTGTCAAGGCGAGGGTCGTTGTATCCGCCCATGATTGATTCCACGGGTGCACCCATACGTGTATCGCCCCATGATGCGCTGATGGTATTCAGTGGATGAGTGGTTGAACCGATATTCACGAGGAAGTTATCATCTGGTGTTTCCAGCAGTCCGCCTGCATCAGATAACGCTGCTTCACCTTCTGCTTTAGCTTTGGCTGCATCGATATTGGAGATGCGGATAGCCAGGCGGAGACGCAGACTGTTGGCTAGTTTCAGCCATTCTGCGTATTTGCCGTTATAGACGAGATCGGATTTGGCAAACAATACGCTGGCAGGTTTATCCTTAATCGGGTTCAGAATTCCGATGGCTTCTTTCAGGTCAGCGAAGAAGGCATAATAGGCATCCTTCTGGCTGTCGAAGTCAATACCGCCCTGCGCATTGGGCTGATTATATTTAGTGTAGATGATAGGTCCGAAGATGTCGCTGATGCGATGCATGCCTTCAACCTGGAGGATCTTGGCCATTGCATACGTCTCAGGGAATTTCTCTTTGGAGAACAGTCCTGCCTTAATGCATGGGTTCATCACGTTATAGTAGGCGGTAGTCCAGGAAGCAGTGATCCAGCCATCGATGAGGTTGTAGTTGGTATTGTTGATGTTGCCGCCAAATGGTGTGGGAGGCATCATGTAACCACTGAACACATCACCCAGCAGGTTTTGCTGCAACTGGAAGGTAGGTACTGGCTGATAGAGGTAAATGCTACGCTGTGCCTGTTGCAGCTGTGCAGCTACGATGGCAAAATCGGCTTCCAGGTCTTTATCTGTTGATCCGTAGGGATCTTTGTTCAGCTCTTCAAAATCTTTGGTACAGCTGCTGAAGCTGAGTGCTGCTGCGGTCAGCATCAGGTAGCCTGTTCTTTTAAATGCTTTATAATAATTCATAAGTCATTTTTTAAGTTGTTCTGAATGGAATTAGAGCGCACATTTCAGGTTGATACCGAAACTGCGGGTAGCAGGTAACCCAAATACATCTACACCCTGTACGCCGTTGCCAGTGCTCATGCTCAGCTCAGGATCATACGGTGCATTTTTGGAGAAGAAGAAAAGGTTACGTCCTACGAGTCCAACTTTCAGATCTTTGATAATGCCGGGGCGCAGCGGGATAGTGTACCCGATGGCCAGTTCACGCAGACGGATGTTGGTGGCGTCGTACATGTAGTATTCTGTGATACCTGCACGGCCGCCTACTGCGCCGAAGAACACATCAGCGGGGATTTTGCCGGCAAATTTACCGCCGCTTGCCTTAGTGGCTGCAATCTCTACGCCGCCATTGTCGCGGGCATTGGCTGTGGTTTTGGATACACCATATTCATCCAGCATGGCTTGTGTAATGCTCATTACTTTGCCGCCGAAACGGCCGTCAATCAGTACATTGAAGGTGAACTGTTTCCAGTTGATGGTGTTGCTCCAGCCCAGCAGGAACTTAGGTGTAGGATTACCCAGGTATTGCAGCGGGCCGGTTTGTGCGATTGGTTTGCCATTGTCGTTCACGAGGATGGAACCATCGTCTGCACGTTTGAATTTCACACCGTAGATATCTCCGAAAGAGCTTCCTTCATGGAGTTTCAGTGCATAGCTGTTTACGTTATCACCTTTGGGGGTGATGGTATAGTCACCTTTCAGTTGCGGCGCCAATTCAATCAACTTGTTCCTATTGTGGGTGAAGTTGAAGTTGGTCTGCCAGGTCAGGTTTTTCTGTTTGATAACCTGATAGCCGAGTGTAGCTTCAATACCTGTGTTCAGCACGTTACCCGCATTTACGTAAGCATTCGGATAGAGATATCCTGCTGAGATAGGGAAGTCGAAGTACTGATCTTTGGTATGTGAGCTATACCAGGTAAAATCGAAGTTCAGGCGGCTGTCGAGGAATCTCCACTCAGTACCGACTTCAATCGAGGTGGTCATCTCAGGCTTCAGTGGTTGTCCGAGATAAGGACCTGAAGTATTGGAGGTGAGCTGACCGGATCTAATGGTGTTAACAGGCAATGTAACGAAAGGCTGCACATCGTTACCTACTTTGGCGTATGATACGCGTACTTTGGAGTAATCTACAAATTTGGGCAGTTTAACGAGGTCGCTGAGGATGGTGTTCAGACCGGCTGAATAATACAGGTAACCTTTTTTGGCATTAGGTGTATAAGCCAGGGTGGAAGACCAGTCGTTACGCGCGGTCAGATCCAGGAATACCTTTTCGCTCAGGTTAAAACCTACAGTACCGAATACAGATTGCAGCTGTCGTCTTACGCCGGTGTTGTAAATTTTTGCAGCCGGGTTCAGGTTGATGTTGCCGATATGAAACTGATTGGCAAAAGCCAGGTCAGCATCTTTTGAGTCTGCGAAGT
This sequence comes from Chitinophaga sp., assembly GCF_035538455.1. GTDB lineage: Bacteria > Bacteroidota > Bacteroidia > Chitinophagales > Chitinophagaceae > Chitinophaga. The sequence continues at coordinate 92,143 of NZ_DATLKJ010000184.1, forward strand.
TGCGGTCCTGTTTCAGATCTGTGATACTGGTACCTGCAGTAAAGTTGAAGCCGATCTTTTCAGAGAGTTTGGTATTACCCAACACGAGGAGGTCGCCATAGTATTGTGTGCTGGAAAGATAGTCATAGGTATAGCGACCATTATTGTCTGCAATGGTGGTTTGTGTACCTGCGTTGGCTTTCAGTTCATATTTATCCCATGATTTGTTCACATTGCCGCGGGCCTGTATACTTAACCAGTCATTAATTGCATATCGTAAAGAGAGGGAAGAGATAAGGTTGTCTTTTCTGTTTTCAGTGACGTTTCTGTTGAGTATCCAGTAAGGATTCTGCTGAGAGTCCTGTCCTGGTAATCCTTTGTCGTAGTTCTGTATCCACCAGTCCTGCAGGAACATGTTACGGGTAGGAGAGAAGTACTCGTAATTATTTTTATATTGATTAAAATCGAGTCCGCGAGGGAACAGGTATACACCGGTGATGGCATTATAGTACAAACCTGAAGAAGGACGGTTGTGTGCGTTCTGTGTAGTCATCAGGATGTTCGCATCTACTGTTAGTTTATCATTCAGGAACTTTGCGGTTTCGCGGAAGTTAGCGGTATGCTGCCCGTATTTAGTAGTTGGTACAACACCTTTGTTGGTGATATTAGAGTAGGAGAAGTAGGTCTGTGCTTTCTCTGTGCCGCCGGAAACGTTAATGGCATTGATCCAGGTGGTACCGGTACGGAAGAAGTCTTTTACATGGTCAGGACTGCTTCCTTTATCTCCCCAGCTATACAGGTTGCCTGTTCCGGGAGATTGTTTGTAGCTGTATTGCAGTTCAGGGCGGTATGCAGCCTGATCAACTGTAAAGTCGGAGGAGAAGTTGATTTTTGTTTGTCCCGATTTTCCTTTTTTAGTGGTGATCATGATAACGCCGTTGGCGGCCTGGCTACCGTAAAGAGCAGATGCGGACGCGCCTTTCAGTACGTTCACACTTTCAATATCATCCGGGTTGATGGTGCTGAGGATGTCGCCACCGTCACGGCCGGCTGAGTTGGAGTTGGGGCCACCGGACTGTCCCCAGAGATCGCTGGGCTGTGCGGCCGTGAAGTTTACGATGGGAATACCGTCAATTACGTACAGTGGCTGGTTTTCACGGATAGATTTCTGTCCGCGCAGCACTACACGTGCAGAACCGCCCACACCGGAAGCGCTTCTGTTGATTTGCAGACCTGCTACTTTTCCGGATAATGAGTTGAGCACGTTGGTCTCTTTTACTACGGAAAGGTCTGCACCTTTTATTTGTTGGGTTGAGTAGGTGAGGTCTTTGGCTTTACGCTGTATACCCAGTGCTGTTACCACCAGTTCATTCAAGCCTTTTACATTTTCGTCGAGTACGGCGTTCACAGTTGTGCCACCGCCCACGCTCTGTTCTTTTACGGCAAAGCCTACAGAGCTGAATACAAGTATATCACCTGCTTTGGCATTGATGTGATAAATACCTTCAGCGTTGGTTTGTGTTCCTTTGCTGGTTCCTTTTATTTGTATTGTAACGCCTGGTAACGGATTGCCTTTCCCATCGCGTACAGTACCGGTTATTTCTTTATCCTGTAAGATACTGCGAACGGTGACAGTTGGCGAATAGGGACCGGCAGCCTTCGCATAAGCATGTACTGCTGTTATGGAAGTGAGCGCCATTCCTGTTACGGCACACACCTTCATAAGGCGTAGGTTTGTTTTCATACTTGCCTTTTTATTGGTTAATAATGGAATTTATATCTGTTGCTAATTTTGGTTTTGAATCGGTTTATGTTTTTAAATGCGCGCATGATATCATATGCCAAAGACGGGCCCTTAGCATGGTAAGACCAGCTTTTCATAACTTTAAATCATATTAAACGGGTAGCAGTTAGTTGGCTACAGAAAAGGTGTCGTGCGAGAATTACAATAGTACTATTACAGCAGTAAATATTTTATTATTTTTTTATTTAGGTATGTAGGTATTTAAAAATGCAGCGGAGATAAACATATGTTATAACTTTTAAAAACAATGCCGATCTCCGCTGCATTTTTAAATACCTACATACCTAAATAAAAAAATAATAAAATAAACTTCATTTCAGGTCCCACCAGAGTGGAGTTCCGCCGTTATCGGGGCCTTTAAGAGATTTTTTTGCTTCTTCGACTGCTTTGGGGTTCGTAATGTATTCTATCTGTGGTAGTGGCAGGCGACGGATGAATTTTTCCGTAGAAATGGTATTGTTGCTATTATTAACCACTACAGGAAATAGTTTAGGATAACCGGTTCGGCGGAATTCGCTCCAGGCTTCTTGTCCTTCGGGGAACATTGCAATCCATTTCTGGGTGATGATACGTTCGAGCTTTTCTTCCTGTGCAGCGCCTTCTTCCCACTTAATAGTGATGGTGCTGAGGTGGCGATTCCCTGCGGGTACGTTGTTTTCACTATTACGTGGATCCACATACGGGTTAGCTTTCAGTGTGCTGTTTTGAAGATAGTCATTAACATTAGGAAGACCATATTGTTCAAATGAAGCAGCTACTCCATGGCTATAGTTCTCTTCTGCGTTACCGGCGCCTCTCCAGCCATACAGGGCTGCTTCTGCTTTCAGGAACCAGGCTTCGGGGACTGTCATAAAAGTGATTTTCTTGTCGAGTTTTACGATAGGAGAGTAGCCGGAGTATTGCTCTTTGGCGGAGATCCTGATACCCTGACGTATACCATGATACTCATTGGCTCCATTCACCGGTACAAAATATTTAGGCAGGCGGGGATCTTTGTAGCCTGTCAGTATTGATTCCATGGGTGCGCTCATCCGCAGGTCCGCCCAGGTGTAGCACATAATATTGAGCGGATTTGTCACGGGGGATATATCTACCGCAAAAATATCATCCTTATCTCTCAGCAGTCCCATTGGATGATTCAATGCGGCCTCTCCTTCCAGCTGTGCCTTTTGTTTGTCAACGCCTGAAATGCGGATAGCCAGCCTCAAGCGCAGTGTGTTGGCAAACCGTATCCATTTGGTATAATTGCCTTTGTAAACCAGATCAAACTGCTGGATACGTTCTGCAGCATGCTTGTTTACGGAATCTGTCAATAACGTGATGGCACTGTCAAGATCGCTGAAGAAATTATAATATGCCTTTTGCTGTGTGTCATAATCCACACCTTTATCGGCATTGAGCTTGCCATACTGGCTGTATATTATAGGCCCGTAAATATCACTGATGCGATGTAATGCTTCCACTTTCAGGATCTGTGCCCATGCATAGAAATCGGGATATTTGTTCCGCGCTTTGTCCTGCGCAAATTTGCACGATTTCATCACGTTGCTATACGTAACATTCCAGGGATGGTTGTTCCAGTAGAAGATCAGCCCGTAGTTGGAATTGTTGTTGTTGCCTTCGAAAGGCGTAGGCGTCATGGTGTATCCGCCGAATATATCGGCGTTGAGATTTTGTTGTAATTGCGCCGTGGGGGGATCGTTATAGATAAGAAGGTTGAGTTGGGCCTGCGACAAAGGCTCGCCCATTAGCCGGTAATCGGCACTCAGTTCTTCTTCCGTAAAATCATACGGATTCGTATTCAGGTCTTCAAACTTCCTGGTACAGGCGCTTCCCAGCAATATCGCTGTGAGGGTCAGCCATGCTATGTTTTTACGCTGTTTCATGGATCATGTTTTTATATTCCCAATCTCAGGTTGATGCCCATGCTTCTAACCTGAGGCAATCCAAATACATCTACGCCCTGCAGTCCGTTGCCTGATCCCATGGACACTTCCGGATCGAACGGTGCATGCAGTTCAAAAAAGAAAAGGTTTCTACCGACTACACCAACACGCATATTACGCAACCATTTCCACTTCAGTGGAATGCGGTAGCTGAGGCTCAGTTCCCGCAGGCGTATGTTGGTGGCGCTGTACATGTACATCTCACCGATACCGGCTCTGCTGCCCACGGCAGTGTAGTAAGCCTGGGCATCCATTTTCCCCGGGAAGGAACTTCCGTCGTCTCTTACAGCATTAATTACTACGCCTCCGTTATCTCTCGCTCTGGCAGTTGTTTCGCTTACGCCATACCAGTCCAGCACGGCTTGCGTTACGCTCATCACCTTTCCTCCGAAACGGCCGTCTATTAAGAAACTGAGGTTGATATTTTTATAGTCAAAGCTGTTATTCCATCCTAATGTGAAATCGGGGTTGGGGTTACCCACTTTCTTGGAAAGGGTGTGCACCTGCAGCCGGCCCTGGTCATCTATACGGTATTGTCCCTTTTCATTGGTAATCAGTTCCTTGTTGGTATAGATATCTCCCCAGGAGCCGCCTTCCTGGATAAAAGAGCCAAACATATTCACACCAAAATCAGTCAGTACAAACATATTGCTGGAGTCGGCACCGGATATGGCAGCATTGCTGAGTGTAACCACCTTGTTTTTGTTGGTGGCGAAGTTGATGGTACTTGTCCAGTTGAATGCTCTGTTTCGTATAGGTATAGCTGTTAGCGTAACTTCCCAGCCCTGGTTCTGGATGTTACCCATGTTCAGGTAATATATGTTATACCCTGATCCGCGAGGGGCGGGCACTTCCATATATTGTTTATAGTTGTTGTTTTTGTAAAAGGTAAGATCTGCACTTACCCGATTTTTGAACAGCCGCATTTCGAGGCCGGCTTCAATGGAGCGGTTGTCTTCTGGTTGCAGATATACGTTTGGGTAAGGTGTGCGTTGATTCAGTACTACGCGGGATACGCCTGCGACCTGTTGCATATTGAAAGCAGAAGGTTTGGAGGCGTAACTGGCAATATCATTTCCTACCTTTGCATAGGAAAGGCGGGAACGCAGGAAGTCAAAAGGTTTCGGCATTTTGAACATATCGCTCCATATCAGCGACAATCCGGCTGAGTAGTAAAAATATCCCTTACCGGCTGTGGGTGTAAATGCAAACGTGCTGGACCAGTCGTTGCGTGCGGTAACGTCCAGGAAAACGTTGTTGTTGATGCCTATCTGCAGGTTAGAAAACAATGCCTGCAGCTGTTTCTGTTCCACATGATGTTGTGCATCCATCGAAGAAGGACTGATATTGGAAACAGAGAATTTGTTGGGATAGACGAGACCGGGTTCTGCATTGGGATTGGAACCATTGTAGGTGCGCTCATGCGCTTTGATGTCTGTGATGCTGGCGCCGATATTCCCGGCGAGATACAGCCATTTGTTGATCTTCGCGCTGGCATTAGCCATGAGATCGGAATAGAGTTGTGTGTTGAATTCCTTTTCTACAGTGTATCTTCCATTGCTGCCGGCCAGTACTATCTGGGTGCCGGCATATGCTTCCAGTTCATATTGATCCAGTGATTTATCAAAGCTGGTACGGCTCTTGAAGGAAAGCCAGTTGTTGAGCTGGTAGGTGAGGGAGAGCGTTGCCATGCCCCTGTAGCGGGAGTCTATGCGGAGGTTACGGCGTAGCGCCCATTCAGGATTTTGTTGATCGTCCTGACCTATCCATCTTTTATCATAACGGATGTCCCACCAGTTCTGCATATACAGACCCCGTTCAAGGTCATAGTATTCGAAATGTTTTTTATAGTAATCGAAATCCTGTCCTCTTGGAAAAACGTACAATCCGGATATTGAACTATAATACAATCCAGATGAGAGGCGGTTATTGGCTTTTTGTGCGAGGAATGAAACGGTGGCATCCATCAGCAGTTTATCGTTCAGCAGTTTCAGTGTTTCACGGAAATTGACTGTATGACGATCAAATCTGGAGGTAGGCAGAATGCCGGTATTAGTGGTGTTGGCATAGGAGAAATAGCTTTGCGCAGTTTCAGTACCGCCACTGAAGGAAATTGTGTTGGTCCAGGTGGTGCCGGTATTGTAATAATTTTTTACATGATCGGGTGCATGTACGGGATTGCCCCAGCTACCGAGAGATCCGGGTTGTGGCTTGCCGGAACTGTCTGTGTCGGGTGTAATAGTCTGACCGTAGCGATATTGCAGTTTGGGCAGCAGCATTGGTTTTTCGATGGTGAAGTCGGAAGACACATCTAGTTTACTTTTGCCAGCCCTGCCTTTTTTTGTGGTGATAAGAATAACGCCGTTGGCTGCCTGGCTACCATACAAAGCTGCGGCGGATGCGCCTTTCAGGATGCTGATGCTTTCGATGTCATCAGGGTTGATGTTGGAAATACCGTCACCGCCATCGCGACCGCCTGCACCAATGATGTTGTTGGCTTGTCCCCATACGTCTACGGGCTGGGCGGGTGTATAGTTGGCATAGGGTACGCCGTCCACGATATACAGTGGTTGATTTTCGCGGGTTGATTTATTGCCGCGCAGTACTACACGCACAGAGCCAGCTATGCCGGAGGCATTGCGGGTGATGGTCATGCCGGCAGTTTTCCCGCTGAGCGAGTTGATGAAGTTGGCATCTTTAGCGAGTGATACATCATCTCCGTCAAGTTGTTGCGTGGAGTAGGGCAGCTCGCGTGCTTTTTTCTGCAGGCCAAGGGCGGTTACCACCAGTTCGCTGAGCGCTTTGATGTTTTCGCGCAGCACCACATTCATTTCATTTCCGGTACCTATATTCATCTCGCGGGTGATAAATCCGATGGAGCTGAATACCAATACGTCGCCGGGGCCGGCTATAATGCTGAATCCTGCTTCAGCATTTGATTGCGTGCCTTTGGTTGTATTTTTTATTTGTATGGTAACTCCTGGAAGCGGCGTGCCTTTACTGTCGCGTACTGTTCCCGTTATTTCTCTTTCGAGTGAAATGTGATTTACCAGGTTAACAGCAGATGATTTACCGTTTTCATCTGCTGTGCCTACAATGATTTTGTTACTGATACGGGTGAACTTCAATCCGGTCTGAGCTGTCAGCATCGCCAGGACCTCATCAACGGGTGTTTTAAAGCAGGTCAGCGTTACCTTTTTCTTCAGGTTAAGATCAGTTTTATCGTAGTGGAAGTTAAGCCCGGTTTTAACGGAAATTTCTGTCATTACATCTTCCAGGTTCTTATTTTTTACCTGAATGGTAATTTCTATGGTGCCTGGTGGCCCCTGTTCCAGCTTCATCCCACTTGTCATGGTATTCAGGCTTCCGGCCAGAAGAAGTGTCAGCATTAACCCCAGGGATACAAACCATTTCAATGGGCATGGTCTTACCCTCATATGAGCCAATTTAGTTTTTGTTTACGAGATATACTGTATCCTTTTTGATAGTGTAAGAAAGTGATGTCGCGATGCAAATAATATCCATCACATCTTTCAGGCTTTCATTGCGGAAGAAGCCTGTGTAATTCCATTCAGTTTTATTGCTTTGGTTGATAACGGTTACGCCGAAACGGTTTTCGATGCCATTCACGATCTCGTTATAGGACGCGTCTTTAAATACCAGGTATCCTTGTTTCCAGCCTGATACATCTTCGGGTTTTGCAAAGGATGTTTTTATGAGGCTGAGCTGCTGGCGGTCGAAGCTGATCTGTTCGCTGGGCAGGAGCACCAATGAAGATGCTTTGCTGTTGGCGGCGTTGAGCTGATCTACTTTTACTTTACCGGTAAGCAATGCTACAGTTACTTTGTTTTCAGTAGTATAGGCCCTGATATTGAAGGTGGTGCCGAGCGCGGTAGTGGCCAGATCAGTAGTGCGTACCACGAAGCTGCGGCCCGGGTCGGGTGCGGCATCGAAGAAGGCTTCACCTTCTTCCAGGTAGATACTGCGCTCAGTGTTACTGAAATGTTCCGGGTAGCGTAATTTGCTGCCGGAGTTAAGGACGATGGAGCTACCGTCCTGGAGGTGGATGGTGTCTTTCACCGTACGGGGTGTGGTGATTTCCACGAAACCGTCTTTAATGATGCGGGTTGTTGTGGTAGAAGCGGCAGCCAGTTGCGTATTGCCGGTGGCTTCATTTGTTGGTGTATGTTGTTGTAACCAGATGATACCTGCTGCAACGAGCAGTACGGCTGCCACAGCTGCTGCGGCATACCAGCGGCGCAAATAGCGCACAGGTGTGCGGGGTGCTATTTGTTCATCTATCCTGGACTTTATATCGCTGAGTTGAAGGTTAAGCTCTCTGTCGTTTGTAATGGTGGACTGATGCTGGTTGATGCGGTCAAACCATTGTTCTACCATCTCAGCTTCCTCTGGTGTGCAGATTCCCTGATTGTATCGTTCCAGCAATATTTTTATCTGTTCTAAGTCCACCTGATAGTATTTTGAATTAAGTAAGTCGTAATAACGTGGAAAAGGTACTATTCGAGATCATGAATTTCCGGGCTAAAAACTGAAGAAGCTGAAAGTCAGTATCATTAAAAGGATGATTAATGACTGGGCGTAATTGCTGCGCAATATTTTCAGTGCCTTGGTGATCTGGTTTTTTACGGTTTGCTGGGATAATCCCAGATGGGCGGAGATCTGTTCTATGGAGAGATTTTCAAATCTGCTCAGCATAAATATTTCTTTCATGCGGTCGGGCAGGTGGTTGATAGCCTCAAACAGGTCCTGGGTCCTGCTTTTATTGTCTACCGTGTCTATGATGGAATGTGGCTGTGCATCGAAGTGTTCGATGAGTTGCTGCAGGTACTTGCGGTAGGTAGCATTTTTACGGTATATATCGATGATCTTGTGACGGGCTGCCTGGAACAGATAGGACTTCAGTGATTCCTGTAATACGAGGGAATGTCTTTTTTCCCAGAGGGAAATAAACAGGTCCTGAAGCACGTCCTTACTGATTTCCCCGGCGTCCAGCTTGCT
>NZ_DATLKJ010000185.1:0-5804 GCF_035538455.1 Chitinophaga sp.
TCATCAAAGTAAAGCAGGGGATTTTTAATGATCATGATTGTTATTCCCATAATAGTTAAAGCTAGAGGAATATGAGAATAACCGAAACAAAAGGCATCGCTGACATGATGCCTTAAAATTTTTCCAAGCGCCGGTATTATCATACTTAACTTTTCGCTTCCTCCTTAAATAGCTGTGGATATAAATAATTCAATTGCAACTGGCGATCTACATCCACGGAAACCTGCTCTGGCGCTAGAAATCCTTGTCGGAGTAAAAATATACCCTTGAAAAGATCCGCTGCGTTCCTGACGGTGATGGCATATAAGCAAAACCCAAAGGGAATTCCCTGTCTTTGGGGATAATACCGGTTTTCATGAATGTTGATAACTGGTTCGTCTAACGCCAAATTATAGTCGCTGCAAACAAGCTGTCCATTTTCTAAGTAAAAATGATGTATAAAGCCCTGTGTTTCGTATTCCTTTGTCAGGTAATTCAGCTCATATTCCAGGTCTGTTGTTGAGTTGCAGGCGTTGCTTGATAAAGTGTTCATGGATTTTTGTTTAATAATGAAACAATGCTCATTACAATGAAAGATATGGTATGCCCCAGCAGGTGAAAATGCCGGGGCTATTATGTAAATACTATTGTTTTTGACCGTATACAACCAGCGAAGCCTGGGCCAGCGTGGCAAAGTGCATGTTGAAACCTACATAGGCAGGCGTAGCATTTTTATCCAATTCAAGTTGCTTACTGAGTGCATATACCGTGATCAGATAGCGGTGTGCGGGGCCTTCATTAGGAGCGGCGCCGATGTAACCAGGAGTACCCGTATCTGTATTGCTTTGTATCGCTCCTTCTGGAAGAAGGCTCTTTCCTGGATCGCCAGCCCCGGATACCAACTCATGGATATACTGGGGTATATTGAAAACTACCCAGTGCCAGAAACCGCTGCCTGTGGGCGCATCCAGGTCATAGACTGTTACTGCAAAGCTCTGGGTTTCCTTCGGGGCGTTCTCCCAGTATAATTGCGGAGACTGGTTTTCACCGTTGTAACCCATGCCTCTTGCATACTGCTTATTGGTCAGCTGACCACCAAGCTCATTGCTCTTTAATGTAAATGTTTGTGTAAATGTGCTGCCACCCTGGAGTGTGGCTGTTGTTGGTGTTGCCATTGTCTTTTCATTTTTGTTTGAATGATGATTCAAAGGTAGATGCGAAGACAGGCTGCAAATAATAGACAATCGTTCAGAAAGTATAGCTAAACGTTCAATTTGATAATTGATACTGTTTAGGGGTTATGCCATAGATCTGCTTAAAGGACTGGATAAAACTGGACAGGTTTTCATAACCCAATTCATAATAAATTTCGCTTGCTTTACGGTTATCCTGCCGCAACATCTTAGCAGCTCTTTCCATTCTTTTTTCCAGTAACCATCTGTTGGGGCTATTGCCATAGATGCGGGCAAACCGGCGTTTAAAGGAAGACAGGCTCATGTTGCATAAAAAGGCAAGTTCCTCAACTGTTACGTTACTGTCTATATGCGATGTAATAGCATGGCGGACTATCAGTTCGTCGTTAGCTTCATAGCTCATGTTTCTGATCTGCTCTATTTTTCCCGGATATTGTATTGCGAGATACAGGAACAGTTCTTCCAGCTTAACCTTTTGCAGATCCTGGTATATGGGCTTATCGCTTTTAAGCATGTAGTCAAGGGAATGGGTGAAATTCACCAGGAACTCATCTTTTTCGAGTAGCAGGAATGGGATATTGTCCGGTTGTTTGGTCTGATTGCTGAGTAATGAAGAATGGCGGTCAAAAAAATCAGACAGCAGTTTACTGTCAAAGAGAATAAGGATACTGTGATAATCTGTATTTTCTGCAGCGAGTTTCTCACTCATGAGGCAATTCCCGGCGGTTAACAAAATAAACTGATGTGGCTTTACGGTAATCTGCGAACCTGCAAAATGAACCGTTTTTTCGCCTTCCAGCAGGAAGGTGAACATATTTTGTTGCAGCGTTATTTTTGTTCTGACGGCTGGCTTATTGGTACGATGGCGAAGAATAGAAACCGGTTCGTTCATAAAGAAGTATATACTAAATTATCAGTAGCATGAGTATAAAGTTAGCGCATTCCTGTATATAATTTGGGTGGCCAACCAACCGGACTTTTGTATTTTTATCATATGAAACATCCTTTTCAGTGTATCGACTGGAGTACCATCAACCCCACAACACATGCCGGCGTTACAGGCACTGCATTATGGCAAACGCTTCAATTGCCTGGTTTACGAATACGCATTGTTACCTATTCTCCCGGATACCTCGCTGACCACTGGTGTAAAAAGGGGCATATTGTTCATTGCCTGGAGGGCAGTTTTGTCAGTGAATTGGATAATGGTGAACAGTATGTATTGTACCAGGGTATGACCTATGTGGTTTCTGATGACCTTAGTAATCATCGGTCCAGTACGGAATCAGGGGTTAAGTTGTTGATAATTGACGGCGATTTTCTGCAATAAGCCGGTCATCCTGCATACAAACAAAAAGGCATCGCTCCTGCGATGCCTTTAGGCATTTTCAGTGTACTGATATTCTTGCATCTGATTAATCTTGCAGACCCAGCAATCTTTCCGCGTTTCCGCTTGCGATCTTCGCTACTTCTTCAGTAGGGAGCGGAATGCTTTCTAACAGTTGTTTCCCTGCTTCGTTTGTGCTGAAAGGATAGTCTACAGAGAACATAATATTATCGATACCAAAAGTTCCCAACGCGGTCATTAGCGGAGGTAAAGTAAAAATTCCGCTGGTAGTAATGTGTACCTGATCGCGCAGGGTTTGACTGACTGAACGCTGGTGATACCCTGTACTGGTAACATCGAATTTTTCATCCAGCCGGGACATCATCATAGGTATCATTTCTCCCATATGGCCAATGATGATCTTTAACCGGGGATACCGGTCTAAAGTTCCGGTGATAATCAGACGTAGTACCTGTAAGGCTGTTTCAGCATGCCATCCCCAACCGCCGCAGGCAAGCATCACACCTGTTGATCCCGGCAGATCTTTGTAATAGGATTCAGTCACAGTTTCAGGTGGCAGGCCGGGATGCAGGTAAAGGGGCATTTGTAATTGTTCCGCTTTTTGCAGTAATGGCCTGAACTCCGGGAGGTCCAGGAACTTACCATTTGTAAGCCCGTTGATCAGGGCGCCACAGAAATGATGTTCCTCTTTTGCTCTTTCCAACTCATTGGCCGCTGCCTCCGGAGAAGACATCGGTAGATGTGCAAACGCTTTAAACCGGGTAGGGTGGGTGGCAGTTCTTGCGGCAAGGATGTCATTGTACCTGGTGGCAAATTGCAGGGCTTCCCGGGGCGGTAAGCTTTCTGCGCCTCTGCCCACTACAGATAATACCTGCATATCAATGCCGTTATCGTCCATTGATTTTAGGCGGATGTCACTGATGTCAGCAAGTTTCTCCATTGCCTGCTCAGGCAAAGGCCATTGCTGTATCTCATGTGAAAACTCAGGTAAGGCGATGTGTTCTTCTAATGTTATAATACGCATAGCTGTTTGAATTGTACTGCAAAAGTCCAGCTATGCAATATTTATATTATTGATCCTGATCAAATAATCATGTTCCTGATTTTATTCTGCTGAGTGCCTCCTGGGTAATATTGAGATAGTTTGCTACCAACTTATTAGGTAAGCGGAGCACCATCTCCGGGTTTTCTTTCAGCAGCAATTGATAGCGCTCCCGTGGATTTAGTGTAATAAAATCTTCCAGTCTCCTGGTATTGGTTTTATAGGCATATTCAAGAAAACCGCGATAAAATATTTCCCAACCAGGAACTGTGTTCAGCAGTGAGTAAAAATCTTCGCGGTGAATGTACAGCAATTCCGATTGCTCAATAGCTTGTGTATCTTCTTTAAGCAATGTACCATCGATAAAAGATGTGAGGGAAGTAGAGCAGGAGTTTTCGAAAGCAAACCGGCGTGTAGCCTCTCTTCCGTCGGGTTTTATATAATACACCCGTAAGCATCCTTTGTTTACGAAAAACATACGCCTCGACGGTTCTCCTGTTCTTCCTACCAGCTCATTCTTTTTTGCTTTCAGTAGGTTAAAACAGGAAAGCACTTTCTGCAAGTCGGCTTCACTCAGTTGAACCCTGTCTGTAATAAATTTAGTTAGCTGTTCATGCATACTAATTGGTTATTGGGAGATTCAAATGATTAACAATTTTACAAAGTGAAGTTAATCGAAACCATTAGGGAATGTGGGATTAATCTACTTCGTAAATATTTTGACACTGATATGTAAACAATGAAATACAAGAAAATTCATGGCAGTAACATATCCTAATTTGCATTTTCTACGCTGGCCATTACTATCTGTACAACTTTCCTGGAATTCGTTAGCCTGGCTTTTGTATTAAATAATCATTAAAATAATAAAATCGTGAAACATTATGAATTATTAGGCAAAGTCCTTACTAAAAGTGAATTGAAAAATGTTACCGGAGGTATGAAAAGGTTAGCCTCGATTTGTACATTACCAGGAGGTAATGAAATCTGCAACTACCTATGTATATTCAAAGGAAAGGTAAGAGGTGAATGTATCCAGGACTCATGTGTTTGTTTTGGATAATAATGGAACCTTTAGTTCACCAGGAAATATCGAGATATTTGTTTCCCCAGGGATGTCAACTTATACCACTTTTTAAGACCACAACCCACACTCGCATTGCTGCGAACGGAATTTTAAGTCCCGCGTGTCTACCAGTTCTACCACCAGGATGTGGGAAGCCAGAGAGCTAACTGACTATCTTTGTTTGCCAGAATCCAACAAGCCCTTACTTAGCATCATGGTAAAAGGCAAGGCTGCACTGTAATCCAGTATATCATATTCCAGCTCAAGCAACCTTATATTGTTATAATATTCCTGATGATGTAAGTAATAATATTTTTCAGATTGTATAAACCATGCTTTAGGCCCTAAATGTTGTGCAAGAAACCATTTTTCCAGCAACCTGCCACTTCGGCCATTGCCGTCATTCCAGGGATGTATTTTAACAAAAATAAGATGGATCATGCTGGCGAAATAAAAGGCTTCCTGTATATCCAATTGTTGTTTCAGTAGTATTTCAATATCATTATATAGCTTTTCCATTTCGGTATTCACTATAAATGGGGAAGCAGCTACATACTCAATTCTACCATCATCAGCGGTTACATACATATTCTGATTTCTAAAGCGCCCGTGCCAGTTTTGGGAAACAATATGCTTAGCTAAGATGCTATGTACTTTTGGAATATTTTCCCTGGTAGGTACGTGGTCTTTGGCAAATTGATAGGCAAGATATAAATCATCAATTTTCTTCGTATAGTCTGGCTGGAGTTCAATGCCAAATCTTTTATGTTTTATATAGGAATCTAATTCGATAGGTTCTCCTTCAATTTTACTGGAATAAACAGATGCAACCGATGTATAAAAACTGAAATCCGCATTGGATAATTCGGCGTCTTCCAATGCAGAAAAGGCGGTGGCAAGCGCCTTTGCATCAACTTTATCCCTGAATTGCTGCAATAAGTCGTCGTTTACTATTTGAAGCTGGTAAGTGTCCATGATGCAAAGAATGCATAATAAACCATGAAATGTGCTAGTAGAAATATAAGGAGTCTTCAACGTAAGCCCACGGCTAAATACGTCTTGCAAAATTCAGTGAGATCGTATGACCAAGGTTATTTTCCAAGTTTGTAACGATGAGGAAGGAGTTCTTCTATTCTATTGATAGGGTGATCGGCTATCCTATGTAGTATATCTTTG
>NZ_DATLKJ010000186.1:0-6634 GCF_035538455.1 Chitinophaga sp.
CCCAATCTCAAAATCCCAAAATACGAAAATTCTCTGCTCACAGTTAAAAGCTCAATGCAATGTCCTCCAGCATATTATCTTTAATCTACCTGATCGGCTCTGTTACTTTTATTCTCGGTCTGAAAATGCTCAGCAAACCGGATACCGCCCGTAAAGGCAATCTGGTAGCGGCTGCGGGCATGACACTCGCTATCTTCGGCACCATCTTCCTATACCAGACAAACGGACAACGGCTCCACAACTACGGTTGGATCTTTGCAGGTCTTGTTATCGGTGGGGTTATAGGTGTAGTATCTGCCAGAAAAGTGAAGATGACCGCTATGCCCGAAATGGTCAGCATGTTCAACGGTATGGGGGGAGCTTGCGCTGCACTTATCTCTATAGTGGAATTCAACCATCTGATACATACCTATGGCCTCTCTGAGATTGCCAACACCGACATTATTGCAAAACTGGGTGAGCTCCTGCAACGCCGTGTCAATGGCGAAACCGGCGGGCAACATTTGTTTGATAGCATTGTTGATGTGCGGGGCAGTCTGCTGATTATATTGCTGGGGCTGATCATTGGTTCAGTTTCTTTCGCCGGTAGTGTAATAGCCTGGGGTAAGCTGAACGGAAAGATCAAAGACTATTCTTTCAAAGGGCAACATATCGTTAACCTCGTGGTACTGGCTGCATTGCTGATAGGGGCAGTGATACAAATCTGTATCATCAACGGTAAAATGGAGGGGGCACGTGAATATGAAAACGCGGCGCTTACCCTACCAATACTGTTATTTTACCTGGTGCTGGCGCTTTCACTGGTTTATGGCATCCTGTTCGTATTGCCGATTGGGGGGGCTGATATGCCCGTGGTGATCTCACTGCTCAACTCCTTTACCGGTGTGGCCGCGGCCTGTGGCGGTTTCCTTTACAACAACCCTGTAATGCTTACTGGAGGTATCCTTGTAGGCTCTGCAGGTACTATTCTCACCATCCTGATGTGTAAGGCCATGAACCGTTCGCTGAAGAATGTGCTGATTGGCTCTTTTGGTGGCGGAACGGCCGCCGGCGGTGCAGGTAAGGAGCAGGGAGCTTATAAAGAGATCTCTCTATCGGATGCAGCCGTAGTGCTTGCCTACGCCAATAAAGTGATGATCGTACCGGGATATGGTCTGGCTGTGGCACAGGCCCAGCATGCCTGTCATGAGTTGGAGAAACTGCTCGAAGAAAAAGGGGTGGAGGTAAAGTATGCCATCCATCCTGTAGCTGGCCGCATGCCGGGACACATGAACGTATTGCTGGCTGAAGCGGATGTGCCTTACGAAAAACTGCTGGAGATGGAAGACGCCAATGCAGAACTACCCACTACAGATGCCGTGCTGATACTTGGCGCCAATGATGTGGTGAATCCTGCCGCAAAAAATGATCCTGCCAGTCCTATATACGGCATGCCTATACTGGAAGTAGAGAATGCCAAAGTTGTGATTGTTAATAAGCGCAGTATGAAACCCGGTTATGCAGGTATTGAGAACGACCTGTTCTTCCAGCCCAAAACATCCATGCTGTTTGGCGATGCCAAGCAGGTGTTGCAGCAGCTTTTAACTGAAATAAAACAGGTATAATTGAGTTGTTGCTTTTTCATCTATTTTTGCGGAAAAAGAGATATTGTCAAATCAATTACCAGCAGCACTGATCGCATCTTTGGAAGGATTACCCGGTTTTAACCGTACCTCATTTGAAGCAGTGCATGCAGCCGCAGAAAAGATCACGTCCTTGCGGTTAAATCCACTTAAATTAGCTACAGCAGCGCAGCAGCAGACTGTATTACAGGCATTGTCGCCCGCAGGGGCAGCTAAGGTGCCCTGGAATCATAACGGGTATTACCTTCCGGAAAGACCTTCCTTTACACTCGACCCATATTTTCATGCCGGCGCTTATTACGTGCAGGAAGCATCTTCGATGTTCCTGGAGCATGCGGTACGGTCAACTGTTGACCTCTCTGCCCAGTTGAAGGTGCTGGATCTCTGTGCTGCTCCTGGCGGTAAATCCACGTTATTGCAGTCGTTGATTAGTGTAGACAGTATGCTGGTGGCCAATGAAGTGATTAAGGCGAGGGCCGCGTTACTGGCGGATAACATCACCCGCTGGGGGGCTGCTAACGTAGTGGTGAGCAACAATGATCCACGTGATTTTGCCGGTCTTCCCGGGTACTTTGATCTGGTGGTGATCGATGCGCCCTGCTCCGGTTCCGGTCTTTTCCGTCGCGATCCTGAACTGGTGACGGAATGGTCGCCGGAAAATGTGACCCTCTGTAGTCAACGTCAGCAGCGGATTCTGGCAGATGTACTGCCGGCACTGAAAGAAGACGGTGTGTTGATATATTCTACCTGCTCGTTTTCTGCTGAAGAGGACGAAGCTATACTCGATTGGCTGGCAGGGCATTTTGAGCTGGATAACATCACGCTGGATATTCCGGAAGAATGGAATATTATTACAACGCTTACGGATAAACGAAAATGTACCGGTTACCGCTTTTACCCGGATAAGCTGAAGGGAGAAGGATTCTTCATTGCCTGTTTCCGCAAGAGGAGCGGAGAGGCGCCACGTAAATGGAAGGAGCAGCGTATGCCGGTATTGTCAGCAAAAGACCGCGACAAATTGTTGACCTGGCTGAAACCTTCATCAGACTATAGTTACCTGCCTCACCAGGAGGATATACTTATTTTACCACCTATGCTGGCAAAGGAAATTACATTGTTACAGCAACAGTTGTATATTCGCAAAGCGGGAGTGAAAGCAGGGCAGCCAGGCCCCAAAGAGCTGATCCCAGATCATCAGCTGGCGGTAAGCATGGTGGTATCGGATAATATACCGGCAATATCACTTAGCCTGAAAGAGGCACTGTTATACCTAAAGAAGGAAGATCCGGGAATAACTACCGATGTGAGAGGGTGGGCGTTGATGCGCTATCAGGATATGAACCTTGGATGGGCCAAGCTGCTGCCCAATCGTATGAATAACTACTATCCGAAAGAACTCCGTATACTGAAAGATATATCCGGTATTGAATAATGCCGGAAGCTATTTGTACCCTGAACCGGTTGTTGTGAAATGCAATATAGACAGGTGTTTGAGCAATATGCAAGGGGGATGTTGTACAACAACAAAACGTTTGTTTTTACGTTTGTTTATTAAATTAAATTGTCAATTTTAACGCATATATTCGTTGCCCGAAAAAGTAAAGAATGTATCTTTCAGATTTTTTTGATCAGAGCGGATCTGAATGTCGAACATCAAAAGATCAACATTTAAAAGAGTTAGTATGGTAAAAACGATTCTATCAATTGCCTTGTTTGGACTAAGTGCAGGAGTGGTAAATGCGCAGGACACACTGCAGGTACAGGGGACCTCACCGGCTCTTTACATAACCCACACCGTAGCAAAAGGTGAAAATTTTTACAGCCTGGGTCGTGCATATGGTATCTCCCCGAAAGAGATAGCTGCCGCCAATAAGATTACCATGGACCAGGGCTTACAACTGGGCCATTCCCTGCATATTCCGCTTACCTCCGCCAACTTTCTTCAGAAAGCGGATGCATCAGGTAAGCCGGTATATCACAAGGTTGCTGAAAAAGAAACTTTATACCGCGTCAGCGTTAACTATAATAAAGTGCCACTTGATAATATCCGTCAGTGGAACAGTTTCCAGGGTGATGGTCTGAAAAAGGGAAGCTATGTTATTGTAGGATACCTGAAAGGCAACGGCGGTGCGGCTGTACCTCCACCTCCACCAGTAGCGAAGGAAGATCCTAAACCTGCTGCAGAGGAACCCCGTCCGGCGCCCCCTGTAGAAACAGTGAAGAAAGAGCCGGTACATAAAGAGTCTGAGCCTCACCAGAACACCGAGTCTCCGGCGCCCGTTGTTGCTCCTCCACCTCCGGCAACATCAAAACCCGCTGTAGTGAACGCCAGCGCTGATTTTGAAGAGCTCTACGAACAGCAGACTAACGGTGGCAAAAAAGTTGCTACAGAGAAAGGACCCGGTACCTGGTTCAAGAGTAACGCAGTTGGCAAATATTACGCGTTGCACAACACAGCCCCACGTGGTACCATCATCAAGGTTACAAATCCGCTGAATGGTAAAGCTATTTACGCAAAAGTACTGGATGTGATTCCACAGATGAAATCTAATGCAGGATTGATCATTAAGCTGAGTGACAGTGCTATGCAGGCTTTGGGTAGCAATGAAAACCGCTTCTATTGCGAACTTAGCTACGATAATAATTAGTATTTTTTTCTATGTAGTTATGTAGCTATTTATGTTTTGCAAGGAATCTCTTTTCAGGAACTAAATAACTACATAACTATCTAAAAAAATCATCAGATAAATCTATATCCCCTCAGGAAAGTCTCAATATCCATCTTCTTCTTTCCTTCCAGTTGTATCTCATCGAGGATCAGGTAGCCATCCGGCGCGGCAATCTTTATGAAAGTCTTTTGATCTGTTTCAAATTCACCAGGCACCTTTGAAGGAGCCGTATGTTGCTTGTGCGCTTTGTAAATTTTAAGCTGCTTACCCTGAAACTCAGTCCAGGCAGCAGGATAAGGGCTAAGCCCGCGCACCAGATTGTAGATATTATCAAGCGGCTCTTCCCAGTTGATCTTACAGGTCTCTTTGAATATTTTGGGAGCATGTCTGATATCTGCCGCGTTAATATGTTTTTGCGGTGTTTCTTTGGCTTCACCGGAAGCAATCGCCTGTACTGTCTTCAGTAGTAATCTGGCGCCGGTTTCCATTAGTTCGTCGTGCAGTTCGCCGGCTGTTTCATCTTCACGGATTGTTACTTTATCCTGTAATAAAATATCACCGGTATCAATTTCATGTTGCAGTTTGAAAGTGGTGGCGCCGGATTCTTTTTCACCATTGATGATAGCCCAGTTAATAGGAGCGGCGCCCCTGTAATCGGGAAGGAGGGAAGCATGTACATTGATAGTGCCTTCGGACGGCATGTTCCAAACCATTTCCGGTAGCATGCGGAATGCAACCACAACCTGCAGATTTGCTTTCAGCGCTTTAAGTTCTTCGATGAAAGCGGGGTTTTTCAATTTTTCCGGTTGTAAGATGTGCAGTCCTTTGCTGACTGCATATTTCTTTACGGCGCTCTCCTGTAACTGTAATCCTCTGCCTGCGGGCTTATCTGGTGCGGTGATTACTCCCACGATATTGAATCCGTTTTGCACCAGTATGTCGAGGGATGCCACCGCAAAGTCGGGTGTTCCCATAAATACTATACGAAGGTCTTTATTCATAGGGAGCAAAATTATTTTTTTATTTAGAGATTTAGGTATGTAGTTATTTGAAATGCCGCGGAGGTAGTGTTTTGCTAGTTACTAGTTATAAAATACCATTCTCCGCTGCATTTCAAATAGCGACATATCTAAATAAAAAAATCAATCAATAAATCAGGTACTTTGCGCGGATGGCTTTAAACTTTGCCAGTCCCGGTTCCCAGCTTTTGCGGATCTCTTTTTCCGTGAGCCCTTTCCTGATCTGTTGTTGCAGTTCTGCATTGCCCGCAAGCTTATTGAAGAAGTTATTGAAGAATTTGTCTTTGGCAGGATACAGGCGATATGCTTCCAGCAGCCATTTTATTTCCAGCCTGCGGTTCTTAGCGGGGGCCGCTTCCGGCGCATTGCTGAGATCGAAGCCGTAGCACAGCTGATCTTTTAATGGCGGATTCTTGGCTCCTGGTACGCTTTCGGGCGTGAAGGAATAGCCCTGTTTGGGAAAACCAGGTGCACCGAATATCTGGAAAGGTTTGTCTGTACCACGCCCCAGGCTTACGTTAGTGCCCTCAAAAAAGCAAAGTGACGGATACAACAACACAGCGGGCATGTTCGGAAGGTTCGGTGAAGGCCGTACCGGCAGGCTATAGAAGGTTTGGTGCGTATAGTTTTTACAGGTAATTATAGTCACATTACATACTTGTTTTTTAGCCAGCCAGTGTTCTCCATTCAGCATCTGCGCATATTCTCCCACTGTCATACCATGTACTACCGGAACGGGCTGCATGCCAACGAAGGAACGGAAGGCGGTATCCAGAATGGGCCCATCCACGTAATCACCGTTAGGATTAGGCCTGTCGAGTATGATAAGCGGTTTGTGATTTTCTGCCGCGGCCTCCATCAGTTCCTGCAGGGAAGAGATGTAAGTATAGAAGCGGACGCCTACATCCTGAATGTCGAAGATCAGTATATCTACATCTGCAAGATCGGCTGCATCGGCTTTGCGGTGCTGGCCATAGAGCGATACTACCGGCAGGCCGGTGCTTTCATCGGTGCTGTTGCTTACTTTCTCACCTGCATCGGCATTGCCACGGAAACCATGTTCGGGACTGAATATCTTACGGATATTAACACCGAGTTTCAATAACGAATCTACCAGATGCGTCTGGCCGATAGTAGCAGTCTGGTTTACAAGTAATGCCACCCGCTTGTTTTTCAGCAACGGCAGGTAGCGGGAAATCTGAGCTGCACCCGTGATAATGTTTGTGGAATATTGTGCCCGGGTGGTTGTAGTAAGACCACATACCAGCAGGCATATCAGTAGTAAACGATTCATCATGTTAAGATAATAAAACATGGTGAATCT